>JAAZCE010000055.1 GCA_012513435.1 Clostridiales bacterium
GTTGTACGGTCGTCGCAGAATCGTCTCGGCCCGGACCCGTGGCCGGGCCCGGGCGATGTGTGATTCGGTGGGGATGACGGGCAACCCGGTGCGGTCGATCGCCTCGAAGTCCGCGGGGTCGTGTTCTGTGGTGCCGGTCAGCGGCGCGCCCGTGGCGAGTGTCCGTCCGATCGTGAGCTCACGGCTGCTCCGTTCGATCTCCTCCCAGGTGTCCATCGTCATCCGGATCCGACGCAGCACCAGAGAGGTGCCGCCCCGCATCCATCGCCGGTCGGCGCCATCGGAGTACAACAACTGGTCGTAGTCGGCATCGGCCGGCGCGGGATTGGCGGTGCCGTCAATCTGCCCGAAGAGGTTGCGTTGTGTCTGCCCGGACGGGTCGGTGCCTACGGCACGACGGAACCCTCGCTGCGCCCACCGCTGGATGACCGCGTCGCGAACACCCGAGGACAGGATCCGGGCCGAGTGCGCGACGGTGAGCGGGTCGTCGGCACAGATCTGCAACAGCAGATCGCCGCCGGACCACCGGTCCTCGAGCCGGTCGATCTGCGGGAAGTCCGGTAGCGGCTGCAACCACTCCGGGGTGCGGTCTCCAAGACCGATCTTGCCGAGCAGTTCCGGGCCGAAGCCGATGGTCACCGTTAACCGTGACGGTCCTTCAGCCAACTCGTGTTGCAGGTCGGCCAGACCGCCGCGCCCCTGCGTGAGCCGGGCCGCGTCCTGCGTCCAAGCTCGCAGTACGCCGATGAGGTCGGTGCGGCGAAGGCCGTCTCGCAGATCGAATGCCATATACGCCGCATGCGCCTGCGGCGCCGTGGTGATGCCGGACTGACGGTCACCATGGAAAGGCTCGGTGGCCGCGCCGACGGCCCGGGAGTTGGCTATCGCGTCGCGATCAGGGGTCCGCGCGGTCGCGGTGCGCCCACCAACTCCCCACCCCGCAGCTCCTCCGGCGACAGCGGCACCACCGGTGAGAGCCGCACCGCCGACCAGGAAGGATCTGCGATTCAACGCCGAGCGGCCGTTACTGTCACCCATTGCCGGTCACTCTCCGCCCTGGTACTGCTCATTGCCCCCCTCGAACGACCGCGCGGAGGCGACGATCTCGCTCGTATCGCCGTTCTCCAACGTGAGGGTCCCGGAGACTTCCTGACCCGTGCGGATCGAGTCCTGCACGCCCATCAGCATGATGTGGTTCCCGCCAGGCTCGAACACAAGCTCTCCACCTGCCGGGATGACAAAGCCGCCCTCTCGCTCCTGCATCATCGAGCCACCCGCCGCCCCCGAGACGGTCTCATGCAACTCGGCCTCACCGGAGACCACGGAGGCCACCTCGACCAAGCGGACATCCTCATCGGATTGATTCCGCCCGATCCCAAACACCGGTGCCATCGCGCCACCGTCACCGTGCGCATTCGGGTCAGCAGAACCGGGGTCACCAGTGGCGGCCTCGCCGTGTTCAGTGCCCCCATTGACATCAGTGGCCTTGACCCACGCATCCTCCACCACAAGGGGCGCCGCGCCGACGGTCGAGGCTGCGGTCGTCTCCGTCCCGGTCTCGGTGATCTCCGAGGTGCACCCGGCCAGGCCCAGGGCGACCGCGGCGATCACCGCGACGAAGGGAGTCCTACGCATAGCTCACTCACATCCATGTAACTCCACGCACCTGAACCGCGACCGCCCCTGTTGTCCAAACGGAGCGTCGCACCGGCGTGGATTATTTACGGCGCGTTTCGGGCTGCAACGGCTAGCCAGGACTCTATAATGCCGCGCTTTGGTCCGACCCACCGGCGGTGGGTGGGTTGTAGAAACGACAGAGCCGGCCACCGCACCGGCCGGGTGCGGCCACGTCGGCACCTGAGCAGTCAGGTACGGCCGAACTAGAGGCGAGCGCAACTGCATCGACTGGCTGCCGACCAAGCGGGCTCGGGATCGGCGGAAATGCAGCGGGGATAGCGCTGCCGCCCTGAGCGTGGGTCAGCCACTGTGAGCATCTGTCGCAGAATCTCGGTGTAACTCGGACTCGTCTCGCGGTCGGCACGCAAGACCTGACGTCACCAGCTCCCACCTCAACCACTCGACTGATCCGGGCAGGCCGCGCAGGTCGCGCAGGTCGGCGAAAGCGGTGCTCTGATGGAGGCGCTAGGAGCGCACCCCGAACGCGGCCACGAGGCCGAACCACAAGGCCGATGCTGCCGCGGCCACCTCAGTTGTCATGAGGTCCCCTGACTTGCCGGGCCGCAACTTCTGGCGTCTCCCACACCTCGATCCTGTCGCGGCCGGTAAGGGTGGCCACGATCAGCACCACAGCGCCACCGGTGATGAAGACATCGGCGAGGTTGAAAGTAGGGAACCATCCGGTGTGCAGGTAGTCAGTCACCACCCCGTCGGGGGCGCGATCGATGAAGTTGGCCACAGCTCCGCCCAAGACCAGGGCCAACGCCAGTCGTACTGTGCGCGTTGCTGTGCCGGTGGCCCGCCAGGTGAAGAGCGCCAGCGCACCGATGATGAGTCCAGTGATGCCGAGAACGACGCCGGCGGGAAGGCCAGCGCCGAGGCTGAACGCCACCCCGGAGTTGAAACCCAGGCGCAGCTGCATTGGTCCCAGATCCACCGTGTGGTCGTCGGCCAGTGCTCCGCCCGCCCAAGCCTTAGCTCCGAGGTCCGCCGCGGCCAGCAGCATGACGGAGACGACCAGAACAGTTCGCGCCAGGGCACCTTGTTCGCTTTGTCGGGGTGGTTCAGTAACGGGATTGACGTCCTTCGACATGGCATCATCCTCCTCGACTCGAAACCGAGACGGCAGGAAACCTCGAACGCGACCGACCAAGCCCCCACGTGGAGGCGGTGTTCAGGCGCAGCAGGAGGTGGGTAGTTCGGTGTGGAAGGTGCCTGCGACCAGGCGCAGGGCTTCGGAAGTGGTCAAATAGGGAGCCCAGGTGTCGGCGATCTGGCGGGTAGTCATCCCGGCTGTGATGGCGTAGGTGGCCGCGAGCATGATTTCTCCGGCGCGGTCTCCGATGGCGCTGAGTCCGAGGA
>JAAZCE010000063.1 GCA_012513435.1 Clostridiales bacterium
ACCTAACATTATATACTCCACATTAATACCTCTAATCTAATTTCAATTTTTTATTAATTAGTAAACTTAGTACATAGGCTATAATACTAATAAGTATTACTTTAACTAATGCTTCTGGATGAATAAAACTTTCTAAAAGAGTAGTTCCTACATATCCCCAGAAGTATACTAAGAATACCTTCGATATAAGTATAACATAAAAAAACTTTTTGTATGAAATATTTGATAAAGAAGCAGCTATATTAACTAAAAATGCTGGAGTAAAAGGTATTGCTAAAAATAAAACTATATTTTGAAACTTGGCTTTTTCTACTATTCTAATTAATTTTCTTACTTTATTAGTATCTTTGGTTTTTTTAACAAACCAGTCCCTTAAATAATGTCTAAATAAGAAAAAAGATAAAGAACATCCTAAAATAGTAAATAACCAAGATATTAAAAATCCCCATAAACTACCAAAACTAATAAAATTTATAGTTATAAACACAGATAAGGGCAATACTGGTATTATAGATTCTACACATATTAAAACACATCCCAGTAAAGGACCATAAATTCCCATATAATTTATCAGAGTCATAATTAATTCGTAAAGTCTATCAAAAAAAGGCATACTCTTAACACCACCTAGATATTATTAGTATACCTCATTTTTTAATTTTTTTACATTATTTTATAACTTGAGTGACATCATATCCATAAAATTCCAATATTCTAGTTGCTTTCTTACTTGTTATTCCTTTTTTGCAAACAATAAAATATTTTTTATTTTTATCTAAATATTCTGAATGATTATATAAAAGTTTTTCATAAGGAATATTTATTGCTTCTTTTAAATGAGAATTACTATAATTAACAAAATTTTCAATATCAATTAAAGTACCCATGTTTGGATGATAATTTTTATAATCTATTACTTTCATTTAATTCACCATTTTATTATATGGATATTTAATAAAAAAGGAGATGGCTTTAAACTAGTCATCTCCAAAGAAATCATCAAAGAATTGATCATCAGTAACATTATTCTCATCTACAATGATACTATCTGCATCAATATTTATTTTTGGTTTCTCTATTTGTTCTGTTTTTTTCTCTTCTTCATGTTTGTCATCCATTTTTGAAGGAATAGAAGGTTCATTATAAATATTATATGAAGGTTTTTCCTCTTTTGGAACTTCAGATAATTTTGTCTCTTCATTTATATTATTTGTGCCTTCTAGTTTTTGCTTCTCTTTTTCTCTTTTTTCTTCTTCTTCCAACTCTGCTATCTTTTTATCAATATTTTTTACAAATTCATCCATATCCATATTTGGATTAAACATACCGCCACCAAAAGGTGGAGCATAATCTCTTTCAGGTTTTGGAAATCCAAAGTCATTTTGCACAAATGGAAGATTACCTTTAGAAGAACCTTCTTCCATATCTCCAAATAATTTAGCTTTTTTAGCTTCCTTAACAAATTCTTTTAAGTCAAATAAAGCAACTTCTCTTTTTTCTCTTACAGGATACTCCGCTTCATCATAATGTTTACCCCAGTCCATTTTAAATGAAGGAGTAAATTTTGTTTTATATGGATTTAGTCTCCATCTTTTAATTATAACTTCAAACTGTTTAAGTTTCTGTAAATCAGATATTGTAACAAGAGGAGTTGATGCAGTCTTATCCTTGTCTTTAGATTTTACTTCACCGCATAATTTACTTATTTCCTCTAAAGCTGCAAGTTCAGTAGTAATTAAATAAATCATATTGCCACAGTTACCTTTAATAGTTTCAGCATCTTCTGCTCCATAAACATCTTTTAACTGAGCAAAATTTTGAATTATAAAATTAAATCTAATTTTTCTACTTCTAGCCGCTGTAACCATTGTAGTTACATCTTTTAATGGAGGCATATTAGGAAACTCATCTAAAATAAAGTTTGTTCTTATCTTTAATTTACCACCATTCAACTGGGCTTCTGATATTAAAGTTTCATAACATTGTTTAATAAATATTGTTGCTAAAGCATGGTATGTTGTTTTTTCATCCTGAATTGTCATAAATACTGCTGTCTTTTCTTTACCAATATCTCTCATATCAAAGTCACTATGACTTAACATTTCACTTAAATTCTTTTGAGCAGCAAATATTCTAATCTTTTGTCTAAAAACTGATAATATTCCACCTTTAGTTTCATTAGGGGCATTAATAGTATTAGAAGCAAAGATATATGGACTAGACTGTTCCCCTTTTAGTGTAAAATATTCTTTTATATATTGAGAATTAGCAATCTTTTCTTCTCCAACAGTACTCATATAACTTATAGAGTTTAAGTTTACTTCTTCTTCTTTAGCATCTTCAAAAAGTCCTAATGCTAGTC
>JAAZCE010000064.1 GCA_012513435.1 Clostridiales bacterium
ATACATAATAATAGATACTATGCCCATTTCTATTACACATTTTAGTACATTATTAAATTTCATACTAGTAAACATATTTATAGTTTTAGTTATAAATTCTAAAAAACTATCAAAATAATTTTGAACTTTACTATTTTTTCTTTCTATTATACTTTGACTTGTTGTTTCATCATTAACCAAATCATCCATACTACATTTAAATAATTTAGACATAACAACTAATTTATCCATTTCTGGATATGCTGTATTAGATTCCCATTTAGATACAGCTTGTCTTGAAACTCCTAATTTATCAGCAAGTTCTTCTTGAGATAAATTAGATATTTTTCTTAGACTTTGAAGCTTACTTCCAAAATCCATAATATCACCTCTTAATTAAAATTATATTCTATTTTTCAGTTGCACTCCACCAACTTTTGGTTGTTTTTTGTTAACTATTGGTTGCATACATAAAATAAAGCAAAATATTTTGCTTTATTATATTATTTATTAAAAATTAAATTATAATAATTTTTTTGAACTATTAATTCACTCATAGAAAAGTTATTATAAACTTTATTATTAATTGTATCTACATAATCTATAGATAATTTCTTTTTAGTAGAGGTAGTAAATTCTTTAGTAGAAGCATTATATCTTCCATAATCAGATACCCAACTTCTATTGCTAAACATCACTAATCCATCTGTATCAGATAACAAATCTTTACCAATTATAAGCCTTGAATCATATTCTATACCAAATAAATTTAATAATGTTGGTAATATATCTATAGATCCTCCTACTTTATCTATTTTTACTTCTTTTAGTTCACTATTCCATAATATTAAATTACTTCTATTAACTTCAAATAAGCCATCTCTAGTAAATTCAGATTTCTCATTTATTTCATCTACAGTTAAAGAATATGGATAATGATCTCCTACCATTACTATTACTGTGTCTTTTAATTTATTTGATTCTTCCAATGTGTCAAGAAGAACTTTTAATCCCTTATCCAGTTCTATTTGAGTTGCTAAATAAGCCTTTATACTTTCGCTGTATGGTAAATTCTGAACTAAAGATTTATTCTTAGTTGCCATGTTATTTCCAGAGAAACTATACCTTGCATGACCACTTACTGTTATATAATCTATAACAAATGGTATTTCACTATTTATATAATATTGTGGAGTTACATTAAACATTTCTATATCACTTGGAGGCCAGATATTACAGTTCATTAATTTCTGCAATCCATTTCCGCAGGCAAAGAAATCTTTAAATCCTAAAGTAGTCATTGTTACGTTTCTTGAATAATATTTATAAGACCAATTATGAAATGCTTTAGATAGATATCCTTCTTTAGACAGAGTATTTCCTATTGCATAAGGAAAGGATACTTTACCTACTTTCCATGAATTTAGTATAGTTTGATTTGGAATTAAACCTGTCATTGATTGAAATTCTCCTCCTGTTGTACTTAAGAATACAGGACTGTAAAAATTATCAAATATAAATCCTTCATGAGTTAATTTATACATTGTTGGGGTAAGATCTTTATCAACAGCAAGAGAATTAAAGCCTTCAGCCAATATAAATATTAAATTTTTACCTTTAAATAAACCTGTATATTTATTCTGCTTTGTAGGAGTTACATTATTAAAATATTCATGCATAGAATTTATAGTAGAATTACTTTCTTTACTTGCTAAAGAAGTAAAGTCTATATTTGAGATATTATATTTTATATCTTCTTTATCTTTCTTATCTTTATTTGTTTTTTCTTTATTAACTATTACATTAGATTCAAATCCAAATATATATCTTTTAATATCTAATTTTATTGCAGTTGCTAATCCTATTCTATCAACTGTAAGATTAGGTTCATGCACTTTAAAATATAGGTTATATGGAGAATATATACTATTTCTATTTAGTAGTAGTATTAAAAGTGTAGCAAAATATAATATAATATTTAAAATAATTAGTATCAAACCTTTTTTTGTATTAATTTTTGAATTATTAAGTTTTTTGTTAAA
>JAAZCE010000075.1 GCA_012513435.1 Clostridiales bacterium
AAAAAGATATTGATATTGTAATAGAAAGAGTTTATGAAATACTAGACGAAGAATCAGAAAAACTAACAAACGGTATTGTTTCTCCAAAATCACCAGAAGAATTAAAAAAGTAATTAGGCTTAATTAAATAATATGGAACAATTTATAAACAAAGTAATATGTGATGACTGTCTTGTGGCGATGAAAGATATACCTGATAAGAGTATTGATATGGTCTTAACTTCACCTCCATACGATAATCTCCGAGATTACAAAGGATATACTTTTAACTTTGAAGGAATTGCTAAAGAGTTATTCAGAATAGTAAAAGATGGTGGTGTAGTAGTTTGGGTAGTAGGAGATGCCACAATTAAAGGAAGTGAAACAGGAACATCTTTTAAACAAGCTCTTTACTTCAAGGATATTGGATTTAATCTGCACGATACTATGATATGGACAAAACTTGGGGGAGGGGCAGTTGGTTCTAATTTGTGCTATACACAGAACTTTGAGTATATGTTTGTATTTAGTAAAGGTAAACCAAAATCAATAAATCTAATTAGAGATTTAGAGAATGGTAGTTTTGGTAAAGGTTCTGGCGTTTATCATGGGAGAAGAAAAAAAGATGGAACAATAAAAATAGAAACTAGAAAAGCACCATTAGAATTTAGTAAAAGAAATAACCATTGGTATATACCACCACAAAAAGGAGAACACCCAGCAGTCTTCCCTGAAAAACTTGCAGAAGACCATATTCTCTCTTGGAGTAATGAAGGAGATATAATCCTAGACCCAATGGCAGGAAGTGGAACAACACTAAAAATGGCAAAGAAAAATAATCGTAATTACATTGGTATAGAAATCTCAACTGAATACATAGACATTATAAATAAAAGATTAACACAGGATACAAATCCTAAAGAATAATATGAAAAATAAAGAAATTGGAGACATATTAGCAGAAGAAACTTTGAGAGTTTCACAAATGGAAATGGAAGCAAATAATACTAAAAAAATAGATAAGAAACTATGGGCTTTCTTTCACTTAGGCTTTGTCGCAAATATGAAATTAAATGGGGCAAGTGAAGAAGATATAAATGAAGTAGTGAATTTTGCACAAGATAAATTATTAGAATTAACAGAAGATAATAAGAAATAAAATTATGAAAGATACAGAGGTAATGGAGAAGAAAATAATATGAAATATTTATCAACATTCACAGGTATCGGAGGATTTGAACTCGGTATCAACAAAGCATATGACAATTTGTATAAAGAAACATCGGGCGAACGAGATAAGGGTTTACAACAATTACAGCCCAGCTCTAACGGAGAGTCACGAACATTACGGAGGAGCGAACCCCCCACTTGTATTGGTTACTCCGAAATCAACAAATATGCAATCCAAATTTATCAATCTAAGTTCCCAGAACATAAAAACTATGGAGACATCACAAAAATCAACGAAAAAGAATTACCAGACTTTGACCTCTTCGTTGGAGGATTTCCTTGCCAAGCATTTTCTATTGCTGGAAAAAGAGGGGGATTTGACGACACCAGAGGAACTCTCTTCTTTGACTGTGCAAGGATTCTCAAAGAAAAACAACCAAGAAACTTCATACTGGAAAACGTCAAAGGGTTGCTTTCTCACGACAACGGAAGAACTTTCAAAACCATCATCAATACGCTTACTGAATTGGGGTATTGTGTGGAATGGCAAGTGCTTAACGCAAAGAATTTCGGAGTCCCACAGAATAGGGAAAGAGTGTTCATTGTCGGACATCTTGGAGGAATCCCCGAACGAAAAGTATTTCCTATCGGACAAAATGACAAAGAGGATATTAAGTCCAGACAAGTTTGCACCTCTGCAACTGGATCAACAAGAACAGGAAGCACAGCAGGGGGGCAACAATTCATAAGCCAATTAAATAATCCATCTCATTCAAACGATAGAGTTTATGGAACAGATGGACTAAGCCCAACATTAAATACTATGCAAGGCGGAAACAGACAACCATTTATAAGAAATCCATACAATGGTAAACAGTCAGAAATAGAAAGTGGAACTTTAGGAACATCTTGTGGAACTACAACTGGAAAAACTGCTCAATTACTTCACAAAGATACTCGTATTAGACGACTAACTCCGCTAGAATGTGAAAGACTTATGGGATACCCAGACAACTGGACAGATGGATTATCAGACACTCAAAGATATAAAACACTAGGTAATGGAATAGTAAGTAATGTGGTCGCAGAGGTAGTAAAAAGATTATATAGTAATCCCAGTCAGATTACAGAAGATAATAAGGATACAAATCCTAAAGAATAATTTGATGGAATAAGTT
>JAAZCE010000020.1 GCA_012513435.1 Clostridiales bacterium
CTCCTGCCCAATGGGCACTGATGCCGCAGCATTGAAGGAACATAGCTGTATCAGGATGCTGGAACAGGAGAGAGTCGTATATTTTCACTATAAGCTCAGGTTCGGATGCTCCCAGCTGACAGCCGGGGAAAAGTGCATAGCGGCTTTTTTCAAATTCCTTGCCCGTATCTTTGTCAAAAGGTTTCTTAATGAGAGAGGCCTCACCGTTTGCTTGCTCCATGTCACGAAGGAAGAAGTCGTGAAAAGGCCAAGGCATTTTGCCCTGCCTGTGCATTTTCTGTCTTCCTACCATGAAGAGCTGGTCCATATCAATGTCTTCAGGGCAGACATCCTCACAAATACCGCAGTGGTTGCATAGGGACATGAGCCTTCTGGCCGGTGTTGCCTTAAGCTCGGTTTTGCCTTCAAGGGTGGTGGCTATGACCTCGTCACGAACCCTTCGTGGCCATTTATTGGTATAGTCCAGGATGTCACAGTGCTGTCTGCAGAAATTACATTCGCACTTGACGCACCTGCTTGCCTCTGCGGCAAATTCCTCGATGTTGTAAATATTCCCTTCGGCCAGTACGGCAGGGGTGTCGTCTGCAATGGTTACCATGCCCTCGCAAAGTCTGGTTCCTTTTTTGAGACGCGGGTAGTACTGGTGCTTCGTCTTAAGGTAATTGTCAATTACCGTTCCCATAGCAAGTCCTGCGGCAACAGCATCAATAAGCTCGTAGCCTATCAGCCCTCCTGAGGCGAACCATCCGCAGCCATCGTGCTCCGTGGAGTATTTGTCTCCTTCATGGCTTACTGCATTGAGGAGGCCAAAATCGTTGCCCGCATCTCCTGTGGTTACAAGGACAGCGTCAAAGTTTTTATCTTTTAAATCATCTATAGATGTAATTTCCGTATTTAAGTGAAGATCGTAGTCCTGGAACTTGAGTTGTTCGTTCAAATCGGCATCAACTACGTCGGGGTTCACGACTTGACGTAGATATCCGCCTAGAAGACCTGTTTTCTCAAAGACTTCAACGTGATATTTTTTTGTGGATAACCTGAGGAGAGCGCCTACTCCGGCTGCTCCGGCCCCAATTATAGCAACATGTTCTTTTTTAGGGGGAATGTTGTAGTCCGTAGGGGAAGTGTCTTTTGTTAAAAAAATAGAAGCCTTTTCCAGCTCCAGCATTTCTATTGCTCCGCCGTGGTCATTTTTGGGGCAAACGGTTTTGCAGGGCTGGGGGCAGATTTGACTGACGATTTTTGGAAAGCCTACTGCGTTCCTGTAGATTTTAAAAGCAGCTTTTGCAGAACCTCTGCCAGCCTTTTCCAAAAAGTTCAGTATTTCCATTTTGAAGGGACACTGGCCTACGCAGTAAGGGTCAGCTCCCTGTAAACAGTTATCAAATTTTTCAAGATAATCGGACATGATTGTCTCCTTAATATTTAATAGAATCGGCCTAAAGATGAACTTCAGGCCGATTGAATTCGCTTTATATAAGCGTTTATTATTGGTTATGCCTTACTGAATTCCTTAGGGTCGATAGGTGCATCCAATATCGGCTTCCAAGTTTCCTTCTTGTCTTCAGGGAACATATCAAGGAACAAGTCTTCAACAGGATTGTTCTTGATGTATTCCATTTCTTCGTAGAAGTCTGAGCCAAGGAAGTACTTCTTAGGCTTATTAGGAGTAGGTTCGCCCTTTTCCAGAGCTTCTAATCCGGCCTTTATCTTCTCAGGATATGCAGGAAGCTCATAAATTCTTACGTCGCAAGCGTTGTCAATTGCATTGATAACAGCCATGTGTCCGCCGGACTGGAATGCTTCCGAAGCTCCGGAAGAACCGTAAGGGTTTGTGTTTCTTGGAGTACACATATGATAGAGGTTGAACTCAATAGGAATGTCTTTCATAGTAGGAACTCCGGCACCAAGCGGATTGTTGTGCTTCTTAACGTCATCATAGTTTTCGGTAAGAGCAAATCCGATTGAATGTGAAAGTCCGCCGTAAGCCTGACCGTTAACAGCAGCTTCGTTGCCGATAACGCCAACGTCATCTATGCACCAGAAGCCAATGCATGTTGCTTTGCCTGTCTTGGTGTCAACTTCAACCTCTGCCATGTTGATGCAGTAGGTGTATGCAGGAGTAGGGTTACCTACGCCGGTGTTAGGGTCAAGATACTTAAGAGTCATATCTTCAGGGTTGTTGTACTGGTATTCATACTTTACAGGAATGTTCTCAGCAATCATTTCATCGTAAGTTCTGTATGTACCGTCAGTCTTTCTCATAGCATCCATGAGCTGTTTAGCTGCAACGTTTACAGCCTTACCGTTCATGTAGTGCTGTCTCGATGAAGCCGTTGCTCCGGAGTCAGGACAATACTTGGAGTCATTCTGAATGAGAACAACATCGTCAGGAGTGAGTCCCATAGGCTTGAAGGCTTCCAGTGTTACCATGAGGGAACCTACATCTCCGCCCTGACCCTGGTCCTGCCATGTGTTGTAGTTAGCAATCTTGCCATCCTTAAGGAGTTCAACTGCTACTGTACACTGGTCGAAGATACCTTCCGTTACATTGTAGCCGCCCCATGCCAGGCCAACGCCTCTCTTCTTTTCAGGAGTGCTTTCCTTTTCGCATCTTGCCTTAACTTCTTCATACATAGGCTTGAGAACGTCCATCATCTTTTCCATAGGATATTCTCTGAATGGATACTGGTTAACGTTTGTATCGCCAGGTCTTGCGATGTTCTTATATCTGAAATCAAATGGATCCATCCCGATTTCCTTAGCCATTATGTCCATCATAGCTTCAGCACATGTGTAAGCCTGAACGGAGCCGTAGCCTCTGTATGCCGTACCATAGTTATGGTTTGTGCATGCTACCCGTGAAAGACCTAATACGTTAGGAACATTGTACGGGAAGTACATGAATCTTGCAGGCCTTGTCATAAGGTCGTCACCCAGTTCGTTGTATGAACCGTGATCGATACCGCAATCCCATTCAGCAGCAATAATCTGGCCATCTTCGTCGCAAGCCAGTCTGCTGTTTGAATAAGAAGGGGCTCTCTTGCCTGATACTGCCATGAACTCGTCATATGAGATGCTCAGTGCTACAGGCATGTTTTCACAGGCCATGGAAGTTATGCCGGCCATTGCATATGTTGCTGCTGCAATACCCCAGCCAAAAGTACCGCCTGTAGGGTTTTCGATAACTCTAATTTTTTCTGCGGGAAGACCTGTTGCTTCAGCGATGTCACCGATGTTTGCGTATATCTGCATTGCCTTACAGTGTACGCAGAGGTTATCGTCTTCATCGAAGTAAGCCTGCACAGTATCTCCTTCTATGTTGAGATGAGGCTGTCTTGATGAGTAGAACGAACCTTCAACAACGTGTGGAGCTTTATCCATCAATGTCGGAGTATCGTGTCCTGCACCCTTGACTGTAGGCTGTTCTGACCATACATTAGGATGTTCCGGGTGGATTCTCTGAGCGTCAGGCATAGCTGCTTCCAGATATGTTTTGTATTCAGGAAGCTGTTCCCAGTCGATGGTAACCTTTGCAGCGGCAGCTTTTGCGTGAGCCTTAGTATCAGCAACTGCGATAGCAACAACATCTCCATAGTTAAAGATAGTGTCCTCAACTATGATTGGGTGGTTCTGTCCTTCAGCAGTTGACCTAGGCGAGAACTGGAAGAAACCTACCCTGTTAGGGCCGGCAACGTCAGCAGCTGTTACAATCTTGTAAACGCCAGGCATCTTTTCTGCTTCTTCTTTGTTTATCTTCTTTATCTTGGCGTGGAATGCAACTCTAGGCATTACCAGAGCAGCCTTAAGTGTCTCTGCAGGCATGTGAAGCTCAACATCGTCACCGTAGTCTGCTAAACCGCAAACCTTTGCAAGGGCAGCAGGTCTTACTAAGTTCTTGCCATAGTATTCGCCGTCCTCAGGAAGTTTTATTCTGATATCGTCGATATCACATTCGCCTCTCATAACTTTAGCTGCATTCATTACAGCATTAATAATCTGCTTGTATCCTGTACATCTGCAGATGTTTCTGTGCTTAGTGAACCAGTCTCTGCAATCTTCCCTTGTAGGATCTGGATTTTCTTTGAGGAATGCATATGTGGAAACTATGAAGCCAGGGATACAGAATCCACACTGAACAGCGCCGGCATGCATGAATGCTTCCTGGATTGGGTGAAGAAAGTTAGGACCGCCGATACCTTCAATTGTAGTAAGTTCGCTGTACTCTTCAACCTTGCTAATTTTTTTAGTGCATGAGCGGATAACTTTGCCGTTAAGAATAACAGAGCATGAACCGCATACACCGGTGCCGCAGCCTACCTTAGTTCCTGTAAGACCCATACGTCTTATAACGTCTGCCAGAGTATCCTTGGCAGGATCACAGATGAACATTCGGTCAGCACCATTGATTTTTAAAGTCATTTTCCTTAAATTCATAATAACCTCCGATGAATTATTAACTTTGACCTAAAACTTTAACTAACTTTGACTTATAACATACACTTTGACAATATATCATTATAAAAATATTTTAACAGTTTACTGACTTTAGTGTCAAGGAATAGTAGCCTGTTTTGGCTGACAAAGTTGCTGTAAAAGAGAAACAAAGTTGTGCAAATTATTTCTCTTCAATTATTGCTTCAACATTAGCCATTTTTCCCTTAACAAGGTCTTCTGGAATGGATACCTGACCACACTTAGGGCAGCGCGGAACCTTGTATCTGAAGTTCCTGCTTAGATATTTGAAATGAACTCCGATTTCTTCCATTTCTACCTTACATCTGTCGCATATCAGCTTGTTTGTGCCGGCTTGGGCTACAGACTTACTGTTCGTTGATTTTTCTGCCATTGAATACCGCCTCCAGTTCTATACGCATCCTATGGAAATAGACATTGTGGATTACATACACACCTTTCTTTTCTATGGAATACTCACCCCACACCGTAATAGCGCCTATTTCAGTATAGGCCTTTTAATGCCTGTTTTCCGTGTTTAGAGTTCTCCTGCCTGTCCTTTCGGCATGCTCTATAACCTGATAAATATCTTCCTCAAGAATCTTTTGCCTGTTTATCTTTTCAGTCATTTCATGTGACAGTTCCAGATTATAATTGTTCTTTTCGGGTTTCATTTTCATTTCCTCTGCCCGGATTTTTCTAAGAAGCCGCTCCTTTAAGGTAACCCGGTTTATTCTTCGCTACTCCAAGGACTCGGTTCAAAGCCCCACTGGTCATGGATCTCATATAAGCATACATGGTCCGCCGGCCTGTATACACTTATATAATATTGTAACAGTATTTAGAATGTTGTGTAAATAATAACTGACCTTTAGGCTACAGCAAATAATTTTAACAAAAAAATGTGATTAATTTGAAGAATTTCACATTTTGTTGTGATATAATAAAAATGTATGTATAAAAATTGAGAAAGGATGGTTTTGACAAATGGGACAACAAGGCAAGCACTTGAATAGCATTCACGTAAGTCATGAGAAACATACATCTGCTTCTAAGACCGAAGTAATGACTATTCCCGAAACTGTCTGTATTTCCATGTCTCAGCATATCGGCGCACCTTGTAAGCCACTGGTAGCTAAGGGTGACAAGGTGAAGGTTGGACAGCCAATAGGAGATACGGATGCGTTTGTAAGTGCCCCTATTCATTCCGGCGTATCAGGAACGGTTAAGGAGATAACTGCTATTAGATCCGTTACGGGTGGAATGGATCAGGCGGTAATTATTGAAACTGATGGAAAGCAAGAAGTTTGGGGAAATATTAAGGTGCCTGTTATAAAAAACATGGAAGACTTTATAACAGCGGTAAGAGCAAGTGGGCTCGTTGGCTTGGGAGGTGCATCATTTCCTACGCATATCAAGCTCAATCCCACCAATTTAGATGAGGTTAATACACTTATAGTGAATGGAGCGGAATGTGAGCCGTTTATAACCTCGGACCACAGGCTGATGCTGGAAGATACGCAAGATATTCTAGATGGAATGTTGGCAATTATGAAGTATCTGGGCATAAAGGAGGCGTTTATAGGGGTTGAAGAAAACAAACCTGACGCCATAGAGCAACTAAGAGCAGTTATTGAGAAAAGCGGCCATTCAAACGACATTAAGGTGGAGGTATTAAGGGCGAGATATCCTCAGGGTGCAGAAAGAGTTCTTGTATATGAAATTACAGGCAAAACACTTGACGCAGGAGTTATTCCTGCACAGGTAGGCGTAGCTCTTTCGAATATAACGACCATAGCTTTTTTAGGCCAATACTTGAAGACGGGTATGCCTTTGATTAAAAAAAGAATTACTGTAGATGGAAATGCTGTAGTAACGCCTAAAAATATAATAGTACCTATCGGCACAAGGATTGCTGATGTTATTGAAGCATGCGGAGGATACAAGGCAGAGCCGAAGAAGATACTCATGGGTGGACCGATGATGGGAAGGGCAGTCTATTCCGACGAATTCCCCATTGTAAAGAACAATAATGCCATACTGGTATTTGACGGACCTCAGGCATTTATTCCGGAGGAAACTGGCTGTATAAAATGCGGATGCTGTCATAAGGCATGTCCGTTTAATCTGCTCCCTGTTTCAATAGCAACGGCTTATGATAAGAAGGATACAGAGAAGCTCGATACGTTAAAGGTAATGCAGTGCATGGAATGTGGAAGCTGTTCATTTATATGCCCAGCGAGAAGACCTTTGAGCTTTATAAACAAAATGGCAAAAGGATTTTTAAAGGAGGCGACGAGTAAATGATGGATAATAGATATCATGGCAATTTAACTGTATCATCGGCGCCTCATATGGTCGGACCGCTCAGTACGGCTAAGATAATGAGCACGGTACTGATAGCACTAATACCAGCATTTATAGTTGGCATTTATCAGTTTGGATACAGGGCCGCATTGCTTACTATAGTATGCGTTGCGGCATGCGTGTTATTCGAATATCTTATGAATAAAATAATGAAAAAAGACCAGACCGTGGGAGATATGAGTGCTGTTCTCACGGGGGTTTTGCTTGCCTTCAATCTTCCTGCAGGGCTTCCTTACTGGATTGCCATTGTGGGATGCTTTGCGGCTATTGTAGTAGTAAAGCAGTTATTTGGTGGGATAGGGCAAAACTTGGCAAACCCTGCCGTAACAGCCAGAATATTCTTGTTTATTGCATTTGCAACAGAGATGACTACATGGCCTACCGCCAGAGGCGCGCAGGGTGCGGCGAGCGTTATCGATGCGACAACGTCGGCAACTCCGCTGGGTGAACTTTCTCACGGCGGCGTGGAAGCGGTGGCCGCTTCGAACCTGGATTTGTTCCTCGGAAATGTGGGGGGATGTATCGGTGAGGTAAGTGCACTGGCACTTCTGATCGGCGGAGTATTTCTTATGATTACGAGAACCATATCTCCGCATATACCTGTTGCTTTTCTAGCAACAGTATTTGTGCTCGGATTTATCTGGGGTGGATGGGATGGTGCCGTATTCCATATATGTGCTGGCGGAGTTATGTTGGGAGCGTTTTTCTGTGCAACAGATTACGTAACATCGCCTACCCTTCCCATGGGAAAGATTATATTCGGTATAGGTTGCGGCCTGCTTACCATGCTTATAAGGCTCTTCGCATCATATCCCGAAGGTGTATCATTTGCTATACTGCTCATGAACATATTGACACCTTACATAGACAGGGTCTGCGAAGGCATGATGTATAAGGCATCAAAGAAAGAAAAAGGAGGGGATGAAAGTGAAAAGTAATAATTTTAAAGAAAACATCATCCCGGCTCTCGTACTGGTCTGCATTTGCCTAGTAGTAACATTGGCTTTGGCAGGTACATACAGTGTAGCTAATCCTGTAATAGAAAAAAATCAACAGAAGGCTGCTGATGAGGCCAGGATGAAAGTCTTACCCGAGGGCGACAGCTTTACGCAATACGATGGTAAACTGGTTGCGGGGGTTGATGATTGCTATATAGCAGTCAATAAGGCTGGAATGGCAATAACATCTGAATACAAAGGCTTTGGCGGAGCAGTCAAGGTTATGGTAGGTATCGATGCTGACGGTAAGATTACTGGGGTAGAAGTGACAGAGCATGCAGAGACTCCGGGTCTTGGCACTAAAGCTATGACCCTTGAATACCTGAAGCAGTATATGGGTGTGGCAGCGGCAAGCGGCGGACATATCAATGACGATGCCAATATAGACGCTATCACCGGAGCAACGATTACATCCAACGCCGTATACTGTTCTATAGGTGAAGCATTGGCACAATTCAAGGAATGCGGAGGTGTTAAATAATGAATAAATTAGGAATTTTAACTAAAGGCATTATAAAGGAAAACCCCGTATTGGTTCTTTTGCTCGGTTTGTGTCCTACACTGGCGACTACGACAAGTGCAATTAACGGATTGGGAATGGGTGTTTCCACATTGGTAGTACTTGTTTGTTCAAATATAGTAATTGCCATATTGAAGAATATAATACCTCCAAAGGTAAGAATACCATGCTATATAGTAGTGATAGCAGGGTTTGTAACCATAGTACAATTACTTCTTAAAGCATATCTGCCTTCACTTGATGCGGCTTTGGGATTGTTTATTCCGTTGATAGTCGTTAACTGCATTATTTTGGGAAGAGCTGAGATGTTCGCATCAAAGAATGGCATTATCGATTCGGCACTCGATGGACTGGGAATGGGAATAGGCTTCACGCTGGCATTGGGCATCATGGGTCTCATCAGAGAATTCCTAGGCTCAGGCACGGCATTTGATATTCCTATTTATGTGGATACTGCGATTACACCGGCAGGGATATTTATGCTGGCACCGGGCGGATTTTTCGTATTTGCCATACTCGTGGCTGCAGTAAATTACTTTAGCAAGGGCAAAGCAATCAAGAAGAAAGAGATTGGTTGCGAAGGTTGTGCAATGGTGGACACCTGCGGTGGGACTTGTGATGGAAAGGAGGCTGGTGCATAATGAGTGGTATTTTAATCATAATGATGTCGGTTGTTCTTACAAACAACTTCGTATTATCACAGTTTTTAGGAATATGCCCGTTTCTTGGAGTTTCCAAGAAGCTTGATTCAGCAGTAGGTATGGGTATTGCCGTAATTTTTGTAATGGTACTGGCAACAGCTACGACATGGCCAATACAGATGTTCGTGCTGGAAAAATTCAACATAGGATATTTGCAAACAGTAGTCTTTATTTTGGTAATAGCTTCATTGGTTCAGCTTGTTGAGATGACTCTTAAGAAATACGTGCCTCCTCTTTATAAGTCACTCGGCGTATTTCTCCCGCTGATTACGACCAATTGTGCGGTGCTTGGCGTTACCATCATGAATATTACAGAAGGGTACAGCTATGTCGAAGCATTGTTTTGTGCTGTCGGCGCAGGAATAGGATTCCTTCTGGCAATGGTACTGTTCGCAGGACTCAGAGAAAAGCTTGAAAGTTGCAAGGGAATACCTGAATGCTTTCAGGGGATACCTATTACACTTATAACAGCATCTATTTTATCCCTGTCATTTATGGGATTTTCGGGTGTGGTTGACGGAATATTCGGCTAGAAGGGAGGATACAAATGGGAACAATATTATTACCCGCTATAATAGTGGCGGCGGTAGGTTTGATCGCCGGCATCATCCTTACGATAGCATCAAAGCTTATGTACGTGCCTGTAGATGAAAAGGTAGCAGCAGTAAGAGAGGTCCTTCCGGGGGCCAACTGCGGAGCATGCGGGTATGCAGGGTGTGATGATTATGCCGCGGCCTTTGCAGACAATTCGGATTTAAGCACAACCCTTTGCCCTGTAGGTGGTTCTTCCGTTGCAACTCAGATTTCAGGGATTTTAGGTGTGGATGCAGGAGATGTGGAACCTCAGGTTGCAATGGTGATGTGCAACGGTAATTACGGTGTAACTCAGAAAATAATGGTTGCAGACAGAATACATACGTGCAAGGCTGCAAAGATGTTTTATGGTGGACAGTGGGCATGCCCTTACGGTTGTCTGGGAATGGGAGACTGTGCCCGGGCATGTAACTATGATGCCATAAGAATCGTTAACGGTGTAGCTAAGATAGACAGAGAAAAATGTGTTGGCTGCAAGGCATGCCTTAAGGCTTGCCCGAGTCATATAATTTCAATGGTGAAAAAGAAAAATCGTGTATTTGTAGCCTGTAAATCTATTGCTAAGGGTGCAGTTACCAGGAAGATATGCGCTGACGGGTGTATTGGATGTATGAAGTGCCAGAAGGTTTGTAAGTTTAATGCCATCAAGGTAGAGAACAATGTAGCAAGCGTAGATCTAGATGCATGCAAGAATTGCGGACTTTGCGGCAAGGAATGTCCTACGGGAGCAATAATAACCTTTAAGAAGGAAACTCCGGTTAAAAAATAGCAAGAGATGATTTAATTTGAATGACTAGAAAGCAGGCAGGGGTAGACGGTTCCCTTCCTGCTTTTTTAGAGCAGTTGTTATGAGAGTTAAAGCGTGTTGGGGAGTTTTTTAATGATAAGGTGAGATAGAATACCTATGACAGCACCACTGATAACACCCGAAATTATCAATACCGGAAAGTAAACAAAAACCTTGATATTGGATACGAGAAAGGCAGCAACGAGAAGCTGGCCGAGATTGTGAATAACTCCCGCGGCTATAGATACACCGACTAAAGAAAAAACTCCGGTCTTTTTGAGTAAAATCATCACCAGGAGACTTAGCAAAGCTCCTGCCAGAGAATAGACTGCACCAAAAAAACCATTGAACAGTAGACCGGCAATTAATATTCGTATCAGATTTATATTAAGTGCATATATTTCCCCTAAGTAATAAAGGGCTATAATGACTACGATGTTAGCAAGACCAAGCTTGATGCCGGGAATTCCGATGTTAAAAGGAATCAACACCTCAATGTAGGAGAATATGAGTGCCAGGGCTGCCATAAGAGCAGCGATGGTGATTTTTTTCGTAGGGTTAGCATCTTTGGTTAAATTGTTTTTCATAATATTATTTCACAATAGAATCATATTCATCGCTCTTGCCCTTTATTTCCAGCATTACTTTGTTGGGAAGACATACAATACTTTCGCCTGTTTTGCTGATTTCATGTTGATGTACACAGTCCTGACCATTGCAGTCCGAAAAATTCATTGAAACATTACCGTCCATTATGGTAACATTATTAATATGTCCATTTTTTTTAATGGTAATTTTATTATCCTCAAGCAGGGGATATGAGCCAAACTTTTCTCCGTTTACGGTTATGAGAAGTTCATCTGCAGCGGGCTGACCGAAGGAAAGGATGCCTGACATGGCAAATCCTATGATAATTAAGAACACAGCCAATATTATATCAGCTTTTTTTACCATAAAAACCTCCGGAGGATACTATGAAAAACAGCGTAAAAATCGTTTTAGCAGCACTGCTTGCTACATTAGCCATTATAACACAAACAGGATGTGGCAACAATGAGGTTTCCAAAACAGATTACTGCCTTAATACAACCTGTGAAATAAAAATATATAATATGAGCCAAAAAGAAGCTGAAGAATTATTAGGTATTGCATTTAAGAAAATTCATGAATATGAAAATCTTTTAAGCAAAACGGTGGAGGGCAGCGATATATATAAAATTAACAATGCAGGAGGCAGTCCTGTAAAAGTTTCGGATGATACTATAAGGGTAATAGAGCAGGGTATATACATGGGAGATTTGTCAGGAGGCATGTTTGATATCACTATTGGCAAAGTCTCCGACATGTGGGATTTTACAGGAGAAAACCCGGCTGTTCCATCACAGACTAGCATAGATGAAGCGTTGCCTGCTGTTGATTACAGAAATATAAACATAGAAGGGAATAAGGTTACTCTTAAAGATTCAAATTCCCAGCTTGATTTGGGAGGACTTGCTAAAGGGTATATAGCCGATAGAATTGGAGAATTCCTTGAGGTTAAGGGGGTATCAAGTGCTATAATAAATTTGGGAGGAAATGTGATTGCCTTGGGCAGTAAAGATGGTGAGATGCCTTGGACTATTGGAGTGGAAAGGCCATACAGCGACAGAACAGAGATAGTAGGTTCGGTGGAGGTCAAGGATGCTACTTTAGTGACTTCCGGTGTATATAAGCGTAAGTTTGAACAAAATGGTATTTTGTACCATCACATCTTAGACCCGAATACGGGTTTTCCTGTGGATTCAGGGCTGGAATCTGTTACTATAGTTGCGAAAAAATCCAATTCATGCTTTTGTGACGGGCTCTCAACCACATGTCTGATGCTGGGGCAAGAAGAAGGTATGGCATTGATAAGGCAGCTTCAGCAGGAATGTTCGGATATGGGGATAGAGGCAGTATTTATTGATAAAAATGATGATATGGTGACTACAGATGGGTTTAAAATAAAGCTTTTGGAAGAATAATACCCTGACATCAAGAGGACGTCGTAGTTAGTCTTCATATACTTGAAATAAAAAGAGCATTAAGGTACAATTACAGCGTGCAGCAGAAAACGATAATGTAGTAAAAATTAGTAATGTCAAAGCGAAATGAGGGATACTATGAAAAATATTTTGAACAGAACCCAAAGTATTTGTCCTGTTTGCAACAAATCTATTGAGGCATATTATGTAGAAGGAGAGGGAAAGGTTTTTTTTGAAAAAGAGTGCAGTGAGCACGGCTTCTTCAGGACATTAGCCGCAGAGAGTGCAGATGATTACAAGGAATGGGTCAAGTATCCTGTAATAAATATACCTCCAAAGCAAGCCATGACCGAGGGAGACCCGGATGATGCAGGCTGCCCCCTTTACTGCGGGACATGTCATAATCATTTGCAGACCGCATGCTGCGTCTTAATAGACCTGACCGACCGGTGCAATCAGCACTGCCCCTATTGTTTCGCCCTTTCGGAAATGGACGGAGACAGAAGTGGAGAGCCCACGCTTGAAGAAATAGAGGCCAAATACGACCTGCTCCTTGAGCTGGGAGAGGAAAGGCCCTTTAACATACAGCTTTCCGGCGGTGAGCCTACTGTAAGAGAGGATTTGCCGGAGATAATCAGAATGGCCAGAGACAAAGGCTTTGAATACGTACAGATAAATTCAAACGGCAAAAGGCTGGCCTTGGAGGAGGGCTATGCAAAGGTTTTAAAGGATGCAGGTGCCTCGGTGATATTCATGCAGTTTGACGGAACTTACGACAGTATATATCAGGCATTGAGAGGTGAGCCTCTTTTTGAAATGAAGAAAAAGGCCATAAGAAACTGTGCGGCGGCAGCTCTGCCTGTTACATTGGTGCCGACTATAGTTGGGGGAGTGAATTCTCAGAACATAGGAGAGATGATGGACTTTCTCCTTGAAAATGTCAACGTTGTAAAGGGCATACATTTTCAACCTGTGAGTTTCTTCGGAAGACACCCGGAGGGCTCCGACTATCCGGGCAGAATATCCATGTTTGGTGTCTTGCGGGAGCTTGAAAGGCAAAGGCCACAGTTTAAGTATGAGGACTTCTGCCCTATAGCCACAGGGCACACCTTGTGCTGTTTTTACAGTACATATTCAAAGGAGCCGGACGGAAGCGTAAAGTGTATGCTTACAAAGAAATCCAAGGAGGAAGGCGTAAGCTGCTGCGATGCGGTATCCTGTTGCGATGCAACGTCTGTCGATAAGCTTGAAGTCATAAAGAAGGACAGGGATTTTGTGCTGAACAAATGGGAGATAGGGGAGCAGGAGGAGTGCTGCTGTGATGGGGGAGCCTCGGAGTGTTGCTGTGAATCCCAGCCTGAGGAAGGACTTATGGATATGGACGAATTCCTCAAATATTACAGACAGAACACATTTACCGTTACGGGAATGGCATTCCAGGACATATCGAACATTGATGGTGAGAGGGTAAAGAGGTGCAGAGTTCAGGTGTTGTCGCCTGACAACAGGCTGATACCTTTTTGCGCTTATAATACGATTTACAGAAAAAGCTAGTTATAAACCCAAAATAAGCTGATTTTGAAAGGACGGAAAAAATGAGTGTTTTAAGACCGGGAGAATTTGATATTACAGACAAGGGAATCCAGCTGGCAGAGCTTAAAGCAGGTCAGAAGATACTTGACATAGGCTGTGGCGAAGGTGATACGGTCAATCACCTTATAAAGGAATACCGCATGGAGGCCGAAGGCATAGATATGAACCTTGCAAGGATAAGCGATGCCAAGGAAAAATATCCGGGGATAGAAGTGAATTTCGGAGATGGGGAGTTTCTAGACAATTACCTTTCCTATACATTTGACGGTGTTTTCATGGAGTGTGTTTTGAGCCTTATCAACATTCCCGATGAGTCTCTCCATGAGGTATACTGCGTTTTAAAGAAGGGCGGTAAACTGGTAATAAGCGATTTGTACGAAAAGGACCCTGACCCGACTCAGGTAAAGGCCGTGAAAATCGAAGCAGATAGACAGGCTAAAATTCCTCACCAGGAGGGAGACTGTGAAGAAAATCCAACGAGATTTGTAGATTTCAGATTTGAGGGGGCCTTTTACAAGGAGCCCTTGATAGAGCAGCTTAAGGAGATAGGATTCGAGATAGCAGCCTTTGAGGACAGGTCCAAAGACCTTGATGATTACGTAGCCGATATTATGATGAATGGCGGCTGTTTAGATGGACTTATGACCAATGTCAAGACACAGGCGGGCAGTAAAAAACGAAAAATAGGATACTTTTTACTGGTGGCCAAAAAGCCTGAATAGGTATAGGAGGAAGCTATGAAGGAAGAAGTTTTCATGTTGAAGATGAAGGGATATTGCTGCAGTCAGATAATTATGGAGATGGGACTTGGAAAGCTGGGAAAGGAAAACCATGAATTAGTTGAAGCTATGGCAGGCCTTTGTGATGGAGTGAAGTGCGGGAAAATTTGCGGCGTCTTTTCTGCTGCCATATGTCTTTTGTATCTTGCCGACGGCAAAGAAGCAGAAAAAGGATTGATACACGAGTTCACCGACTGGTTTGAGGAGTCCTTCGGAGCCTTGGACTGTGAAGACCTTATAGGACAAGATACTATGAAGAAAACACAGCTGTGCCCTATGATTGTGGAGTCATCTTTGGTAAAACTTGAAGAACTGCTGGAGTGGGACTAGAATGTACGGGTTGAGCAGGAAAGAGCTTGATGAATATATAAAAAGACGCCTTCGTGAGACTGTAAAATATGCGGGAAGAAACAGCACCTTCTATAAAGAAAGGCTTGCAGGCTTTGAAGATCAAGATGATTCCCGTGGCGAGGATTTTATTGAGTGGTTCAAGACCATTCCCTTTACCGATCCAGCGGAACTTAAGGCAAGAGAGCTTGACTTTCTGTGCGTAAGGCCAAGTGAAATAAGCAGAATAGTGACACTGAATACAGGAGGAACCACGGGAAATCCCAAGCGCATCTACTTTACAGAGGAGGATCAACAGCTGACGGTAAGCTTTTTTGAAAGAGGGATGCAGTGGATAGTAGGCAAGGGAGATAGGGTTTTGATACTGATGCCTGCCAGAATAACAGGCTCCATCGGACTTTTGCTGGCGGAGGGTCTTAATGGCTTTGGCGCCAAGGGAATTTCTTACGGGCTTCCCAAGATGGATGATGACGGGGAAGCAGAGAAGCTGCTGTCCTTAATCGCAGATGAAAAGGTAGGGTGCGTAGTGGCAATTCCCACTCATATGAAGGGCCTGGCAGACGCCAACGAAAGAAGGCGAAAAGGGGAACGAGTGAAATTGGACAGCGTACTACTCAGTGCCGAATACGTGTCTGCCGAGATAGCAGGTCGTGTGGCCAAATCATTTGACTGCAAGGTGTATGAGCATTACGGAATGACGGAGATGGGTCTGGGATGTGCCGTAAGCTGCGGTAAAGGCAGAGGATATCACATAAGAGAGAAGGATTTGTATCTGGAAATAATAGATCCTGAAACGGGAGAAATTATTAAGGACGACAGGATGGGAGAAATAGTCTTCACTACTCTTACGAGAAAGGGAATGCCCTTCATAAGATACAGAACGGGAGATAAGAGCAGGTGGATTTTGGGGGACTGCCCCTGCGGCAGCGTACTGAAGCGGATTGAAAGGGTAGGAGACAGGGGAGAAATAAAAGGATATTTAAAAGGAGAAAAGTGTTATGGCTGAGAAAATATCATATTATGCGCGAGACCTTATCGAACAGGGAGAGGATTTCGTAATAGCCAAGGTTGTAGAGACAACGGGTTCGGCTCCGAGAAAAAAGGGAGCTGTTTTGCTGATGAAAGAGGACGGAACTACGGTAGGAACCGTGGGAGGAGGCCTTTTGGAAGCAGAGACAGAAAAACTTTGCAGGAAGACCTTTGAAACAAAAGAGAAGTCACATGTGTACGATTTCATTTTAGACGAAAAACAAAAGGATGCTCTCGACATGGGATGCGGTGGGAATGCCTCTGTGGAGATAGAATATATTAAAGCCTCGGAGCCTGGGAATTTTGTCAAGGAATTTAAGCTGGCAAACACGGCGTATATATTCGGCGGCGGTCATGTAGCCTACGCTCTCGAACCTGTTCTTCGTCACGTGGATTTCAAAACAGTAATAATAGATGACAGAGATGAATATTCTAATCCAGAAAGGTATCCCAATGCGGAAAGAACCATTGCAGTGGATAATTTTGATCATGCATTTGATCATATAACAACGGACGAGGGCAGCTATATCATAATAGTGACTCGAGGGCACAGAGGCGACTTGCAGGTTTTGCGTGAAGCTCTCAAGAGGCCTTATGCCTATTTGGGGATGATAGGCAGCAGACGCAAGAACGAGCTGCTTTACGAAACCTTGAGAGAAGAAGGCGTTACTGATGGACAGATTGCCACGGTTCACGCACCTATCGGGCTTAGAATAGGCTCGGAAACTCCGGAGGAAATCGCCGTAAGCATCGTTGGGGAAATAATTCAGGTTAGGTCATCATTGGATAAACAGCTATGATAGGAATAAAAAGATACGGTGCTGTTATTCTTGCAGCAGGCTATTCCTCAAGGATGAAGGCCTTTAAGCCGCTTCTTGATATTGGTGGCAAGACCGCCCTTGAACGGCTAGTCTATGAGCTTAAACAGGCAGGAGTCAGACCAATAATAGTTGTCACGGGACATTGCAGGGAAAAACTGTACCCCGTGCTGGAAAATTTGAAAATAGCGGAAGCCTACAATAAAGATTACCACAGCGGAATGTTTTCTTCGATAAAAGAAGGCCTTAGGAAAGCGCAAGCCTGCCGGAGGGATGAAAAAGGCTTTTTTTTAATGCCGGTGGACTGTCCTCTCATAAGTAGGCAGGTGATTGAAAAAGTAATGTGCGAGGCCGAAAAAAATGAGGGCTGCTTTTGTGTTCCCCTTTACGAGGGGAAAAAGGGTCATCCTCTGCTTGTACCGACTCCATTGATAGATGAAATTTGCAGCTATCAGGGTTCGGGAGGACTAAAAGCCATAACGGATAAGCATATGGCGGAGATGATAAAAGTTGAAACCGGCGATGAAGGATGTTTGCTGGACATGGACACCCCCCGGGGCTATGAAGAAATAAAGGGTTTTCTTAGAAGTTGCGGCAAGAGAAAAACTCTTGGTCAACTGGCAGAAGGAAGACATTTTTTTCTTCTGCGTCACGGTGAAACAGAGCAGCATAAGGAAAAAATGTTTATTGGAAAATATGATGTACCCCTAAGCAGTAGGGGGATTGAGGACGGAGAACGGGTTGCTGACCGGCTTAAGGAAGAATTATGCGGAGTAGATGCCGACCTTAAGTGCATATATACCAGCAGCCTTTCCAGAACGGTGGAAACGGGGAAAATCGTGGCTCGCCGGCTGGGAAAGGAAATATGCCCTTTGGAGAACTTGGGAGAGGTAGGTCTTGGACCTTGGGACGGAAAGCCTCTTCGGGAGATAAAGGAAAAATATCCGCGGGAGTACGAACTTCGCGGACATGATATATTTGCATTCAAAATAGGAAACGGCTCGGAGAATTTTTATGACATGCAGTACAGAGCCATAAAGGAGCTAAAAAAAATATTGTCAGAAGATAAAAGCAGAATTATTGTCATAGTCGCTCACAGTGGGGTAATCAGGGCCATTGAAAATAATTTAAAGGGATTAAGAGTTAGTGATGAATGGGAACCGTTGGCAAAAGGAAAGTACAGAAAAATAAAACTTTGATTTTTGGATATATTATAAAAAAAGGGGGATGTGAAAAATAGAAATGGAACAAATTACGGCAGTAGGAATATTTATTGTAGTGCTGGTAGCAATAATTTCAGAAAAGGTTCATCGCACAGTTGCTGCGCTGGGCGGCGCTGTGCTGTTGATTACTTTAGGCATTATGACATTAAAGGATAGCGTTGAGGCCATAGACTTTAATACCATAGGAGTGCTCCTGGGAATGATGTTATTCGTAGGGGTAGTTAAGTGTTCTGGACTGTTTGAATATCTTGCTATCAAATCGGCGAAGATAACAAAGGCAGACCCGTGGAGACTCATGGTTGCCTTTATAATAATTACTGCAGTTCTTTCTGCATTTCTTGATAATGTAACTACGGTACTGCTTGTAGGGCCTATGACTATAACTATCTGTAAGATGTTGGATGTTGAGCTCTTTCCTTATCTGATGACTCAGATACTGGCATCCAATATAGGAGGAACAGCGACATTGATTGGAGACCCGCCTAACATTATGATAGGCAGCGTTGCAGATTTATCCTTTATTGATTTCATAAAAATGAACGGATCTGTAATCATAGTAGTTCTTATAGCGACCATAATTTGCTTCAAAGTCCTGTATGGTAGCAAGCTGCACGTTACGGAAATTGCAAGACAAAAGGTGATGGCTCTTGATGAAGGTGAAGCTATTAAAGACATAGCCTTGTTTAGGAAGAGCTTAATAATGATAGGACTTGTGGTTCTAGCTTTTATTATGCACAGTGCCCTGCATGTAGAATCCAATACGATAGCACTTTCAGCAGGGTTCATTATGATGCTCATAGGAAGGCAGGACATTGAAGAGGTTGTTCACAGCGTTGAATGGACCACTATATTGTTTTTTATATTCCTGTTTATTATAGTAGGAGGGATGAATCATGTAGGCATTATATCAAAGCTTGCTGAAATAATAATGGACGTTACGGAAGGAAGAATGGTAATGACGATGCTCATACTTCTTTGGGCATCTGCTATAATATCATCAATACTTGACAACATACCATTTGTTGCGACTATGATACCGATTCTGATGACAATGCAGGCTAACGGAATAGATGTATATCCACTTTGGTGGTCAGTATCCCTTGGAGCTTGTCTTGGCGGAAACGGAACTCTTATCGGGGCTTCGGCCAATGTTGTACTTTCGGGAATAGGAAGCAGAAACGGATGCGAGATTACCTTTGCTAGATTCTTCAAAATAGGATTCCCGATGATGCTATTATCCATAGTCATCTGTACGGTATACCTGCTTATAATCTTCTAAAGGAAATAGAATATAGACATAACTGAATAAGAATAAAAACAGCAGTTCATTAGTTGCGTATTCATTGCTATATCGTGGGGGACGTATTGAATTATTTCTTGGGCAGGGCTTAAAAGCTTTCCCTTAGTAACAATGTGTGGGTCTTTGCTTTCTACCAGACTTTATCTACATGCCTCTTATATAGTCTAGAAAATCCTCAAAATCCTCAAAGTCACTCTGTATAAATTCAAAGGCTATAGGCTCCTTGAATTCGTATTTGGCTGTAGTCATGAGGAAGGGTGCCAGTGGACTGTTTTTTAGCTTGCTCTCCAGATTGCGAATGTCTTTGATATTGTAGGCGGCAACGATAAGCTGCCCGTAGTCTGTCAGGAAATAAATACCTTTCACATCGTTGCTGAGATAAAAGATATTGGAATCCACATGGTCATTATTTTCTTTAAAAGCCATAAAGAGCCTGCCGTTGTCGTGATAAGACATTATAGTATTGAAGGTTAGGGTAAGCTCACCAATGTTGTTTTCCATGTCCTCGTCGGATAAAAGAACTTCGTAAACCGTAACGTATTCCGCCTTGGACAGCATCATAGCAGCTTCCGCCGTAGTGATGGAGAAGCTGGAGCAGTTGGAAAAAGCTACTACCTTCAAATTTCTCACGGTGACCTTGGAGACAACCGTCTGGTATTGCTCGTGCATTTCTATGAGAGATTCGCAAAGATATGAAACTGCACCGTCCTCGTGAGTCTGTTCTTCATCTATGACGTTTTTGCAAAATGTGGCCATTTTAAAGTTGTCGTACAGCTCTAAGGGGAAGACCCCGTGAGCAAGATAGGCCGCACCCCGGTAATCCCTGCCGAAGCACCGCATGAGAAAGTAGTTTACAGTCTGATAATCAGAAGTTATGTCCACACATATTTTGCGCATAAGGGCAGCAGTTTCATTTTCGTCTGGCGGGCTTGCAGGCTCCAGAATAAAAGAATATTCCTGGTAGTTTTGGGGAAGAGGAAGGTTGTGCTTTTCATTAAAGCTCTTGTAGAAGCAAAGAAGTCCGCGAAGTTCCCTTTGCGACAGGGTAACTTTACCGGCTCCCAGGCCTCCTATCATAGCCTGTTCAATCATGCTGATATCCTCTGGATTGTTGCCCGTTACACTCTTATAGGTTTCCAGACCGGCTTCTTCGCAGTCTATATAAAAAAACTGATGCAAGGAGACAGAGGAATCGCCGCCTGTAATCTGCCAGCTTGCATACACGGCAAGAACGCCCATGAGACGCGTATTGGTCACATAGGCTGATATAAAATCCCTGTCGCCTTCTTTTGTAAGGGAAGAAAGGCCTCCCTGAATAACAGTTAAATTAGGTTTGTTCAAATCGGTACCTCACAATTCATTAACAAGTATACCCCATTTTTAAAAAAATACAAGGGAAATGAAGATTGTTCTCAGGGGCTATTGACAGAAAGTCTTATTGCGATATAATTATATAAGATTTTAATAAGTCCTTATTAAGAGAGGCGGAGGGAATAGGCCCAGTGAACCCCAGCAACCTTGTGTATAGAGAAACGCAGAAGGTGCTAAATCCTACAGAATAGTTTATTCTGAGAGATGAGGAGAGATAACAAAAACCACGCCTGCTTTCTGACTTTGGACAGAGGCTTGTTTTATTTTATACGGAGGTATGAAGAATGAAAAGATTTTTTACATCGGAATCTGTAACCGAAGGGCATCCTGATAAGATTTGTGACCAGATTTCGGATGCTATAGTGGATGCTATTTTGGAAGAAGACCCTATGGGGAGAGTTGCCGCGGAAACTACGGTGAATACAGGATATGCTATGGTAATGGGTGAAATAAGCACATCATGCTATATCGATATTCAGAAGATAGCCCGCCAGGTTATCTGTGACATTGGATATGACAAGAGCGAATACGGCTATGACGGGAAGGTCTGCGCAATACTCACTGCCATAGATGAGCAGTCATCGGACATAGCCATGGGCGTTGATAAGGCTTTGGAGTACAAAGAGGGAACACTGAGAGACGAAAAGGACATTTTGGAGGAAACGGGAGCAGGGGATCAGGGACTCATGTTCGGCTTTGCCTGCAATGAAACCCCTGAGCTTATGCCTTTGCCTATTTCCCTTGCTCACAAGCTGGCAAGAAGGCTGACGGAAATCAGAAAGGACGGGACCTTGAAGTATCTTAGACCTGACGGTAAAACCCAGGTGACGGTGGAATATGACGGAGACAAGGTCAAGCGTATAGACACTATAGTCATTTCCACACAGCACGACCCCGATGTGGACATTCCTCAAATAAGGAAGGATCTTATACAGCACGTTATTAGGCCGGTCGTTGATGGAAGTTTGATAGATAGAGAAACAAAATACTACATAAATCCGACGGGAAGATTTGTCATCGGTGGGCCACACGGAGACTCCGGCCTTACGGGAAGAAAAATCATTGTGGATACTTACGGAGGATATGCCCGTCATGGCGGGGGAGCTTTCAGCGGGAAGGATCCTACGAAGGTAGATCGTTCAGCAACTTATGCAGCTAGATATGTTGCCAAAAACTTGGTTGCGGCAGGACTTGCGGATAAATGTGAAATTCAGATTGCATATGCTATCGGTGTTGCTAAGCCCGTGTCTGTTCTTGTGGATTCCTTCGGAACTGGTAAGATTTCGGATGAAAGGCTCTCGGAAATAGTTGAGAAGAACTTTGACCTTAGACCGGCGGCAATAATAAGAAACCTTGGTTTGAGAAGGCCTATATACAGACAGGTTGCTGCCTACGGACATTTTGGTAGAACCGACATAGAAGTGCCGTGGGAAAAGCTAGATAAGGTGGAGAAATTAAAAAAAGAATTATAAAAATTTGGCCTATCTGTTTCTATAAAGAGATATTACGGACCACAAAACGATGACAAAGCCGAGGAACACGGGTGCGAGAAATCTGGTAGAGCTTACCGTTTCAAGTATCCCCGCTTTTACTATAAAGCCGAAGCATATAACTGCGATACCTAGGATTAGACAGACTATATTTACCGCTTTTTTAATATCCATAAATTCCTCCCATAGGTGACAGATGCGCTTGTGATTATCGTATTGAGCTTTAGAAGATTATATTTTAAATAGGGAGGGTAGTCAAGGCATGCCCTGTAACAAAAACCTAAAATTGATTATTTTAGGTTTTTTTGTGTGTGGAAAAACCTAAAAACGGCCTTGCTAAATATTCTGAATATTGCTAATATGAAAATATATACTTATAAAGATTTAAAGGTTTACGGAGGTGAAAAAAATGAGCGATATCAATCAAGAAGTTCAACTAAAGAAAAATCTCTCTCTGCCGTTGCTGTTATGCTTCGGACTGGCGTATTTAGCTCCTACAGTAGTATTTAACTATTATGGTATATGGACATCGGCAGACGGAGGAACAAACGGTATGTATCCCCTTGCCCTGCTGATAACGACGTTAATCATGACCGTGACGGCATATAGCTACACTAGAATGGTTAAGGCATATCCTCAGGCTGGCTCTGCCTATGTGTATGTTAACAAGTCGGTGCAGCCCCACATTGGGTTTCTCACAGGATGGGTTATGCTGGTGGATTACCTTCTACTGCCTATGATCTGCTATCTGCTGCTGGGCATATACATAAACCTATATGTTCCTTCTCTGCCGGTATGGGTGATAGTAGTAGGGTGTGCGACCATTGCGGCATTTATCAACATTGTAGGGGCTAAGACGGCGACTGTAATTGACAGTATTATAATAATTGTACAGGTGGCGTTTACCCTTGCAACCATAGTCCTGTGCGTAATGTATGTAAGCGGCGGCGGAGGTGCGGGAAGTCTGCTAGATGCCAAGGCATTTATCAATCCTGATGTTATAGTCTGGGCAGACGTGCTGAGAGCTGCGGCTATTTTGTGCGTGTCCTTTGTAGGATTCGATGCTGTTACCACTATGGCAGAAGAGACCAAGAATCCTGAGAAGGTCATGACTCCCGCAATCATGGGAGTTTGCATAGGAGCAGGCGTTATGTTTTTCATAACCTCCTACGTCTTGAATATCGCATGGCCTGAGGCTACTACACAAATTGTTGACCCTGATACGGGTATATATGAGTTGTATCCACAGATAGGACAAGACTTCATGGCAGACGTATTCTTCGTCGTAGACGAGTTTGCTACGTTTATCTGTGCAATGGCAGGAATGGGTGCCGTTTCAAGGATACTTTACAGCATGGGCCGAGATAATATTTTACCTAAGAAAGTATTTGGAAAGCTTTCAAGAAAATTCCACACCCCGATTTACAACATATTGATATGTTCGGTTATAGGATGTTCGGGAATATTTTACGCAGACAATCTAATAGGAGCCGCAGAGCTGGTATCCTTTGGGTGTATAATCGGATTCATTATGGTAAATCTTTCTGTAATACTTCACTACTACAAGAAGAAAGGTTTACGTCAGGGAGCGAAGAATAAGATAATGTACCTGATACTTCCTCTGATAGGGATGATTACGTTAATTATTGCTTTCTTATTCATAGGAACAGGAGCTAAAGTATTGGGCGGAATTTGGTTGGCAATCGGTATAATATATCTTGCTGTAAAGACAAGAGGTTTCAAAGAATTACCTCCTGAAATGACTTTTGAGGAAGAATAGAATTTATTAAGGCGGAAGACCATGGTAAAAGGTGAAAAAATAAAATGGATAGAGGGCACTCCCTTAGGCTTCTTAATAAGAGAAATACAGTATATAGCACCTCATATGCACAGCGAATACATAGAGCTAACCATGTGCATAACAGGCGAGATAAGGTTTTCATATTGTTTTGAAGAATTCACTTTAAGGGAGGGCGAATTCCTTCTTGTGGACAAGGACATTCACTATGCCTACGATGGGAAGGACGCACTTTGCGCGTCTTTCTTCATCGACCCGGTATACTTTACGGAAAAATATCCTTTTATAAAGAGCCTAATACTTGTGTGTGAGGGAACGAATGACAGCATCAACCCTCATGACACTTATAACCACAGGTGCCTCAAGAGCATTATGCTGGCCTTGCTGTTGTTCATAGCGGACAATAAAGAAGTGGATGAAAATTATAAGAAAATCGTCAATAATGCTACATCCAAAATGGTAGACCTGCTTGTAAATAAATTTGACATAATGTTTTGGTATAATCATGAGCTGGAAATAAGCGACAAATTATTTGCCAGATATCATTTGATGGTGGACTACATGTATAGGCATTGTGATGAAAGTATTTCCGTAGGAACCATAGCAAGTAGATTCGGGTTGAGCAATGCGTATGTTACGGAACTCTTTAGAAAATATACTCTGGGGTTTTCCAAGATGCTCGCCTATGTGAGAATAAGCCATGCGGAAGAGTTGTTGATAAGTACGGATATGAGGCTTATCGAGATATCTGAAGCCTGCCATTTTTCGGATCCTAAGTATTTTTATGCAACATTCAAATATTGGTATAAGTGTACTCCTAACCAATTGAGGCGGACATATTTAAAGAAAATGCAGAGTGAAAACAAAGTAGCATATTTTGATGTGGCAGATATTTTGACCCCATTAAACTCCTTGATAAGACATCATCTTAAGGACATGTTTTTATAGCACTAAAGAACGGAGGGATTAACTTGAAAACGGCATTTATAAACGCACAAATATATACGGGAGACAAGAACGCGCCATGGGCTCAGGCCTTGGTAATAGACGGAGATAAAATAGAGTACGTGGGTCAGGAGGATGAGACAAAATATGCCGGAGCCGCAATAAAGGACCTGAAGGGCAAGTATATTTATCCGGGAATAATAGACAGCCATATCCATCCGGGAATGGTGTCTCAGAGCTCATGGCATATAAAGTTGCCTTGGACTGACGATTTAGGTCAGGTGCAGTCATTTATAAAGGAATATACACAGGCTCACAGCAAAGAGGACGCGCCTTTTCTTTATTTTGAATACTATCCAACTAAACTCTTCGGCTCCACAGGGCCTCATAAGAAATATCTCGATGAAGCGTGTGATGACAGACCTGTAATGTGCCAGGATTTTGGAGAGCATCAGCACTGGTACAACTCCAGAATGCTGGAAGCAATGGGAGTAACCAAGGAAACGGAAGATCCTATGCCGGGGCTGAGAGAATTTGTAAGAGATGAAGACGGCCAGCCTACAGGCTGGGGAAAAGAACTGGTACATATGGAAGAGCCATTCGCCAGCAACCTTTGCAAAGCTATTGGATGGGAACCCCCTATTGAAATGACCTCCGAAGCAATGATTCCCTTTTTTGAATTTCTGACTAATGCAGGAATTACGGCAATAGCAGAAGGGATACTTGAGGGTGAGGCGCAGATGAAGTCAATGTATGAGCTTGATATAGCCGGAAAACTTCATACATACTACGACGGATGCGTAAGGTATTATACTCTGGAAGATTTGCCGGAGAAAATACAGTTTTTGAGGGAAATGCAGAAGTATAATACGAAGCATATCAAGCTCAATACCATGAAGCTGTTCCTGGACGGAACTAATGAATCGGGGAACAGCGCCTCGTTGCATCCACATGAAAACGATCCGACAGGAACCAATTATGGTGAGATAGCAATGGAATCGGATGAATTAACTGAATGTTTTCTTCTTTGTAACAAAGAGGGGCTTGACATGCACATACATATGGTTGGTGACAGAGCTTTCCGAGTGGGTTGTGATGCAGTAGAAAAAGCAAAGGCAAAAGCTAAGAAACAGGGCGTAGAATGGGTTTGTCAGCCTATATTCGCTCACTGCGAGATAGTGGATCCTTCTGATATGGGAAGACCGGCGCAGTTGGGTATCACGGTTAACTGGTCGTGCCACTGGTCGGGAGGCTACTTCGGAGAGGAAGCCATGACATTTTTTACTGAAGAAAAATGGAAAAAGATGTACCAGTTTAATCCTATTATTCGCAGTGGAGCATTGGTAACATTTTCAAGCGATGTTGTGACATTTTATGAATTGCATCGTGCGAATCCATTTTTCAGCATGCAGGTTGCAGCAACTAGAGTGGACCCTGAATTTCCTCTTGATCCGAAAAAGTATCCGGGCAGTGTAAGGCCTCCTGAATCGGCCAAGTTGGAAGTCCCTGTGCTGCTTAGAGGATATACCATAAATGGTGCGAAGCAAATGCATTGGGATAAGATTATGGGCTCCCTTGAAGAGGGCAAAATAGCAAACTTTAATATCTGTTCCTCTAACATTGAGAAATATCCTGTTGATAGACTTACAGAACTAAAATGGGATGCAGTTATCTTTGATGGAGAGGTGGTGTATGGAGACATAGATTCTTGCAGATAAGGGGTAAAAAATATTTAGCAAAAGAGGGGTGAGACTATTTCATCCTTCTTTTATTTTTATTTAAAAATATGGTTAACAATTCTAATCAAATAGGGTAATATGTATAGGTAATCAAATTCAGGAGGAAATAATATGGGAGCTAAGGTAGCCAAGTTTGGCGGGTCATCGGTAGCAGATGCACTTCAGATTCAGAAGATAAAGGACATTATAAGGAAGGACGGAGACATAAGGTATGTGGTAGTATCGGCACCGGGTAAACGTTTTGACGAGGACAGCAAGGTGACGGATCTGCTTTACCTTTGCAAAACTCATATAGAGCACAAGATTCCTTATGAGCAAATTTTTCAGGTTATTTGTGAAAGGTTTATGGCGCTTGAAGCCAACTTAGGCGTGAATGTAGAGCTTAAGAAGGAGTTTGAGAAAATAAAAGAAGAACTTGAAAAGGGAGCCTCTGCCGACTATATTGCTAGCAGAGGGGAATATCTTAACGCTATACTTGTAGCGGCTTATTTAAAATACGATTTTATTGATGCATCGAAGATTATAAGGTTTGACGAGAAGGGAAAATTTATGGAGGACCTTACAAACAGGGCTATCGCCGACGAATTGAAGAACCACAGCTGCGCTGTGATACCCGGATTTTACGGTTCAAGGCTTGACGGAACCGTAAGGACGTTTTCAAGGGGAGGCTCTGACATTACAGGGGCTCTCATAGCCAGAGCCATTGGTGCTGACGTATACGAAAACTGGACCGATGTGTCAGGATTCCTGATGGCAGACCCGCGTATCGTAGATAACCCTAAGCCTATGGGGACTATTTCTTATAAAGAGCTGAGAGAGCTTTCATACATGGGCGCCTCGGTTCTTCACGAGGATGCCATCTACCCTGTAAGGATTGCCAATATACCCATCAATATAAGGAACACCAATGAGCCTGACGACCCGGGAACGATGATAACGGCCGAGCCTGCCAAGTTGGAAGAGGGGCAGATAATCACAGGGATCGCAGGAAGCAAGGGTTTCACGGTAATCGCCATATATAAGAATCTTCTGAGTGGAGAAAGGGGATTCATAAGGAGGCTTGCAGGGATACTTGAGGATCACGATATAACCCTTGAGCATATTCCAAGCGGCATAGATACTCTGTCAGTGGTCCTGCAGAACAAGGCAATAGACGGCAGACTTGATGAGATACTGGATGAATTTGAGCGACAGCTTAAGCCTGACCATATAGAGGCTTTTGAGGATATGGCTCTCATAGCTACAGTAGGCTATGGGATGGCATCAAGGCCCGGCGTGTCAGCCAAGCTTTTTACGGCATTGGCCGAGGCAGAGGTTAATATCAGGATGATAGACCAAGGCTCCAGTGAGATGAACATAATTGTAGGTGTTGAAAATAAAGATTTTGAGAATGCTATTAAAGCTATTTACCATGCTTTTGTAGCACATAATGCACAGATGTAATGCAAAGGGGAGAATGTTGTTTATTCGAGAAATAATACTGATATGCTACTTGGTATGCATAATACTTGGGATCGCAGGACTGACTATTTCTTTGCTTGTAAAATCAAAGAACAGTTCGGCGCTTAACAAGGCTATAATCTGGTTTGTTTCAGGAATGTTGATGATGACCTTTTATGATATGGCCATCTATTACTGTGACTATGTTATCGGGGTGTGGGGAAATCTCAAAGTAATGCGGCTGGGTAATTGTATTATTGCCGGAACCATGTTTCTTTGGATAACACTTCAGGAAAGCATAATAAAGAGAGAAACCCTTACTTTGCTAAGTAAGATGGTCAAGAGGTATATATTGTTCTACATGACCATGTGGATACTGCTTACCATATTCTTAAGCGGCAGTCAATTTTATACCTTGAAATGGCTTTTGCTGGCCACTGATATTGTTTTAATCATACTGTTCCTTGTGGCAACGATAGGTCGTATCATATTCGCAGCGGCGGCAAATGATAAATTTGCGCTGTATTATATGGTGCTTGTGACTTCCATGACAATATGGAACTATATATCATATTTTTGGGGAGAAACTTCCGTTTACTGGGGGAATAGCGAATTTATCAGAGAGCCTCTTGACCTTACTATTATTTTCTGGCTTATTATTAATGCGGCTACGGCATTGTACGCTTATAAATTTGATTTTATCCCTGCCTTTTCAGATAAGAACCAAAATACAGAGATAAGAATGAACATCAAAGAGAGAGCGGACAAGATATGCGAGCAGTATAAGATTACCCCTAGGGAAAGAGAATTTATCGAGCTTATTTACAGCGGCAAAAGCAATAAAGAGATAGCAGACACCTTGTTCCTCTCGGAAAGCACGGTGAAGACCCACATCTACAATATATTCAGGAAGATGGATATAAAAAGCAGAGTGGGCATAATATGCATCCTAAACGGCGAAGACGGACGGAACGAAGAGGATGAAACAGAATGAAAAAATAGCTGCTACATGGCAGCTATTATTTTTTCATAGTTCATTTCACGGGTAACGGGGATGCTGTACCCGATATCTGGAATCCACCATACTCCCAAGGTGAGAGTCAGCATTGCGATTTTGTATAAGAACAGCTTGACGCCTTTTTGATATAACCTATCTATACCGACCATACCCAGAAAAATAGAAAGCACCAAAGTAACCTTTGGATTTTTTAGCTTAAGGTCCCGGGGCAGCTGACCCTTTTCACCTATTAAAGCCCGTACTTCTTCTATGTGTTTTTCTCCTACAAACTTCTTTAGTTCTAAATCATTCATAAGTGAACCTCCTTTTTTTGTCAAATTAATAATAACAAAAAAAATTCTTTGAGTAACTCGGTCAATAGTAGGATTTTTTTCTAAATACAAGTGTAAAAAACTCGGGTTTCTAGTACTGAAGTGCCAGGCGCCCCTCCCTTGAAAAATAGTACTTTGGTACGATTGCACATATACTAAGAGCCGCATATTATAAGGGTGTGTTATTACATTATTTATTTATTCACAATTATTTAGTGAGGAGGAATTTTTTATGGGTAAAAAAATCCCTATGTGGCAATGTATCATCGTAATGATTGTCCTGATAGCACTCATCTATTGGGGTGTTATGGTTGATACAGATGCCGGCGAAGCTCATGTGTCCCTGATATTAGCAGGTGCATTTGCAGCTATCATAGCCATTGCTAATGGCTGGAAATGGCCGTTCCTCGAACAGGGTATTCTGGCAGCTATCAACAGAACAATGCAGGCAATCTTAATCCTGGCTGTTGTAGGTCTCATGCTCGGTTCATGGATGGCAGGCGGCGTTATCCCTTCCATGATGTACTACGGAATCAAGGTTATCGCTCCTTCAATCTTCTTATTCACAGCATGCCTGCTTTGCTGTATCGTATCATTGGCAACAGGCTCATCATGGTCGACAGCAGGTTCCATGGGCGTAGCACTTATAGGTATAGGTACTGCTCTCGGGTTCCCGGCTTATATGACAGCCGGTGCTGTAGTATCCGGGGCATACTTCGGTGACAAG
>JAAZCE010000021.1 GCA_012513435.1 Clostridiales bacterium
CCTTTATACCTCTCTTTTTCAAAGCATTAGCTATTATTTCGGACTTTTCTATGGAAATAGTACCTACGAGAACAGGCTGTCCTGTTTCATGGGCTTCAACAACCGTATCGACGATGGACTTATACTTGCCGTTTTCCGTGGCATAAACCGCATCCTGCATATCATCTCTCACGATAGGCTTATTGGTAGGAATCACTACTACGTCCATGTTGTAAATATCTCTGAATTCACCTTCTTCTGTCTTGGCAGTACCTGTCATTCCGGCAAGCTTCTGATACATTCTGAAATAGTTCTGCAGGGTTATGGTAGCCAAAGTTTTTGACTCCGAACGCACTATTACATTTTCCTTTGCTTCAATGGCCTGGTGCAATCCGTCGCTGTAACGCCTTCCGAACATTAAACGCCCCGTAAACTCATCTACTATTACTATTTCCCCGTCCTTTATAATATAATCCACGTCACGCTTCATCATGTTGCGAGCTTTTAAAGCCTGTAAAACGTGATGGTTGATTTCCATGTTTTCAGGATCGGAAAAGTTCTCCACGCCAAAGTATTTTTCGCATTTTTCAACACCCTTTTCCGTCAAGGCGATCTGTTTATCCTTCTCCTCGATGGTAAAGTCTTCCTCTTCACCTGCTTTAAGAGCTCTCACGAAGCCGTCTGCCTTCCTGTACATATCGGTGGACTTGTCGCCCTTGCCCGAAATGATAAGAGGGGTTCTCGCTTCATCTATAAGTATGGAATCGACTTCATCTATGATGGCGTAATTCAAGTCACGCTGCATCATGCTTTCCCTGTAGATGACCATATTGTCTCTCAGATAGTCAAAACCGTATTCGTTGTTCGTTCCGTAGGTAATATCCGCCTGATAGGCTGCCCTTCTCTCTTCCTCCGATATGCCGTGAACAACACAGCCAACCGTAAGGCCCAGGAAAGTGTACAGTTTACCCATCCACTCCATATCACGCTTAGCCAGATAATCATTGACGGTTATTACGTGAACGCCTTTTCCCTCCAAAGCGTTAAGGTATGCCGCAAGGGTAGCTACCAGAGTCTTACCTTCGCCTGTCTTCATTTCCGAAATTCTTCCTTGGTGAAGGACTATTCCTCCTACGACCTGAACGTAAAAATGTTTCATGCCCAGGCTTCTCCATGCTCCTTCTCTGCAAACAGCAAAGGCTTCCGGCAGCAGTTCATCAAGGGTTTCCCCCTCCTTCAACCTCTCCTTAAATTCCACGGTCTTTTCCCGAAGCTCATCATCGGTCATCGCCTGCATTCCTTCATCATATTTCATTACTTGATCAGCGACTTTGGAAACCTTCTTTACTTCCTTCTCATTCAGATCTCCAAATATTTTTTCCACTAGGCTCATTTATTTGCCCCCTTTCTCGTCGGCATCATTTTCGATTTCTTCCACTGTCAAATTTATTTCTATGGCCTTCCTGTCATCGGCCTTTGTTACTCTCGCCTTTAATCGTTTGTTTTCTATGGTGGCTTCAAAGGTATCGTTTTTCTCTGGCAGCTTATCCAGCTCCAGTACTACCCACCCGTTAACCGTCACCACGTCCGGAAATTCTCCTTCCAGCTCAAAATAGTCAAATACCTTGCTTAGATTAGCATTGCACTTTATCCTGAAGCTGCCGTTTTGCAGAGGCATTATGTCCTTTGATATTACCGCATCGTGCTCGTCAAATATTTCTCCTACAAGTTCTTCTATAATGTCCTCCATAGTAACTAGTCCTTCTGTCCCGCCGTATTCGTCAATGACTATGGCCATGTGTATCTTCATCTGCTGCATTTTTTTTAGCAGGTCCGGTATTTTCATCGCCGTGCCTACAAAAACAACTGGAACGATAAAATCAGATATGGCTTTGTTTGTCCCAACTACGTAGTTGTGAAAGTCCTTCTGGTTGATTACACCTATTATCCTGTCTATCTCTTCCTCATAAACGGGCAGCCTGGAATATCCCGTCTTCTTGAAAATACTCGCCAGTTCCTCCTTGGTACATTCAAGGTCTATGGCAATCATTTCAGGTCTGGGCGTCATAACGTCCTCCGCATCCAAATCGTTAAACTCTATGGCATTCTGTATCAATATACTTTGATCGCCACATATGCCTCCTACGTTTTCCGCCTCCTCGACCATTGTCAGTATCTCGTCCCCTGTTATAGTCTTGTCAGGGCTCAACTTAAATATTTTAGCAACTAATTGTTTCCATTTCGTGAAGATAAAGTTAACAGGAGTCAAAAGAACCATAAAAAACTTTATTATAGGTGCTGAAAACATGGAAAAACTTTCCGGATTTTCCTTAGCTATGTTCTTAGGAGTTATTTCTCCAAAGATAAGAACTATTATAGTTATTACTATAGTTGAGATTGTAGCCCCATATGAACCGTACAGGCTCACAAACAACACGGTAGCAACCGCCGTCATTGCAATATTAACTACATTGTTTCCCACAAGAATCGTAGTCAGAAGCTTATCATACTGCTCCGATAGCTGCAGTACTTTTTCTGCCTTTTTGTTCCCGTCTCCGGCCATATTTTTCATTTTTATCCTGTTGGCAGAAGTAAAGGCAGTTTCTGTAGCAGAAAAATAGCCAGAGAAAACAATCAAAACTATAATAAAGAAAACCTGAGCAGCAATGCTACTGTCCATTTGCGCAATTCCCCCAATCTTTAAAGCGCCGTTATATCATGCAAATTCAATAATTACCCAATATAATAGTATACACCACTTGGAGCAAAAAAAAAAGCAAAAAAGCCCAAAGGCCCGGGTGGTGTCCGGGCCTTTGAACTACTTATTTAGTTCGGAAGACTATTAAGCTTCCAGTGCCTTTGCGGCAGCAGCCTTATCAGCTTCTCTTTGAGCCAATACGGCTTGGTATTCTTCCTCTGTCATTTCTTCCATTGTGATTCCAGTGAATCCGTAGAAGATAGAAACGAGAGGGTTGAACCAGTTAAGTATAGCAAACGGAGCATATCCGCCTGCACCCCACTGTGGGCACTGCAGGAATCCACGCATTGTGGCTCCGCAAGTGTTCCAAGGGATAAAATTGGAAGTAAGTGTACCGGAGTCTTCCAGACATCTTGACAGGTTCTTTGCCTTGAGTCTTCTGTCTTCAAATGCTTCCTTGTACATTCTTCC
>JAAZCE010000022.1 GCA_012513435.1 Clostridiales bacterium
ATCTGTTACATCTGAGATGAACCCTTCGCTACATTCAAATCCATAGATTTCCTCTATCTGTTCAGATATCTGCCTTGTTGTAAGACCTCTAGCATACATACTGATAATCTTACTGTCTATGTCAGAGATATCTTTTTGACGCTTTTTAACTACCTGTGGTTCTAAAGTGCTCCGGCGATCCTGTGGAACGTCAAATTCCATTTCACCGTAAGTGCCCCTGACATTCTTTTTCTTTGTACCATTACGGTAATTGTCACTATCACTTCGTTCGTAGCTTTCATAGCCCAGAAGGTCTTTAAGAGCTTCCTGAATGTCATATTCATCAATTAAAGCTGTGATGATATTCTTCTTGTTTTCTGTCAGCGGTTTAACTTTGTAAACATCTTTTTTCTTCTTTGCCAGAGCCTGCCCCAGCGTAGGGAGGGTATAAAAATATCCTCCTATGGTTACTTTGATTTTACCATAGAAGGATATTACTTTTACAAATTTACAAACTTTTTTTCATAGGCTCAAGTCTAACAAATCTATTTACAGAGATTTATTCACATACTCAACGCTTTTGCCGATTTTTTTGCAAATATAACTGTCAAAGACAGAATTATACTATTTTTTACTTTCCTCTAACCATTGATCTGATAGCATTAAGGGCACGATCAATATCACTCTGAGTACAGTATGGAGCCAGGCCAAGTCTTGCCATGCCACCTTTATCGAGAAGTCCCATCGCATTCATAATTTCAACAGCATAATAATCACCATGCCATGCATTGATGCCTCTTTCGCCAAGAACCTTTGTAACTTCATCTGTTGTAAATCCATCTACTGTGAATACAACGGTCGGCGTTCTAGGCTGTCCTTCTGCCGGTCCATTTACATGAACACCAGGTATTTCTCTTAAACCAACACGAAGCTGTTTCGCAAGATCACTTTCATATGCATCAAAAGCTTCCATTCCGGCAACAATATTTTTTCTTCTACCTGAAAGACCCTTGAGCTTATCTTCAAAGCAGTCAACATATTTTTCACCAACAGATGCTATGAAATTAATAGCCTCTATTACACCTGCCTGGAGTTCATACTGAGGTGTACCCATGTGGAACTTACGAGGACCTGTTGCAATATCCTCGCACATTACATTATAGAAATCAAACTTCTCAATTAATTCCTTCTTCATGTAAATTACGCCCACGTGAGGACCAAACCATTTATATGCTGAGCAAATAAGTATATCAGTATCGATGTCTTTGACATCGATTGGGAAGTGTGCAGCGTAATGAACAGCATCAACAACTGTAATGGCACCGACTTCGTGAGCCATCTTGATAAGCTTCTTAACATCTGTTACTGTCCCCAGTCCATTGGATGCCCAGTTTAAGGATACAAGTTTCGTATTCTTATTAAGCTTTGACTTGAAATCATCAAAATCGAGCTGCTGCGTTTCTGTGTTCAGCTTAGCAACCTTGACAATATGTCCGTCTTTTTGTAACTGCAACCAAGGAGCAATATTGCAACGGTGTTCCAATTCGTTTGTAAGAATCTCGTCGCCTTCCTTCATCTGTCTTGCAAAAGCATGAGAAAAGTTTGAATTGTTTTGAGTTGATGAGCAATTGAAGCCTATTTCATCAGGTCCACATCCCAGAAAATCTGCACATGCTTCACGTGCTCCGTCTTCAACGATATCACAAAATTCACTTGCCTTAAAATTCCCTCCCTCATTTGCATTTTGCTCAACCATGTACTTCATGATTCTGTCTAATACTCTCTGAGGAAGCTGCGTTCCTCCAGGGCCGTCAAGATATGCTATTGGCGCTCCGCCAACTTCCAGTTTACATGCCGGGAACTGGTCTCTTACAAAATCAATGTCATATTCAAATTTTTTCATTATGTTCTCTCCTTTTAACATGATAACTCGTTAATTATTATTATATGCTTCTATATAATTTTTTCAATTATTCGTATAACATATTCTAATGATTTGCTTTGTATTAATTACAAATTTGTTTTTTTAAATGCCAGATTGCAATGCTTTAACCTTGTCAAGCTTCTCCCACGGCAACTCAATGTCTGTTCTCCCAAAATGTCCATATGCTGCCGTCTGTTTATAAATAGGAGTTCTAAGATTAAGCGCATCAATTATTGCAGAAGGTCGCAAATCAAACTTATTATATACTAACTGCGCCATTCTTTCATCTGAAAATTCTCCAGTACCAAATGTATCAACCATAATTGATACCGGCTCGGCCATTCCGATGGCATAAGCAAGCTGAATTTCACATTTTCTGGCCAATTCTGCAGCAACAATGTTTTTCGCAACCCACCTTGCTGCATACGATGCAGAACGGTCCACTTTTGTTGGATCTTTACCGGAAAATGCCCCTCCACCATGGCGTGCATAACCACCATAAGTATCCACAATTATCTTTCTTCCTGTAAGTCCTGAATCTCCCTGAGGTCCTCCAATAATAAACTTCCCGGTAGGATTAACATAGTATTTTGTTTTTTCATCCAGCAGTTCCGGACTAACAATTGGTTTTATTACATGTTCAATAATATCCTTTTTTATTTGATCTTGAGATACATCTGGGTCATGTTGACATGAAATTACCACAGTGTCCACTCTTTTTACTACATCGCCTTCGTGTTCAACAGTCACTTGAGTTTTTCCATCAGGCCTTAAATACCTTAATATGCCATTCTTCCTTACATCTGTTAATCTTTTGGCCAGTTTATTGGCCAATGCTATTGACATTGGCATATATTCGGAAGTTTCATTGCATGCAAATCCAAACATTAATCCCTGATCTCCCGCTCCAATATCATTATTACTGTTAGTTTTTTCATCTACACCTAATGCTATATCTGGTGATTGCTCGTCAATTGAGGTTATTATTGCACATGTATTGCCATCAAATCCATATTCTGCTTTGTCATATCCTATATCCAAGATTACCTTGCGAGCAATTTTGGGAATATCTATATAACAACTTGTTGTTATTTCACCCATTATCATAGCATAGCCCGTATTTACGGTTGTTTCCGCGGCAATTCTCCCTCTTGCATCTCTAGATATAATTGCATCCACTATTGCATCGGATATCTGATCACACATTTTGTCAGGATGACCTTCTGTCACCGATTCCGACGTAAACAATTTTTTCATTTTTTTCTCCTTTTCTCTGCAATGGTGCTACATAATTTCTTACAATTGATCCATTTAATTATATAAAGCTTTGCACTTACTCAGTAAAACTACCGGCGGTACGTCAGATATCATATCACAACCGAAAGCAATGATAATGAAAAACGTCTCTGATATAGAAAAGAGAAATCAAATTTTATTAACCTGACTTCTCCTTTCTTAATAATTACCTAATGGCAATTAGAAATTGGCTGCTATATGTCCGCAATTACAACTAGTCTTTCTTTTTTACTGCATCAATTTCTTTCTGTCTTTCTAATCTAAGCACGCCTTCCGGAGCGAGTACGATTGAGTCTCCCTCTTTCATGCCAATGCTTGCAACGCCCGAATACTTGAAATCATCCTTTGCCATGCAAGTTGAGCACTCGCACTTCTTGCCATCATAATCTTTTGGCTCAGTATATGAAGTAATTGTTCCCTCATAGTTTCTGAGAATAATCTTATCTGGTGTCTGAGAAATAATATAGTCTGGCATAACAGGAGTTTTTCCTGCTCCACCTGTTGCATCAACAACAAATGTCGGAATACATATACCTGATGTATGACCTCTTAATGACTCAATAATCTGGATTCCAGCAGAAACCTTCGTTCTGAAATGTTCAATTCCCTGGGACAGATCACACTGGTAAATGTAGTACGGTCTAACTCTTATTTTTACCAGATCTTGTACTAATTGTCTCATAATATTAGGGCAATCATTTACACCTCTGAGAAGAACTGACTGGTTTCCAAGAGGAATTCCGGCATCCGCCAATTTTCTACATGCCTCTGTTGATTCAGGTGTGATTTCATTAGGGTGATTGAAATGAGTATTCAGCCAAATAGGATGATACTTCTTAAGCATATTAACCAAATCGTCAGTAATTCTCTGCGGCATAACAACAGGTGTTCTCGATCCGATTCTGATTATTTCTACATGAGGAATATTTCTTAGCTCTTTGATTACATATTCAAGAGTATCATCGGATATTACTAATCCGTCTCCTCCCGATAGTAAAACGTCACGGATTACCGGAGTTCTACGGATATAATCAATGCCCTGATCAATTATTTCTCTTGATCTTGCTCCGTCTGTTTCGCCAACAACCCTTCTTCTTGTGCAGTGTCTGCAGTACATTGAGCACTGATCAGTCATCAAGAAAAGAACTCTGTCAGGATACTTATGAGTAAGTCCAGGTGTTGGTGAGCTTGCATCTTCGCCAAGAGGGTCTGTCATATCGGCTTCACTCTGGTGAGTTTCTTGAATTCTAGGAATTGCCTGTAATCTTACCGGACAATTTGAATCATCCGGATCCATAAGTGATGCATAATAAGGAGTTATTCCCATTCTGAACGTTTCGATTACTTTCGAAATTTCCTGTTCTTCCTTTTCAGTAAGATTGATAACCTCTTTCAACTGTTCTACTGTTGTAATACGATTAGCCATTTGCCAATGCCAATCATTCCATTGCTCTTCAGTAACGTCTTTCCACGCTCTGATTTCCTTATAATTTCTCTGTGCCATAGCTTTCCTTTCATAAATCAATTTTCATACATTGGAAATATAAATTTTGTTATGCCATTATAAACCCGAATACTAGGAATAGTATAACAGCTATTCCAGCTGAAATCACGGCGTATGGTATTTGTGATAACGCATGGTCCATATTAGTAATTTTTGATGCCTGCGATGACAATACAGTTGCATCTGCATAGAAGCACGCATGTGAACCAAATGAAGCTGCTGCAACGAGAGAGCCCAGAACCAGAATCGGAGAAGCTCCACTTGCAAATGCCAGTGGCATCAAGATTGGAACTGCGATTGCAGGAACACCCCAGCTACTTCCTGTTACGAATGCCATGAATGCAACAACTACGAAAGTGATTGCCGGCAGTAACTGTGGAGTACAATAAGGAACTGCTGCATTTACTACGAACTGTGGCATCTGAATCAGGTTCATAGAATCTCTAACCATGTAACATCCTACCAGGATAATCATTACCGGCAGCATGTTGTTTATTCCTACCTGAAGAGCATCACAGAAGTCACTGAACTTCATTGACTTTGTAGGTATGTACATCAAGAACATTACCAGAAGTGTAATAAGTAATGATGAAACCATATCTTCAGTTATAAGCATTGCTATAATAATTACTACCAATGGAACAAGGAAGTTTCTCATCTTTGGTTGCGATGTAGAATTTACATCTTCCTCTGTTGCGTTGATTAAATTCAGTCTAGCAGAATCGTCTGACCAAAGCTGTCCTGTTTCTTGAACTCTCTTGAAAGCCTTTTTCATGGGTCCAATTTTTGGAACGATACCAAGTGCTACTGCAGGAACCATAAATACTGTAACCCATGAATAGAACATGAATGGAATTGCATGTATGTATGCATCCATGCCTGATGCGTAAGTTGCAACGCCTGCTATATCAAATTCTGTACCAGCGAGGTCTGCATAGAAGATTGCCCATGTTGACAGTGGAATCAGAACGCAAACAGGTGCGCCGGTTGAGTCTAACAAGTAAGCAAAAAATTCTCTTGGTGTCTTGTGCTTGTCTGCAAGCGGCATCATTGCCGATGAAACTGTCAGAATGTTAAGAAAATCATCTAAAAATACAATAATTCCAAGTACCCAGGCTGCAACAAGCGATTTCTTCTGTGTGTTAGCCCAACGTGACAGGAAGTTCGCAAAGCCTATCGTTCCTTTTGATCTTTCGAGCAAAACTACGAAATATCCAAACAGTGCGAATGCCACGAATATCCAGATTTCATCAGAAATAACTGATTGAACCAATTCAACTGTTGGCGTGAAAAATTTTGTTTTGTAATACATTATCATCGCAACAATCGATCCAAGAAATAGTGCCGCGAAAGTTCTTTTAGTTACAAGTGCAAAAACAAGAATTACGGCAACAGGTAATAGACATAAAATTCCAAAATTTACTGTCTCTTCCATTCCTTCACTTCCTTTCCATAAATAATAACACGCAAAATTAACTTTTATTTATTAACTTTACACTTTTTTTGTAGATTTACAATTGTTTCAAATCTAAGGTTATAATCTTAGATTTGTAATTTTTACAAATAATTTTTTCATTTTTCTGCATTTTCGGAAATAAAAAACTGTTACTTTGATGATTGTAACGGTTAAAAAACGATTAAGAATCTAGGAAAAAATATTGGTAAGGATGGGCAATAGAATAGGAACAACAAAGGTTAATACTGTTCCTGTTAGTAAAGTAACAAGGCCAAGCTGAGGGCCAACGAATTTTGTAACCGGCGCAAGCATAGTATCCATATCTCCTGCTGCACCTCCCGCAATTGGACAGCCTTTACTAATTTTTACCAGAATCGGCATTGTAAAAATCGTAATAAACTCACGCAAGACATTTACAATAAAACCGTATGTACCATATGCCAACCCGTAAGTCTGTGACATATACGCTCCGGTAAGGCTATAAAAACTCATTCCGCCTGCTGATATCACGGAGATATGCATAGGAACGTCCAAAAACAGTGGCGGTATTATTCCTCCGATAATACTCCCGCAGAATACGGCAAAAGGAAGCCATAGAATTCTAAATCCAAGAGCTTTTATGTAACTGAATACTTCCTTATTCGCACCTTGTGATACACCTACACAAATATATAGAATAATAAGGAACACTGTAAAAGCCTTATCTATTAAGGACGAAGAAATGCTATTCCTTAAAAAGACTCCTCCCACTAAACCTAAGATCAGACTTGCTGGCAATATCCAGATCATACTATTGCCGTTTCCCTCTTGCGTTTCTTCATCCTTCTCAGATGATGCTTTCAATTCTTGTTCATATTTACCAAGAGGAAGAACTGTTTTTTCACATATCACAGTAAACAGCATGCTGAAAAAAAGAACCGATATCGCTATTACAACGCAGTTGAAGCCTATTTTGGGGAATTCGTTCATAATACTCTTATCAATACCAATTCCAATTCCAATACAAACCATCATTAATGTCAATGAAACAGTTGCAACAGTATCAAATGCTTTTAGTAACTCTTTTCTTTTTATCGCAAAACCCATAACGATGCCAGTCCCTAAGCATACAAAGGGTAATATACTCATAAACTTTGGCTCCTTTCGAGCTATAAATCACTTTTCTCTAAGGCCTTCTTTTCTTCTCGTTCTTTTCTTGTTGGAGTTTGTACTATTAATATTGCAATAAACATTAACGCGCATCCAAGGTATTCTCTTGTCGAAAGGCTATCATGCATAAAAATATATCCAAAGATTGCTCCAAATACAGATTCCATGCTTAGTATTATTGATGCGGTTACAGGACTTGCATATTTTTGTCCAAGCCCCTGGAAGGTAGCAGCTCCAGCTGTTGACAATATTCCCACATACAGAATGGAAGGTACTGTACTCATAAATCCGTTCATATCCACATCTACGTTAAACAGACCGTCAAGGAAAGGTGATGCCAGTATACTCATCGTTCCGGATATTAGAAACTGCATTGCAATAATCTTCATTACCATTATTTTTTTAACGTATTTATCTAACACAATGATTTGCAGCCCCCAGAAAAATGCTCCGACAAATACAATGAAATCACCAAATCCTATAGTGAAGTCCTCTGTAATACATAAGAGATACATACCTACAGTTGCAAGAGCAACACCTATCCATGTATTTTTTCCCATCTTATGCTTAAGGAATATCCCCATTAATGGCACAAGAACTATGTACAATGTCGTAACAAATGCTGTTTTGGATGCTGTCGTGTATACGAGTCCAATTTGCTGAGTATTTGCAGCAAAGAACATAATAATGCCACACGCTACACCACTCTTGAGCAGGAGTCTTCTATATTCTTCTTTCTCAATAATCCTTCCATTTTCGTCTAGAGGCTCTCCTCCGACAATCTTCTGTAATGCTGGATACCTTTGCGATATTGCAATCAGAATCAAAAGGCTTAATGTTCCAAGATACATTCTGATTCCATTATACATAAACGGGGGCATATACTCTGTAATGGATCCTTGCGCAACAAAGGCGAACCCCCATATTATTGCTGTTAAAAATAAAAAGGCGTTTCCTTGAATTTTTTTACTCATACTTATGTACGGTTATATTCCGCTATATAACCAATACTCCTTTCTATAGGCTAAACGTGAATGGTTGTATTCTGGCATATTATATTTGGACTGTCAACAGATAATATTCCCTCTTTAAGAAAAGGGACATTATTGCTTTTTGTCAAACACTATCGCGTTAAGAATATCATTATGTTGCATTATTGTCAAAGCTGCCAACCCTCATACTGAACAATACCAAAAAGGTTTCCAGATAAATTTGTAGTCTCAACGTATTCTGACAAGCAATCACCTTTTAGAAATTTTGTATCAATTCATACATAATGTTTTTCTAAAAATTCCACAAGGGCTTCGCAGCCTTCTGCTATATCATCGTAGGTTACGTCAAAATTCCCTGTATACCAAGGATCTGCAATATCCCTGGGGTTAGTCGAATAGTCTAGGAGCTTCTGTATCTTTTTCTCGCAGTCATCTGAGAATATCCTTTTAACATTTCTCATGTTATTCTCATCCATCAATATAAACAGGTCATACTTGTCATAATCACTTTTACGAATTTGCCATGCACGCCTGTCCTCTACTGCTATTCCCATTGAGTTCAGTTTGCCTATGGTCCCGTGGTGGACATTGTTCCCTAGCTCCTCTGTGCTGGTTGCGGCAGAAGCCACTTCGTATTTATGCTCTATGCCCTTTTTTCGCAGCATATCTTTAAAAACAAACTCTGCCATGGGCGATCTGCATATATTGCCATGGCAGATGAATAGTATTTTTGTCATTTTGCCATACCTCCTAAACCATCCATATTGGCACAATATAATTGTCTTTATCAATCGCAGAAAGCTCCGGCTTCATACAAATCACTGCACCTTTAGAACGCGGAGTAGAAGCTCTATCCAATAGATTAAATACCTTAACAAGCTCTGACCCCGGATTTGAAGTCTTCTTGATTTCGATTGGATTAAGAACTCCATCATGCTCTAGCACAATATCAATTTCCTTCGAATCCTTATCGCGATAATAATAAATGAATGGTTCCTTACCACTATTCAAATAAGTCTTCATTATCTCCGCCACAACATAATTCTCAAGTATCACGCCATTCATGGCGCCACTTTCCAAAGTCTCGGCACTGCTCCACTTTGTCAAATAGCAAACCAAGCCTGTATCATAAAAATACAATTTCGGGGTCTTTACCAATCGCTTTAAAAGATTGTTGGAATATGGATGCAAATAGAATATAATACCCAATGTTTCCAATATCCCCAACCAGCTTTTCACTTGTTTTTGATTAATATCTGCATCTCTGGCGATATCTGCTATATTCAGCATTTGACCGCATCTCGCCGCTACTGCTGTAATAAAATGCAGAAACTTCAATGAGTCGATTGCGTCTGATAATTCTTTTACATCTCTCTCAATATATGTGGTCAAATAACTGCTGTAAAAAATTTGGTTATTGCTGTTCTGACCGCTTACAATAGCCGGCATAGAACCTCTAAAAATCCGCCCAAAGATATCTCGGGTATCAGCCTTTTTTCTTTCCTTGCCTCTTGCTTTCAGCGCACCTATATCAATAGTAAAAGGCTCCATTTCCCCGTAACATATTTCCGCCTGTGTCAAGGATGTCAACGAAAGAACCGCAACCCTTCCCGCTAACGACTCCTGAACTCCGCGCATCAGCTTAAATACCTGCGAACCTGTAAGCCAAAATGCTCCGGAATCATGATTCTTGTCTACATGTATTTTTATATAAGCAAATAGCTCCGGCGCATACTGAATCTCATCAATCAATATCGGCGATTTATGCAGCTGCAAAAAGAGCTCAGGGTCAGTCTTTGCAAGATTTCTCTCGTTCAAATCGTCCAACGATACGTAGCCTCTGTCTGTGCCTGCCATTAGCTTCTGAAGCATCGTGGTTTTTCCCACCTGTCTAGGCCCGGTTACCAGTACGACCGGATATTCTTTTGTCACTTCAGAAACTACTTTTTCCAAATTCCTTGATATATAGTTCATATAAGCTCCCTTCGGCTAATTCGTATTATAATTACATATTAGCCGAAGTATTTAAAAAAAGCAAGTATATTTCGGCTATTATATATTATGATTCTACATTGGCCGAAATATACTTACCCATTCCCTAATTATTTATGAATTCTAAAATTATTCATCTAAATCCACGGAACTGAATCCGTTTCATGCTTTCACACGCTAATTTAATCCACTCAAATTCAGCTTTATCTACACCGGTTTCTAATTTTGCAACTTCACATTTGAGCATCCATATATTTGTAAGCTCCCAAGCACCAACAGATTCATTGCTTTTGCCATCTAAAAGTACAATCTCAATCTTCTTGTATGTAGCTGCCTCTGTATTGCTGCCAAGAATACAGTCTATGAATTGTTTATTGCTAGAGCAGCCACGCCTTAGTGTAATAGCGCTGTGCTTCATAGGACTCGGCTGCACAATTCGATTGACTTCACCTCGAAATTCAATCGCTTCATCTGCCAGTTCTCCTCCACTTAATTCTGCAAATTCAGCACACACCAGTCCATCAATTATAATATTGTAATGGTACATTCGCTTTTCACCCTTTTCACTGTCTCTTCTTCTCAGATTCATTCTGTTAAAGAGATACACTTGTCAAAATCCCAAGCTCATCTCTTCCTATGATTTTACGTGTATCTATTAAGAGCGCAATCTGACTTTTTAATTTTGCGATACCGCGAAGATAGTTGATACCATCTCCAGACATTTGCGGCGGAGATACGATGGCATCCTCCGCAATGGAAATCACTTCATCGACCTCGTCCACAATAAACCCAATATTCTTCTTTTGAATACTTGCTACAATAATGCAGGTACGTTCATTGTAATCCGCTTCCACCTTACCCATACGCAAACGCATATCAACGAGTGGAATAATAGATCCCTGAAATTCAATCATACCTTTTGCATAATGCGGAAATCCCGGGATTGGTGTAATTTCCTGCATTTCAATTATTTGCACTATATCCATAAGCGGAATACCAAAAAGCTGTTGAGCTGTAAAGAATGTAAGATATTTTCCGTCCATTTGACTCGTGGTCTTTTCCATATCCAGTTGCGTCATAGTCGAATCCTCCTGTTATTGTGACTATCTATTATATTCAAATATATCATATATTTCGATTCTAGGGAATATTATAATGAATGGTACAGTAATAAAAAAGAACTCCGCTCCGTTATCAACAAAAGCAGAGTCATTTTCACTCTCTTACTTACATGGTTTTGCCCTCAAATCAAATTCAGGGTTTATAGCATAGAAATTCTTGCTGTTAAGGTTATCCTGCACAACTCTCAGTGCCTCTCCAAATCTCTGGAAATGAACAACTTCCCTTTCTCTAAGGTAACGCATAGGATCGATGACATCAGGGTCATCTACCATTCTCAAAATATTGTCATAGGTCGTTCTCGTTTTTTGTTCCGCAGCCATATCTTCAATTAAATCGGTAATAGCATCTCCCTTGGATGCGAATGACAATGCATCGAACGGGAATCCTGCTGCCGCCTGAGGATAAACACCTGCGGTGTGATCTACAAAATGGGTTTCAAGGCCTGCCTCTTTTATCTGCTCTATGGTCATATCCTTGGTCAGTTGATGAACTATGGTACTGACCATTTCAAGATGCGCAAGTTCCTCCGTCCGTCAGTGTCGCAATACCTTCCTTATACGGCATCGAATACCTCTGTGACAAGTAGCGCTGCGAGGCGGCCAGCTCGCCATCAGGTCCTGCACCAATAATAATCACATCGTACATGTTTCTCTCCTCATATGTTTTATTTTAGTTTAGTTTAGTTTATTATCATACCTTTGTTTAATGCTTTTATTATCCGCTTTGTTCTAAATTGCATTTACTATATCACTCCCGGATAACTTGCTATTTAAAATATCCATTAAAAACATCAGTTCTCAACCGTAAATATATCCTCAATTGCAATATTAAACACCTTTGCAATATTCCACGCTAAAACTAATGACGGGTTGTATTTACCCTTTTCAAGATTGCCAATGGTTTCCCTCCTTACACCTACTCTATTTGCCAATTCCTCTTGCTTCATATCGTATTTAGCTCTGTATTCTCTGATTCTATTCTTTATCATGATCAAGCCCTCGACTTTCCATGATGCCATAATATGCTACGGATAAACTGTAAATCAGTATGGAAGTAGTCCAGCCAATAAGGCATCCAAATAAAAGTGCCTCATTACCGGCATTTGAAATTGCAAAGAAGTTGATCAATGTTCCTAAAGCTGTTACAATCATCCCACAACAAAATGCCCTTGCGGAGGATTTGTTCATGTATTCTTCAAGCATCTCATCTTATTATATCAAGCACAAAACTTTGCTCAATAAAACTTACATTATAAAAAAGTCAATTCCATAACGTCGCAAACCATTTTATGGTACACTATACATAACCTTTATTTTGTTAAGTCAGAAGCCTTACCTTCGTGTACTTGCCTTCCTCTGATCTTATCTCAAGCCCTATATCAAGCTGCCTGCAAAGCTCCTTTACTATATAAAGACCCATGCCTGTACTCTTTCCATGAGCTCTGCCGTTGCTCCCGGAAAAACCCCGGTCGGTGACCCTTTTCACCTCGTGTGCCGGTATCCCTATACCATCGTCCTCGACCGTAATTACCCCTTGATCTGCCATCATTTTTACATGACAGCCCGGACAATATTTGCCACAGTTTATCAAAAGCTGCTTGAATATGAACAGCAGCGATTTGCTGTCGGTATGCATCTTGAAATCGCCTGTTACCTCTATGCTTATATCGGCGGCAATCAGTATCTCCATCTGGCTCTTGGCTGCTTCATCCATCAGCTCAGCAACTCTGACCTCTTTGATCTGCGTGTCCTTTTCTATGCTGCGCATCCGTGCATAGTAGAGAATGCTTTCCGTGAGATTGTCCGCCCGCTTCAACTCCCGCCTCAGCTTACGCACATCCCCGTCGTTATCAAGAATCAGCGAACATGCCGTCAGCGGTGTTTTTATCTCATGTATCCAGCTTTCCACGTAATCCCTGTATTCATCCTGCTCCCTCATGGCATCCTCCACAATCCCAATTGCAGAGCGAGAAACCGTTTTCATAATATCGTAGTACTGCCTTTCTGTAACATTACCGGGACTTGGCATGACCTCGCCCAGCAGATATTTCTTATCCAACTGCTCGATGATCCTCGCCAGCTTGACTATCCGCCGCCGCTCTGTCGCATAGCTGCATATGAGCCAAAGCATCACAAAAACGGTAGCAAGGACCTCCGACATAATGATAATCTCTAAAGTGCCACCCATAAGCACCATTATTATCGCAAAGCTCACCATGCCTATTCCTATAAAACAGAGGGTCACGCCCTTTGAGCAACTATATTCCTTTATATTCATAAAAAGTCAACCTCCTGTCTATATAGCGACTGGTTTCTCTGCCTGATAAGCTGCAACTCACAACCTATATCCCACGCCCCTGACTGTCCTGATATATCCCTCTGCTCCCAGACTTTTCAGCTTTTCCCGAAGCCTGCTTATATTGACGTAAAGCGTATTTTCGTCTATGTAAAGTCTGTTGTTCCAAAGTTCCTCGATGATTTCTTTTCTGCTGCAAAGCTCCTTCTTCATCAGGCAGCAAAGTATCCTCATCTCGTTTTTAGTAAGCTCCGTGCTTTTATCTTTAAAGGAAAGGGTCAGGTCGGTCAAATTCAGGGCGATATCGCGGACCGTCATCACTGAGCTGTCCTTACGCCTCAGCAGTCTTGCTATTCGTGCCAGAAGCACAGAGGAGTTGTAAGGTTTACGGATATAGTCGTCTGCGCCTACCCCAAAGCCGAGAATCTCATCCTCGGATGTATCTCTGGCTGTTAAAAATATCACCGGAACATCCGACTGTTGCCTGAGCCTGCGGCAGATGGCATACCCGCTCTCCTCCGGCAGATTGATATCCAAAAGTGCCAAATCGCATGGTGGCTCATCCACCGCCTGATAGCCATTGGCTCGCAGCAGAGTCGTCAGTTCTCTTTTTATGCTTTCGTCGTCCTCTATGAGCAGTATTTTTTCCATTTTTACACACCCTAATATCCATATAAACAATTATCATCATAGCAGCATAATAAATTGCTGCTACCTTCATTCACATTCTGTCATTTTGCATATACTATAATTATGACGCATCATATCAAAAATTCAACTACATTTTTTATACCCAATTTCTTCATTTCTCCGGCAAACATCTATTTCTGTCCTCTACACACAGAAAGCCGGCTCCGGGCAAAGCTTCTCTGCGCTTACACCCTTGCCGACTTATTTTCCTTGTAAACTTTAGGATTCCCTATGCACCACGTTCCGCTTGGCTATCAAATAAGTAGCCATGAAATACAATGCATATATTATTATCATAGCTGCTGTAATGATTCCTGCTATCACATATATCATTCCTGTTCCACTGTCTACTCCGCCCTGCTTCAGTACATCCCCGCAGAGATAAGCCGTAGGAAAGCTCATAAGTATCGGTACTGCAAATGGTAGGAAGAAAAAGCTGAATATCTGCCGGAATAAGGTCCTGCTTTGCTCCTTGGCACTTGCTCCAAGCTGAAAGAGTATCCGGTATCTTTGCTTATCTTCATTCAGTCCCGACAAGGTCTTGAGTGCCAGTATAGCCATTGCCATAAAGATGAACACCACTGCAATATATATGGCTCCTATGACAAATATGGCAGAAAAATTGTTCCTGTCTATTCTCGCATACTCTTTGATATAATAATCACACAGCTGTGTGTCTACACTGGCCTCGTTATACTCTATCGTTCCCGGATAAGACAAATCATCTCGCATAGACACTGCATCGTATCTGTCCTTAACCATATCGTATGCTTCGCAGTCTGAGGCAATCTTCAGACCTGAGACGGCTTCATCCGGCACTATAGCCAGCACATACGTGAAAAAGAACATATTGCCTTCTATCATTCCTTTGTACGGATAGGTCTTGTCTCCAAGAGGCAGATTTGCTTTGGAAAAGTCCAAGTTTTTCACCTGACCTTCGTATGCTACTATCTTGAATCCATCCTCAAGGTCCACAGGCTTATGCCCCAACGCCGTCCACAGCTTGTTAAAATCGCTTTCCGATATCACCGTATCGGTCATAGCTGTATATCCTTCGCCTTTCCATGGAGTAAAGCTGTAGAGATAATTATCTCCCGTATCGTATATCTTGTACTTAACCTTATCTTTTATCTTCGAATACCTGTCGATGATTTGCTCTCCCTCTTCAATGCTTATAGGGCTTTTCTCGTCATTGCTGTCATCAAAATTATAATGGTCGTACATCATCGTCACATCAAAGGGATAATATTTATCTATAGTCAGCTGCTCACTTATTTTCTCTGTAAATGACACATTGGCACCTATTATGGCAAAGGCCAACAATAAAGCCAGTATCCCCGCCATTATTGAATTGGAGTTCAGCTTTCCCGAAAGCTGCCTTAAAGTAAAGGTATTGGTTCCCATATTGCAAAGTTTTTTATTTTTTAGCATCAAGTTTGCTACACTTCTCGCAAGAGCTATGTGCATGATAACTATTGCTACTGCAATAACCCCTATGCTTACAAATATACCTGTAGTGCCTCCTGAACTGGTAAATATAGCTTTAATGGAATTTCGAAAAACAAATACGCTTACAACTATTGCTGCCATTGCCATCAGCATCACAATGAGCCAAAATACAGGATGCTTGACCTTCTTATCTACCATCCTGTCCCCGTGGATAAGGTCATATATCTTGACCTTTCGAAGATACAGTGCCGATGCTACAGAGGATAAGAGAAACATTCCACAGACGAGAACTACTGTAAGAAGCAGTCCCTTAAGAGAATAATCCGCAAACGCCAGCTCTATTTCCATGAGCCTTGTCATGATAGCCATCATCCCCTGATATATGAACAGTCCCAAGGCAATGCCCACAGCCAGAGCCGCCACACACATAAGCATGGTTTCCATGATAAAAATATTGAGGATATTCCTTCTCGTCATGCCTAATGTAAGATATGTTCCGAACTCCCGCTTCCTCAGCTTCAGCATAAATGAGGTGGCATATCCGAGAATAAAGGCTACAATGAGAGCCACGAATATCGTAATGGCTATCAGTCCCGGCATAAGAGAGTCCATCATCTCGGCATTTTTCAGCATTTGCTTGCTGAATATCACGTTGTTTATAGCGAACATCAGTGCCACCGTCAGGGATACAGTAATAAAGTATATCAAGTAATTCCCCAGTTGGCGTTTGACATTTCGCCTGGCCAGCTTAGTGAACATCCACATCACCTCCCAAGCCTGCCATCACAGAAAGTATCTCTCTGTACATTGCCTGCCTGTTCCGGTCACCTCTGTTGACCTCGCTCCATATCTTGCCGTCCTTGAGAAATAACACACGACTTGCATAAGAACCAACTACAGCATCATGGGTGACCATGAGGATCGTAGATCCCAGCTCGCGATTCATCATCTCAAAGGTACTCATCAAAATCTTGGAGTTCTTCGAATCAAGGGCGCCTGTAGGCTCGTCTGCCAGTATTATCGCCGGATTGGTTATTATCGCTCTGGCACATGCGACCCTCTGTCTCTGCCCACCTGAAAGCTCATAAGGGAATTTATTCAGCTGATCCTCCACACCTAATACCTTCGCTACCTTGCTTACCATGTTGTTGGTTTTCGCCAAGGTAGCTCGTTTGAGATTCAGTGGAAGCGCGATGTTCTCACCTACCGTCAGAGTATCCAGCAGATTGTATTCCTGAAATATAAAGCCCAGTTTATCCCTTCTGAAGCCTGAAAGCTGGTTTTCCTTCATGCTCGCCAGATTTCTTTCCTCGACGTAAATATCGCCTGCACTCACCTTGTCTATTGTAGAAATTACATTAAGCAGCGTGCTTTTTCCCGAACCGGAGGCTCCCATTATGGCTGTAAACTCTCCGTGGTTCACGGTAAAGGATATGCCGTCCAGAGCCTTTGTTACCACACTTCCCGTGCCGTAGTATTTTGTTACCTTATCGACCTTTAAAATTTCACTCATATGCAAAACTCCTTACTTATTATTATATTACAAATAAACGCCTATGGCTATTTATCAGGCGAAGCGCCACGAAAAAACCGACCCTTCACGTCAATAATAACGCAAAGGGCCGGTTTTTGTTCTAACGGTTGTATGATGAATTTCTTACGGTTTTGTAAGGAAAGATATTATGTAAGAAAATTGCTGCATGAACGACAGCCCTCTATTCTGCCGAAGCACTCACTGCACGAAATGGGCGGCAAAACATTCAAATCATCCGTTATGAGATAAATTGCCGCCATGCTCTTAAGGGGCACCATTATTCCGGATTCCCTTATGGCAATACCTATGCCGGACGCATCCAGCACCGTCTCAAACTTTTTAGTATCCGCTGAAGGCATACCGTAATACCCCGGTCCGAAGGGGTCTGACAAATATCGACCCTCCGTCAGGCTTTCTCTTATTTCATTCTCAAACAACACTTTAGCTCCGTCCACAAAAGCCGTTCCCCATGTGTCCATATATACCTGCGCCTTTGTGCTCCCCTCAACGTGCCAGTCTCCTGCCGTAATCATGCACATGAAGATGCCTTTTACATGTTCTTCTTTAATACGAGAAAATCCGTTGCAGGTAATTTTAATTACCCTCTCGATACCGTTACTGCTGTCCTTTACGGCAATAGCTATTTTGCCGTCACTGTAGGCGCTTTCACCTAATTCGGAGCAAACCGCCTTCATCTGAAAGTCTTTTTTCTCCCTTTCAAGTATGGCTAATGCCTCCGTAAGCATTTTTTGATGCCTTTCCTTGTTCAGGTCGAAGCCGCAGGCCTTTATAAAAAAATCTCTGGCATGAAAAAAGGCCTCTTGCCTTTCATATGTAAAAATCCGGCTTTCAAAGACCGCCGGGCTTTTACATATGCCTTCTCTATTGCTTTCCATTATAAAATCCCTTCACAGCATCAAAGAAAGCGTCTATATTTTCCCACTTTGCCGCCGGTGGTATGTCGCACCCCGATGAAATCACAAAGTTAGGATGACTTGAACATTCTTCAAGAAGCAATTTGGTGGCCAACCTTATGGATTCAGGGGTCCCGTTGGTAAACTGCTGCGCCGGGTCTATATTACCCATGATTATCTTATCCTCCGGCATCTGTTCAAGCATATTCTTCATATTTATAGCGTTGCCGAAGTGATAGGCATCGCAGCCTGTTCTCGTTATGGATTCCCACATCTTAGCAGCCGCATTCCCACAGTTATGATATACGACGAGAAAGTCCTCGGACTTCACAGCATCGGCTATTTCTCTCACATAAGGCTCGGAAAAATTTTCTGCAAGTCTTGGAGATATGAGTCCTGTAAGGGGCTCTGCCATAACTATTCCATTCGCCCCTATAGCCTTATACTCCTTGATGTATTCTATGAGAAAATCTGTTGCCTTCCTCAAAACAATATGTAGCAGCTGGGGATTTTTCTTGCAGTATATCATGGCCTTGTTCACATCAACAAGTCTTCCTGTCAGCGAAAAAGGTCCTATTACTCCTGCGAATACCGGTCTGTCGTCGATAAGCTTAAGCGCTTTTGACATTCCGTCTATATAGATTCCTATTCTTCCCTTTTCAACAGAAGGAATCTCCAAAGCCTCTGCCTCTTCTAAATTGTTTACAAGGGTTCCCATTACCGTTGGAACTTCCATATCAGATGTTTTGATTTTCGCTCCAAAGGCCTCTGATTCAAGTGATAAATCCATAAAGCTGACAGACGCTAAAGAATCCACCCGGTCTGCTATGGCCTTCATTCCCTTTGCCTGCATACTGCCATCGGCAATAAGCTGTTTCACGCTTATTCCAAGCAGCTGCACACATGGAAAGGAAAGTATGGGCATAGGCTTTTTCTCCGCTGATAACTTAAGCCCCTGCAACCATTTGTGCATATTCATATGAAATTATTCCTTTCTGCTTTACAAGTTTCAATTTATTTTTGTAACTGCGATTCTATCTTACAGCTTGGCTCCGGCTTCTTCTATTATCTCCTTGACCAGCTTCTCCCTGTTGCTGTCAACCGGTGATATCAGCTCTCCTTCCAATATCTTCATCACTTTTTCGTGAGCTATATCAAACATATTTTTTGAGCCTGCGCCCACCCATGTATCATAGGTATCTCCCGATATCAACTGCGAACGATAGAATTCATCTGTTCTGAAAGCTTTTCTGGTGGTCTTTTGCTTCAAATAATGCCCACCCTGCCCTACAGCCTTTATGTCCTCAAAATAATCCTTTTCATCACAGACGTCTACGCCCTGGCTCATTCTCATGCACTGCTTAAAAATTTCTTCGTCTATAAGCATTTGTTCGAAGGAAAGAGTCATACTGCTTTCCAGAAGACCCAGTCCTTGAACCACGTCGATGTTATTTAAAACTAGTGGCAGCGTGGTTAGGGTTTTTTCCATAACCGCCTGCATACCCGGCTCGTTGGCATCTGAAATACAGCCTGCTGCTATTACAGGAAATCCATAATGCTTGCCTAACTGTGTCATGGCCGTCATCATCAGCACTGTTTCGACTGCGCCCTCCATGAATACACCGCTTCTCATATTGATTCTTCCCAAAGCGGCCCCGTAAATAAGAGGGGTTCCCGGCGTTGTAAGCTGGAATATCACCAGTGCACTTAGGCATTCTGCATTTGCTAAGGCCACGTTACTGTAAAGGCTTGCAGGTCCCGTGCTGCCGCAGGCAGGCATGGGGTAAAGGAGTACAGGAGCTTTGTATTTAGTCAGTCCCATGGTTCCCTCCAACATTTCCTTATCGTGGCTTAGAGGCGCTACTGTGCAGTAGGTCGCTGAATATATCTTCCTGTCCACAACTGCTTCTTCACTTCCCACGAAGGCCTTGCAAAGCTCTATAATATAGGGCAGCTCATTAATGCTTTGGACTTCGTCCTGCAAATGCTTGCCGCTGTTTAACATTGAGGTTGCACTGCTTATAACTCCGGAGCCTCCTGAAGGTATATCGGAGGGCTTTACCGATGACCAAAGCACGGTGGCTGAAGGAATAGCATCGAATATCCTGCCTGCGTCCGCCAAATCCTGAAGCAGAGACAGTCTTCGCTTGCCGGTTTTTAAATCAATGGTATTGCTGCCGCAGCCATCCATGTTGATGGTAGGCTGTCCTGTGGGCATATGCAGGTCAAACTTAGGGTTTCTGGCTCCCAGCGTAAACTCCTTGGGCGCTGTTTTAAGTGCTTTATCCACCATTTTTTCGCTTATGTATGCTACCTCTTTGTCCCAGTCTATTTTCCCTCCGGCCTTTTCCAGCATGGTCAGAGCTTTTTCACTAGGTACTTTAACGCCCACCTCTTCAAGTATCCTTATGCTGTCCTTATGGAGCCTCTTTATTTCATCTATATTCAATACTTTTCCTGTCATAAACATGATATACCCTCCTAAGCTAAAAGCTGTTCGGCCAGCTTAACCGCGGAAATAGCGTTATCCGAATAGCCGTCAGCATTTATCTTATCAGACCACTGGCTGCTCACAGGCGCCCCGCCTATTATTACCTTAATATCATCTCTCATGTTTTCTTCTTCCAGAAGCCTTATAATATTGCTTTGTTCCTCCATAGTAGATGTCAGCAATGCTGATAGTCCCAAAATATCAGGTTTTATTTCTTTGACTTTTTCTATTACTTTTTCATTTTCTACATCTGTACCTAGATCATACACCTCAAAGCCTGATGCGGTCATCATTGCTCCTACTATAGTCTTGCCTATATCGTGCACATCTCCTTGAACCGTTACCAGGGCAACCTTGCCTGCTGTAGACGCACTGTATTCCGAACTGCTTTTCATGGCCTCATCCAGAACCTCAAGGGCGCATTTCATGGCGTCTGCCGAGCAAACCAGATCAGGTAAAAAGTACTCTTCCTTCTCATACAAATGGCCTGCCTCCTGAATTCCTGCCAGGAAGCCTTTATTCATTACCTCTTGCAAATCCATCTTTTCTTCAAGAGCCTGCTCTGCCAGCTTGACTGCCTCCTCCTCATCACCATCCAATACAGCTTCTTTCATAAGTTCGCAAATCTCCATATTTTTTACAGCGGCAGCCTGTATATTATAGGCTGTCCTTTCTCCCTTCTTTAATTTTCTGATTTTTTTGTTTATTGTTATGCTTTGATTTTACTTCCTATTGACCTTTAATAGGGGTTTATATTTATTGATACAAGGGTAAGATTATGATACTATATTGGCATAATGAAATATATTGAGCAGATAGGTTACAAATCAAGTGCTATGGTAAAAGCCAGACTGGAAAGCCTGGCTTATTACCCTTTTCACTTGCATAGAGATGATTTTGAAATAATATGCGTGCTTAACGGCAAGGTCACTATTTGTGATTCGGCTGCCAGCTACGCTCTTTCCTATGGTGATGTCCATATTTTCAATATGAACGACCCCCATAAAATAGTTTCCGATGACCCTGACAACATCATCTTAACGGTTCAAATAAACTGCGACTACTACAAACAGCATTTTGAGGGTCTCCATGATGCCTACTTTATATGCGACACATATGCTGAGCGAGATTTGTATTCTATAGATATAAAATATCTTCGCTTTCTGCTGGCCAGACTGTTCAAGGCCTATTCGGAAAAGCCCTCTGACTTGCAGCTCGAGGCCCAGACAAAGGAACTGCTGGAATTCCTTCTTGACCAGTTCCGGCAATACGTCTATAAGCAGGAGGAAGGCCGTGCCGCCAATATCGTCAGGCTGCAAAACCTCGATTACCTTTACAAGAATTACGAGAGAATGTACCGCATAGTGGACTATGTCTTCGACCACTATAACGAAAAGCTGTCTTTGCAAAGCATTGCAGATGCGGAATACCTCAGCTCTCCCCACCTTTCCAGATACATTAAGGAGACCTTGGGCCTTACCTTTACACAGCTCGTATCCCTAACGCGATGCGAAGAAGCCTCAAGGCTTCTTTCCGCTACCAAAAAGACCGTAGACCTGATTGCCGTCCAAGTGGGCTTTGCCAACCGCAAGCATTTGGCGGTTCAGTTCAGGAAGTGGTTTCAACAGACTCCTTCGCAATACAGAAACGGCATATTAAAAGACTTGAGCTCCGACGCCAAGGTCAAGCTCAGGCCATTTGATTACGATTTTGCCAATGTTATATTGGATATGTATTTGGATGAGTATTGACAGTCTTTTAATGGTACTGCTGATTTTGCTGGATGACCTATGCGGCATACTATCATCTGCATATCATGCTTCGCTCTATATTCTTTAATTCTATTGGTTATCATATTTCAACGCATCATCTTTTTAAAAAAACAACCCCCGATTCCAAGGGTTGGAATTCGGGGGTTTCCACACAAATGTGTTTGAGCATCGCTTGTTCTGTGTCGTTGCTTGATTATCTCTTCGAGAACTGGCTTGCTCTTCTTGCCTTCTTGAGTCCGTACTTCTTTCTTTCCTTCATTCTTGAATCTCTTGTCAAGAATCCGGCTGCCTTTAATGCAGCTCTGTACGCCTCTCTGTCAGCTTCGCAAAGGGCTCTTGAAATGCCGTGTCTTAAAGCTCCGGCCTGTCCTGTGTATCCGCCGCCTTCAACAGTGGCTATAACGTCGAACTTGCCTTCGCAGCCTGCGATTTCAAAAGGTCTCTTTACTTCTCTCTTTACGATTTCCATTGCAAGGTAATCATCGAGAGGCTTCTTGTTTACTGTGATATTTCCGTTACCAGGGATCAATCTAACTCTAGCAACCGAAGATTTTCTTCTTCCTGTTCCGTAATACTGTGTCTTTGCCATCGTTTAATTCCTCCCTTCCTTAAATATCCAATACTTCCGGCTTCTGAGCTTGATGGTCATGCTCAGGACCTGCGTAAACCTTTAACTTCTTGTACATCTGTCTGCCAAGCTTACCGTTAGGCATCATGCCCTTTACAGCATGTCTTACAGCTTCCGTCGGATGCTTATCCATCATCTTTTCAAAAGTTACTTCTCTAAGGCCGCCCGGATATCCGGTATGTCTCTTGTAAATCTTTTCTTTTCTCTTCTTGCCTGTTACCTCTACCTTCTCTGCGTTGATTACGATTACATAATCTCCACAATCAACGTGAGGTGTGTAAATTGGTTTGTTCTTTCCTCTTAAGATTGCGGCAATCTGCGATGCCATTCTTCCGAGGTTCTTGCCTTCTGCGTCTACAACGTACCACTTACGCTGCACTTCATGAGGCTTTGCAATAAATGAACTCATCTTTTATTCCTTCCCACCTACTAGGTTTGCAAAGCAAACTTTTTCGGCCCTGCCTACTGAAATTTTCCTGTAAAGCCGCCTCCGGCGGTTCTTTTGCAAAAGAATTTTTTTCGGCGAACTAAAACTTTTAGCCGCGCTCCCTCGGACGTTCCCATCCTAGTCACACGAAAAACCATGTCACGAACGTGACACGAGCTTATTTTACATGTTTGCAGACCTAAAGTCAAAGGTTTTTGCAAAGTCTTTGCAAAAATAGTGACAAGGAATACAATGCAAGGTAGAATAAAGATTAAAGGAGAAAGGAGAAAGGAGCCTTTTATTATGCTGTTTATTGAATACCCTAAGTGCACCACCTGCCAAAAAGCGAAGAAATGGCTGGATGAACATAACGTTTCCTATATTGACCGCCATATCAAGGAGCAAAACCCTACAGCGGCGGAGCTGAAGGCATGGCACAAAAGAAGCAGCCTGCCGCTAAAACGCTTTTTTAACACCAGTGGTCTTATTTACAAAGACCTTAAACTGAAGGAAAAGCTGCCCTCCATGAGCGAGGATGACCAGTATGAACTTCTTGCCACAGACGGAATGCTTGTAAAGCGACCCCTTATCGTCACGGATGATTTTATTCTGATTGGGTTTAAAGAAAAAGAGTGGGAAGCAATACTGTTATGATTTTCTTAATGGAATAAGGTAAAGTAATGGATAAAAAAGTAATTACAATCGGCAACACACCCCTCAGCTACAGTATTTACTCTGCCGAAAGCACAGAAACAACAATGCATGACAGGGGAGTATTGGAAATAATATTCTGCCTCAAGGGAAGCGTGAGATTTGCTTATGCCTACGAAGAGTTTACTTTAAATGCGGAGGAATTTGTTTCCGTAGACCGGGATGCATACTATCTTTATAAGGGCAAGGATAATATTCTTGTTTCTTTTTGTATCAATCTCCTTAAGTATGAAGATAAATATCCAAATATAAGAAACAATCTTTTTGTTTGTGAGGGAACTAGCGAGAGTACTATGAAATACCCCACAAGATGGTACAATAAGCTGAAAGGGCTTATGATATCGGCTCTTAAACAAATATCCAGAGGCGCCGAAACAGATAGTATACAAAAAATTTCCGACAGTATCGTGGATCTTTTTGTCAATCACTTTGATATCAACTTCTTTCATACCAAAACAGAGGAACTGCAGCCAGAGGTGATAGAGCGCGTTCGAGAAATCACAAATTACATGTCGCTGCACTGCAAGGACAGAATCATCCTGCGTGATTTAGCCGAACATCTGAACCTTACAGAGGGCTATACTTCTGAATTCATGAGGAAGTACTCCATTAGCTTCAGAAAAATGCTCGCATATATTAGAGCTAATGAATCCGAATGGTACCTAATGAACACAAATAAAACCGTTGTGGAGATATCAGAGGAATGTGGTTTTTCGGATCCGCAATATTATTACAGTGCCTTCAAGCAGTGGTACAGATGTACGCCACGTCAGTTTAGAGAGTGCTACTGCAAGGATATCGAAAATGATATAGAGTATCTCTCAATCGAAAGCATACAGAATTTGCTGGACGAAATACTCACAGATCATTACCTGGAAAATTTCACAACTGATTTAAATTGATTTTAGCTACAAAAAAATAAAATGTAATACAATTAAAGTTGTTATTTATAACACGAAAGCAACAATAAAGTTGTTGCTTTCGTGTTTATTTTATATAAAACAACAATACAACAACATTGTAAGCAATTATTTAGGATTGTATCCTATAAGTGAAAAGTCTGAAAAATTAGACAGGAACGGAGACAAATGATGAAAAAAGCTGACATTATACTAATAAATGGCAAAATTTATTCTGTTACAAAAAATGATGCTGTCATTTCAGGACAAGGCGTTGCTATAAAGGACGGAGTAATTGTCAAAGTAGGCAGCAATGAAGAGATAAAGGTCTACGCAGATAAAAATACGAAAACTATAGACTGCGAAAGGAATACAGTTCTCCCCGGTCTTTGTGATGCTCACTGTCACCCATCAATTGCTGCAGCCGTTGCTTCAGGCTGTGACCTTTTTGGTATATACATCCAAGAGGGAGAAACACAAGACGAAATAATTGATAAATATTTGCAGAGGCTAAAAAAGCATATCGATGAACATCCTGATGACAAAATCATTAGAGGCGCCGGCTGGGTCATAGGCAACTTCATGGGCAGCGATGTTATCCCCACCAGACATGATATCGATAAAATATGTTCAGACAGACCGGTAATTCTTGAATCCTTCTGCCAACATAATCTGTGGGTAAATACAAAGGCAATAGAGGCTGCGGGCCTCGATAAAGATACCCCGGATGTCAAAACCGGAAAAATATACAGATGTAACGATGGATATCCCCAGGGTGTTTTTAACGATCCTGAGGCTATGGCATATATCAAACTGGGCGTACCCGGCTATGATCTTACAGTAGAAGAATACAAGAATGCTCTACTTTGGTACCAACAAGAGTGCGCTAATAAATATGGGGTAACACTTGTTCAGGATTGCATGCACAGCGACAATGCCAGACAGGCATATAAGGAGCTTGCTGGAGAAGGAAAGCTAACATTGAGAATTCGTGGTGTGTACCATCTAGAGCCCGATAAATACTCGCAACAAATGAATGAATTTATTGGCCGCAAAGGAAAAGATAACTCAAATGATGATTTTAGGATTGATACGGTAAAAATTTTCACAGAGGGAATGTTCAATCTGCTAGAACCATATGAGGAAAACTTTGCAAAAGAAAACGAAATAGGCGAAACACGCAACGTACCTTTGTACTGGGAAGATAGTGTTTTTGAAGAATATGCCGCTAAAGCTATGGAAGCCGGTTTTAACGTACACGTTCACGCCATGGGAGATGGCGCAGTGAAACAGGCTGTGAAATGTCTTGTCGGTGCACAGCATAAAACAGAACTCAAACCTCGAAACATAATCGCTCATCTCATGCTCGTAGATGATGAGGACGCAATAACTATGGGCAAGGAGGGAATAATAGGCAATTGTCAGCCAAGATGGATGGTCTACGATTCCGATATTAATGCTGCCGTTGGCATGATGGGACAGGAAAGAGCAAATAAGAACTATCCCTTTAGAAAGTTTATCAATGCAGGGGTTGATGTTTCCTTCGGTACGGATTTTCCTGTGACTCCGCCTCCTGATACCATGCATGAGATACAGTGTGCGATGACGCGGAGCGTCTTTCCTGATGCCCCAGATTACCAACAGTACGAGGGAAGAGTTTTAGGAAAAGAAAAACCAGCTACTTTAGAAGAATGCATCAAAGCCCTAAGCATTAACGGAGCTTATCAAATGTTTATGGAGGAAAAGACAGGAAGTATAGAAGAAGGCAAGTCCGCCGATCTTGTTATTTTAGATTCCGATTTGGAGGCTTCACCTCTAGATGAAATATATGAAATCAGAGTTAAAAAGACCATATTCAAAGGAAAAGTGGTTTTTGAATAACAGCAATTATATTTATTACTTATTAGGAGGAAAACAAGATGGACGAAAAAACAAATGCTGCTGATACAGCAACCAAAACAGCTCCGGAAAAAACGGAGCTAAAGCGTGTTTTGAGGCTGCCCACACTGGTTTGCCAGGGTCTGGCTTATCTATGCCCTGCATGTGTGCTTCTGTACTACGGAATTATCAACGCACTTACAGGCGGTAATTTCCCTCTGGCATTACTGATTGCCGGATTCGCAATGGCACTTACGGCCTTCAGCTATGCCAAAATGTGCAGAAGGTATCCCGTAGCCGGATCGGTTTATACCTATACCAGCAAATCAATAGGGCCTTCATTTGGCTTTATTGCAGGATGGACGATGATGCTCGACTACTTCCTGTTGCCAATGGCTTGCTATCTTTCATGCGGATTATATCTGAACATTATGTTCCCTGCTATTCCGATATGGGTTTGGATCGTTATATCCGTACTGTTCTGCGGTGCATGCAACTACTTTGGAATAGGGATATCTGCGATAATGAACAATATTAATGTAGTCGCACCAATTATCGCCCTAGTTATTACTTTAGTATGTATAATATCCTATGTCTGCAAAGGCGGCGGGGAAGGTACGCTCATCGCAGCAAGTGCGTTGTATTCCCCCGATACACTGCAGTTCAGCAGCCTGATGACAGGTGCGGCAATAATGGCTGTAGTATTCGTGGGTTTTGATTCGGTAACAACATTTTCGGAAGAGACAATTGAACCAGAAAAGAACATGCCGCGAGCTGTTGTAATCATATGTATAGGTGCGGCAATTGAGTTCTTTATTACTGCCTACATAATGAATTGCGGATGGCCGTGGGCAGATGCACAAAGCGTACTTGTAAATCCTGATACTGCAATAACCGAATACAACGAACATATAGGTATTGGAGCGTGGATGAATCCAGTTTTTATTGCTGTTAATACTCTCGCATGCCTCGGATGCTGTATTGCCGGACAGGGAGCAACTTCCAGAATACTGCTGGGAATGGGCAGAGATGGATTTATTCCGCCTAAGTTCTTCGCATATGTACATCCTAAGTTCCGAACACCTTCAAGAAACGTGCTGCTGTCAATGGCAGTAGGACTTACAGCTCTCGTGTTTCAGGACAGTCTTACCAATGCTATGTCGCTGGTAAGCTTCGGAGCAATTGTAGGTTTTATCTTCACAAATATAGATGTCGTCTTCAGATTCTGGATTAAGGATAAGGAAAGAGGTGGAGCTGCAGTTTTCAAATTTTTCATCATTCCAATTATTGCAGCAGCTGTCTGCATATATCTGTGGTTGAATTTGACGACGATGGCAAAAATAGTCGGCTTTTCATGGCTTGCATTGGGCGTTATATTTCTTGCAATCAAAACAAAAGGCTTCAAGGTAATGCCGCCTGAAATGAATTTATAGAAATAAAAAGGAAAACCATTATGATTCAACTTAAAAAACTCTTTGATATCCAACTTGAGCAGAAACAGGATATTGAAATGCCGGCAACATGCCGAGGTGATTTGCTGATTTCACCAACTACCGGCGGCAGCTTCTGCGGGGATAAACTCAATGGAAAAGTAATGCCTGTAGGAATGGGACTGACCTATACCCCTGCCCCCTGTCAGAACGAAGTCAAGGCCGAAATGCTTTTGGAAATGGAAGACGGGGACAAAGCTATGCTTTGCATCAATGCAGTTCTTGATATTGATAGCGAAGAGGAAGAAAAGCTAATACGCGGGGAAAAGGTCGATCCTGAGAGATATTATTACAAGGGAACGGCAAACTTTATTACAGGTGCAACAAAATACAAATGGCTTGAACGAAAAATTTGTGTTTGTAATGGCTGTGTGGATGACTGGACTAAGGTTTCTTTCAGCATATATATGATTTAAGAACAGGAAGAAGACCCGGGGAACCCCGGGTCTGATACGAGGTAAAAGAATGACAGCAGATAGAGTATTTAAAAACGGAAGGTTTTATACGTCAAATCCTCTAAATCCGTGGTGTGACACAGTAGCAGTAAAGGCTAAAAACATCATCTTTGCAGGAACTGAACGGGAATGTACCTCCTTGATTGGAGGGCATACAGAGGTTGTGGATATTAAAGGCAAAGTGGTTATTCCGGGCATAATCGATGGGCATACACATCCCATAAGTGTCGCCAAAACCTTTTGGCGCGTAAGGATGCCTTTTACCCATGATAAAAACGAGCTTCTTGGTAACATTAGAACAGCGGCAGAGAAATTCACAAAAGAAGAAAGGCCTTATCTTTTTTGCGAAAATTACTTTGCGGAAACCTTCGGTTCTAAGGGACCGAATAAGGAACTTCTTGATAGGATTGTATCCGATAGACCTGTGCGTATTCAGGATTTCACTGATCACGCATGCTGGTTCAACTCGATTGCAGTCGATATGTTAAAGGACGAAAACGGTGATATCAGAGTAGAATCCGACGCTATACAGCCTGAATTTATTAAGGATGAAAACGGAGAATACACGGGATGGTGTCTGGAACCCTTTGATAACATAGATAAAATAATATGTGAGAAAATCGGATGGCAGCCTCCAGAAAATTTGACGGATGAAATGATAGATCCCCTTATGAATTATTTCATGGCTCACGGTGTTACATGCCTTATGGATGCCTTGACAGAGAATGAGCAATGTGCAGAATATTTTCTTGCTAAAGACAAAAAAGGAGAACTTGGACTCTTTTACGATATGACAGTAATAATGAATAACACCAGAGATGCCGAAAAAGCCATTAATACAGCCTTTGCCTGGCAGAAAAAATACAGCAGCGAGCATATTCGCGTGAATACAATCAAATTTTTTGTTGACGGAACCAACGAGTTAGGCGATTGTTGCAGCCTCATACCTTTTGCCAATGATCCCGAAGGCAAAAACTGCGGAGCTGCATATTCCTCGGAGGAAGATTTAATCAACGCCATGGTAAAGATAAATAACGCAGGTCTGGATCTGCATATCCACTGTATATGTGATGGGGCTTTTAGAATGTGCTGTGATGCTTATGAAAAGGCGAAGGAAATCGTTGGTGATAAAAACTGGAGGCTGTATCTGACCCTGGCACACTGTGAGCTTATTGACCCGCAGGATATGCACAGAGTAGCTAGGCTCGGCATATTTATCGACTGGTCAACTCACTGGTCAGGAGGTTATTTCGGTGAAATAGCTAGAGAATATCTTGACGACCGATGGTACACCATGTATGATTTTACTACAATAATCAAGGAAGGTGGCATAGTAGGATATTCCAGTGATGTGTTTACATATCAGGAAGCTGTTCGTGCCAATCCGTTTATCGGCATGCAGACTGCAATGACCAGAGTAGATATGTTTCTGCCGCTAAACCCTGAGAAGTATCCCGGAAGTGTCAGGCCACCGGCATCAGCAAGACTAACTCTGGAACAACTCTTAAAAGGCTATACATACAACAATGCGTATCGTATGCGTCTTCTTGATAAGATGGGGACTATTGAAGCCGGCAAGCTGGCAAACATGGTCGTTTTGAACAAGGATATCTTTAAGGTGGCACCTGAAGAAATAGCAACAGTTGATGCGGAATTCGTAATATACGAAGGAAAAGAAAGAACCGTTAAGAGCAATCTTAAAATAGAAAGAAATATGTAATTTTGAACCTACACTAAATTTTATGATTCAAAAGCCAAAGGGCAAGGCCTGTTGGCTTTTTTCTTTTTAATGTAAAAGTGGCAATGAGCATTAAAGTGTGATAAAATTTCACTGGATATCAAATGTATTGATATCAGTAATTATTAAAGAATCGAGGTACGACTCTATGATATTTTTAAAAAACGACTATAGCCTAGGGGCCCATCCCAAGGTTTTAGATGCCCTTGTTAAAACCAACATGACTTTAGCTGACGGCTACGGCGAAGATGCATTCTGCTACTCTGCTGCAGACTACATCAGACATCTCATTGCCTGCCCTGCAGCAGACATTCATTTTCTTACGGGCGGCACCCAGACCAATATGACTGCCCTGGCTGCATTCCTCCGACCTCACCACAGCATAATTTCCGCTGATACGGGCCATATATGTGTCCATGAAACAGGAGCCATCGAAGCCACCGGGCATAAGATAAATCATGTAAAAACGAGAGAGGGCAAACTGAGTCCTCAGGACATAGATGATGTAATGATTTCCCACGAAGACGAACATTACGTGAAGCCTCGGATTATATACATTTCTAATTCCACTGAGACCGGCCTGATTTATACCAAGGCAGAACTGCTGGCCCTGAGAGAAGCCTGCGATAAGCACCATTTGCTCATGTATATAGACGGCGCCCGCCTGGCAATGGCGCTGACTGCCCAAAGCAACGACCTAATCTTTGAGGATTTGCCAAAGATTGCCGATGCATTTTATATCGGCGGCACAAAATGCGGAGCCATGTTCGGCGAAGCTCTTATCATAGTCAACGATTCTCTAAAAGAGGATATGCGTTTTCTCGTAAAGCAAAGGGGCGGGCTTCTTGCAAAGGGCAGGCTTCTAGGCGTCCAGTTCGATGCCCTGCTAAAGGACGAGGCTTATCTTCAGCTTGGAGCACATGCCAATGCTATGGCTTCCAAGCTGGCAGAGGGCATCAAGGCAAAGGGCTACGAATTCGTCATTCCGCCTGAAACTAATCTTATATTCCCTCTTTTTCCTAAGGAGCTAGCGGCTGAACTTGCCACCAGGGTCATGTTTGAAACCTGGCCCTACGTTACGGATACTCATCAGGCCATTAGGCTGGTGACCTCCTGGGGCACCGAGGAAAATGAAATAAAAGAATTTCTTAAACTGATTTGATAATTTGAGCAGATGCACAGAATAAGACGTATTTTCAGGTAATTTATGAATCCAATAATGATATTTTTGCTGTTGATGTCCTGTCTGGGATTCATCGACAAATTTCTGGGAAATAAATGGGGACTTATGAAGCCCTTTAACGAGGGGATGGCTCTCATAGGCGAATTACTGGTGTATATCGTCGGCGTATACTGTGTGGGGCTTTCTCTTGCAACCACCTTTGCGGGCCACATAGCCGGAGCAACGGAGGGCTGGTTTTTTGACCCTTCCGTCATTTCCGGCAGCATACTAGCCTCCGACCTAGGCGGCTATCCTGTCAGTACTACCATCGCACAAAATCCCCTGATTGGACGGTTTTCCGGTGTTGTGATTGCCGGAACTTTAGGTATCCTTATCTCCTTTTATCTGCCTGTATACCTTGCCGACCTCAAAGGAGAGGACGCTGATAAGCTGACACTGGGATTTCTTTTCGGCATAGTTGTCCTTCCCGTGACTATGATAGTAGGTGGCCTCTTTCTGGAGATTTCTCCCGGTGCACTAATAAAGAATCTTATACCTGTCATCATTTTTTGCGGCCTTCTTCTTCTTGGTCTTCTCAAGGCAAAGAAAGCTACTATTACCGCCTTAGGCGTTTTTGGAAAGGTTTTTCGCGTCTTTACCTTCGGATCTTTCTTTATCGTAGTTTTAGGACTGTTTTTCCCAAAGCTGTCTCTTATTGACAGAACTTTGTCCCTGGATGCTGTCGTTATGGTTGCCAGAATGGGCGTCACCATTGCAGGCTCTCTTGTTACTGTGGAAATATGCAGAAGAGTATTTAAAAAGCAGCTCGACGCTCTCAGCGCCAAGCTGCGTATAAATGATTGGAGTCTTCTGGGGATGCTCGTTGCCCTGCCTGCCGGCATCGCCAATGTGGAGACTACTCAAAGTCTGCTTGTCTTCCTTTTCGTAAAACTGGCAGGCGGCATTTTAGCCGTAACCCTGGCAAGCTTTTATCTGCGAGATAAATAATATCCTTTACCTAAGCCTTTGCAATGCCTTTTATTTCAGTTTTACAACCACCTTTTTCTTCTTGCCCTTTTCTACGAGGAGTTTGCTGTCCTTAAATACCTCTTCGGTAACCATAAACTTCTTGTCCATAATCTTTTCACCGTCAAGCTTAAGGCCGCCCTGTTCAATGGTCATGAAGCCTTCTCTGTTGCTTGGCACAAGGCCAAGCTCCTTTATAAAGCTCACAACGCCCATACCATCTGCCAACTTGCTCTTTTCCATCTCAATGGTAGGCATATTTGACAAGTCGCCGCCGCTGAAGGCTGCTCTTGCCCCGTCTCGTGCCTTTATCGCTTCCTCTTCGCCGTGAACCAGTTTAGTTACTTCGTAAGCAAGTATTTCTTTGGCCTTGTTGATTTCCTGATCCTCCAGCGCTGCCAATCTTCTGACCTCGTCCATAGGCAGGAATGTAAGCATCCTCAAACATTTTTCCACGTCGGCATCGGCCACATTCCTCCAGTACTGATAGAATTCGTAAGGAGACGTCTTCTGTGCATCTAGCCAGAGAGCACCCTTTTGGGTTTTTCCCATCTTATTCCCATCGCTGGTAGTCAAGAGAGAAAAGGTCATGCCGTAGACCTGTTTATCGCACTCCTTTCTCGCAAGATCTATGCCTCCTAAAATATTGGACCATTGGTCGTTGCCTCCAAACTGCATTTTGCAATCGATATCCCTTGCCATTACCATGAAATCGTAGCTCTGCATGAGCATATAATTGAATTCAAGAAAAGAAAGGCCCTTTTCCATTCTCTGCTTGAAGCACTCTGCTCGAAGCATCCCGTTGACGCTAAAATGTCTTCCTATTTCTCTGATGAATTCAACATAATTCAAAGGTCTTATCCAATGGGCATTATTCACCGCAACGGCTTTACCCGGCTCCGGCTTCTTGTTTTCTTTACCCGGCTCATAGACTCCCTGATTTCCTTGGTATTTCCAGTCATCGTCAAAATCTATGAATTTATCAAACAATCCCTTGAACCTGTTGCAGTTGTGTTCAATGGTTTCTATAGTCATTATCTGGCGCATATCGGTTCTTCCGGAAGGGTCTCCCACCATACCTGTGCCCCCACCTATAAGCACTACAGGGGTGTGTCCGTATTTCTGCATATACATCATTATGATGACCTGCATGAAATGGCCTACGTGAAGGCAATCCGCCGTAGGGTCAAATCCGATATAAAACCTTATTTTTTCCTTGCCAAGAAGCTCTCTTATAGCCTCATCATCCGTGGTCTGCTCGATAAATCCTCTTTCCTTCAATACGTCGTACACATTGGTATGTTCACTTACGCTGTCGGGTATAAAGTTCATTTTTTCTCTCCTCGTCACGTGCCTTTTCGGCACAGTTATTACTTATTTTGTTCCGTAAAGTCTGTCGCCTGCATCTCCCAGGCCTGGTACTATGTATGCATTTTCGTTAAGCTTCTCATCCTTTGCAGCTATGAAAATATCAACATCTGGGTGAGCCTTCTGCAGCACTTCAATACCTTCAGGGGCCGCGATAAGACACATGAATATAATCTTTTTACCGCCTCTTGCCTTGATGAAGTCAATGGCTGCGGAGGCGCTTCCGCCTGTTGCCAGCATAGGGTCAACCACAAAGATTTCCCTCTTATCAATATCATTAGGAAGCTTGCAGTAGTATTCAACAGGCTTATGAGTATCAGGATCCCTGTAAAGTCCTATATGTCCTACTTTAGCATTTGGCACTAGAGCCAGCATACCGTCTACCATCCCAAGACCTGCTCTCAAAATAGGTACGATTGCAATATCTTCCCCGTCTAACATGTTGACCTTGGTCTCACAAATAGGTGTTGTTATTTTAACTTCCTTAAGAGGAAGTTTCCTGGTGGCTTCATATCCCATCAACATGGAAATTTCTTTAACCAACTCTCTAAAATCCTTTACGCTTGTTTCCTGCTGTCTGATCATAGCTGTTTTGTGCTGAATTAACGGGTGGTCAAATACATATACATTGCTCATCTTGTACCTACCTTTCGATTTCTTGAAAATACCTTATATATGAATGCCTTCTCTGTGCATTACATTTCGTCAAGCATACTCACTCTGCGCTGATGTCTGCCGCCTTCAAACTCTGTGTCCAGCCAAGCCTCCGTGATTTTCAAGGCAGTCTCTCTATCCGTGATTCTCCCGCCCATTGCCAGCATGTTGGCGTTGTTGTGTCTGCGTGTCAGCTCCGCCATATTGACATCTGTGCAAAGGGCACATCTTATGCCCTTGGTCTTATTGGCTGCTATGGAAATGCCTATTCCCGTACCGCAACAAACTATTCCTCTCTCAGCCTGTCCGCCGGCTACTGCCTTGGCGCAAGTCTGTCCGTAAATGGGATAGTCTACTGATTCTTCCGAGTATGTCCCCAAATCCACGAACTCTATACCTCTGCCCTTGAGATACTCCTTGACAGCTTCCTTTAATTGATATCCGCCATGGTCACTGGCTACTGCTATTTTCATATTTTCCTCCTATACCTTGGCAATATTATATCCAGCTGATTTTAACATTCTGTTCATTACTGCAAAGCCCACCCCATCGGAATCACTCATTGCTCCTGCTAAAATCAAATCCACTTCTTCCCCGTCCAGGTCTCTCAATTTCGCAAAAAAATCGTGAGCTGCTTCTATAAAGGCCTTCTCTTCAAAGAGTATTATTCCCACCTTTAAGCCCAGGCGCTCGTTAAGCCCTTTGAGTCTTTTTATCTCGGCTTTAACCTTGTCTCTGCGGCCTTCTATTACGGTCATCTGAGCCTTAGGTGCGTAATGCTTATATTTCATTCCAGGAGACTTTGGCTTCAGACCTTCTCCCCCCTGGTTTTTCATGGCCTGGTCATCAGCAAGCAGTGCCGGGTCATACTGGACCTTCTTGCCAAGCGCCGCCTCTATGTTTTCGGCTGTGATTATTCCCGGTCTCAGAATAGTCGGTATGCCGCTCGTCATGTCCACTACGGTAGATTCAATACCTACCCTGCAATCCTCACCCTCTACGATGGCCTCTATTTTACCGTCCATGTCGGCGATAACGTCCCTGGCCCTCGTAGGACTGGGTCTGCCTGAAATGTTAGCACTTGGTGCCGCAATAGGACAGTCAGACATTGTGATAAGGTTCAGCGCCGCCTTGCTGTCTGGCATTCTTACGGCAACAGTGTCAAGACCTCCCGTTGTTCTGTCGGGAACTTCATCCTTTTTCTTTACAACCATTGTCAACGGCCCCGGCCAGAAATTTTCGATAAGATTTACTATGTCCGGCGAAAGCCTCGGGGTCAGTCTGCCCATATCGCTGGCTCTGGCTATATGGACTATCATAGGATTGTCGCTGGGACGACCCTTGGCTTCATATATACTGCCTACGGCCTGTGCATTAAGGGCATCCGCCCCCAGACCATAAACCGTTTCCGTGGGAAAGGCTACCAGTCCACCGTCTCTGATTATGCGCGCCGCTATCTCTATATCCTTTTCACTTATGGAAAGTATTTTTGTCTTCATATTTTTCCTGTACTCTCCTTTTGAAATTAGAAGTTTTTCATTTTATCTGCCTGATCGCTGGTTATGAGACCGTCTATGATTTCATCAAGATCACCGTCCAGGAAGTTTTCTAGCTTATATATAGTCAAACCTATTCTGTGGTCGGAAACTCTTCCCTGAGGGAAATTGTAGGTTCTGATTCTTTCGCTTCTGTCTCCTGAACCAACCATGCTCTTCCTCTGGTCTGCGATTTCCTTGTTCTGCTCCTGCATCATAAGGTCGTAGAGTCTGGATCTGAGAACCTTAAAGGCCTTGTCTTTGTTCTTTATCTGTGATTTTTCATCCTGACATGTTACCACCAGACCTGTCGGCTCGTGGGTAAGCCTTACGGCCGAGTCCGTTGTGTTGACGCACTGTCCACCATTGCCTGATGCTCTGTATACGTCTACCCTTACGTCGTTCGGATTCAGATCCACTTCAACGTCATCTACCTCAGGCAGTACAGCTACAGTAGCAGCAGAAGTGTGTATCCTTCCGCTTGATTCGGTTTCGGGAACGCGCTGTACTCTATGAGCTCCGCTTTCGTATTTAAGCCTTGAGTAGGCCCCTTTGCCCTTAATGAGAATAACCGCTTCCTTGATGCCGCCAAGACCTGTATCGTTTAGCTCCATAATTTCTGTCTTCCAACGTCTTCTCTCCGCATATCTTGTATACATTCTGAGAAGGTTGGCTCCAAAGAGCGCAGCTTCTTCTCCGCCGGTACCTGCCCTTACTTCCAGTATTACGTTTCTCTCGTCATTAGGATCCTTAGGAAGAAGGAGTATCTTAAGCTCAGCTTCCTGTTTCTCAATTTGCTCTTCTAAATCAGAAATCTCCATCTTCGCCAATTCACGCATCTCCTCATCGCCTTCTTCAAGCATCTCCTTGGCTTCCACCAGCTCGGACTTAGCTTTTTTGTATTTCTTGTAGGCTTTGACGATAGGCTCCATTTCACCCATTTCCTTCACATGCTTCTGCCATACCGGCTGATTATTTATGATATCCGGGTCGGAAACCTTCTTAGCAAGCTCATCGTATTTCCCTGTAATAAAGTCTAATTTATCAAACATATTTAACTCCTGTTTTGTTATTGTTTTAGGTCTGTTTTTACGGTTATATGACCGCACTATTTCAACTTATTATTATAGCATCTTTTCCACCAAAAAAGAACCAAAAATAATCATTTTTGGTTCTTTTTTGATAGAACAACTAAACCTTTAATTATTTACTTTACTTTTAAAATTAATTGGCGGCATTATCGCAATATCAGCACAACCTTCTCTAAGTCCTTTTTCTTTGCCGTGCCTTCCATGGACGGCTTCTTTGGTTCAATACCCTTCATGGTCACAAGGGCTCTATCTATCATACCTTTACTAACCACATCAACCTCGGTCCCTCCAGTAAGAAGCACTATGCTCTTGTAATACTTCTTAATGTCCTTGTTTGGGTCTTCTCTGAGCTTAGCACCTTTTTCTACTTCTTTTGCTGCTAAATCCAAAATCTCTTCTGCGTCGGTTTGTCTGTAATCAACTACAGCTCTGTCCTTAACACCGTCTTTTACCAGGGGGTTATTTGTAATAACTAGATTATTCATTGACTCTCCTCCTTTTCATGTTTGATTATAAAGTAAAGTCGCCGGCTTTATTATTAGAAGAAAGTACGATTTGCTTCTTTTGGAGCTAAGACTTTGGTACCGGATTTGGGCTATCAGAGGTTATGATCACAAAAAAATAGACACCTTGATAAAGATGTCTATCACGAGTTTCCTGATTAATCCAAGTTGTACTTGTTCTTAAACTTTTCAACACGTCCGCCTCTATGTGCGAATTTCTGTTGTCCTGTAAAGAATGGGTGGCACGCTGAGCAAATGTCCGTTCTGATTTCAGACTGTGTGGACTTTGTCATAAATGTGTTACCGCATGCGCAAGTTACTTTACATTCCTTATACTCAGGATGGATTCCTTCCTTCATGGTAATCACCTCTTTCCTGCTCAGGTCACTGCCCTTGCATAATTACTGCTTTGATATTCACAGCTTTTTAATTTTATCACAGGCATTTATTAAATACAAGCATTTTTTGTCTTGGTTCTGCTAATAATGCACCATTTTGATTTTATCCAGTATGCCTGATAGCTTCGCCAAAGCTATTCCATAGTTTGTAATAGGTACTCCGGCTTCCTCTGCTACTGCAATTCTGCTCATAACATGCTTCCTGTTAAACATACATGCGCCGCAGTGAATAATAAGGTCGTACTTTTTCAGTCCCTCGGAATTCGGGAAGTCATTGCCGTAGACATTTGTTATTTCTATGGTATCTCCAAATTTCTGGTGAAGAGCTCTCGGTATTTTCACGGTTCCTATATCCTCCGAAAGAGGGACATGCGTACAAGCTTCAGCTATTAACACCCTTGATTTTTCAGTCATATAGTCTAATGACGATGCTCCTTCTACAAAAACATCTAGATCTCCCTTGTATGCGGCAAACAGAACAGAAAAAGATGTAAGCGCACTTTCCTCCGGCTTATATTTGTAAACCATATCAAAGCATTGGGAGTCGGTTATTATAAGATCCGGTGCTTTTTTCAGGGTGTCCAAGGTTCTGCGAAAACCGTCTGCCGTCGTTGAAACGGCTGTGCATTTTATATCAAGAAGCTCCCGCAGGGTCTGTACCTGAGGCAAAATCAGTCGACCCTTGGGTGCTTGTATATCCTGAGGCATTACGAGAAGAGCAAGCCCGCCCTCTTCGATGAGGTCCTCCAATATCTTTTCGCGGAGAAGCTTTTCCGGCACATTAGATTCAATGGCTTTGCGAAGTTCTTCAAGGCCGCGGCCCGTTTTAGCACTGATATAAACCAACGGATCAAAATCCCCTGCCCACTTTTTGCATGCTTCCGGTTTTTCTCCATTGTCACACTTACTGATGACGTATATCGTAGGAATTTTCCCGGACTTAAGCTTTTCGACCCATTCCTTTTCCTGCCTGTTGTCACCGTCGTGGTCTAGAATCAAAATAGCTACATCAATTTTGGCCAAGACATCCTCTGTTCTTCTCACCCTTAAGGCCCCAATATCGCCTTCATCATCAAAGCCGGCCGTATCAATAAATACAACCGGCCCTATAGGATGCAGCTCCATGGATTTCATCACCGGGTCTGTCGTGGTCCCCGGGGTATCAGAAACCAAAGCTATTTCCTGTTCTGTCAAGGCGTTAATAAGCGAGGACTTACCACTGTTTCTCTTGCCAAATATTCCTATGTGGAGCCTGTTGGCTCTTGGAGTATCGTTTAAGCTCATATTTTTCTCCTGTTTTTACCGTTTTTATAAACCTTGCTGTCTTTTACGTCAAAGCTCCCTCTCCCGACAATATCGCTTCCCCTGCAAAATACCGCCTGCTTGCCCTAAAACCTGAAGTCCCTCTTTCCATTTTCCATATCCTTAAGATGTCCCTTGACCAGCGTCTTTACTTTAGCATTTGGTATGGTTTCCAGCCTTTCTTCGATGAGGGTAAGACCCTTAAGCCTGGTTTCCTCCGAAGCGTAGTCCTCCAAATATTCCTTGAGGGTCATGAGGGCATTTGGCTGGCAAATGTTGGCTATCTGTCCGGACTTTACAAGGCTCATAAACCTGTCACCTGTACGACCCTCCCTGTAACATGCTGTACAGAAGCTTGGAACATGTCCCAAATCTATGAGCCAGTCCACCACTTCTCCCAGAGTTCTCCTGTCGCTGACATCAAACTGTGAGGAATTATCCTCTACCTTTTCTTCCTCAACGTAGCCGCCTACACTTGTCCTGCTGCCGCCGGAGATCTGTGAAACCCCCAGCTTGACGGCTTCGCCTCTCATGGCTTCTGTTTCTCTGGTGGACATGATGATGCCCGTATAAGGAACGGTAATTCTGAGAATGGCAATTATTCTCTTGAAAACTTCATCTGGAACTCCGTTGTCAAAGGTCTCTGGGTCCACGTCATCTGCCGGTCTTACTCTGGGAACGCTGATGGTGTGAGGCCCGCAGCCAAAGGTGTCCTCAAGATGCTTTGCATGCATAAGGATACCTACAAAGTCGTACTTGTAAAGGTTAAGGCCAAAGAGCACTCCGCAGCCTACATCATCTATACCTGCTTCCATTGCTCTGTCCATGGCTTCCGTGTGATATGCGTAATCGCCCTTTGGGCCGGAAGGGTGAAGATCCTCATAGGCATTCTTGTTATAGGTCTCCTGAAAAAGTATGTAAGTTCCAATGCCGGCATCCTTGAGCTTTTTGTAATTTTCCACCGTAGTTGCGGCGATGTTTACGTTAACTCTTCTGATAGCGCCGTTCTTGTGCTTAATGCTGTAGATAGTCTCAATGCTTTCCAGTATATACTCTATCGGATTTATTAAAGGATGTTCGCCTGCTTCAAGAGCCAGCCTCTTATGCCCCATGTCCTGCAGGGCAATGACCTCGCTACGAATCTGCTCCTGAGTCAGCTTCTTCCTGTTGATGTGCTTGTTTTGCCCGTGGTAAGGACAATATTTGCAACCATTGATGCAGTAGTTGGAAAGATAAAGAGGTGCAAACATTACTATCCTGTTGCCGTAAAACCTTTCCTTTATCTGCTTTGCAAGCTTAAAAATTTCGCTGTGAATCTCCCGGTCTTCACATTCAAGAAGGAGCGCAGCCTCTCTGTAGGAAAGACCCTTGCAGTCGGCGGCTCTCGCCAAAATTTTTCTTATGGTCTCCAGGTCGGCTTTATTGGCCTCGGCGTACTTCAATGTGTCCATGATTTCCTCATGGTCAATAAACTCCGCGGCCTTCTTTGATTCGCTGTTATAGTTATTCATAAATCCTCCTATTTAGGTACTCGATTATAAAATCTGATTTTTTCTTCCAGCTCTTTTTTATCTCTTACAATATTGGTTTTACTATATTCCGCCGGATATATTTCATAAGCCTCTTTGTATTCATCAGGCGTTACCTTCTTCATTATCACGTTGGCGCCAAAGTCAAAAGGATTCTCCTCCGGCGCAAGGATGGCAAGCGATGTTGTTACGGGCAAATTAGCCTTTGGCAAGAGAAGTCTAGCTATTGCCACCGCCCTCCTAGCTAGTTCGGTGCTGCCGTTTTGTTCCCCTGCAAGCGGGGTTTTGGGATTTGATATGAAGGGGCCGATGCCGGCCATCTCACAGGAAAGCTCTTTAAGCAAAAGCAGATCCTTTCCAACGGTTTCAAGGCTCTGTCCCGGCAGACCTATCATAAAGCCGCTGCCTGTCTCATAGCCCACCTCCTTCAAATCCCGCAGACAATTTATTCTGGATTTCAACTCGCCGCAAGGATGAAGTCTGCTGTAAAGCGCATCATCGGCAGTTTCATGCTTCAGCAAATACCTGTCGGCTCCCTTTTCCTTTAAGTAAGCGTATTCCTCTCTTGTCAGCTCCCCGCAGCTTAAGGTCACAATGGGGGGCCCTGTATCCTGGAAACCGTCCAGGGCTTTTACATCTCCGACGATTTTTCCCAATCTCTCGGCTGTAAAGTAATCGTCCTCCCCTGATTGAAGAACCACAGTCCTGTACCCGGCCATCACCGCCTGACGGGCAGTTTCCTCTATCTCCCGGCGGCTCATGCGAAATCTGGAAATCTCCCTGTTGCTTTTGTTGAGACCGCAATATATGCACTGCCTCTTGCAAACATTGGAAAACTCAATGATGGCTCGCATATGAACTGTATCACCCATATGTTCATTGCGAACCTGGTCTGCAAGGCGGTAGATTTGGCCAAAATCCTCAAGATCCAAGAGCTCTGCAATATCTTGGGGCGTATCCAGTTTTATATCTTTAACGGCCATTATGGTCTCCTTTATGGTTTTTATTGCACAGTTCTCAAAAAACAAATCCCTCTGCAGGCAATGACAAGCAGAGGGTATAACTATTCCGTATACAGTCATCGCCTTCCCCCTCGGTCAACCCTTGGGGTCAGTACGAAAAATTATTCACTTCAATTGACATTTTACCACACGGTCCTTGCCGGGTAAATCCCTAATTACCTCGGCAGGCGTGTATTTACCCGAATCCTTCAGCATTTTTCTCAGGTCTTCCGCTTGGTCGTGCCCGATCTCCATGAAAAGATACCCGCCCGACTTAAGATGCGACTGAGCCTTTTCCACTATAGTTCTGTAGAACTTGAGCCCGTCTCTGCCTCCGTCCAGCGCGTTTAGAGGTTCGTGTCCCTTGACCTCCTCCTGCAAAATAGAAAGCATGCTGGTTTTGATGTAGGGTGGATTGGTCACTATCATATCAAAGGTTCTGTCTCTGACAGGTTCAAACATATCACCATGCAAAAACTTCACCTTTGCACGAAGCTTCTTGGCGTTTTCCACAGCATTTTCAACAGCGGCAGAGCTGATATCACATGCAGTGACCTTGATGCCAAGGCATATTTTCGCCATAGAAATTCCTATGGCGCCGCTTCCGCAGCACAAATCCAGAACCTCCCTGTCCTTTTCTCCCTTCATTCTTTCAATGAAGGAGGTCTTCTTAGGAGGCATATCCTGAATAACACGGGCTGCTTCCACCACCAACGTCTCCGTATCCTGTCTCGGAATTAGCACATCAGGGCTCACGTTAAAGGTATAACCCATAAATTCCTGTTTGCCCGTTATATGCTGAAGGGGAACGCGCCCAGCGCGCTTTTCTATAAGTTCAAAATACTTTTCCTCGGTTTCTGGCTTCACCTCTTCCTCAGCCTTGAGGAAAAGAGTTACCTTGTCCATTCCCGTAAGGAAGCAGTACAGCTCTTCCGCATCTATTTTGGGGTCCATGCAAAATGCCCTGGACAGTCTGTGCTCTCCTTCGTTTACAAGCATTCTCGTCTTCATCTATACTCCATTCTGATTTATATAAATCTCCTCTTGTACAGAGGTCTTCTTTGAGCCATGATGCCAATATCTTCATCTGTTGATTCTATTCCATCATCCCCAATCACATATTCCTCTTCCTCACAGTCCCCTGCTCCTGCTGCCTGTACGGCCTTAACGGCAGCGATAGCAACCTCCAGCATACTGTCATCAGGCTCCTTAGTAGTTATCTTCTGCAAATAAAGCCCAGGCATACTCAATATTTTCACCACAATGTTATCGCTTCTTCCGGCCCAGCGAAGCAGCTCATATGAAAGCCCGGCTATTACCGGAAGCAGCAGCAGCCTGGATATTATCCTAAAAAACAGCCCCGGCCAGCCTAGCAAAAAATGCAGGGCGAAGGCTATAATAAATACAAACATAAGAAAGCTGGTTCCGCACCTTGGGTGAAGGGTAGGAAATTGTCTGCAGTTTTCGGGAGTCAGCTCCAAACCATTTTCAAAACAGTGTATGGTCTTATGCTCCGCGCCGTGATACTGAAAAACCCTCTTTATTTCTCCCATGAATGATATGGCCCAGACGTACAAAATAAACAGAGCTATCCTAAAAATCCCCTCTGCAAAGTTCAGCCAGAATATACTATCCGTAAACAGCTTTATTATGCTTACTACGCCGGTAGGCAGTATAATGAATATACCTACGGAAAACACTATGGCTATTACCACCGAAGTGTATATCATTATGTTCCATGCACCCTTACTGCCGAACTTGTTGTCCAACCACTTCTCAAATTTCGTTTCCTCATATTCCGAATCATCGAATTCCTCAAGGATTTCTGCGGACTTCATGAGTATGCGCGTTCCTACCACAAGGGAACCTACAAAGGCGACCACCCCTCTGATGATAGGTACCTTCATCCATTTGCTCTGTTCCTTCAGTTTTTCTGTTTCTATTTTAATTTGGCCGTCACCAAGCCTCACGGCGAGAGCGGTATGCTTTTCCCCTCTCATCATGATGCCTTCCATGACAGCCTGTCCCCCCATCTTCGTAGGGCAGGCATCCTTCAGAAAAATTTTTTTTAAATCCATGTTAGCCCTCTAGCTTGATTTTCTTGATTACTTCAATAAATGTTTTATTATCCCGGGTGTGCGCCAAATTATCCAAAATCGCTTCCGTAACATCCTGAGTATCCCTGTTGCCCAAGGCCCGCCTCATGTACCATATGGCCTCGAGCTCTTCCTGATTCATGAGCAAGTCCTCACGCCTGGTCCCTGATTTGTTCAGGTTAATAGCAGGGAAAATCCTCTTCTCAGAAAGCTTTCTGTCAAGGTGAAGCTCCATATTACCCGTTCCCTTGAACTCTTCAAAAATTAAATCGTCCATTCTGCTTCCCGTCTCAACAAGGGCCGTTGCCAGTATAGTAATGCTTCCGCCTTCTTCCATTTTTCTTGCTGCACCGAAGAACTTCTTAGGCTTATGCAAAGCTCCAGGGTCAAATCCTCCTGAAAGGGTCTTCCCCGATGCAGGCACTACAAGGTTATAGGCTCTTGCAAGTCTTGTGATACTGTCCAGCAGAATAACCACGTCCTTGCCGTGTTCCACCAGTCTCTGAGCTCTTGCAAGCACCATTTCGGCAACCTTAACATGATGCTGGGGCAACTCGTCGAATGTGGAATATATTACTTCCCCGCCCTGAAGACTGCGCTGCATGTCCGTAACCTCCTCAGGCCTTTCGTCTACCAGAAGCACTATCATCTCCACGTCGGGATAATTCTTCTCTATGCTATTTGCCATTTTCTTAAGCAAAACCGTCTTTCCTGCCTTAGGCGGCGCTACGATAAGGCCTCTCTGTCCCTTCCCTATTGGGGCCACCAAGTCTATAAGCCTTAAGGAAAGATCTCTGCTCCCGTTCTCAAGTACGAATCTCTCCTTCGGGAAAATAGGTGTCAGCCTGTCAAAATCAGGCCTTCTTATTGCCATTCCCGGCTCATCTCCGTTGACTTCCACCACGTAAAGAAGCGCTCCGAACCTGTCTCCCTCCTTGGGATGTCTGCAAATACCCTTTATCTTGTCTCCTGTTTTAAGGTTGAACCGTCTTATCTGTGCTGGTGCAACGTATATATCCTTTTCACTGGTAAGGAAATTGTGAAATCTCAGGAATCCGAAGCCACCTTCGGCTATTTCAAGAATACCTTCCACCTCAAATCTGCCATCCTTTGCCGGGGCAACCTTATCGGAAGCCTTCTTTTTCGGCTGTGATCTCTCTTCTTTTTCTTCCTTTAAATCTGTTCCCTGCGCATCTGCCTTGTTCGCATCTGAATCCTTTGCCCCTGCTCCGGAAGTGATGGCTTCCACCAGATCAGCCTTTTTCATCTTTTCTGCTCCTTCGATGCCAAAGGTTTTGGCGATTTCACGAAGCTCTGCCACCTTCTTGGTAAGCAAAGCTTTCCCGTCTTCTGTTCTTCCCATGGGTTTTAATCCTTTCTTGCCTTTAATTATATATTTACGGTTTTATTATCAATGTTATTGGATGGTTTGATGTGATGTGAAAATCAATAGTTGATGAGCTATTTTGATGCTAATGAATAATACACAAAATGATACACAAATAGTGTATCATAAGACAAATCAATAAACAAGAAGCTACTTATCAGTCAATATACCAAACTATTTATTAATCAATGTCCTTATGGCCTCAACTGCAACCTGCACCGTCTTGGTGGTATCCTCTGTTCGTTTCTGCGGCATGCCGGAGCCTGCCTGCTCCTGGTTCCATATACAGTGAAAAAGCGCCCCTGCCTTCAGCCTTCTTACAGCACTTACTATAAACAGGGTAGAGCTTTCCATTTCCGAGGCGAGACACCCGCCTTTTTTCCATGCTTCCCACTTGTTCTTAAGTTCATATGAGCATCCCATTGAATCCGGGTCGTGCTGCCCGTAAAAGCTGTCCTTGCACTGAACCACTCCTACGTGATAAGGACATCCCAGTTTCTCGGAGGCCTTAACAATAGCTGATGTAACTTCAAAGTCCGCTACGGCCGGAAATTCCACAGGCATGTATTCCTTAGTTGTTCCATCCATTCTGATCGCGCCGCTGGCTATGACAACATCTCCGGGATTTACCTGAAGGTCCAGCCCTCCGCAAGTGCCTATCCTGACAAGCGTCTCAACGCCTATCTGAGCCAGTTCTTCAATACAGATGGCCGCCGACGGTCCGCCTATACCGGTGGAAACCACCAAAACCTTTTCACCATCTATATATCCTGAATATGAAGTATACTCTCTGTTCTGACCTATTTTTTCAGGGTGGTCAAGAAAGGCGGCGATTGCCTTAACTCTCCCTGGGTCTCCTGGCAGTATAGCGTATTTAGCTCCGTCCTTTTTAGACAATTTTATATGAAACATCAATTCTTCGGACATGTTATCCCCCTCCATATCACAAATACACAAAAGGAGCCTGCCGCACAAACTGAATTGCCTGAGCAGCAGCTCCCTGATTTTGACTTGTAGTTATTTGTTGTAATTGTAGAAGCCTTCGCCAGTCTTTCTTCCCAGCTTGTTGGCTCTTACCATCTTTCTCAGAAGCACATGTGGTCTGTATTTAGAATCGCCATATTCAGAATAAAGAGTTTCCATGATTGCCAAACATACGTCCAATCCGATAAGGTCGCCCAGTTCGAGAGGTCCCATCGGGTGATTAGCGCCAAGCTTCATTGCCGTATCAATGCCCTCTGCATCAGCAACGCCGTCAGCCAGGATACCGATACCCTCGTTAATCATAGGAATCAGCACTCTGTTTACTACGAATCCAGGAGCTTCAGCAACCTCTACAGGAGTCTTGCCCAATGTCTTGGTAAGCTCCAGGATGGCTTCCTTGGTTTCATCAGAAGTAGTGAGACCCTGAACGATTTCAACCAGCTTCATTGCAGGAACCGGATTAAAGAAATGCATACCGATAATCTTATCAGGTCTGTTGGTTGCCGCAGCGATTTCTGTAATAGAAAGGGCCGACGTATTAGTTGCTATAATAGTTCCCGGCTTGCAAAGCTCATCTAGCTCCTTGAAGAGAGCCTTTTTTGCTTCCATATCCTCAGTTGCTGCTTCTATGATAAGGTCTGCATCCTTGACAACTTGAATATCCGTTGAGCCCTTTACCCTGCTCATAATATCCGCTTTATCGTCTTCAGTAATCTTTTCCTTCTTAATCATTCTGTCTAAATTCTTTTCAACTGTTGCTATGCCCTTGTCTACCGAAGTCTGTCTCCTTGCTCTAAGCACAACCTTAAATCCATTCTGTGCCAGAACCTGAATTATTCCTGCTCCCATAGTACCTGTTCCAAGTACGCCTATTGTTTTCATAAAGTACCTCCTTGTCAACCTATCCAGATTGCAATCATTCCATTTAACTACACTAACCTAATAATACACTTATACTTTTTCTTTGTAAACTAAATATTTTCTCATCTCTTCTTTGTATTCCTCTACTCCCGGCTGGTCAAAGGGATTCACTCCCATAATCATAGCCGTAACGGCACAGGTGGTTTCAAAGAAGTAAATAAGCTGTCCGTAGTAATAAGAAGTGAGCTGGGGTATATGGATTTCTACAACGGTGGTCCCTGCTTTTCGGTGAGCTTCAACAGCGCCCTTTACCACAGCCTTATTCAACTCCTCCAGGGTTCTCCCCTTAAGTTCTCCCTCCGGTATTATCATATCGTATCCACAGTCATCTACTATCACTGCTGTTTCAAAGAAAATAGGGTTTCCCTGCTGTAGGAACTGCCCCATTGAATGAAGGTCCGTGGAAAAGTTTAAGGTGACCGGGAAAAGTCCCTTGCCGTCTTTTCCTTCACTTTCCCCATAAAGCTGCTTTAACCATTCCCCAAGACAGGCAAGCCTTGTATCGAAGAACTCCAACACCTCAACGCTTTTGCCATCTGCCATCATCAGGAATCTTGTAATGGCATAGTCCGTCCCATCGTGGTCCCATGCAGGGGATGCAGCCATAAGATCTGCTCCTTCAAGCACCTGTCTTATATCTATTCCCGCAACCGCCATAGGAAAAAGGCCTACAGGAGTCAGCACGGAATATCGCCCTCCGATGTCACGTGGAACAGGGAAGGAAATATACTCCCTTTCCTCCGCCTCCCGCCTCAGTGAACCAGTTTGCTCATCGGTTATAACTATTATATGGTTGGCTATATCTGTGTCACTGCTGTATTTTTCTCTTAGGACTCCCTTGAATATGTCAAACATGGCCTTGACTTCAAGAGTGTTTCCCGACTTGGAAATTACACATATTACCGTTTCTCTTCGTTTAGCTTCCTCGACAAGCTCTCTGTGATAAGCACTGCAAAAGTTTATGCCGGCAAATCTAACTTCTATGCCGTCTTCATCTTTAGGCAAAGCCTTTATAGCCGCATTAGCCCCCATGTAGGAACCGCCTACGCCTATTACCACCATGAGCTGTGCCTCCTGCTTAACTATATCTGCAACGTCAAGCATATATTCCAGGTTCCCTTCGTTCTGCTTCAAAGGGTCCTGCACCCATCCGGTCATAGGTTCCTTGCCAGACCAGAGCCTGTCAAGAGCAACGCCAGCTTCGTTTTTTAAGACCTTTATCCTTTCCTGAGAAATTTCCATTCCTTCCATGCGAACTTTAATATCCATGACGTCTCTCCCTTTTTATAGGATTACAATTTTATATGATACTCAATAAGTTGATTACACCAGGTACCGTTACAATAGAAACCGCGGTGCTTAACAGCAATATCTTGCTTGCCACGCCAGTATTCTGATGCTCCTGCTCCGCCAGCATCGATACAGTCGCCGCAGTAGGAAAGCTTATGCCAAGAACCACTATGCTTTTAATAATCCCGTCTACGGGCAAAAAGTATACAAGCCCCAGGGTTATCAGCGGAAGCCATATTAGCTTCATAAGCCCCGCCTCTATTACGAGGGTGTCCTTTATTATTTCAAAGAATTTATAGCCTGCTAAATTTGAACCTATAAATATCATTGCCATAGGCGTTGAGATATTCCCTATGTAAAGAAGATATTCATCAACGGCATCGGGGATTATTCCTCCGAATATGCTAAGTATAAACCCGATAAACAAGGCCAGGATATTGGGATTCAAAAGAAACTTCAATATTGCCTTCAGAACTTCTTTGAATCCCAGCTTTTTCTTCTCCTCCTTGTTCCGGTTCATAAGGCCCATACCGTAGGTGAATATGTAAAAATTCATAGCTGCGTTGTGGGCAATCATAAGGAGAAGCCCTGTCTCTCCGAAAAATATAAGAGAAACAGGGAACCCCATAAATCCATTATTAGGTGTGGACATGGCGAATTCTGCCGTGTTTGATACCTCCGGTGGAAACTTTCTTGCCTTGCCGTAGCCGAGACATATGAACCCATAGATATAGAAACAAAGGAGACTTATTACAAAGGTAATAAGAAATTCACTTATTATCTTGCCATTCATATCCAGGCTGCCTATGTTGTGAACAATCAAACAGGGATACGCAAAATAGACAATAAGTTTATTAATACTGTGATTCATCTTATCGTCGATAAAATCGATTTTCTTCAGGAACCACCCTGTTAAAAGGATGGCGAATAAAACAAAATATTTTGCGTACATTTGCTTTCCCCAGGCGTTCTTTCTAACCGTAATATAAGTTGTTGGTAACGTATTCAGGGTCGCTGGTAACATCAATACCCATCGCCTTCAGCGTAGTCTCATCCTTATCACTTAAAATCGCAGTACAGTGAGCCCTGCAGCCCGACAGTAATGACAGCTTGCTGAGAGCCATTTCTGCTGACGGATTTGTTGCAGCCGATATGGTAAGCGCCGTAAGTATTTCCTCACAGTTGAGACTTGTCTTCTCCGAATGAAGAACATCCGTCTTAAGCTCCTGTATGCTTACTAAAATATTAGGTGAAATAAGATGCAGCTCATCTGCGATGCCGCTCAGGTATTTAACGGCATTAAGTATAGATGAAGCCGCCGCTACCATTCTCCTTGAACTTCTGCCGGTAATTATAGTGCCGTCAGGCATCTCCATAGCTACAACGACTACATTCATATATCTTTCGTCACACTGACGTTTCTTCTCTGCATACTCACGGGCCGGAAGAACGACCTTTCTGTCCTCCACCTTGAGGGACATTTCGTCCATAAGGAGTTTGGCGCGCTCCAGCGTTTCTCCGTCTATCTTGCCCTTCTTGTAATCACACTCTGCTATAATATATCTTCTCACTATCTCCTGACATGCTGCTTCCTTGACTATATCATCATTTATTATTCCAAATCCTGCTCTATTCACTCCCATATCAGTAGGTGACTTGTATTCTGATTCTTCTCCTGTAATCTTCTCTATTATCCTCTTTACAACAGGAAAGACCTCAAGATCCCTGTTGTAGTTGACAGCCATTTTGTCGTAGGCTTCAAGGTGGAAGGAGTCTATCATGTTCACATCCTTAAGATCCGCAGTTGCCGCTTCATATGCCACGTTGACAGGATGCTTGAGAGGGATGTTCCAAATCGGAAAGGTTTCAAATTTAGCATAACGTACTCTTCTGCCCAGCCTGTATTCGTGATAAAGCTGTGACAGACATGTGGCCAGCTTACCGCTACCGCCTCCCGGGCCTGTTATTACCGCCAAAGGCTTGGTCACTTCAATATACGGGTTAGCTCCGTATCCTTCATCGCTTACAATAGTTTCAACGTCCGTAGGGTATCCCTTGGTAAATCTATGCTTATACGTCCTAATGCCTCTTCTTTCGAGCCTGTTAATAAACTTGTCTACCGCCGGAGAATCTCCCTTGTACCTTGTCACCACCACACTGTTAATTTCCAAATCATATTTCCTGAAAACATCTATAAGTCTCAGAACCTCAAGGTCGTAAGTGATACCAAAGTCCTGTCTCGTTTTATTAGTTGTTATGTCGCCTGAATAGATACAAATGATGATTTCCGCCTTGTCCTTCATTCTCTGAAGGAGCTTGATTTTGGCATTTTCATCAAAACCCGGAAGAACCCTCATTGCATGCTTGTCCTGAACAAGCTTGCCTCCGAATTCCAAATAAAGGCGTTCCCCTCCTCCACAGGCTATCCTTTTCAAAATGTACTTAGACTGCTCCTCAATATACTTCTCTGCACTAAAGCCTATTTCTTTCATTTTTCTCTCCATTCTTCTATTGCTTTATATATATGCTATTGCACAAGTTATCGTAGTCACTACCATCATTACGATTATTAAAATTACGACAATTCTAATGGTTTTCTTACTCATCATGTCACTGTTTCCCTCCTACATAAGTGTAATATTTATTCGATTCCTTCCTTCCGACAGCCCCTTGAGGCTTATGCTGTAATCAATGTCAAGCTGCCCTGCGCCGTCTTCTGACAGGGTGTTTTCTATCTTATTTGTAAGAACCTCCATTTCAATGGGGCCGTAAGGCGTTTCGTAAATACCAGAATAACGCTTGCCCTTCTTGAAGCTTATTTCATTTCCTACGCTGGTGCCGTCACCTATCCTCTTCATTTGAACTTCATCGCCCATAAGCTTGAGCCGCGTCTTGCATCCGGGAACTCCCGAAAGTTCCGATTCTTCATAGATTAGATACATTATATCTCTTCTCTTATAAAGTTTGGCTTCAGTAACAAATTCAACTGAATCCTCTCCGGCTTCGCTGCTCACTTGATGTCCTTTGATTTTTACCATTATTTCTTTCATTTATCTCTCCCAACTATATGCCGCTATATATCCTTAGCAGCTCTTCCTTATTAAAATCGTATTTTTTCAGACAAAACTGACATTGAAGCTCCGCCTTGCCATCCTCCTCTATTATTTCAGCCAAATCCTTCTTCCCTATGCTGATAAGTACCTTCTCCAGTCTCTGGCCACTGCAGTCGCAATTCCAATTTATATCTCTCTCATCCAGCACTTCCGGCATGTATTCCTCTGGCATATCCTTAAAAATTTCTTCCATCAGGGCTTTTACCATACCCGTCTGAGACATTCCCTTTGTCCTCGCACATATTGTGTTGATTATGGCAGTCAAAGGCCTCATGTCTCCTACCAGCTCTTCCAGAGCATCTATAGCTCCTTCCTCTGCGTTAGGCAGCATCTGAATAATCAGTCCTCCCGCAGCTCCTATGGAAAGGTCCTTCTCCACCCTTACGCCTAAAGCAACCGAAGAATTCTGCTGCTCGGAAATGTAAAAGTAGGCCGTAAGGTCGTCTGCTATTTCTCCGCTTACAAGAGCTATTGTCCCCACGTATGGCTCCTTTAGCCCCAGGTCCCTGATGACTATAAGGTCTCCTATTCCAAGAGAACCTCCCACATCCAGCTTTCCCTCTTCCGTAAGAGGCAGCTGAATATACGGGTCGGCGATAAAACCCTTTACAGCTCCGTTGCCGTAGGCTGTTGCCAGTATCTGCCTGGCGGGACCGTCACCCTTGAATATGATGGTCAGCTTATCTTCGGGATTCTTCAGCATTATGCCCATAAGGCCCGCTGCCGTCAAAACTCTGCCGAGCCCGGCTGCCGCCAAAGGTGTCGTGTCGTGAATGTCGCAGGCTTCCTGAACCATATCGGTAGTCACTGTACAATATACTCGGTAGGACTTACTTTTATCTATAGCAATTAAAGCTTTACTCATAAATTCGCTTCCTTTTTTATAAATTTACTCATACATATTAGAGATTATCACATTATGATGAAAATGTTTAACTTTTTCTGCACATATTCACATATTTTCTACACGGAAAATACATATTGGACTTGTATATTTACCTTAAAGATTCATATTCCAACCTTTTGATATGAAATGAGGTGCATTAAATGGATGATAACAAAAAAGATACTTCTGAATATGAGCCTAATTTTATTTTGGGAAGTTCAGAGCAGGAACCAGCTGCAGAACCTGAGCTGAGGTCAAAGCCAACATCTGAACCGGACCCCATATATGAAGGCGGCTATTGTGATCCAAGGGCAAACTTCAAAAACTCCGGGGTTTCCTGTTCATGGGATAATAAGAATGGTACGGGACGGGTTAAAAAACCCCATATAAAAAAGAGTGCCAACGAACCTATATCCTTTACGAGAAAATCTCTGGCACTTTTAATAGCCCTTTGCTTAGTCCTTTCAGGACTCTTCGGCTTCGGCGGAGCAGTATTAGGCGCTAATTTGCTGAATGACAGTAACGGTTCCGACAAGGCTTCCAGTGCAACCCCTACCGGCTACACCCTTGAAGATGCAACGGGAAGCAATCTGACCATCCAGGAAATTACCGATGCAGCCAAACCTAGCGTGGTAGAAATCAAGACCGAAAGCGTTGCCTCCGACTCCTGGATGCAGCAGTACGTTACCGAAGGCGCAGGCAGCGGCGTAATAATTACCAACGACGGATATATCATAACCAATAACCACGTAATAGATGGTGCAAGCAAGATTACAGTAACCGCCGCCGATGAAAAAGAATACTCGGCGGAACTGATAGGCACGGATTCTATTTCAGACGTTGCTGTTCTGAAAATCGACGCCAAAAACCTGACGCCTGCAACCTACGGCAACAGCACTCAGCTTGATGTAGGCGATATAGCCGTGGCCATAGGCAACCCTCTGGGAGAGCTGGGCGGCACCGTAACGGCTGGTATAATAAGCGCACTGGACAGACAGCTTTCCATAGACGGCAAAACCATGACATTGCTTCAGACGGACAGCTCCATCAATCCGGGGAACTCCGGCGGCGGCCTCTTTAACGGAGACGGACAGCTTGTGGGAATCGTTGTTGCCAAATCCTCTGGCTCCGATGTGGAAGGCCTAGGCTTCGCAATACCTATTAACACTGCAGCCGACGTGACGCAGCAACTTATGGAAAAAGGCTATGTAAGCGGGCAGCCTTCTACGGGAATGACCTACACCGAGTCAAGCGGACAGCAGGGAGGCCTTGATTCCTTCTTAGGCGGAGGCACAACCAGCGTTTATATTCAATCCGTTAACAGCAACAACGCCAAGACGGCAGGCTTCAAAGCAGGAGATATGGTTTATGCAGTAGACGATGAAGTCATAAGCTCCTTTAATGTCCTGTCCTCCATCGTTACTTCCCACAAGGTTGGGGATAAGCTAAAATTCTCCATAGTCCGTAACGGCAAGACCATGAACATCAACCTCACTCTTGAAGAAAAAACCTCCAATCAATAATTGATACGTAGCAGATGACATATAAAAATCGGCGGCTCCAGCTTATGGCTGGTCCCGGTTTTTTAATTGCAATATTATTTGAATCAATCTATAATGAAAGCAACTACTGAACCTATGAAAAGAGATAAAAAATGATAAATATACCTATTAATGCATCAAGAAGATACAATGTTGTTATGGAAAAAGGAACTTTAAAGGGAGCCGGATTTTTTTTAGAAGAGGCTTTCGGCTCTGCCGATAAAAAACTTTGCATCATTACCGACGAAACCGTGGATGCCCTTTACGGCAAGAAAACCCATACCCTCATACCTTCCCTTGAGGTTGCCGGCTACAAGGTCTTCAAGTATTCCTTTAAGGGAGGCGAGCTGGACAAAACCATGGAAACAGTCCATGCTATTCTGGAATTTCTCGCGTCAAAGGGCTTTACACGAAATGATGCCCTAGTGGCCTTGGGAGGCGGCATTGTAGGCGATGTTGCCGGGTTTGCTGCTGCCACATATATGCGAGGAATACAATACGTACAGATACCCACCACTTTTCTGGCTATAGTAGATTCTTCCATAGGAGGGAAGACAGGCGTGAACCTGTCCTCAGGGAAAAATCTGGCGGGGGCTTTTTGGCAGCCCTCTCTTGTACTGTTTGACTGCAACGTCCTGGAAACACTGCCCTACGAAAACAAGCTGGACGGTATAGCTGAAGCAATCAAGGCTGGCGTAATAGCTGAGCCCCTTATCCTTGAGGCGATAGCCAGCAAGCAGACCCTGGATGACGCGGAATTTCTTATGAATCTGGCATCCCTGGCCATTGATGTAAAGAAAAAGATTGTAGAGGAAGACGAGCTGGAATCACAAAACAGACAGCTTCTCAACTTCGGCCACACCATAGCCCACGCCATAGAAAAATGTAGCAGCTATAAAATAAGCCACGGCCATGCGGTAGCCACCGGAATGGCTGTCGTAGCCAAGTCCTCCTATACTTTGGGCTGGACAACCCAGGCATGCAGGGATGAAATCCTTGAGACGATAGAGCGCTTTCACTTTTCATTGCTATGCCCGTTCAGCCCTTGGGAACTTGCAGATGCTGCTTCAAAAGATAAAAAGATACACAATGACCTGATAACTTTGGTCATTCCTACTGCTCTCGGCAAATGCACATTGAAGACTATTCCCCTTTCCAAGCTGGAACAGTTTATATCCTACGGCCTGACCCAATAGAGGCGTTCCTTCCTTAAAAAAAAGGGGGGGGATTAACTGTCACAGAGACTACCGTATCGCAAGGGCTGCCACCCTAGCTGCGTGCTGCTGTGAGGAGCCTTTGATAATTCGTGAAACCCAGACCGTCAATAAATTCTACTTTTTTAAGATTACAATATATTGATAATACATTGAAGGAAGGAAGATGATAATATGAGTGAAGTATTGACAAGAGAATCAGCATGGAAGCTGCTTACAGAGTACAACAGTGACGAATTTCACCTGAAGCATGCCCTTACTCTGGAAGGAGTAATGAAATATTTTGCAGAAGATTTAGGCTATGGTGATGAAGTTGAATTTTGGGGCCTTGTGGGATTGCTCCACGACCTGGACTTTGAAAAATATCCCGACGAGCACTGCATCAAATCTCAGGAAATAATGAGAGAGCGAGGTCTGGACGAAAGGCTGATTCGCGCAACAGCAAGCCACGGCTATGACATTACTGTAGACATCAAGCCGGAACACGAAATGGAAAAGGTTCTTTACTCCGTAGATGAACTGACGGGCCTTATCGGTGCTGCCGCGCTGATGCGGCCTTCAAAAAGCGTGCAGGACATGGAAGTAAAATCCGTAAAGAAAAAATATAAAAGCTCTGGATTTGCGGCAGGCTGCTCCAGAGAAGTCATTCAAAAAGGTGCAGACATGCTAGGCTGGGAGCTCGCCGACCTCATACAAAAAACCCTGCTGGCTATGAAAGCCTGCGAAGCAAAGGTTGCGGCCTTCGAGGGTTGATAGACTGGAAAGGTTTTAGGCAGATAATATAATGAGCAATCCTTGTCGCCTTGGGATTGCCTTCATCGACTCGGAGAAATCCTCGTCGATACGATATAAGAAATCCCTAAGTTCTTGCTTCGCTTGCAATCACTAAGGGATTCTCTTTTGGCACCCCCTGCCGGAATCGAACCAGCAACTAACCCTTAGGAGGGGCTTGTTATATCCATTTAACTAAGGGGGCATACGTTATTCTTCTGCTATTTATTTGTAGGGCGGCGCAGGTCAATCAAGCCGCCCATACATAATAGCATATTTGTAAGATGTATTTCAAGAGTATTGAGCAAACCAAAGGCAGAAATTATTAAAACCCAAGGCCAAAATTATCTTTAACTCTCTTCATAGTCTTTTCGGCGATAGTATTGGCACGCTCCGCGCCGTTTATCAGTATATTCTTCAACTCTTCCGACTGGCGAATTTCATTGAAATTCTTCTTGATGGGAACGAGGGCTTCCTGGGTTATGGTCGCCAACTCCTTCTTAAAATCACCATAACCACATCCCGCATATTTAACAACTATCTCATCTACGGATTCTCCCGAAAATGCACTGTAAATATTTAGCAGATTGCTCACTCCCGGCTTTTCCTCGAGGTCGAACCTGATTTCTCCGTCGGAATCGGTCGTTGACCTCATTATGGATTTCTTAATTTTACCTTCCTCATCCAGAAGAGATATTCTGCTGTGAATGTTCTCCGCACTCTTGCTCATCTTTGAAGTCGGGTCGTCTAATGCCATTATCCTGGCCCCCGCCTTCAGGAATCTACCGTCAGGCACTACGAAGGTATTCTTGTACTTGTGATTTACCCTGATAGCTATATCCCTGCATATCTCTATGTGCTGCTTCTGGTCGTTTCCCACGGGAACTATATCCGTATCATAGAGAAGAATATCCGCCGCCATAAGAATAGGATAAGTGAAAAGTCCCGTAGGCGCCGATTCCTTTCCTCTGCTCTTGTCCTTAAACTGAGTCATCCTCGAAAGTTCTCCCGTGTAGGAGCAGCACGTCAGCACCCATGAAAGCTCTGCGTGTCCGCTTACATCAGATTGAACGAAAATTATGGATTTTTTAGGGTCCACACCTACTGCCATATACAGGGCGGCTACATCGAGAATATGTTTTCTCAGCTCCTTAGGGTCCTGAGGGACGGTTATGGAATGCATGTCTACTATGCAGTAAATACATTCATTTTCTTCCTGCAGCTCCACAAATTGCCTCAGCGCCCCCAAGTAGTTGCCTATGTGAATGTTTCCTGTCGGCTGAACGCCGGAAAATACGCGTTTCATAAAAATTACCTCTCCTGTCTTCTTCTTTGCTGACACTTATTTTAAATCAAGCTTCGTCTGCTCGGAGCCGTCATCTTTTTTTTCGTCATCTTCCTCTTTCTTAGCTTTCCTTTTGTTCTCGTTCTCCTCTTCATCGCCTTCGCTTATGGTCCTTGCCATAGCAATTATCTCGATGTCCTCTCCAGTGCGCATTATCTTCACGCCCTGAGTTGCCCTGCCAAGCTTGGAAACCTCGTCTGCTCGTATCCTTATTATGATTCCTTCCGAGTTAATAAGAAGAACTTCATCTTCATCGTCTACCACTGTTGCACCTACCAGCTTGCCTGTCTTCTTAAACTTGCTCTTGTCATAAGTCAAAAGGCCCTTGCCGCCTCTTGCCTGAATCTTATACTCTTTTACAGAAGTCCTCTTGCCGTAGCCCTTCTCTGTTACTACAAGCAGCTCCTCATCCAGCTGAACGAGCTCCATGGAAACGACTTCATCATCGTCCTCAAGTTTGATGGCTCTCACTCCGCCTGCGACTCTGCCCATAGGCCTTACATCATGTTCGGAGAAGCTGATGCACTTGCCATTCTTGGTGATTATTATTACGTTGTCGCTGCCGCTGGTCTGCTTGATGCCTACAAGCTCGTCTCCATCCTTTAGGGTTATTGCAATAAGACCTGTCTTCCTGTTGGTATCAAAATCGGAAAGAGCTGTCTTCTTTATAGTACCTTTCTTTGTAACCGCGATAAGGTATTTTTCTTCCTTGAAATCCTTAAACGGTATTACGGTTGTAATCCTCTCTCTTTGCATAAGGTTGAGGAAGTTTATAGCCGGTGTGCCCTTAGCCGTCCTAGTTGCCTCAGGTATCTCATAGGCCTTTATCTTATGAGCCTTTCCCGTATTGGTAAAGAACATGAGATTATCGTGGGTGGAGGTCATTATAAGGTTGGTCACAAAATCATTGTCTCTTGTGGTGAGGCCCGTAATACCCTTACCGCCCCGCTTCTGGGTCTTATAGGTGTCGGCAGGTATCCTCTTAAGGTATCCAAGGTGTGTCAGCGTAATTGCTACCTGCTTCTCCTCAATAAGGTCTTCCTCATCCATTTCTCCCGGTTCCGTTGCTATCTTGGTCTTTCTCTTATCGCTGTACTTGCCCCTTACTTCAAGAAGCTCTTCCTTTATAACTTTCATAAGCATCTTTTCATCAGCCAGAAGCTGCTTATAGTAGGCTATTCTCTTGCAAAGCTCTTCGTATTCGCTCTCGATTTTTTCTCGCTCCAAGCCCTGCAGTCTTGCAAGCCTCATATCCAGAATTGCCTGAGCCTGAACGTCAGAAAGCCCGAAGCTTTTCATTAGCTTTTCCTTGGCATTATTGTAGCTGCTTCTTATTATCTTGATTATCTCGTCGATGTTGTCAAGGGCTATCCTCAAGCCTTCCAGAATGTGAGCTCTGGCTTCAGCCTTCTTCAAATCAAACTGAGTTCTTCTCGTCACTACTTCCTTCTGGTGCTTCAGATACTCTTCAAGTATCTGATAGAGATTCAGTATCTTCGGCTGTCCGTCAACGAGAGCTATCATTATCATGCTGTAGTTTTCCTGCAGCTGTGTATGTTTGTAAAGTCTGTTGAGGGTTATCCTCGGATTGGCGTCCTTCTTAAGCTCTATGACAATGCGCATACCGTTTCTGTTGGACTCATCTCTGATTGCAGAGATTCCTTCTATCCTCTTGTCTCTTACCAGCTCGCCTATCTTCTCAAGAAGTCTTGCCTTGTTTACTTGGAAAGGTATCTCTGTAATTATTATCTGTGAACGGCCCTTGTCGTTTTCTTCAATATCCGCAACCGCCCTGACAAGAACCTTGCCCTGCCCTGTAGCGTAGGCATCCCGTGCGCCCTTCTTTCCGAGAATCTGTGCTCCCGTAGGGAAATCCGGACCCTTTACAATCTTAATAAGGTCTTCTATGGTGCAGTTTTCATCATCTATCATCTTGACCGTAGCATCTATTACCTCTCCCAGATTATGTGGAGGAATGGATGTGGCCATACCTACTGCAATACCATTGCTTCCGTTTACGAGAAGGTTAGGAAATCTTGCAGGTAAAACAACAGGCTCCTTTTCCTCTTCGTCGAAGTTGGGCATGAAGTCTACGGTGTCCTTGTCTATATCCCGAATCATTTCCAGGGAAAAAGGAGACATTCTGGCTTCCGTATAACGCATTGCCGCAGCACCGTCACCATCTACGGAGCCGAAGTTGCCGTGACCGTCTACGAGCAAATATCTTGTGGAGAAGTCCTGAGCCAGCCTTACCATAGCGTCGTAAATGGAGCTGTCGCCGTGAGGGTGATATTTACCCATTACTTCGCCGACTATACGAGCTGACTTTTTAAAAGGCTTGTCCGGCGTTACGCCCAGTCCCGCCATTCCGTAAAGTATTCTTCTGTGAACGGGCTTAAGTCCATCCCTTACATCAGGAAGAGCTCTTCCTACAATTACGCTCATGGCATAGTCGATGTAAGAGTTTTTCATTTCGTCATGTATCTCATGTTGAACCAGTTTCTGGTCTTCCAGTAAATTCGCCATCTGTTACCCCCTATATGTCCAGCTTCGCCAGTGCGGCGTTATCTTCAATAAACTTTCTTCTCGGAGCAACCTTGTCACCCATGAGGGTGGTGAATATCTCATCGGCAGCAGTTGCGTCCTCCAGAGTTATCTGTACAAGGGTTCTCGTATTGTAGTCCATTGTGGTTTCCCAAAGCTGATGAAAGTCCATTTCTCCAAGGCCCTTGTATCTCTGAATATCCGGCTTCCCCGGTTTGTCCGCTAAGTCATTCATAAGCTTTTCCTGCTCCTTTTCGGAATAGGTATAAAAGACTTCCTTGCCCTTCTTTACCTGGAAGAGCGGCGGCTGGGCCGCGTAAACATAACCCTTCTCAATAAGGGGAGTCATGTATCTGTAGAAAAATGTAAGAAGCAGCGTCCTTATGTGAGCGCCGTCTACATCTGCATCGGTCATTATTATTATTTTATGATATCTAAGCTTGGACTCGTCAAAGTCAGCTCCTATATTGCAGCCGAAGGCGGTTATCATATTCTTTATTTCATCGGAATTTAATATTTTATCCAGTCTTGCCTTTTCGACGTTGAGTATCTTGCCTCTAAGAGGAAGAATAGCCTGTCTCATTCTGTCCCTTCCCTGCTTCGCGCTTCCCCCTGCGGAGTCTCCCTCAACCAGGAAAACCTCTGACAGTGCAGGATCCTTTTCCGAGCAGTCTGCCAGCTTACCCGGCATGGAAAATCCGTCCAGTACGCTTTTTCTTCTCGTCAAGTCTCTCGCTTTTCTTGCAGCTTCTCTAGCCCTGGCTGCTCTCAAACATTTATCCAGAATTATCTTGGCCTGAGAAGGATTTTCTCCGAGAAATGCCAGAACATAATCTGCCGTAGCCGTTTCTACAAAACCTCTCATATCACTGTTTCCTAGCTTCGTCTTCGTCTGTCCTTCAAATTGGGGATCCGTGAGCTTTACGGAAATAATGGCAGTCAGTCCTTCTCTTACATCCTCGCCTGCAAGAGCATCCTCATTATCCTTCAGAAATTTGTTCTTCCTGGCATAATCATTGATTATTCTGGTAAGTGCTGTCTTGAAGCCCACCATGTGGAAGCCGCCTTCCGTGGTGTTGATATTGTTGGCATAGGAAAGGAGCAGCTCGCTGTACCTGTCAGTGTACTGCATGGCCACTTCAACTTCTCTGTCCTTATCCTTTATTTCAAAATATATTACGTCCTTGTGAAGTGCCTCTTTGTTAGCATTAAGATGCTTTACAAATTCAATTATTCCACCTTCATAGTGGAATTCTTCTTCCTTCTTTCTGCCTTCTCTTTCGTCCTTTAGGGTAATCTTGACCCCCTTGTTAAGAAATGCCATTTCTCTAAGCCTTCTCTCAAGGGTATCAAAATCAAAATCTATTTCATCAAAGATATCAGGGTCCGGCCAAAATGTACTCTTAGAACCAGTTTTTCTTGCATTTCCTACTTCCTCCAGCTTGCTTGCTGTCTTACCCTGATGGTACATCTGTTTATATATCTTGCCGTTCCTCTTTACTTCCACTTCCATTTTTGTAGACAGGGCATTTACAACGGAAGCTCCAACACCGTGAAGGCCTCCCGATACCTTGTATCCTCCACCTCCAAATTTTCCGCCGGCGTGAAGCACTGTATGAATAACTTCAACTGCCGGGATACCCAGCTTCGGATGCTTATCGACAGGCATCCCTCTGCCATTATCCTCAACGGTTATGGAATTATCCTTATTGATGATTATCTTTATACCACTGCAAAAACCTGCAAGGGCTTCGTCTATACTGTTATCCACTACCTCATATACAAGGTGATGAAGACCTCTTGCCCCCGTACTTCCTATATACATTCCCGGTCTTTTTCTTACCGCTTCCAGTCCTTCTAATACCTGTATCTGTTCAGCATCATACTGCTGTACCTTCTGGTCTTTTGCCATCATCTGCTCTCCTTTTTTTGTATTAAAACATACACTATATATTGTATCATAAAACTTTCGGTTTAACAAGAAAATATGCTGTTTTGACTTAATTGTTGCCTTACATATTAAAAACCGCTCTATCGGGCGGTTTTTAATATGTAAAAGCATTTTTTCAGCAGGGTGTATGTATGTGTTTTTATTTTACTATATTTCTATATCTATTTCTCCAGATACTATTTTATAAACCTTTCCTTCAGCTATTGATTTTATCACGTTTCCGGAAATATCCGCCGTGGTAATAAACATTTGGTTTTTGCCTAGGGAATTCAACAGATACCTTTGTCTGTCATTATCAAGTTCAGAAAGCACATCATCTAGCAGAAGAATTGGGTTTTCACCGGTTTCATCTTCTATAAGTTTTATTTCGGAAAGCTTTATAGACAGAGCCGCCGTCCTCTGCTGTCCCTGACTGCCGAACTTCCTTAAATCTATCTGGTCTGCCGAAATTTTCATGTCGTCCTTATGAGGCCCTCTTCCGGTATTTTTATTTCTTATATCATCTCCCCGGCTTTCTTTCAAAATCTCATAAAAATCTGCTTCCATCTCTTCGGGACTTTTTGAAGGCTTTATATTAGCTTCATATTTCAGGCTGAGATTTTCTCTGCCGCCGGAAATTTTATCGTGTATTTCTCTGCTTATTTTATCTATCTTCTTTATAAATTTCTTTCTTATCCAAATTATTCTGCTTCCGTACTTAGCCAGCTCATAATCCCAAATATCCAATACGGAATTTTCTATTACATTTTCCTTTAAATAAGTATTTCTCTGTTTTAATACTTTTTTATAATTGCTTATATCGTTATAATATCCCGTCTTTATCTGGCAAAGCTCTCTGTCTATGAACTTTCTTCTCTTTTCAGGTTCATCCTTTACAATTTTTAAATCTTCAGGAGAAAATATTATTATCAATACTCTTTCAAGAAGTTCAGAAGTTTTTTTAATCTTTACACCATCTATCTTAACGGCTTTTTTACCTTCGCTGTTTATTACAATTTCTGTTATTTGTTCATCATCATCTACTATGACAGATGTTTTTATCTTACAGTATTCTTGTCCGAATCTTATTAATTCCTTATCCTTTGTTGTTTTGAATGATCTTGCCATTGCATTCAAATAGATACCCTCCAACAAATTTGTTTTACCTTGTGCATTGTTCCCAAGAAAGATATTTATTTTATTGTTAAAGGATACCCTTATATTCTCATAGTTTCTGAAATTGTTAAGCTCTATACTCTTAATATACATCTTATATTTTTGGAATCCTTACAGGAAGAATAAGATATTCGTATGCATTTCCCTCTACAGGTCTTACAACGCAAGGGGATGTTCCTGTTTTGAAGTTCATGGAGATTTCTTCATCTTCGATGGCTTTTAAAACATCGATTATGAATTTTGAATTAAACCCTATCTCAATATCTTCTCCCTTCTTTTCCATTATTATTTCTTCTTTGACATTTCCTTCTTCAGACCTTGACGTGATTGTCATAAGATTACTTTTTAAGGTCATCTTTATTAAATTGTTTTTACCCTCCTTTGCAAGAAGAGAAGCTCTTTCTATACTTTCCTGGAGAAGCTCTTTACTGACAGTTATTATGGTGCTGTTATCCTGAGGAATAATGTCTCTGTATTTTATAAAATCTCCCTCCATTAATCTTAGAACCACTTCAGCATCTCCTATTGTAAATATGGCTCTTTTTTCACCAAGGCTTATCTTTATATCATCTTCTTTATTTTCATCTGTTATTATTTTTCCTATTTCATTCATTATCTTAGCGGCTATAATAAATTTTCTTTGATTGCTGCTAGTCATTTTTTCACATGCAAGAGCTAATCGATAGCTGTCGAGAGCTACCATGTTAACGCTTTCATTATTTATTTCAGTCAATACTCCTACTAAAACTCCCTTTGTTTCATCTATACTTGCAGCAAAGGATGTTTTTCTAACCATATCTTTGAATATTTCTCCGTTAAAAAGAAGTTCGTCATTTGTATCTTCCTTATCTCCTATTTTAGGAAATTCATCTACTGATAAATTAACAACCTTAAATTCGGAAGAATCGGTTTTAATTAAAATGCTGTCTTCTTCTGTTTCTTCTATAAATATTTCTTCGTTAGGAAGTTTTCTTATTATATCTCCGAATAATTTTGAAGCAACAACTATGCTTCCTTCTTCTTCAATATTAGCATTTATTTTTTTCTTTATGCTTATTTCAAGGTCAGAAGCCGTTAAAGTTATAGTTCCTTCTTTCTTTGCTTCTATCAATATTCCCTTTAAAATAGGGAGTGTAGTTCTTGTAGATACAGCTTTTGAAACTGTATTTAAAGCCTTTGCTAAAATCTGTTGATTGCATGTGAATTTCATATTTACCCTCCTGAAACAAAAAAATGATATTATCTTTATTAGTTAATTAATAGTAGTTATAGTAATAGGGGCTGTTGATTTTGTTGATAACTTATGTGAGCCTTGCAATAACTTTAATATTTGTTATTAAAAATCTGTTGATAACTTGCTTTTTTTATCAACAAAGGTTGTTGATAATTATTGAAGTTCATTTTTTATCTGCATTATGTCATTTGCCAGAGAATCATTGGTTTTTAGTTCGCTTGCAATTTTATCGTATGCGTGAAGAACTGTGGTATGATCCCTACCTCCAAAGGATTTTCCTATTTTAGGAAGAGAAGAATCAGTCATTTCTCTGCATATGTACATTGCTATCTGTCTCGGATATGAAAATTCCCTTTTTCTTTTTGAAGATTCCATATCTGTTATTTTTATTCCGTATTTCTTACATACTTCTTTTTTAATGGATTCACAGGTAATGTTAAAGTCACCTGTTGAGAAAATATCGTTGAGATTTTTTCTTGCAAATTTAATGTTTATCTTTTGTTTAAAGACCATAGAGTAGCTTATTATTCTTGTAAGGGCGCTTTCCAGTTCTCTTATATTGAATTTCACTTTTTCGGCAATGAGATTTATTACATCCATTAAATCATCGTCTATTTCAACATTTTCAAGTTCAGCTTTATTTCTTAAAATAGCGACTCTTGTTTCAAAATCAGGAGGCTGTATATCAGCTACTATATTCCATTGGAATCTTGAACGAAGTCTTTCATCCAGATTTTTTAACTGACTTGGATGTCTGTCACTTGTTATTACTATTTGCTTTTTAAATTCATAAAGGGTATTGAAGGTATGGAAAAACTCAACTTCCGTAGCATCCTTTCCTTCGATAAACTGAATGTCATCTATAAGGAGGACATCTACGCTCCTATATTTTTTTTTAAAGCTGTTGATTTTAGATGTACCGGCCTTCTTGTCCTGAAGAGCCTTGATAAGTTCGGAAGTAAACATTTCCGAAGAAACGTACAATACTTTAAGAGATGGATTTTTCTGTAATATGTAATGACCTATTGCGTGCATTAAGTGAGTTTTACCAAGACCTGAACCTCCATATATAAAGAGGGGGTTATATACTACGGCGGGAGATTCGGCTACGGCCAGCGCTACGGCATGAGCATAGTTGTTGTTTGCTCCTACTATAAAGTTATCGAAGTTATATCTTGGGTTGAGGTAGTATTCTTCTCTGAGTTCACTTTCTTCGGTAATAAAGTTCTTCTTACTTTTTTTATCTTTATCTCCTTTAAAGAAATCTTCTATTTCTTCTTCCGTCTTATCCTTTAAAACAACCTTGTATTTTTTACCGTATATGGTTTCAACGGATTTTTCAAAAATGGAGATGTAGCGATTTTTAAGAATATCTATTAAAAAATCATTTGAAGATGCAAAATAAATAACCTGAGCGTCTTCATCTATTTCAAGGGGGGTAAGTGGAGAAAACCATGTTCTGTAGCTTACTTCTGTAATATTTTTACTTATTTCTGAAAGTATGTCGTTCCATTTTTTTTCATCGATTTTTTTCTTCATTGAATTTCCCCCTATATTGCTATGTGTATATAATAGCAAAAAAAGTTATCCACAGGCAACTGTTTAATATAAATAATTTAAAAAATAAATATTTCAGAGGTTATCCACAATCAGTGGATAAAATTGTGCAAAGTTTTAACAGCATCAACTATATATTGAAAAGGAGTCTTTTTAAAGTGCCTTGCAGCAATAAAACCGTTTGACATGTTATTTTTACAGAGGTATAATATTAAAGCATATGTGTACAAGTTGAAATTTAGATTTGTGCCGATAATACTATTAAAAGAAGGAGGGACATAGTCATGAAAATGACATATCAACCAAAAAGAAGACAGAGAAAAAAAGAACATGGCTTCAGAAAAAGAATGAGAACGAAGAACGGTAGAAATGTTTTAAAGAAAAGAAGACAAAGAGGAAGAAAAGTTTTATCAGCATAGAGACCGCAAAAGTGGTCTTTTTGTTATGTATGATAACTTGGAAAAACAATGCTAAAAAAGGATATACTGAGAAGAAAAGATGATTTTACCAAAATCTACAAAAGAGGTAAGTCCATTGGAGATAGATATGTGGTGCTTTTTTATAGGAAAAATAATCTTTCATATAACAGAATAGCGTTTTTAGCAAGCAAAAAAGTAGGAAACAGTGTTGCAAGAAACAGAGCTCGAAGACTTATGAGGGAAAATTACAGACTTTATTCCAGTGATATGAAGGTAGGTTATGATGTGGTTATAATAGCCAGAAATGCTATTAACGGCAAAAAATCTTATGATGTGGAGAGGTCTTTAAAAAATGCCATAAGGAGAGCAAAGCTGTTTAAAGATTGAGAGGCGCACAGTGAAACAGGTATTGATTTTGATAATAAGAAGTTATCAAAAATTCATATCTCCTCTTTTCCCGCCAACATGTAGGTTTTATCCTACTTGTTCCGTTTATTTCATTCAAGCACTCGAAAAGTATGGTTTTTTTAAAGGAAGCTATCTTGGTGTAAGAAGGCTGATGAGATGTCATCCTTTTAATCCGGGAGGATACGACCCTTTAAAATAGGAGGAAATTAATTAATGTACACTATTCTAGGAGTAATAGCGAAGCCTTTGGGATGGTTGCTTGGTGTTTTGTACGGGTTCATAGGGTATTACGGTATTTCCATTATAATTTTTACCGTAATCGTAAAGGTAGTTCTATACCCTCTGTACATAAAGCAGACTAAGTCGACTGCCATGATGTCGGAAATGCAGCCAAAAATGCAGGCTTTGCAAAAAAAGTATGCCAACGATAAAGAAACTCTGAATATCAAAATGGCAGAATTGTATAAGGAAGAAAAATTCAATCCTATGGGAGGTTGTCTTCCTATGCTGGTTCAGATGCCTATTATTATGGGGCTCTTTGCATTGCTTAGAAATCCTATGATGTATATGAAGGACGACAGTATGATTTTTGCTTTTCATGAATCGTTCTTATGGATAAACGACCTGAGTCAGCCGGATCCGTGGATTTTGCCTATTATTGCAGGCGTTGCAACATTTGCTTCGTTCTCAATGACCCAGGCACTTACTGGGCAGGCTGCTGCAGGGCAGTCCGCAGGCATGATGAAAATGATGAAATACGTTTTTCCTATAATGATTTTATGGATGGCGAGAGCGTTTCCGTCCGGCCTTGCTCTTTACTGGGCAGTCAGCCAGATAATCCAAATCTTCTTTAATATCCATATGGCATCCATAAGGAAGAAAATAAAGCAGGAAGCAGAACTG
>JAAZCE010000023.1 GCA_012513435.1 Clostridiales bacterium
GTCCTCAGCTCCACATGTGCAATAGCTGCAATGGAGGCCAGCGCTTCGCCTCTAAATCCTCGTGTATATAGTGAAAACAGATCTTCGGCACTTTTTATCTTGGATGTTGCATGACGCTCAAAGGCCATACGTGCATCGGTGCCACTCATACCTTTTCCATCGTCAACAACCTGAATTAGTGTTCTGCCTGCGTCTTTGATGATAACCTGAATATGGCTTGCTCCGGCATCAAGAGAGTTTTCTACCAACTCCTTCACCACCGATGCAGGACGCTGAATAACCTCACCTGCAGCAATTTGATTGGCTATGGAATCGGGTAATAAATTTATTATATCGGACATCTGAAAGTAGTAGTAATAAGTAATTTAGATTGTGCGTGATAAGTCCTATCTCAGAAAAAGGATGTAGAAAAGCACAATCAACACAGCCAAAAACAATACGATAGTTGTAGTGTTGGCATAAAAGGGCTTGTTGTCTCCCTCTTCACGCTCTTTGCGTTTCTTCAAATACTTTGTTTGTGAAAGAAATTCTTCTTTGAAATCAGTCTTACGCTCCTCAGCGTAAGGCTCAATCGGCCTTCCTTCTTCACGTGCCACTTCCTCCTTCATTCTGCGGATTCGTTTTTCCATCTCCTCACGACGAGCCTCTTTCTCGGGGTCGAAAAGTATTGGTCGATGGTTGAATTTCCGCGGTTTTCTGTTATTATAAAAAAAGAATAGTCCCATAACCTTACTGTTTTAGTGATACAAATATAAGAAAAGAATACCACAACTCAAAAGCGAGAGAATGTGTGGAAGAGAAAGAGGATTCAATCCTCTCTAACAAATTTGCGGGGTGCCTTTACTTCGGCATCAGCTGCTTCACGTTCGTTTCTACGGAAAATATCCATCTTGTGTCTCGGTCGCAGATAGTCGAGCCACATAAAGCCCTTGAGCTGGGAATCCCCAGCTGCAACAAGCTCAACGGGGTGGTTGATGCCTGAACAGAAGGCCACAACTTGAGTTTCTCAAGCTCATCGTCTTTAAAACCCATGGTAAGGTATGCGCTCTCTGTTTTGTTTAATCCGAGGATAACGCCTGTGCTGTCATTTTCTACTATGTAGTAGAGCGACTCGGCATTTCCCTCCACCAAAAGATGTCTCAGCTCTCCTTCTTCGAAAAATATTTTCATGTCCCGACCGCTGATTTGGTTGTACTGTGCATTTTCCTGACGATCCTGAATTGCCAGTGCATAATCATGAATATGTGCCTTCTCGATGGTGGAGTCATTCAGATAAATATCAATCTGTTCGCCCAGCACCTGATTGCCTTCATTCCATATAACCGGATTGCCAAGCATATATAGTATTGAGTCGCGCTGCACATAGTTCATAGAATCGCACACACCTTGCATATCATTCCTAAAGAAGCGTACATTATAATATGCCTTTATATCCTTATATATTGAGTCTGTCATCATCATTAGCGAGTCGCCATGCAAAAACAGACTATCACTCTGCGAATAATCCACAACATAGGCAGAGTCAGTAGCCATACCATA
>JAAZCE010000080.1 GCA_012513435.1 Clostridiales bacterium
AATAGTTTCGCTTATCTTTCTTCGTATGTTATCAACTGCACCACCTGGACTAAATAATTCTTGTGCCGAATCTGTTCTCTTTGTTAGGGCTGATAGGTTCTGTCTTGATGCGTGTAGTTGTCCGACAGTTCTATCTTCGTTCTTTGCAAAACCCTTTAAGATGTTTTCAAATGTATTTATTTTTTGAGTGTCTACACCTGCAATACCTGGTTTTGGAGTTACTGTAAATTGTTTTGTTTTATTATTAAATTTAACTGTAACACCTACTTTGTCTGCTTCTTGCGTAATAGTATCAATAATTGCATCTGTTTTAACTATGTCTGTCTTTTCTGCGTAAGAGCCAATTTTAGCACCGACTTCACTTGCTCGGTTTTGTAAGGCTTTTACTCTGGGTGCAATATAATCTTCTGCAATAACAATCCTCGGTAAATCATCTCCCGCTGTTCCAAGTATTCTTTGTTCTGCTATTTCAATAATTTTCTTTTTTGCTTGTAAATCTAAATCAGAAGCAGTATTTTCTATTGCTTTTATAAAATTATCACCTCCAGTTTCTTCAAAAACTTTAATTGCTTTTGGTTGTGTTGCGAGTCTTGTTCTAATAGCTTGTTCTTCTGCAACTTCTTGTAACATGTTTCTTGTATTTCTTTTAATATTAGATGTTAAACCATCTGTAACGCTACTAGTCTTATTAACAACTTCTCTTAATCTTTTTTCAGCAGTTGTAGCACCTCGTCTTGCAGCTCTTGCAACTCTACCAAAAATATTACTACCAATTCCAAGTCCAGCACCTAATCCATAACCTAATACAAAATTTTTAGCTAATTCTGATGGATTTACTTCGCCTTCTTGTAGTTGTTCACCTAAGGTATAAGCACCAGCACCAAAAGCACTTTCTCTCCCTAGTGTTCTCATTATATTTGAAACAGCACTACCCTTAGTTGCTTGTAACACACCACCAGCTAATCTTGTAAATGGTAAATATGAAGCACTCTCTAATGCTTCTCCTGCTATTTGCATACCACCACCTTGTCCAAAAGCTTTCTGTGGTTCAATTTCTCCAAATACATCACTATAAACAGGCACTTCTGTTGGGCTTGTTAATTCTTTGTCTAGGTTTGCTTGGTATTGGGCTTTTCTTGGGTCAGAGTCAGGCATAGCGTCTATTATTTTTTGCACAATGACACCACCAATAGCTTGTCCTGTTCTTAATGCTGGTCTAACGACAAGAGCTTCAATAGGTTCTTTAACCATCCTTTTAAGTAAACTATCTTTTGGTTCTACTTTTGAACCATTTATGTTTGCTTTGTATCTTTCAACGACTTCAATGGCTGTTATTATGTCTTGAGATGAACCATAGGAACGGTTAAATAAATCCTTTAGCTTTGGATCTTGGTTATATGATTCTAGTAGGTTTTTTAGTTCTGTGTTTTCCATATTTTCCATATAATTATGCGAAGTAGCCTTCTTGCATTGCTATTGCTAATACTAAGTTTTCAATTGGTATTGTTTGAGTTTTAGTTTCTGGTGTAACCCCTAAAATCTTAGCAACAGAATTTGACCAGTTAGGGTCTTCAGCATATACGCTACCCAATTGTGCAAGTGTTGGATTTGCTTGTAAATACTTTGAGTTTCCTGAAACTTTAGCTTGAACATCTCTTATAAGAGCCTCAAAACCTGCTTCTGGTGTTGGGAATATCAAATGTCCCTGTGAGTCAGTTCCAGTTGCTAAACTATCGGCTAGTCCACCAGATTTAATGTTTCCAGGGTTATTATTTCTTTGTGGTAAATTTCCACCAACAACAGGAGTTCCTGTTACAATACTATTTAAATAATCTGGTTGTTCTGGGCTAAATTGTTTTTGTTTCCAAGTGTCGTAAATTGCCTTAACTGCGTTTATGTCCATTTCATTTACCAGCCCAGCTTGTTTATATGCAGAATCACCCATCATTTGATATAGAGAGTCTTTCATTGTAGCTCTTTGAAGTGTTGTTAG
>JAAZCE010000002.1 GCA_012513435.1 Clostridiales bacterium
AATTCTTTATCCGAATTATGTTTTTCTAGAAATTGTCGGAAACTTTTCACATTTTTCCATATTTCAGGTATGCTTTTAGTTTCGTTTTTTAAATCAAATTGTATTTGACTCAAATTTCTACACTATGAAGTTTTCAATGTTCATGACCCCTAAATCAACTTGATTTTCAGAGTCACACTCGCACTTGGCGAGCTTTTTAATTATATTGCATATCCCATGATTTGTCAACAACTTTTTTCGATTTTTTTATTACATTTTTAATGTTTTCTGTCATTCTTCCAAGTCGAAAATCGTCGATAAAAATCGTTGTTCAATGTGACAGCCTGTTCATAATACCAAATAAGTTATTCCTTGTCAATCGTTTTTTCAATCTTTTTTTATCTGTTTATTCTTATTTCTACACGACAGGTAAATCGTGTTTATAACATGGGTACAAACACAAAAACGGTCAAGGTATAAAGAACCAATAAATGACCCGGATAGAATACATAGAAGAAGTATTTCATTTTCATACCGCGTTCTCCATTGTACAATGCTATAACTATCAACGAAGCAGCAGCTGTAAAAAAATATAGGTCTGTCAAAGCTTCTATAGAGTAATCAAGTCCACACAAGCACATGATTACAACAGCAATGTGAATAATACATTAAAAGAAACATCAAATTTGTCGCTTATTCGCAGAATGGCTTCACAATCCGGTCAGGTTTTACCGTTCTCCCAATATACAGTTTGAATCTAATGTACAAAATAACTCCCGCAAGATTAAAGAATCCAAAAAACAAATACACTCCTGTTGCTCCCGCCGCATCCAGCAGTATCCCGCCTATGAGCTGACAGCAGATAGTGCTTAGATTGCTGCCTATGACGTAATAAGCTGATATAGCCAAGCTTTCACTGCCTTCGGGAGCCAACTTGGCAGCATACCTTACGAATTCCACAAGCAGTATACCGTTGACAGCTCCCTGAGAAACAGCGAGAAGTATAAGCATCCACCAGGGCATCCCCAATCCATACAGTGAGAACCTTGCTACAGAGATAATCATTGCAGCCAGTATAAGCCTTTCCATGGTAAACTTCTTGGACAGCCTTTCACACAGAGCCATAAACGGAACCTCACTACCTACCATAATGAGCATTACCGCACCCAGCCCCGCAATGGTTCCACCACCTTCCACATAGAGAAATCCAAAATATGTATTATTGGCCACATTGGTTCCGCCCATAAAAAAAGCGCACAGTATGAGCTGTCTGAGGGTCTTGTTTTCTAGAACGTGCAGATATCCTCTAAGCCCTTTCTTTTTCTCGCCTCCGGCCCTGCCCTTTGCAGGAGATACCTTGCCCTTGACCAAATATATGGATAAGGCCGAAACCGCGAAAGCGCTTGTATATATGTAAAACAACGATACAAGCCCGCATCTGTCTGCTATCAATCCCGAAATAAACGCGCCGGCTGCGAAGCCTACCGCACCAAAGGAGCGAACTACCCCGAAATTTTGTTTACTTTCTATCGTTAGGGCATCTGTAAGCGACATTATTGGAGCCTGGAAAAAATACATTATTCCAAAAACCATTACAAACAAGTAATAGGTTTGCACATTGACTATCACCATAGAAATAGCTGCCGAAATAAGGCACAGCATAATAAGCATCATATGCTTATCTCTTCTTCTACTGTACTGTTGGCCCCAAAATGCGGAAGCAAAAATAGCAACAGTAGTTCCTGCCGCAGTGATGGTTCCGGTCTGCGCTCCAGAAAATCCTATACTGCTGAGATACTGTCCGATAATAGGAGTCAATGCACCTATTGATAAATATGTAAATGTATAGATATATGCAAATCTCATTTGTAAAATTCTCATTTGTCACCTCACAAGCAAGTATATCAAATCACATCTCGGTAAACAATAAGATATGTCTCAAAAAAGGAGGTGGACGATTTGACTATTGTTTTAATACGCACTATCATACTTTATTCAATAGTCCTATTTGTAATAAGGATAATGGGCAAGGCGGAACTGTCCAAGATGTCGCCCTTCCAGCTCATAGTGATTTTCATGATAGCGGAGCTGGCTTCCATACCTATAGAATCCCCCGACGTATCTATGATAACAGGTATAAGTGCCATCTTTACCCTATTGTTCCTGCAGGTATTCATATCCTTCTTATCTATCAAAAGCGAAAAACTCAAGAACTTCTTCAACGGCAAGCCAAGCGTCCTCATAGACAAGGGAGCCATTAATGAAAAGGAATTAAAAAAGCTGCGAATAACCATCAACGACCTTGTGGAACAGCTGAGGATTTCCAATTCACCTTCCATTGTCGATGTTGAGTACGCAGTAATGGAATCTAACGGAGAGCTGTCTGTCATACCGAAGGCCGATAAGAAGCCTTTGACATGCCAGGATATGTCTCTTGAAAAGAACCGGGAAATCATGCCAGTTGTTTTTATCTCCGACGGCGCATTATACGAGTCTAATCTAGTAAAAGCCGGGTGGACAAAAAAACAGCTCTTCAGCACCTTGACCTCTATGGGAATACTGGACTATAAAAAGGTATTCCTGGCATTTTGCGATGAGCAGGTCAAACTTCACGTCTATATGCCGGACAACTCTTCATCAACCGTAAAGGAGATACGTCCATGAGAGACCTAATTATTTCTTTAATATGCCTTATTTTAATCCTTGTTCCCTGGGGTATATACGAAGGCTTTTCGGAAAAAACCATCCATCAGTACAAGACCATTCTATCAAAAGAAGTTATTCCTTCAATAGAGAAGGACGACTGGAAAACAGCTATGGATCGCTTTGATTTTATTGCAAAGGACTGGGATAAGTACAAAAAAACATCCGCATTCTTCATAGACACCGAGTCTATTAACGAAACCGACGGCATCGTATCGAAGACCTATTACTACATCAAGCTAAAGGACCCGTCCAATTCGGCGGGAGAAGCAGCTTATCTTAAATACAGTTTTGATTTCCTCCACAAGAATGAAAAGCCTTCCATTGCAAATGTTTTTTAATTTCATTATTGTATATGCCTATTCTCTGTGATAAAATAATCTCACGTAGAGTAGATATTGTGCGTGAAGTGTCATAAGATGGGATGTTGCTTATGAACGAAGGTTTTACCGCGGTGCAATATCGCGTCCGCTACTACACAAAGGAATTCGGTTGGACAAACTTCTATCTCTTTAGTGTAGTTAATCTGCGAACACAAGGAGAAAGGAGTTTTTTTAATGGAAAAAAACACAACAACATCAAGACTCGTTATTATGGCGTTCCTGATAGCATTGGAAATAATCCTCACCCGGTTCTGCTCAATAAACACTCCCATCCTGCGAATCGGCTTTGGATTTTTGCCGATAGCTATTATGGGTATAAAATTTGGCCCTTGGTGGGCCGGCATGGGTTACGCCGTCGGGGATATTTTAGGAATGTTGATTTTCCCTACGGGAGCTTACTTCCCGGGGTTCACGCTGACAGCATTTCTCACAGGCATGGTCTACGGACTTTTTCTTTACAGAAAGCCTGTTACCTGGAAAAGGGGGTTACCTGCCGTCATAATAATCATCTTCGGCCTCAACCTGTTCCTGGATACCCTCTGGCTGTCAATACTTATGGGAAACGGTTTCATAGCCTTGCTCCCTGCCAGGATAATCAAATGTTTTGTCATGCTTCCGATTCAGCTTATTCTCATTCCTCTCGTATGGAATCTAGTTCTTGCCAGGATTCCCGTCATAGGAAATACCACGTCCTAGTTTAATTGGGCCATGCAGAGTATTTACCGCATCTGTCCCCAAAACAGCCTCTATTCATACCACGGGTCTCAATAATAATGATATCACACAAATTACTGCACCCGTGGCATTTTTCTTCTCTCAGGATTGTTTCCTTCTCCCCTACCTCAAATCCTTTGAAGTTGGTCTTCCCCTTACACTTTTCCTTTGCTATAAGAGCTGCCCCCAAAGCGCCCATTATCTTATGCTCCTTGGGAACGAATATTTCTTCTCCCAGCAGTTCCTCAAAGGCTCTGCGCATCCCCAAGTTAGACGCTACGCCTCCTTGAAAACATATTTTAGGTCTTATCTTCTTGCCCTTTGCCACATTTGACAGATAGGACAGTGCCAAGGCTCTGCACATACCCGCCATAAGCTGGTCGTCTTTTACGCCCATTTGCTGCTTATGAATAATGTCGGACTCGGCGAACACAGCACACCTTCCCGCTATCAAAATACTTTTTTCCGCTTTCAAAGCCATTTGAGACAGGTCTTCTATGGTCACTCCCATTCTTGCAGCCTGTCTGTCCAGGAAGGAACCAGTTCCCGCCGCACACACCGTGTTCATGGCGAAATCCCGAACAAGGCCATTCTTCATAATGATTATCTTAGAGTCCTGTCCCCCTATTTCTATGATGGTCCTTATTTGTGGGTCGATAAACGAAGCCGCTCTGCCGTGAGCCGTTATCTCGTTCTTTACTACATCTCCTCCTACCAGCGCATTCCCCAAATTTCTTCCGCTTCCCGTTATTCCCACACCTTTTATATTGCCGGAGGAGTAGTTTTTGGAAAGCTGGTTCAATCCCTTCTTAACGGCTTCCGCCGGATTGCTCTTTGTCTTTAAATAAAGAGACTCTTTGACCTCGCGCCCTTCATCTATCATTACAAAGTCCGTGCTTATGGATCCTATGTCTATTCCCAGCCAATACATCTCTTCTCCTTTCCAGCATGTCTACAAATGCTTCAAGTCTCGTTTCATATCCGGCGTTGCCGCTCATCTCGTCATATATCAGATGCAGTATCCTATATCCCTTTTCTTCCTGAAGCATTTCGCAGTAGGATTTGGTCACTATTTCCGGCATACATCCCGAGGGCATTATTTTGACTATTCCATCGATTTTTTTACCCTTTAGTATCTCTGATACAGTAGCCTTCCCATAGCCTCCTATCTCGCAAATTATCCCCTTCCTGTCATTTCTTCGCAATGCCTTGGGAAGCACTGCCTCTCCTGCCGTGTGCCTTATCCACCAGGTCATATCCATATGCTTTGTGACACTACACCCCATCATCATAAGCGTTTCTTCAATCCCTCCATTTGCTTCTCGTTCCATAGATGTATATATTTCGCCTACCAGTAAAATCCTTATAGGATCTGCCTTCGGCACCCGCTTCAACTCATACAGCACTTTTTTGTACTTGCTTATTATCCGCAGACTCCCCCAAAGGTCGGGACAATCTTCGATTTCCCTTTCCACATCGTTTATAAGCCTTACAGCCTTATATGGGGTCGTTATATATCCCGCCAGGGCTTCCGTTCTTCCCTTCAATCTATCCATAGCAAAAGTCAAGAATAGGCCTTTTGCTACGGATGTTGCTGCGCGATGTGCTTTAACCTCCGTACCTGCAAAACCTGACTTTATCCTTCTTATGAATTCTCTCATACCAATCACGTTAGGCGTTTCGAATACTATCCAGTTGAATTCGTATCCGCTTCTATCCAAAACTACTTTTAAAAGTTCGCAATACTCTCCAAGCCTGCATGGTCCGGAGGTTGCCGCCATCAGTACGGTGTCTGCTCCCTCCTCATAGGCTTTTATGAGATTGCCTACCATGTATTTAAAGGGAATGCAGATCTCTTCAGGTGAAAATCTTATTCCCAGTCTCAGGGCTTCCTCATCATTTGGCCTGGGGGCTATATGACTTACTCCCAGCTCCCTTAAGACCTTTGATAAAACAAGAGCTGCCGGTCCGAAATTAGGAAATGTAACGGTCATCATCGCCCTCCCTTCTCAGCAAGTCGTCAAAGGCTTCCAGCCTTGTCTCTACACCTGCTGAGGCCTGATGCTCGTCCAACTTTAACACCAGCATAGGCATATCGCCAGCATAATACTTTACAAGCTCCAGAATTATCGAATCCTGTCCGCAGGAAAAAGAGGATAGATAGATAATACCATCGACCCGGTCCTTTGCACACAAAATCCCTCCAAGTATCCTCTCCACCGATTCCCAGTAGGGTTCTTTCATAAGCCCCGCCGAATTCAGGGCCTTCTCTTTTTCTCTCTGAAGGATGTCCTTTTCCGTGACGATGCCTATCCCCAATTCGTCCAGCTTTTTCATTATGTTCCCGTTGGAAAACTTATCGAATACGTTATAGCAGTGGCCTGCCAGAAAAACGGTCCTGGTATTGGGAAGAATTATCTCCCCTTCCTTCGGGATATCGGGCACAAATTCCCATGCCGCCTCAACGTAAGCTCTGCTCTTACCTTGAGCAATACGCAGCTGCTCCCTGTAAGCCCTGTCAAAGTTAAAATCAAATACTCTCTTATTCACTTTCATTTGCCGGCATACCTTCCACATTGCTTTCTTCAGCAATCTTTTGTCGTTAAAGTACAACGGCTCCGTGGAAATGAGTTTCTCCTTACCCGAAGAGCCTACACACAGCTCCGGCAATCCCAACAACTTTGGGCACAGCCACTTCCCCTTGCAGTCCTTCATTACTCTTGCCAATAAAATGTAATCGCACTCCTCCACCAGCTTTTCTATTTGCCCTGCAAACAATTTAACCGGCATACATGCTTCATCCACCGTATGCTCCATTCCCCTTTCCAGGGTCTCATGGTCGTTGTCCTTACCCATGACCAGCCTGCAGCCTGTATTCTCGAATATAGTTGTAATAAAGGGATTGTAATCATAATAAAAAAATCCCCTGGGAATCCCCAATAACATAAAAACACCTCCCGGAATTCATCTATACAGATTATTACCGAGAGGACGTTATTTTATAGCCCTATTACAGGATTTATTCAATTACTCTATACATGTCTGCTGCCGCTTCTTTTCTGCACGACTCCTTCAGCTCTGCCACCTCCACCTTCAAACTTCCATTGCCAAATTGAATGAAGATAATATCTCCCGCCTTTACTTCGGCCCCGGGCTTAGCTGTCTTCTCGTTGAGGAATATTCGTCCCTGCTCGCATGCCTCCTTGGCAACAGTCCTGCGTTTTATTATTCTTGAGTTCTTTAAAAACTTATCTATTCTCATATATCACCTGTTCCAGCATGTCTATAAAAAAAGGGCAACAAGTGTTACCCTTTAAGTTGACTTATTTGTTTACTGAATCCTTAAGAGCTTTGCCTGCTTTGAATACCGGTGCCTTAGAAGCATCAATCTTGATGATTTCGCCTGGTTTCCTAGGATTTCTTCCCTGTCTGGCCTTTCTCTGACGAACTTCAAATGTTCCAAATCCAATCAACTGAACCTTTTCACCCTTTACTAAAGCCCCTTCTACACTTGATACAAATGCATTAACGGCTAACTCCGCATCTTTCTTCGTAAAACCAGTCTTTTCTGCTACTGCAGCTACTAATTCAGCCTTATTCATCAATAAATCCTCCTTAAAATTATTTACAAATAGCGTATGCCACTATCATAAGAACAAATATGTTTTGATATGTTCCTACCCTCGTGCTCTATTTTCCCATTTTTACACAGGTTTGTCAAGAAATAATTCTACCAAAGCCTTAATTTATCACATACTTTCACTATCTTTTGTCCCATGGATATGTCAAGAAGCTCAGCTCGTGTTATTGCCTTGGTTTTTAGTATCATTAATCCGTACACTATAATCCCGATAAGTATAGCTACAAGCGTGGCCACAGCGTTACTTCCCAGCAAGGCGAATATGCCCTTGTATGAGAAGAAAACTATCGCTCCCATGACAAGAGACGAAATCAAGGGCTTAGTTACTACCATACCCATCTTAATCTTAACCTTAGTATACTTTCTCACTGCCATTACATCCAGGAATGCCGCAACCATGTAGGCTGCCGTTGTCCCCAGTGTGGCTCCTACAATGTTTATCTGAGGTATGGCTGTGAGAATCCATGTAACCGCTATCTTCACAACTATACCGATAAACAAATTCCTCACAGGAAGTATCTGCTTGCCTATCCCCTGCAGCACTCCCGTCATGTTGGTTATCAAAGACAGCAATACGAAAGCCAACGCCAAGACCTGTAAACAAGGGGCTGCTCCTATGGCTCCCGCTCTCTGAGCAGGATAAAGCAAAAGCAGCGACGGTTCTGCAAGAACGAAGAGCCCTATGGCACACGGGAATGCCAGTATCAGGCTCATCCTGACGCCCAGTGTGATGTGACCGTGAAGCTCCTTGGTGTTTCCCAGCCTGTTGGCGGCAGAAACCATAGGAACAAGGCTTACCACAATGGAGGTCATGAGGACCTGAGGAAATTCTACTATAGGCTCTGCATATCCCGTAAGCTGTCCGTACATTCCCTTTGCCACAGCAGGCTCCCAGCCGCTGTCCAAAAGTCTTACGTTGACTATGGCCGAATCCACCAAATTGACAAGAGGCATAATCATGGCTCCTATGGTAATAGGAATCGCAATTATGGCTATCCTCTTGATAATCTGAGACGAGGACTCATGAGCCTTGCCGTTATCCGCATGGATGCGCCTCTTCAGCTTTTTTCTGCATATGAGGTAAATGACTACCATAGTTATCAGTCCGCCGATGGCTCCCGCTGATGCGCCGAAGCACCCGCCGGCAGCTCCTCTTTCATTGACGGTAAAATCCGTAAGCCAGGAAGACCTCATGAGCAATATAGCCGCAGACAGTCCCAGAACTACTCTAAACATCTGCTCTATAACCTGGGAAACAGCAGTAGGAACCATTTCCTGCATTACCTGGAAATAACCTCTGTAAGCAGACATTATGGGAACGAGAATAAGGGCCGGGGCTGTTGCCTTCATGGAAAGAGCCGCCCCCGGTATCCTTACAAGGTCGGCTATAATCTCGTCAAAGAAAAACAGTAACACGAAGCTGAACACCCCAATGGTTATCATTAGAATTCTGGACAGCTTAAAAACCCTCTCGGCTTCCCTGAACTGACCTATCGCACACCTTTCGGAAACCATCTTGGATATAGCTATGGGAATACCCGATGTTGAAATTACCAGTAGGGTTGCATACAGAGCGTAGGCAGGCGCATAGTTGGCCATTCCTTCCTCCCCTATGATGTTGCCTAAAGGAACTCTGAAGAAGGCGCCCAATATCTTTACGAATATTCCTGCTATAGCCAGAACAGCCGCACCTTTAACAAGTGATCTTTTCGTCATTATTTAAGCCTTTCTAATATTCCGGTCATCTCTTGTTGTGACATATCAATAACTTTTTCTATATTAATTGTACAATAATTCCTGTCACGGTATACCACTTTCCCGTCTATCATAGTCAGTACAATATCACTGCCTGAACCGGAATACACTATATTATTGACAAGATTATGGACAGGATGCATATTTGGCCCTGAAATATCCATTACTATCAAGTCTGCCCTGTTTCCTTCCTTGACCAATCCGCAGTCTTCTCTACCTTGGGCTATTGCACCGCCTCTCGTTGCAAAATACAAGACCTGCTTTGGAGAAATAGCCTCAGGCTCCTTTATTGACACCTTGTTGCCAATGGCCAAAACCTTCATTTCCTCCACAAAATTCAAGCTGTTGTTGCTTGCAACGCTATCAGTTCCTATTGCTACGTTAATACCTTTGTCGGCAATTTTTTTAACATTGCATATGCCACTGGCAAGTTTCATATTGCTTACCGGGTTGGTAGCTACCGTAACCTTCTTTTCTTTGAAAATATCAAGGTCTTCGCCTGTGCAGTATACACAGTGAGCTGCCACTGCAGGTACATCGAAGAGCCCCGCCTTGGCAAAATATGCCGCAGGAGTAAGCCCGTGCCTTTCTATACATTCCTCATGCTCAAGCTGTGTCTCCGAAACATGTACCGCCATTACCGCATCTATTGTCTTGGCATATTCAGCCAAGGCAACAGCCGTAGGATAGTCAGAGGTATATTCCGCGTGAAGACTCATATCTATCATTACCTTTCCCTCAGCGGCATTATGGTATTGGCCGTAAAGCGCTTTCATTTCCTTCATGCTCTCTAAGGTCTGGGGATCCTCTCCCCTAGGGTTAGCAATGGCCCTTGAAATGTTAGCCTTTGCCCCACTGTCAATAACAGCATCCGCCATTGCATCACAAAAATAATACATATCGCTGGTGGACACTATTCCGAATTTAAAGGACTCAGCCATAGCCAGCATAGTTCCCCAATACACAGCTTCTGTGTCTAGCTTGGCTTCAAAGGGAAAAATCTTCTTGGCAAGCCAATCCTGAAGCGACACATTCTCTCCGTACCCCCGCATCAATGTCATAGGAGAATGCGCATGCGCATTATAAAATCCAGGCATAAGCAGTTTCCCCCTACCATGATATTCTTCTCCGTAGTCTCCCTCAGGCCTTGTGTCGCCTATATAGGCTATTCTCTCATGCTGGATTGCTACGTATTGATTCTCTCTTATCTGAAAGTCTTCGTCAAGTATGGTAATATTCTTAAAAAGCATTCTTTTCACCTCTACATCAGCGGCGCTATTAAGCGCAGACACCTTCCTAATATGGTAGGAACTATACCGTATTTTTTTATTTCCTTCATTGTCATCTGCTGACTGTTTGCCAACGTATTCTGATAATCCGCCTCTATATCTCGTATCACAGGATTTTTCCAAATATATGCGGCACATTCAAAATGAAGATACAGGCTTCTGAAATCCAAATTTATGGTTCCTACTACAGCCTTTTCATCATCGCTCACGAATACCTTGGCGTGAACGAAGCCCGGCGTGTACTCATATATCTTAACCCCATGGCTTACAAGGTCAGCATAATGAGTCCTGGCCAGAAGATAGGCATACTTCTTGTCGGGAATATGAGGTAATATGAGCTTAACATCAACCCCTCGCTCAGCCGCGAATATAAGAGCACTTAACATCTCATCATCGAGTATGAGATAAGGTGTCATAATATGGACGTAATCCTTGGCTCTGTTGAGTATATCCCTGTATACTTTCTCTCCTATTTCTTCGTCATCAAGAGGGCTGTCGCCGTAAGGTACTATATATCCACCGTTTCTGATGGCAGGGTCTGCCGGAGCCTCATATCTTAAATACCGTTCGTAATTTTCTTTTACGGTTTCCTTGATGTTCCACATCTGCAGGAACATCAAGGTAAAACTGTTGACACCGCACCCTCTTACCATTATGGCTGTATCCTTCCAGTGGCCGAAGCGCTCTCTCTTGTTAATATATTCATCGGCAATGTTGATGCCGCCTGTAAATGCCGTATATCCGTCTATTACAAGAACTTTCCTATGGTCTCTGTTATTCTGGTGAGTTGACAGCAGCGGCCGCATAGGGGAAAATACTTTGCATTTGATTCCCAGCTTTTTAAGCCGCTTAGGGTAATTAGTAGGCAGCAGTGATAAAGTGCAGGTTCCGTCGTACATGAAGCGAACCTCTACCCCTTCCTTTACCTTCCTTGCCAGTATCTTGAGTATGGAGTCCCACATATCTCCCTTGTCTACGATGAAGTATTCCATGAAGATATACTCCTTTGCCTGCTCCAGCCTGTAGAGCATTTCCTCGTACTTGTCTTCTCCTAAGGGAAAATACCTGACGCTTGCATTGTCGTACACGGGATAATGCCCCTGTTCATACATGTACTTAAATAGGCCGTAATCCTGTTTTGATTCGGCATATATCCTGTTCATTACGTCAGTCTCAGGCCTCAAATATGAAGCTTCCTCTTTTAACAGTTCTTCCACTCTGTTTGCTATAAATTTGGTTCCCGGCTGGATCCTGGTGAATATAAAAAACGCAACACCCATCACTGGCATTACAAGTATGAATATTATCCACATTACTTTAAAGTTGGCGTTTTGATTGATGTTCAAAATATACATCAGTATTATTACTGCAGCAACACCTACAATGAAGTTTACTGCCCACATTTTATTATCAAGCAGATAAAAACCACCAAACAAAATGAATGCCTGAATCAACAGCAAAACGACAAGTATCGTTGTTCTGCCAAATACTATTCTCCAAAGACCACGAATTTTTCTCATCTTAATATCCCTTTCATTGTATCGGCTCAAAAAATTCTCTATTAATTATAACTTAAAATCGGAGATTTTCATAGGTATATTTAACCTGGTTTTACAAACAATATTGGTAAAATAAAATACTGGAGGAAAAAAATGAAGGCTACCGGCATTGTAAGAAGAATTGATGATTTGGGAAGAATAGTAGTCCCAAAAGAAATAAGAAAAATTTTAAGAATTCGTGAAGGAGACCCTCTGGAAATCTACACGGGTATGACAGGAGAAGTGATTTTGAAAAAATACTCTCCTATCAGCGAGCTTGGACAAGTCGCCGAGGGCTTCGCTGAAACTGCATCCAGCGTTTTGGGTCTTCCCGTCCTCGTCTCCGATACCGACCATTTCGTTGCTGCCTCAGGCCTTAGGCAAAAGGATTATATCGACAAAAAAATAGACGACGAACTGGACAGCATAATACAGAAAAAGAACAAATACAGCACCGGAACAAAGGTGGTCATCCCTATCTTAAGCAATGGAGACCCCATAGGCTCCGTTACTATACTGCCTGAGGAAGACAGAGAATTAAGCGAGCTGGAAGTAAAAACAGCCGAGCTGGGAGCCGGTTTTCTGGCTAAGCAAATGGAAAGCTAATAAGGAAAAGCAAAAGAAGAGAAGCAGATACTATACAGTATCTGCTGCTTCTTTGATTTCCCATCTACAGCTGCGAACAGCTTCGGATTTTTGATAATTCTTTTCATCATAGCAATAGGTGACCTTGGCTGTGTATATGCCAACGGCAATAGCTCTGTTATGCTCATACACCGCTGTCACACCATCTGGCAGGCCCGTGAGAACTACTGCTTTTTCGCTTCCGTCATAATAGAAAGGCGCTTGGTAATCCCATCTAACATCGCTCATATCATAGTATGCTCTGTTTATTCTCCATTTACATGATTGAGCAACAGGCTTTTCGTAGTTTGCTTCATCGTATTCAAAATCGGCACTTGCAATAAAAACACCTGCGTCTATGCTGCTGTTTCCCTTATAGACTGCGCTTACGCCTGAAGGCAGATTCTGTAAGTGAATGGACTTTTCCATCTCATCATAGAGGAAAGCAGAATCATAGTCCCATTTCACATCACTCATATCATACTTAGCTTTTTTAATGTTCCATCTGAAGGATATGCTCTCCGGGACATTGTAATTTTCTTCATCGTCTATCTTAAACCTGGCATGGGATATGTGGCCTCCTGCTTCAATGGCCTTGTCATCCTCGTAGATTACCGATACACCATCGGGGATATTGGAAAGTCTGGCACTCTTTTCCTTGCCGTCATATGTGTAGGTACCGTCATCAATCCAGTAAACACCGCTCATATCGTAGTTTGCTTTGCTTATGGTCCATACGCAGTCTTCTATTACGGGCACCCGAAAATTCTTCGGATCATCAACCTCACAAACTGCTCTCGCAACGTATTCACCGGCATCAATAGCGCAATTGCCTTCAAAACTGGCTGTCACCCCTGTCGGAAGTCCGGTAAGAGAAATGCGTTCAGAGGACTTAAACAGCTTTTTAATGCCGCTTACATGCCTTTCCATAGGCTTAAGACCTACGGTCTTCGTGGTTCCGTCATAAACAAAAGGCTCCTGGTAGTTCCACATTACGCCGCTCATGTCATGGTCGGCTTTTCCAATTTCCCACTTGCAGCTTTCTACGGTAGGCTCATGGTAATTCTTCTCATCGTATATAAATGTCGCTTCCGCCGTATATTCACCGGCATCTGTACTGGTATTGCCACTGTATCGAGGCACAACTCCACCCGGCAGTCCTGTCAGTTTTACGCTTTTTTCAGTTCCGTCGTATAGGAATTTTCCCTCATAGTCCCAGGAAAGACTGTTCAAATCGTATTCCGCCTGCTTTATCTGCCATGTACAGATCTGTAACTCCGGAGCCTTGTAATTGCTGTTAGGGTCCAGTATCAGCTCGGCACGGGCCTCATATTTGCCAGCTCCCACCGCTCTGTTGTTATAATACTTCACACCCACTCCATCAGGGATTCCCTCAAGCAATATGTCCTTGTGGGTCTCGTCGTATATGAAGGCTTCATCGTAATTCCACGCTATACCGCTTACATCAAGCCATGCACGGTGAATAGTCCATCCAAATGCATCGACTTCAGGTATCTCGTAATTATCCTCGTCACCTGATATAGCAGCATTCGCTACGTATATGCCGGCATCCGCCTCTCTGTTTCCACTGTAAACAGCGTTTACTCCTTCGGGCAGTCCTGTCAAATAAATAGATTTTTCAGCTCCATCATATATAAACTCCTCCTCTTGATGCCACCTGACGCTTCTCATATCGTATATTCCTTTTTTGATTTCCCAGGAAATAGACATTCCCGAAGGCGTATTGTAATTTTCAGGGTCATGGGATATGAATTCGGCAGAAGCCGTGTACTCACCGGCAAGGGGACTACTATTGTCCGTATACTTGGCTCTTACTCCTTCAGGTAGTCCCGTAAGCTCAACACTTTTTTCATTTCCATCATATACAAATGGCTCCTCGTAGTTCCAGCACGCATGAGTCATATCGTAGCTTCCCTTCTTGATTTCCCAGTAAATGGATACCGTATCAGGGTCGTAATAATTATCGCTGTCCTCCACGTGAAGAACAGCCTCGGCTTTATAATTTCCCGCCGTTATACCAAACTCCCCGTAATATTCGGCAGAGACTCCCTCAGGCAGTCCCAGAAGCTTTACGGTTTTTTCTGTTCCGCTATAGTAGATATTCTCATCGTAGTCCCAGAAAATATCCTTCAAATCAAAGCTGCCCTTGTCTATTGTCCACTCGTGACTGATGGCCTCGGGAGCATAATAATTGTCTTTATCCAAAACTTCAAAGGTCACTTTAGCAATATGAGCCCCCGCGAAGATTCCACCGTTACCCTCATAGTCAGCTAATATTCCTACAGGCAAATTTTCAATGTAAACGGTTTTCTCCCTGCCATCGTAGACTAAAGGCTCATCAGATGCCCACAGCAGCTCCCCTACTTCAAACAACCCTTTTTCTATTATCCACGAATATCTTATAGGTCTAGGGGTCTCGTAATTATGCTCATCTTCTATGGTGAACTCGGCTATGGCTTCATATTCCCCGGCATAAGTTTTATTATTATTCTCATATGCTACTGATACACCCTCAGGCAATCCTGTAATATAGACTTCCTTCTCGACTCCGTCAAAGATAAGACTGTCTCCGGCCACCCATCTTATGCCGTCCATATTAATCTCGGCCTTCTGTATAAGCCACGTGCATTCTTCCATTTCAGGAGGGTAATAATTCTCATTATCTTCCACCTCAAAGGTCGCTCTCGCCTCATATATGCCTACACCAACAGCTTCATTGCCGGTGTAATGTGCTTTTATCCCCTCCGGCAATCCATGAATACTGATGCTCTTGACTTCTCCGTCATACGTGAATGGTTCTTCGTAGCTCCATCTTGCACCGTCTATCTTGAATTCGGCCTTTTCTATCTCCCATCGAAATTCCGCTACAGATGGCATCTCATAATTATTTTCATCGTACTCAAAGGTAGCCATAGCTATGTAGGCAGCGGCAAACACCGCACTATTCTCGCTGTACACCGCCTCTATGCCTTCCGGCAGATTGAGGAGCTTAACCTGCTTTGGCTCGCCGTCAAATACAAAGCTCTCTTCATAGCTCCACCTTACGTTACTCATATCGTAGACCGCTTTTTTGATTTCCCACATGAATTCAGGAGTTTTAGAGTCTCGATAATTATCCTGATCCTCCATATGAAGAATTGCAGAAACGGTATATATTCCCGCATCGGTTCCCGTATTTCCCGTGTACTGCGCCGTAACGCCTGTCGGCAGATCGTTAAGATACACTGTTTTCAGTTTTCCGTCATAGACAAGGGGCTCATTATTTATCCATTGAAGAGTACTCATATCATAAATGGCCTTGTCCATGGTCCAAGAATAATCGTTTACTTCAGGCTTATAGTAGTTGTTTTCATCGTATTCAAAGGAAACACTGGCAACGTAATTTCCCGCTAAAATGGCTATGTTGCCTTCATAATGAGGAACAACACCTTCGGGTAGACCTTCCAGAACGATGCTTTTCTCTGTTCCATCATAGATAAGCTCCGCCTCACTGCTCCATCTGACGCCACCCATATCGTAGTGAGCTTTTCCTATGCCCCATTGCAGACAGTCCATCTCAGGCACATTGTAATTTAAGGCATCGTCAACGCTCAGGCTTGCATGAGCCTCATATTCTCCTGCATCGGTTCTGCAGTTTTCAAAATAGGTGGCGCTCACTCCTTCAGGAAGACCTATAAGGGCCACCTGTTTTTCAGCCCCGTCGTATACAAAAGGACCGTTATATTCCCATGAAACTCCGTCCATGGAGTAATCAGCTTTTTTGATTTCCCACTGCAGCAGGCTATCATCGGGAACCTTGAAGTTGTCCTTATCCTTTATATCGAATTTTACCTTGGTTTCATAGACTCCCGCATCGGTGGCAGTATTGCCTTCATAGGCTGCGGCTACACCCTTAGGCAAATCCGTTATATAAACACATTTAACAGACCCATCGTAAGAGAAGGGTTCTTCATAATCCCAGTGTCCGTTGCCTAAATCAAATACAGCCTTCTTTATCCCCCAGATACAAGGTTCTACTTCTTCAGGCTTCTCGTAATTCACAGTATCATAGCTCAAAATCGCCTTTGCCGTATAGACCCCTGCATTTAAAGCTCTGTTGTTTTCATATTCAGCCGTCAGTCCTCCGTAAAGACCTTTAAGGCTAACGATTTTTTCATTCCCGTCATATGTAAAAGGTCGACTACAATCCCATGCTATCTTGCTCATGTCATAGGTTGCCTTCAATATCTCCCACGAATACGCCTCTATAGGCTCAGGCATCTGATAATTTACTATGTCATACTCCAGCCGTGCCGAAGCGACATAAGAGCCTGCAGTTATACCTTCGCTTCCTTCGTAAACAGCGTTTACACCTCTTGGAAGCCCTGTCAACTCAACTTTTTTAACATTGCCGTCATATACCTTGGAGCCGTTGTAGAACCATCTTGTGTTCGACATATCATATAATGCCTTATCGATAACCAGCTTGACACAGTCCGTATATGTCGTTCCCATGTAATTTGAAGCATAAAATCTCAGATAATAGCCATCCAGCTCTACCGACGGTATGCAGTCCAGGTCATACGGCGCCCATCCGTCGGACCCATCGGGACTTATCTCTGCACCAAAGGAGGTTATATCTCCATTGTTATCGTTAACCATAGGTATTTTGATAGGTGCTTTATTCCCGTATACAATAGCTTCAGGCCATTCCAGCCTGCTCATCACCGGTGCTGAAGCCCATATCGCATATAGTGCGACATCGGAATATATAGGGTCCAAAGTCTGCCCCGGAAAAAAGCTCTTTCCCCGTCCGTCTCTCCTCGTATTCCATTCCTTGAAGGCGAAGCCCAAAGGATGAGTAAGGTCAGGCTCCATTATGTCAACGGCATATCCTGAATGAGCAAGAGTATCACAATGGCTCATATCCCCCGAAGCTCCGTTAGGAATGTAGGAAAGCATGAAATCATTGCCGTCTATGTAATATATATCGTTTACCTTGTCAAGTATCTGGCCGGAGCTGTAGCTGATTCCCGTTGCCGCCGATATCCAAGGCTTGCCGTCATGAACCATTTCTGATGCCTGAGCTGGAAACTCACAACGAGTACCGTTGTTTCCCGTCATAGAAAATCTTCTGCCCATGACTATGGAGCAAAGGTGCCCGCAACCTGTGAACATATCGCTCATATCCTCCACGCCTCTAGTCTCAAAAGTAGATAGATCCAGGCATTTGAGGCTGTCACAGAACAGGAACATATTCTGCATGCTTTTCACATTATATGTTGCGAATCCCGTCAGATTTATAGACAGCAAATTCTTGCAGGAGCTGAACATCAAGCTCATGTCAATAACATTACAGGTATCGAAATTAGAAATGTTAAGAGTTTTCAGGCTAGTACAGTTACAAAACATCCAGCTCATATCCGTAACTTTTGATGTATCGAAGCTGGATAAATCCAATGTAGTTAAACTGCTGCAGTTCATAAACATGCTTATCATACTCACCACATTAGATGTATCAAAGCTGGTTAGATCGATGGATTTCAAACTGCTGCAGCTACTGAACAATCCTGACATACCTGTCACCCTGGAAGTATTAAAGCCGGATAAATCCAGCACTGCAAGTTTCTTGCAATTTCTGAACATCCAGCTCATACTGATCACATTGGACGTGTCAAAGCCTGATAAATCCAATGATATCAAATTGTCACAATCCTGAAACATACAGTTCATGGCAGAAGCATTCCCTGTACGAAGTCCCGAAAGGTCTGCATATTGCAGGTTTTCACAGTTGCTGAACATGTAGCTCAATGAGGTATTGTCTTCCAAGTTTACCTCATGGGAAATTTGGACAGTGTATATGTACTGCCTATACCTGCGCCAAGGCACGCTTTCAAGAGCCTTTATCCCTGTCCCGATTCCCCCGTAAACAGTAAGGTTCCCGTTATCGTCCAATTCCCAGGAGCAAGTGCCCCATGTTCCGTTTCCAATCATTTTATAATCTCCGCAATGGCATCAGGGCCACAACCTGCAGCATTACCTTCATCTGTATCCAAATGTACTTCCCTTTCGTGCTTATCGCCTGAACGCACCAGAACATTGTCGAATATGAGACCTCTTTCTCCGTCTATCTTCAAACATACGATGTCCTTGTCTTTTACGCCTGCCTCTATGGCCTGCTGAGGATTCAAGTGAACATGTCTCAATGCCACCATAACGCCATGGTCTATTTCTATTTCGCCGCAAGGACCTATTATTTTACATCCCGGTGTTCCTTCCAGCTTTCCCGACTCTCTTACAGGAGCTTTTATCCCTATAGACCTTGCATCGGTCATTGCCAATTCTACCTGGGTTTCCGGTCTTACAGGTCCCAATATTCTTACGCCTTTAAGCGTCTTCTTAGGGCCGACTATATCTACAGTCTCTTCGGATGCGAACTGTCCCGGCTGGACCAAAGGTTTTTTATGAGTAAGTTCATAGCCTTTTCCAAACAGGATTTCAAGATGCTCCTGCTGTAAATGTACATGCTTATTTGACAATCCGATTTTTACTTTGTAGCTCATTTTTTATTCTCCTTATCTGTGTTTGTCTAGTCTTCCAGATATGTTATGTACGGAAGATTTCTATATTTTTGATCATAGTCAAGTCCGTATCCCACGATAAATCTGTCATCCACGGTAAAGCCTATGTAATCAACATCTATTTCCACTCTCCTGCCCTCTGGCTTATCCAAGAGTGTGCAAATCTTTACTACCTTGGCATCCCTGTTTTCCATGTAGCCCTTCAAATAATTGAGGGTGACTCCCGAATCAACGATGTCTTCAACTATGATAACGTTTTTTCCTTCAATAGGCGAATCAAGGTCCTTGTTGATTTTCACAACCCCTGAGGTCTTAGTAGCTGCACCGTAACTGCTTACAGCCATAAAATCAATGGTCATATCCAGGTTCACATTCTTCATTACATCAGCCATCCACAGAACAGCACCTCTCAATATTCCTACCAGTATCACCTCTTGTCCGGCAAAATCTCTTTCGATTTCCCTTCCGATTTCAACTGCCCTTTCATTGATTTGCTCCTGGGTTATCATTACTGTTCCCACTGTCTCCTTGTGCATTGCCCATCTCCTTCTTGTTGCCGTCTTCATCTACTTCATATTCTACATCATCCACGAAGCTTTTTCCATGATATTTTTTTGAATAATCCTTCACTTTGCCGCCATTCCAATATTTGTCAAGCTCGCTGCTCAAATACCAAAGTATGAATATCCACAGAGCAAGGTCATCTATCCATGCTATGGGAAAAAGTATGGGCGGTATCAAATCCACAGGTAGAAATATGTATATTATGCCAAATATAATCAATGCTTTTTTCCTCTTGGGAACAGATTTATCAGCCATCATAAATCTAATAGCTTTTATTCTCCTTATTAAAATCTGAAATCCTAAAAATTGCATTTACTCCTCCAGCAATCCTTCCATAACTTCCAATAATTCTTCATGCCCTGTTTTCTTAAGAGCAGATACAGGAATTACAATATCCTTTTCCGACAGCTTAAGGGTCTTCCTTATTACTTTAACCTGTCTGTCTATCTGCCCCCTCGATATTTTATCAGCTTTAGTGGCCGCCACAATGCCGTCCAGGCCGTAGTGCCTAAGATATTGGCACATCTCAACATCCAGCTTGGAGGGCTCGTGCCTTATATCCACAAGCTGAACCACCTTCAAAAGCCCTGGTCTGTTTTCAAGATACCTTTCTATCATCTCTCCCCAACCTTGAGAAAGGGATTTTGATACCTTGGCATATCCGTATCCCGGCAAGTCCACTATGCGAAACTCATCATTGATGAGATAAAAGTTTATAGTTCTTGTCTTTCCGGGACTTCCGCTTACTCGTGCCAGCTTCTTCCTGCCGGTTATCAGATTGAGTAATGAGGACTTGCCTACATTGGACCTGCCGGCAAAAGCGATTTCCTTTAATCCGGCAGGCGGATACTGACTAGGCTTTACAGATACAGCCTCAATGTCAGATTTAATTATCTTCATATTTTTTATTCCTTTATAAGAGCATGCTTCAATGCATCGTTGATGCTTTTGATGAGAACGAATTCCATCTCGCCTATCACTGCTTCCGGTATCTCTGCGATATCAGGTTCATTATCCTTTGGCAAGAGAACCTTCCTTATTCCTGCCCTGTGAGCCGCAAGAACCTTTTCTCTTATTCCTCCCACCGGAAGAACCTTTCCTCTCAGTGTTATCTCTCCCGTCATAGCGACATCCTTTCTTACAGGAGTATCGGTGAGGGTGGAAATTATTGCCGTACACATAGTAACTCCCGCCGACGGTCCATCCTTAGGCGTAGCTCCCTCAGGAATATGGATGTGCAGGTCGCATTTTTTGTAAAATTCTTTATCTATATCAAGCTTAGTCGCAACCGACCTTATATAGCTTATCCCAGCTTTGGCTGATTCCTGCATTACATCCCCAAGCTGACCTGTAAGAACAAGCTTGCCTGTTCCGGGGACTGCTGTGGTTTCAATAAAGAGCGTATCTCCTCCCACAATGGTCCATGCAAGGCCTGTTGTTACCCCTACTTCCTTTTCACCTCGTATTATATCGTAGTGATACTTCTTCTTGCCCAGAAATTCCTGAACTTTTTTTCCGGAAATGCTGACCTTTTTGGTCTCACCGCAAACATAATTTCTGGCAACCTTTCTGCAAAGGTTCCCTATTTCACGTTCTAGATTCCGGACTCCCGACTCCCTCGTGTAGTAATTTATGAGAGTTCTTATTCCCTGCTCCGTAAAGGAAATGTTCTTCGCCGTAAGACCATTTTCCTTTATTTGCTTAGGCACAAGGTATTTCCTTGCGATATTCACCTTTTCCTCTTCCGTATATCCGCTTACTTCTATTACTTCCATTCTGTCCAGCAGAGGCCTTGGAATGGTATCCGTAGTATTGGCAGTGGTAATGAACATGACCTTGGACAAGTCAAAGGGAACCTCAAGATAATGGTCCGTAAAGTCCTTGTTCTGTTCAGGGTCAAGGACCTCCAGCAATGCAGATGCAGGGTCACCCTTGTAATCCGCACCTATTTTATCCACCTCGTCAAATAGAAATACAGGATTCTTCACTCCGCTGTCCTTGATGGCGTTGATTATCCTACCCGGTATTGCTCCGATATAAGTCCTTCTGTGTCCTCTTATTTCGGCTTCATCTCTTACGCCTCCAAGAGACATTCTAACAAATTCCCTGTCTATTGACCTTGCAATGCTCTTGGCAATAGAGGTCTTGCCCACCCCCGGAGGGCCTACCAGACAGAGGATAGGTCCCTTGAGACTTTCCGACAGCCTGATAACTGCCAAATACTCAAGAACTCTTTCCTTTACCTTATCCAGTCCGTAATGGTCCTCGTTCAATATATCCTCGGCCTTGTTAAGGTCGATATTGTCCTTGCTCTCCTCGTTCCATGGCAAGGCCAGAATAGTCTCTATATAATTTCGGCTTACCGTAGCCTCTGCCGATGACTGCTGCATCTTGGAGAATCGCTTGATTTCCTTTTCTATTTTGTCCTTGGTTTTTTCTTCAACCTCCAAACCATTGAGCTTATCAAGGAAGCCTGCGATTTCATCCTCCACATCCTCGGAAACCCCCAGTTCTTCCTGAATGGCTCTCATCTGTTCCCTCAGATAATACTCTCTCTGGTTCTTGTTTATCTGAGACTTTACCTTGCTGGAAATATCCTGCTCAATATTGAGAATTTCTATCTCTTTCAAAAGGATTTCGTTGAGCTTTTCCAATCTTTCCTTAGGGTCCAAGGTTTCCAGCAAAAGCTGCATCTTATCCAGCTTGATTTCCAGATGAGATGATATCATGTCCGACATTCGGCCTGGGTCTTCTATTGTCACAACGCTTGCAAATATTTCAGGAGCCAGATTCTGATTGATGTTGATATACTCGTCAAAGTTTGACAGAACAGTTCTCATCAGAGCTTCTGCCTCAGGGTCATCCTTAAGAATTTCAGGCTCTCTGATTGGTGCTATACTGCACTTAAAGTAAGGGACTTCGTGGCCTACTTCCTCAATCCTTCCTCTGCACACTCCTTCCACCAGAACCCTTATGGAATCTCCCGGCAGCTTGAGCATCTGCTTTATTTTGCCGATAGTTCCCAGGTGATAAAAATCCTCCGGTGTCGGCAGATCCGTATTCTCATCCTTTTGGGATGTCAAAAAAATGTGCTGGTTGTTTATCATGGCCTTTTCTAAGGCGTTTATCGATTTTTCTCTGCCTATATCAAAATGCAATACCATATTGGGAAAAACACATAATCCCCTAAGAGGTATCGTCGGAAGTTCGATTACATCTAAATCTGTTATGTTTTTGTCTTCATCCATACTCTTGTCCTCCTATTCATAGAAAGGCGACTAACTAAAGCCGCCTTCCCCCTATTTCTACGCTGTCTCTTTCCTTGCCCCCGGCTTGTTTACGCCAACAGGCACAAGCTCAGGTTCTTTGTCTGCTTCCACAGTCTCTCTGGTGATTATACACTTTTGAACATCATCTCTCGACGGCAATTCATACATGATATTAGTCATGGTCCGTTCCATGATGCCTCTAAGACCTCTGGCGCCTGTTTTCCTTTCCAATGCCTTCTGGGCAATGGCTTCAATGGCATCAATGGTTATTTCCAGCTCCACATTATCCATCTTAAAAAGCTTTTTATACTGTTTTATCAGAGCGTTCTTCGGCTCCGTAATAATCTCAATCAAAGCCTCCTTGGACAGCTCCTCCAGGGTTACCATTACAGGCAGTCTTCCGATGAATTCCGGAATAAGACCGTACTTGAGCAAATCCTCAGGCTGTATGTTCTTTAGAATCTCAGCCTTTTCCAGCTTATTGCTCTCTACGTTGGAATTAAACCCTATTGTCTTCTCTCCGATTCTTCTCTGAACCACCTTCTCAAGTCCATCAAAGGCCCCGCCGCAGATGAACAGCACATTGGTGGTATCGAATTGAAGGAAATCCTGATGAGGATGCTTCCTTCCTCCCTGAGGCGGTACATTAGCCACAGTTCCTTCCAATATCTTCAGAAGTGCTTGCTGCACTCCTTCTCCACTTACATCTCTTGTAATCGAAGGATTTTCAGACTTTCTTGCAATCTTATCTATTTCATCAACGTAGATGATTCCCCGTTGCGCTTTGTCTATATCGTAGTCTGCAGCCTGTATAAGCTTCAGTAAAATGTTTTCAACGTCCTCGCCTACATACCCCGCCTCAGTCAACGCAGTTGCATCTGCAATGGCAAAGGGTACGTTTAATATCTTTGCTAAGGTCTGTGCTAGCAGCGTCTTCCCGCAGCCTGTTGGGCCTATCATTATTATGTTGCTTTTCTGAAGCTCTACTTCGTCTTCGTCTATATCGCTGTTTATCCTCTTATAGTGATTATACACAGCAACAGCAAGCGCTCTCTTGGCTTCATCCTGTCCTACAACATAATCAGCTAATATATCAAATATTTCCTTCGGCTTAGGAAGCCTTTCTTCCTCTTCCGATATTATATTCCCATCTTTAATTCGCTTGCTGTCTTCGTCAGCGATTATTTCTTTGCACAGTTCAACACATTCATCGCAAATATAAACGCCCGATCCGCTTACCAGCTTCTTGACCTGGCTCTGCGGTTTACCGCAAAACGAACATCGTATTTCATTGTTCTCATCGTATTTCGCCATAAACTATTCCCCCGTTATCTTTTTTTGATTACCTTATCGACGATACCATAGGCCATAGCTTCATCAGCTGACATGAAATTATCTCTGTCCGTGTCCTGTGAAATCACATCGAGCTGCTGACCTGTACTTTCGCTCAATATCTTGTTGAGCTTTTCTCTCGTCTTTAATATCCATTCAGCGTGTATCTTGATATCCTCTGCCTGACCGGAAACTCCGCCAAGAGGCTGGTGTATCATTATCTCCGCATTAGGCAATGCATATCTTTTACCCTTTTCTCCCGCAGCCAGTAAGAATGCGCCCATGCTTGCCGCCATTCCCACGCATATAGTGGATACCTCAGGCTTGATATACTGAATAGTATCATAGATAGCCATACCGGCGGTAACGGAACCGCCGGGGCTATTGATATAGATGTTTATATCCTTATCCGGATTTTCAGCCTCCAGGAACAACAACTGAGCCACCACAAGACTTGCTATATGCTCATCTATCGCTTCACCTATAAATATTATTCTATCCTTAAGCAGCCTAGAATATATATCGTAGGACCTTTCTCCCTTCGCAGTCTGTTCGATTACATATGGTACCAATGCCATAATCCGGACCTCCTTAAACTCAATAATTATTTTTTGATCGCACTGTCATATATGAAATCGACAGCTTTTTTCATCTTAATATCTCCTGATATCATATCCATATTCTGGTCTCCAAGCATCTCTCTTATTTTATCTGCTTCAAGATTGTACATCTTAGCCATTCCATCGATTTCATTGTCAATATCTTCCTGACTTGCTTCAAAGCCTTCCTGCTTGGCTACTGCACTGATTATCAGTCTCGTTTTCACCTTCCTGAAAGCGTCGTCCTTGATTTCATCTCTGAATTCCTTAGGCTCTTTGCCAATATACTTGAAGTAATTGGTCAGATCCATTCCCTGAGACCTGAGCTGCTGGTCAAATTCCGACATCATGTTGTCGATTTCCGATTCTACCATTACGTCAGGAATATCTATCTCGTTTGCATTGTAAACCATTTCGATGGCACTATTCTTCATCCTACTTTCTACGCTTTCGGCTGCCTGCTTCTCCAGCTTTTCTCTCGTATCTGCCTTAAGCTCGTCAAGAGTGTCAAATTCGCTTATATCCTTTACAAAGTCATCATTGATTTCAGGAAGCTCCTGCTCCTTGATTTCATGAATCTTGCACTTGAATACAGCCTCTTTTCCTGCTAAATCTTCAGCGTGGTACTCTTCAGGGAAGGTAACCTTCACGTCTTTGTCTTCACCATTCTTAACACCGATAAGCTGTTCTTCAAATCCAGGTATAAAGGTATTTGAGCCAAGTTTAAGAGGCTGTCTCTCTGCCGTACCGCCCTCAAACTGATTGTCGCCTACCCAGCCTTCGTAGTCGATAAGTACGATATCTCCGTCCTGAGCAGGTCTGTCGACAAGCACCATTCTTGAATTCTTCTTAGCCATGTCATCGATTTCCTTCTGGACATCTTCATCTTCTACTTTCGCCTCGATTTTTTCTATCTCAATGTTCTTGTAATCCTTTACTTCTACTTCAGGGCTGCACATTACCGTAATGGTTACTGTAAATCCTTCATTCTTTTTGACCTGACTGAACTCAGCCCTAGGACTGTCTATCACATCAAGGTCAAGCTCATCCAGAGCCAGCGGGTAGTGAAGCGAGAAAAGGTTGTTGATTGCATCTTCAAAGAAGATGCCCTCACCGTAATGCTTTTCTATAATACTTCTCGGAGCCTTGCCTTTTCTGAATCCGTCAATGCTAAATTTGTCTTTTTGAGTTTTGTACACCTTAACGACAGCATCTTCAAACTCCTCAGCCATAAACTCCATAGTCAATTTTGCTTCGTTGTTCTCTTTGGAAATTAATGTTGATTTCATGAATGTATATCCTCCTCGATTATAAACACATAGTGCACATTATTATACCTCTTTTCCTTTGAAAAGTAAAGAATAAAGGAGATTTTCTTTACACATTCAGGCTATCACACTATTAAGCTTTTCTACTAGAGCAACGTGATTTTCTTCTATCAACTATATGCTATGATTAGTAACATTCTCCAATGTCATCCTTGTAGAATTCATATCCGTCTTAAGCTCCGATACGTCCATCTTAACCTCGACCATATCCGCTTCCAATGCGTCTACTCTTTTGTCAATGCTAGTCAGGGTGGTTCCCAATTTCTTAATTTCACCAATAATGAGTTTTGCATCATCAGTAATCTTTAATCTCTCCTATTTTTTTATTATAACATGTAGCAATTATAAATTCTATTTGGATTTGCACCATCTATTTTTCATTGACAACAGGCCAATCAGGTTTCATAATTATTTCATTAAATAAAACAAACAGACTAACTAACATGTTAAAATCGGAGATAAAATGTCGAACATAATCAAATCACCCACACATTTATCCATGTATATCCTAAAGGAGTATATTGAGCCAGGCGATATCCTCATAGACGCTACCTGCGGCAACGGTAAAGATACCCTTTATCTTGCCATGCTCAAACCCTCCAAGCTATACGCCTTTGATATTCAGGAAGAAGCCATAGATACAACTAGGAAGCTTCTCATGTCCCAAGGGTATGCCGGCAAGCTTGAGGACGGAACCATCAGCCTGCTTCAAACATCTCACATCAATATCCCTTTCTACGTCAAAAGGGGCATTAAAGCCATAGTATTCAATTTGGGATACAGACCCGGCGGCGATAAAAGCATTACAACCTCTGCCGAGAACACCGTCAAGGCCGTCAAATTCTGCCTCAATCTCCTGCAAAACGACGGAATTATCTGCATCACCATGTACAGTGGCCATCAGGAAGGTACAGTCGAAAAGGACCTTTTGCTGACTTACACAAAAGGCCTAGACCCGACTCTCTATCATGTGGCCTATTTCAATATGCTCAATCAGCCCAACCACCCGCCGGAAATCCTCTTTATAACAAAAAAGTAACCCCTATGGTATAGAAGGGTTACTTATACTAAAAAACGCCGGGTGAACTCACTCGGCGTTTCACATCATCTGTTATCTTTTATGAGCTTGATACCTCTTGCATACTTACTTCTTTCCTCGGTTTCAAGGGAGTACTTTTTACTCAGCTTTTCACCCAGGGACACCAGCTTGTCCGCCTCTCCGGAAAAGAGTTCAATCTCAACCTCCGATATTGGCTCGTTACCGTACTGGGTCAATATATCTCCCTGGTCTATAGACAATTCAAACAAACCGTCTCCCGTATCAAGTCGCAGGCGTTTCCTTGTAAACTTCATTTCAAGAACACAGGTCAGTTTTCTATCACCTAAAATCTCCACGACTTGTCGTCCGATTTCGCTCTCAGAAAATACTTCAGGCTTGGAATCATCATTTTCAACAGGTACGTTTATTTCTTCTCTTGTGTGAAGCGCTCCCTCACTATGCCCCTTCCATTTGAGAGTAGCCACCCATTTCCCGCCTTCTTTTCTGATGCGATATGCTATTTCTTCCTTAGCCAAATCGCAGTTTTCAGTGTCAAAATATTTGGCATCAAGGCACAACTCTTCCCGTGAATTTCTTTCCTCCAGCTGTGAAAAAAGCTTATTATTCCAAATTTCTTCTGCGATTTTATCCGTTGGTATGTTGTATTTCAGTTCGATTTCCATTCTCTGATAATATCATCATCTTCTATTTTAGGCAAGAGAATTCTTCCAAAGCCTTATTTCATCAGTTAAAAGTGATAACCGTTCCAGTCTTTCCTTCAAGGGCTTCTACCGCTTTATCTAGTGAAGTTATTATAGCCTTCTTGTCAGGATACCTTCTGACAAACTTCATGGCAGCCGCTACCTTAGGAAGCATGCTTCCCGGCGGGAAGTGGCCTTCTTCAACGTATTTCGCGGCATCTGCAAGGGAAAGATTATTAAGGGCTTCCTGATTCGGCTTATTAAAATTGATGGCGACCTTCTCCACCTCTGTGAGTATCATTAAAACATCCGCATCCATATCCTCAGCCAGAAGCTCTGCAGCATAGTCCTTGTCAATAACTGCCGCAACACCTTCAAGGTGCCCGTCAGGCTTTTCGATAACAGGTATCCCGCCGCCGCCACAGGTAATGACGATGGAATGATCCCAAAGCTGTTTAACAGCTTCGATTTCCACTATTCTCTTAGGCAGAGGAGATGCAACAACACGTCTCCAGCCTCTTCCTGCATCTTCCTTCATGATATAGTGCTTCTCTTCCTCTAGGGCTTTAGCCTCTTCCTCAGTGTAAAAAGAACCGATAGGCTTGGTAGGGTTCTTAAATGCAGGGTCCCTTTTGTCTACGATTACCTGAGTTGCAACAGTAACCACAGGAATGTTCCTATTGCTCTTGTTGAGAGCGTATTTCAGACACTGCTGAATGTGATAACCAATATAACCTTGGGACATTGCTCCGCACACATCAAATGGCATGGGAGGCGTAACATCCTTGGCTGCCTCGGATGCCATTACAATGCGTCCCACCTGTGGGCCGTTGCCATGGACAACTGCAATTTCATATCCTCTTCCGCTGATTTCAGCAATATGCTCACATGTCTTCTTTACTACCTTAAGCTGCGCATCAGATGTTGCCTCACCTTTACCAGACTGAAGGGCATTACCGCCTAAAGCAATTACAATTTTTTCAGCGCACATTATTCATCTCTCCTTAAAATAATATATTTACAGGTCGTCTCTGTTTATAGGACAGCTCATACATCTGGGGCCTCCTCTGCCTCTGGATAATTCCGAGCTTGGTATGGTAAGAACCTTGATTCCCTTCTTATCCAGCAAATCGTTAGTAACATAATTCCTCTCATAAGTCACTACCGTTCCCGGAGCGATTGCCAAAGTGTTGGAGCCATCGTTCCACTGCTCTCTTTGAGCTGCCTGTACATCATTTCCGCCACACCTTATCAAATCCACTGAAGGCAGCCCCAGTTCGGCCTTAAGAATATTTTCCAGGCTGTCCTGCATGCTTGAGAAGTGAGCGCTTCCTTCTTTATCCAATGTGATTTCAAAGAGCTGCAATGGTCCTTCGATTTCAGGATGTATAGTGAACTTGTCGTAATCCACCATAGTGAACACCGTATCAAGATGCATGAAAGCTCTGCATTTAGGAATATCAAATACTAATATCTTCTTAAAGGTTGAATTCTTCAAAATCTTCTTGGCGAATTCCTCTATTCCCGCAACCGTAGTTCTCTGAGAAAGACCAATGGCTACTATATCCTTGGAAAGCACCAGAATATCGCCGCCCTCCATGGAATATGCCGAATCGTAGTCGTACCAAAGGTTGCTTCCATCAGGAGCAAAATCCTTATTGTACTTGAACATATACTGTAGAAGCAGAACTTCTCTTCTTCTTGCAGCTGTGCTCATGTGGTGAACCGTCATTCCGTCTCCGACGCACGCACCCTGGTCCCTCGTAAAATAAAGGTTAGGCATAGGATCCGTATAGTATGGATACCCTGAAGCAATATAGTCTGCAAGGGAGTTTGACTTTACATTAAGCTCACTCTTCTTCACGCCTGATATAACCTTTTCAACCATATCCTTTACGGTCATCTGACTAAGATACTCTTCCAAAGCTTCTCTTACAGCCTGTGAGTATATGTTGCTTTCGTCTACGAATTTTCTGATAAACTCTCTTCTTACGCTCTTATCCTTTAGTGCCTTAACCGTTTCATCAACGTAGTAACCCACTTCAATGTCATTTTCTCTGAGTAGGTCAGCAAACCTGTCGTGCTCCTGCTGCGCAACCTTAAGATACGGGATATCATCAAACAACAATCTTTCAAAGTTGTCCGGCACCAGTCCCTCGATTTCTCCACCGATTCTGTGTAACAATACTTTATTAAGCTTTCCTATTTCTGAGTAGTTATTAATTCCGGGTTTCATAACAACCTTCCTTTCTTTTCTCAGATATACCTCTATTATATGTTACGCAATAGTTGATACTATAACAGCCTTTATCGTATGCATCCTGTTCTCAGCTTCATCAAATACCTTGGAATGTCTGCTTCTGAATACCTCATCTGTAACCTCGCGTATATCGTAGCCCAGCTCCTTCTGTTCCTTAGCCATTGTAGTTTCAAAATCATGGAAGGATGGCAGGCAATGTAGGAAGATAACGTCTTCATTTCCCGTTGCTTCCATCATTTCTTTAGTTACTCTGTATGGTGTCAACATTCTCACTCTTTCAGGAATTTGGTCCTCCTCTCCCATAGAAGCCCAAATGTCGGTGTAAAGAACGTCTGCACCCTTAAGGCATGAAGCATCCGAGCTTACTTCTATTACAGCTCCCGTATGCTTGGCGAACTCTCTTGCTCCCTTAAGAACATCGGCATCCACCTGGTCTGCCAGCTCCTTAGGTCCATAGGCAACAAAGTGCATTCCCATCTTGGCACAACCGTACATCCATGCATATGCCATATTGTTTCTTACATCTCCGCAGAACACTACCTTTACTTTGCTGAGAGGCTTGTCAACATGCTCTTCGATGGTGAGAAGGTCAGCCAGTATCTGAGTAGGATGGTCAATATCAGTCAGTCCGTTCCATATAGGAACTCCCGCGTATTTTGCCAGGTCTTCAACTACCTGCTGCTTGTATCCTCTGTATTCTATACCGTCATAAAATCTTCCTAGGACCTTGGCAGTATCCTCCAGGCTCTCCTTTTTACCCATTTGTGAGCTCTTGCTGTCTAAGAATGTGACATGTGCGCCTTCATCCAGACATGCGGTTTCAAATGCACATCTAGTTCTCGTAGATGTCTTTTCAAAAAGCAGGCAAACATTCTTGCCCTTTAAAACTTCGTTATGAATTCCGGCTCTCTTCTTTGCTTTCAAATCGTGAGCCAGATCCAACATATACCTTATTTCCTCCGGTGTAAAATCCATCAATGTCAAAAAACTTCTTCCCTTTAAATTCACAGCCATTTTCTTATCTCCTTTATGTTTATTAATTAAATAAAAGGTTCTCTTAGCAAAATCATACTACATTAGAAAATTTTGCTAAAGTACCAGTTGTTTACTTTTTTTATGTACCAGTTCCTGGGTCCTTCTCATTGCGATTTCCAATTTCTCCATGCCCTCTTTTATTTCTTCTTTCGTAGGGTAGGAATAATTCAGCCTTATATAATTGTTCCCCAAGGATTTCTTGGTGTAGAACGCATTACCGGGAATAAAGGCAACTCCCTCCTTCTGCGCCTCCGCAAGAAGGCTTTTGCCCTCCATTCCGTCAGGAAGCTTTATCCAGAAGTATACACCGCCTGCAGGCAAAGCATACTCGATTGCAAAGTTTTTCCTCAGCCTCCTCAGGTACCGGTTCATAAGGTTCTGCTTTTCCCCGCACACCTTCCTGAAGGCATCCAGCCTCTCCATAAAAAGGCCACTTCTCATGTATTCCAGCATGAGCATCTGCGGGGCCCAGTCCAATGTTACCAGCCTTGCAGAAACCAGCTTGCTAAGCTTGCTTGCCACTTCCCGGTCGGTTATGACGAAGGAAATCCCAACTCCCGGAATCATTGTCAGAGAAAAGGAATACATATACAAGATATTGTTCCCCGTATCCATTGATTTTATAGAAGGAATTGCCTTGGTTCTGTAATAAAGCTCAGAGCCCTCATCCTCTTCTATGATAGGTATCCTGTATTTGTAGGACAGCTCAAGAAGCCTCTTCCTTCTTTCCAGGGACAGCAGGACGCCCGTAGGATTGTTAAAGCTGGAATCCACGTAGATGAACCGGGGCCTTTCCCTTTCCAGAAGAGCTTCAAGATTGTGGCATACCATTCCTTCCCCATCCATAGGCACTGTTATAACCTCTCCCCCTGCTAGCTGTACAGTCCTGTATACATCCGGAGACATTATGTCGGGGACCACTACCTTGTCACCCGGAGACAGCATGAGGGTCAGTAAAAAATCAAGAGCCTGATTGTTTTCCGAAAATATCTGTATGTTGCCGGGTTTTGTGATAATGCCCTTTCTCGACATGAAATCCGCTATTTCCCCTCTCAGGTCCTTATCTCCCTGATAAGGTGTGTAAAAGTATGGCTTGTTGTTTTTTTTCTTCAGTATCCTTCCAAAGGCGGCCGCGATTTCTGCCGTAGAATAGGGTTCTCTCGCCGCAACACCTCCTGCGAAGGAAATCAGATGTGCTTCATAGGATTTGCTGAACAGGTCGTCAAAATCGCTTTCAAAGCTGTCGTACTCCTCCTTGACGAGAGCCTCCCAGTTCACCGGCTTCCTTACCTTCTGGCAGGGGAGGCTTCCATAGCTTACACGGTAAGATATACCCTGATGTGAAGATATGAGTCCCTCATCTCTTAATTCGCTGTACGCTCTTATTACCGTGTTCCTATGTATGCCCAGGTCCTTAGCAAGGCCTCTCTCCGAAGGAAGAGGGTATCCATCCACCAAAGTACCCTTGAATATCATATCCTTTACCTGTCCATAAATTTGCAAATAGAGGGGTGTTTTATCATTTTTATTAATGACTATCTTCATCATTTTTCTCCGTGAAACTGATAGTAGCACACTTCCAGTCTGCCGTTATAGAGTTTTCTCCTCCTGTTTGCCTTCCTTCTCATGACCTTATCTTCCACTTCCTTATCAGTAGTTATTATGAACAGTGACCAATCGGGATTACTACCACAGAAGCCTTTGAGGGCCGTGTATATTATCTCTATTTCCGCTTCGTCTCCTATTCTTTCACCATATGGAGGATTCGTAATGATTATTCCCCTTTCTCCCACAGGCTTAAGGTCTCTTACATCGGCCTTTGTGAACTGGATACAGTCATCCACCCCCGCTTCCTGTGAATTTCTCACCGCGGCTCCTACAGCCTTTCTGCTTTTATCGCAGCCCAATATCTTAAGTTCCTTGTCATGGTCTATCTCATCCAAGGCCTTCTGCCTCTCCTGAGCCCAGACTTCCTCGTCTATCAGCTCCCATTTTTCCGATACAAAGCTTCTCTTTATTCCCGGAGCCATGTTTCGGCCTATCATGGCCGCCTCTATGGGTATTGTTCCCGAACCACAGCATGGATCCACAAGTATACGTTCGTCACGCCAGAAGGAAAGCTGTAACAATGCAGCGGCAAGGGTTTCTTTTATCGGCGCCGGAACATCTTCAATTCTGTATCCTCGCTTGTGGAGCCCTGCTCCCGTAGTATCCACCGTCAAGGTCACCCTGTCCTTCAATATAGTAGTCTTCACAGTGTATTCGGCACCTGTTTCCTTGAAGATATCAACTGAATAATACTCCTTCAGCTTTTCCACTATGGCCTTCTTCACGATGCTCTGACAAGCCGGAACGCTGTGGAGCTTGGATTTTACCGAAGTGCCCGTCACAGTAAACTTTCCGTCGAGAGGAATAAGCTGCTCCCATGGCAGCGCCCTTGTCTGCTGAAAAAGCTCTTCAAACTCCTTTGCGCTGAATTCTGCTATCTTAAGCAGAACTCTGTCTGCAGACCTGAGCCACAGATTGGACCTTACGATAGCCCGTTCATCTCCCATATATGTCACTTTGCCGTCTTCTGTCTTTATTACCTTGTATCCCAGATTCTCTATTTCTCTTCTTACTACGGCTTCCAGTCCGAATGTTGCTGTTGCTATTAACTCTAATTTCATATATACGTTTCTCTCCTGTTTAAACTGTTTCTGCTTATTATATCGATATATTTCAACGACTCACCCGTACCCTTTGCTACACAGCAGTCTGCATCTCCGGCTACGAAGGTCTTTATTCCTGTCTTTTCTTCTATTCTCCTGTCTATTCCTCTAAGGTACGCCCCACCGCCTGTTATGGCGATGCCGTATTCACCTACATCTGCGGCAAGCTCCGGCGGAGTGCTTTCCAATACGCTGTGAACCGCCTCACAGATAATATCCAAAGGCTCCTCCAGTGCCTCCAGTATCTCTTCACTTGTCACTTCGATGTTGGCTGGAAGACCTGTTACAAGGTCCCTTCCCTTGCAAAGGGTATTGAGCATTTCATTTAAAGGATATGCAACGCCTATTTCCCGTTTTAGCTTTTCAGCCATCCTTTCTCCGATGAAAATGTTGTACTTTTTACGCATGTACTTTATTATAGCATCGTCGAACTTGTCTCCTGCAATTTTTACGGAGGCGCTGGTCACTATGCCGCCCAGAGAAATAACGGCTATATCGGTCGTTCCCCCGCCTATATCTATTACCATTATGCCTTCGGGACCCGTTATATCTATTCCTGCACCTATGGCCGCCGCCACCGGCTCCTCTATGAGATATACGGCTCTGCCTCCCGCTTGGAGTGCGGCCTCCTTAACGGCTCTCTTTTCCACTTCCGTAACGCCACTTGGAACGCATACCACTAGCTTAGGCTTAAAAAATTTGCTACCGCCGCATGTTTTGGAAATGAAATACTGTAGCATCTTTTCCGTCACATCGTAGTCCGAGATAACGCCCTCTCTAAGAGGTCTTACGGCCACAATGTTTCCCGGCGTACGGCCTATCATCCTCTTGGCATCTCCGCCCACAGCCAAAATCTCATTGGTGTCCTTATTAATAGCCACCACTGACGGTTCGTGAAGGACTATTCCCTTGCCCTCAACATATATCAGAACATTAGCCGTCCCCAGGTCGATACCTACGTCTTCCGTAAAGCTCATAATATTTATTCCTTTCATTCTATCAGTTATTTCATAGTTTTGCCAGACAGAATAAAATTTACTCTGAAAATCTAAAGTAAGTATATTATTTGTAAAAATCACATATATTGTCTTAGCTGTTAAAGCTAATAAACAATGAGGTGGTGAACTGTCAGAGCATGAAGGATTATATAGAGGAGCGAGTATTGGAACTTGCCCATTATATCGTTGAGACCGGCGCAACGGTAAGAAGTGCAGCCGCCAAGTTTCGAGTATCCAAGTCTACCGTACATAAGGATATTACGGAACGACTTCAGGAAATAAATAGCAGTCTGGCCGCTGAAGTCAAGGAAGTTCTGGAAAACAACAAGGCTGAGCGTCACATAAGGGGCGGCCTGGCAACTAAGGAAAAATATCTTTACAAAAAATAAATCCAAATTAATAAGGCTGCAAAACGCAGCCCTTTTATTGTTGTGCCTCTATTAATTATTTAAAAAGCCGCCTTATTCTAGACTCTCCTTCCCTCAGGAAGCCCTCTTCATCACTGCTTTTGTACTTGTTCATCAGTTTGGCCAGGTTCTGCTCGCCGCCCTGGTCCTCTTCGTAGAGCTTCCGCTGGAAATCATTGAGGTCCTCAACGTTTTTGATATGAGCTTTTATAGGTGTTGGCAGGACGATAATATAAATCATCGGTGCAATGACGAAAATCTGGAATACCGTCCACCCCAAAAGTATCCCAACTGTAACCTCAGTGGACAGGCTGCCGACAAAGATTGCTATGGTCAAAATCACTCCCACTATCCATATGATTATATTTATATTGGTCTTGTCTATGAACCTGAGTTTTTTCTGCAGTACTCTGTCGTACCATATTCCAGTGCCGCGTTTAGCCTGAAGCATCTGATTCCATTTGTTTCTGCCAAGCATCATCTTCAGCGCAGCTTTGTAGTCCTCCGGTGAAGCCTTTCCCTCAGGGACTTCTTCAGCACTGTAAGCTGTAATATCATAAAATATCCCGGCAAATACTCCGGTGCCCTCACCCATAACGGATATTTCCTCTCTGTCATCCTCTCCGCAGTTGAGAACAAGCTGCTGGCCGGCTCTTATCATTGTGGTCACTCCGGCTATGGAAGCTATTATATACCCTTCAACGCAAAATATGCCGTAGGAAGCATTGGTGTATTCTCCCTCTGAGCTTACATCCAATTTCATGGAGCTATTCTTAACAGAGAGCTTTTCAAGTCTGCCTGCACATCCCTTCCTGACCATAAGGTTGTAGTCTCGTATTTTACCGAAGCATTTAGTTTTGATTCCGCCGTCAAAGCTGTCCTGCTCATATTGCTTGAGACTTACAGATCTCTGCTGGCCGTAGGCAAGAACAGCCTCTCCTTCAAGCACCATAAGTATGCGATCATAATCCGGCAGCCTGGTAAAAGACGATTCCTCCAAATCCACTGTCGCCGAGCTGAGCCTCCATATGAAATCACGTTCCAGATACTTTGAAGCAGAAGGAAAGATACCAGTCTCACTGGTGCTTCCCCCTGACCACTTGCTCACAACGAATTCATTCTCTTTTATTAATACTTTTTCCATAATTTGATTATATCATTCCTTAACTATATCGTCAAAATCTTTCCCTGCACCCCATACGGTCTCTACTCTAATAAGGGTTACAAAAGCTCCTCTGTCGATTTCAGCAATCTTTTTCTTTACCATGGTGCTTTCTCTCGGAGAACAGAGAAGTATAAGCTGTCGCATGGTCTTATGAGTATATTCTCCCTGTATTTCGGTGCTGGATACTCCCCTGCCTAAATCGTTGATAATGTAATCCCGCATCTTTTCGTATTCCGACGTTATGATTGTAATTTTCATTACCTTGTTTTCAAAACCGTATAGTATGACTTCCGATGTCTTGGTTATTATCACCTGAGTTATTAAAGCATACAGGGCGATATTTCTTCCGTAGACAACTGCCGAAGACAGTATTATCACGGCATCTATGCACATCAATATCTTGCTTAAGCTCACATTATGGAAGAACTTCTTTCTCAGCAGTTTAGCTATGGCATCAGTCCCCGCTGAAGCGTAGCCTCTCCAAAAGACAAGACCCACATATATTCCCGTAAACACTCCACAGAAAACGGCGGCAAGCAATATGTCCTTTTCCTCCAGAAGCTGGAAGTCAAAACGCTCGAAGACAAAGAGCACCGCAGGATACATTATGGAAAGCAGCAATATCTTTTTCAATTCCTTCCAGCCCATAAATATGGCTACCAACACCACCACTACAAGAGAGCCACCGTAAAATAAAAAAGAAAAGTCTATATCCACATAGTTCTGAACTATCCTCACAACTCCCGTTATTCCTCCTGAGGTCAGTCCGTTTGGGAGCAATACTCCGACAACAGAAAAAGCACTTACAGAGCAGGCTATCAGCAGTATAGCAAAATCGACCATGAATTCCTTGACTGCCTTCTTTGTAAATATCTTTTTCTTTTCTTTCTCTTCTTTCTTTTCCTTCATTATTCCTCACTCCCCTCAAATCGGTTTCCAAAAACATCGTACCCTGCAACATGGATTCTGGCACTTCCCTTTTTACCTGAACATATTGCACTTCTCTGCCCTTTGGTCAATATGATGTCCGGCCTGTGAACCTGTCCGTCGTAGTTCATATCAATGCTCCAGAGCTTTATAAGGCTCAGACTGTCCTTTTCCAGGTAGCCTGTCATCTCCTCCGCTTCCTTAACTGGTATGTATTGCTCATTCAGCTTGTATTCCTGCAACACCATCAAATCTTTATCCAATTTCCAGCTCAGACTCCCTACACCGAACCATGGTTCAGTTCCCTTACCGTTAAAGCTCACTTCAAAGCAGCCCTCTTGTCCTGAGAGCCTCCACACTGCATCTGATATGGCCGGGCCTCCGCTGTCGCACATTATCCACTGCCTGTTCATGCGGCTGCAAACACATCCAAAAGTCCCGGAGCCGGAAAAGAAATCCGCACATATATCACCTTCGTTGCTAGAGGCTTCCAGTATTCTACCTATGAGCTTCTCCGGTTTCTGCGTGGCATATCCTGTTCTTTCCTTTGATGTGCGCCCCACCATGTCAATGGACCATACATCCTTCATGTTGACTACCGTATACCAGCCCTTCTCATCCTCGTATTCTTTCACACCCTTAAACCTGTAGGGCTTCAACTCTCTATTATATGATTTTTCTCTCAACAGGTTAAAGTCATACTTGGAGGATTTGCTGTAAAGTAGCAAATTGTCGTGTTTCCTTGAGAATGACTTCTTATTGCTTCCGCCGGACTTATATGTCCATATTACTTCATTTATAAAATTTTTTTCTCCAAATACCTGATCCATAATGATTTTGACATAATGAACGCCGTGCCAATCCAAATGAACCCAGATGGAGCCCTTATCAGACAGCAGCTCCTTCATAAGCATAAGCCTTACCGTAAGCATTGTAAGGTATTCAGCCAATCCGTCGCTCCACCTGTCATCATATGCCGGAACCTTATACAACCTGGATTTTCCCACCTTATCCGACTGAAGCTGGACCGATGACTGGTATTTAGCATTAGAAAAAAAAGGCGGGTCTAAATAAATCAGTTTTATTTTTCCTGCCATTTTCTTTTCTTTTATAAGGTACTTCATATAGGTCAAATTATCTGACTTGACCAACCTGTTTACAGGTTTCGCATTATCATGTCCCCCATCATAATGCTCCTTTACTTCATATTCCCATGAGTCCCTCGAGGACATAAGGTTATGAAATTGTTTTCTTCCCTGGTCAAAAGCATCTGCAAGATTTTTTAGACTTAACACCGGCTTCTCCTTATCAGTCTTTTACAGGAGCACGTCAAAATGCTCGCCCAGCTTTAACTGTTTTTTCAATTTTTTATCAATATTCTCCTTGTTTTGCTCATATGCCTCCATAATTATCATATTGCACAAGCTCATGTAGGCCACATATGAATTAATCATTTCGTTTGCTCTGTCTGTTACAGTTATGTTCTCATCACACAGAGATGAAAGCTCAAGACTATTGGCGTTTGAAATATATGTGATATAAGTGCCGGCTTCCTTAGCCGCCATTATTATGGATTTCTCAATTTTCAGGTGTCTCGGTGTCGAAAAGATTATCATCAAACCCTTTTCGTCAAATCCTGCCACCGACCGCGAGGTTGCAAACCCGCCGTCTGTATAAAGGCGTGAGCTATATCCCAGTATGCTAAGATACCACTCCAAAAATGTGGCGGGCACAGCATCCGTACCAAAGCCCGCAATATGAATGAATTCAGCGCTGTTAATTCTTTTGGTCAAGTTAGTCACAATATTTCTGTCAAAGGTTTCGTAGAATTCCTTCATACAGGAAAAATCATCGTGCACTATTTTATCCATTAATGAACTTCCATCGCGTTCAGATTCCACTTCAAGACGAAGTGGGTAGGCCGTTGCCCTGTAAAATCGTGAATGCGGAGCATAATATTCATGGGTCTCGGCTTTTAGGGCATTTTTAAAATCGAGGAAACCCTTGTATCCCAAAGACTGGGTAAAGCGAATAATGGTAGCATCGCTTACATCAAGCTCCCCTGCAATTTCCTGTATAGCCATGGACGGCAATTTTCTATAATTATCAGTGATATACTGGGCTATCACCTTCTGTGATTTGGTGAACTGTCCATAGTTTTCATTGATAACATCAACGATTTTATGCTTCTTCATAACACGATTCCTCTTGTCAAATTATTACGAATTCATATTAACATGTATTCCCAATTCAAACAATAAAAATCTTATAAATTGACCTGAGCCGTATTGTCTGAAATTACAGTTTTTTGTCTGTTTTTTCTACATTTGTATCCTACTATAAAATAAAAAATGGAAGGAGGAAATATTTTGAGTTACAATCTTATTATAAAAGGCGGCAAAATAATCGACGGTACCGGCAAAAAAAGATATCGCGGCTGTCTCGCAATTAAGGACGGTAAGATAGCTAAAATCGCACCTGTCATTGATGATGCTTCCGAAATTACCATTGACGCAGGCGGCAAAGTCGTATCACCAGGATTCATTGACCCTCACGCCCACAATGATGGATATATTTTTATGGACCCATCAAACAGCTATAAGCTGTTCCAAGGTGTTACCACGGAAATATCCGGTAACTGCGGAGAAGGCCTTGTCCCGGTGTCGGACGAGTATTTCAGCGAAATCTGCGAATACTACCGCCCATATTATCCGGCTGATGATTTCAACACCTATAAAACAGGTGCGGTCTTTTACGGCAAAATTGATGGGCTTCCCCTTGGCAACAACATAGGATTCCTATGTGCCCACGGTACATTGAGAATGTCTGTAATGGGATTCAGTGCGAAAGCGGCAGATTCATCCCGGTTAGAGCTGATGAAAAAAAGACTGGCAGAATGTATGGAAAGCGGTGCCTTGGGCATGTCCACAGGCCTGGTCTATTCCCCAGGCTGCTTCGCAGATACCGAAGAGCTTATTGAGCTTTGCAAGGTAGTGCATCAGTATAATGGTATCTACTGTACTCATCTCCGCAGTGAAGGCTACGGTTTAATTGATTCCGTCAATGAAGCCATCAGAATTGCCAGAGAGTCAAAGGTAAGAACTGTTATTTCGCATTTGAAGGCTCTGGGAAGGAATTATTGGGGTCTTTCTGCAAAAATTATTGAGCTCATCGAATCAGCCAGAGCTGATGGCATAGACATTTACTGTGACCAATATCCTTATACTACAAGCTGTACAGTTCTTCATTGGGTTATCCCTATCGAATATACCACAGGTGGCTTCGTGAAAATGTGCCAGCGATTATCTGACCCTGCCGAGAGGCAGCACATTAAGGATATGTACGCCAATAAGTTTGGACTATGGGACAATCTCATGGAGAACATCACCCCATCGGGAATTCACGTACTGAAAGCCGATAAAACTCCTGACGCTGTAGGAAAAACCATTCAGGGATATGCTGACAGTATGGGAGCCGACCCACACGATGCTCTCTTCGATGTGATAGTTGCTAATAAGGCCGATTCCATTGCCGCCTTTGATTGCATGAGTGAGGATGATGTTAAGTACATAATGAAACGTCATGAATACTGTATGGTAGGCAGTGATGGTATAGATGTTTTGCCTAAGGAAAAAAACCATCCAAGGCTCACCGGCGCTTTCCCTAGAGTTTTGGGAAAGTACGTTCGGCAGGAGGCTGTTCTCTCTCTTGAAACCGCTGTAAAAAAAATGACCTCGCTTCCGGCAAAAGTCGTAGGTATTCCCAACAAAGGTATTCTTAAAAAAGGCTTTGATGCTGATATCTGTATCTTTGATGAGGACAGGATTATCGACAAAGGCACCCTTGATGACTTTAACATCAAACCGGAAGGAATCGAATGGGTCATCGTCAACGGTAAAATCGCACTGGCAGACGGACAGTACACGGGTACTGCATCCGGAAGGAGAATCACTAAGCAAGGAGGTGCAAGTTGATAATGTTTCTCATCGCCTGCTGCGGTACCATGCTGGGTGCAATACTCGCATCATGCATTTTTCACAATCAAATCGCCGAAATCTGGAAGCCTGCTGCAATGTTAACCGGCTCTCAGACAGGTGGAAGCACCAACGTTGTAGTTATGGCTGATGTCTGGAATATTACAGGTTCAACCTTTGACGCCATATATGTTGCTGATATTCTTACCTTCACATTCACATTGTTCACATTGGTAATGCTTCCTTCTATCGGCTTCTTGAGAAAGAAGTACGGCACTATGTACAGCACACCAACGGTTGAAAGTGATATTAAGACGGAGGACGGCAGTGCTGTTGAACCGTCCATGAGCATTATTTCCATAGCAAAAGCACTGGCTATTTCCTTTGCCATCGTTTCGGTTTCGGTATTCATAGCTGACTGGGTCAACGCAACATTTGACAATTTCATCGTTTGCCAGCTGTTTGGCCAGAAATACCTGCTTCTCACCTTATTCACCGTTTTCCTAGCAACCGTTTTCCCTAAATTCTTTAACTCTATGAAGGGCGCTCAAGATTTGGGAATATTTATGATGTTTATATTCTTTGTGGCAGTATCAATAGAAGCAGACCTGAAACAGGTCATAGCTCTCGGTCCATGGCTCATACTGTTCTCAGTTATAATATTCATAGGAATCATATTCATATCACTCTTGTTCGGAAAAATATTCAAATTCAGTATTGAAGAAATTTCCGTTGCAGCCAACGCTGCCCTCGGCGGACCTACTACTGCCGCCGCCTCAGCGGCTGCCAGGGGCTATAAAGAACTTGTAACACCTGCTGTACTGGCCGGCACTCTCGGTTACGTTGTAGGAAACTACTTCGGAGTATTGATTGGTAACGTAGTGCTCAGCATGTTCGGCTAAATACCTTTAAACAAGCCCTCGCTTTTGCGAGGGCTTGTTTGTTAAAAAGAAGAGCTACAGCCCTTCCTTTAAAACAAATCGCTATGTGTCCCTGTCCGAGTAAGATATAACACAAGACTTGTTTCAACTATTTCATAAACCAATAACCAGTCAGGCGTTATATGGCATTCCTTGCAGTCCGAATATTCACCTGAAAGATTATGCTCCCTGTATTTCTCAGGAAGAGGCTCTCCTGTCATTATTAAATCAATCACATCTTCTAATAGAGATAAGTCATATCCTCTCTTCTGAACGCGTTTTAAATCTTTCTTGAACTTAGAAGTTAATTGTAATTTATACATCGCCAAGCACATCCTCTATCATTTCTCTTGCCGAAGAATATGTTTTTGCCTCCTCTAAGTGCTTTTTCATCTCCTGGACTTCTTTTATAGCGGCAATCGTTTCTGCGTTAGGCTTCTCATATCCAATATCAAAAGGGATTTTGTAATCCCTCACAGTCTTTTTGACAAACATATTGACCGCAGTAGACATAGATAACCCATTATCTTCGCAAAATGCTTCAAATTGATTTTTAAGGTCCGAATTAATACGAATGTTAATATTGGTATTAACCATAATGAGTCCTCCTCTCTTCTATATTTATTAACATTGTATGTTATTTTATTTATAATGTCAATAAATCTTGTATATAATCACATAAAACCAACTACGCATTCAATACACGATTGGCTTTTTATCTACTATCTCCTATATTTACCGGGAACCAAAACATTTATAAGTTCTTCCCGTCCCACTGATTTCAAAGCCTTTTTAACAAGCTCGCGGTTCTCCGGCTTGTTGAAGTGAAGCAGCGCCCTTTGCAGTCTTTTTTCCTCTATTGTCTTTGCAACGTATACGGGCTTTTTGCTGAAGGGGTCTCTTTCCGCGTAATACATACACGTTGCCAGTGTTCCGGGAGTAGGATAAAAATCCTGAACCTGGTCCGGAACAAATCCGGTTTTTTTGAGATAAAGCGCTAGCTCAACAGCATCATCCAAGGTGCTGCCCGGGTGGGAGGAAATGAAATAAGGTATCATATATTGCTTCTTTCCCAGCTTTTTGTTTACCGCCTTGTATTTTCCGCAAAATTCATCAAACACTTTTTTTGAAGGCTTATGCATATTTCTCAGCACATTGTCTGACACATGCTCAGGCGCTACTTTAAGAATTCCGCTTACATGGTGACTGCACAGGGTCGATAAAAAATCATTTTTCCCATCTGTCAGCATGTAGTCATACCTTATTCCAGAGCGAATAAACACTTTTTTTACACCCTCCACAGCTCTTGCCGCCTCCAGAACCTTCATATATTCACTGTGATCCACCTCCAGCATACTGCATGGCTTCGGAAAAAGGCAGTCCTTGTTCTGGCACATTCCCTGCTCCTTTTGCTTGTGACAGGATGGGTTTCTGAAGTTAGCCGTCGGCCCTCCTATATCGTGAACATATCCCTTGAAATCCTTTTCTTTTGTAAAGCCCTCTATTTCCCCTATAATGGATTCCTTGCTTCTGCTTCGGACTTCCCTGCCCTGATGATAGGTTATAGCACAGAATGTGCAGCCTCCAAAGCAGCCTCGATTAGCGGTCACGCTATATTTTACTTCCTCTATGGCAGGCACTCCTCCCTCCTTTTCATAGGACGGATGCCAGGTCCGCTCGTACCCCAGGCTATAGATATGGTCCAATTCTTCACGCTCCAGAGGCGGCTGAGGCGAATTTTGAACTATATAGCTATGTTCATCGTATCTTTCTATCAGTCTCCTGCCTAATACAGCATCGTTGCTTCTATACTGCAAAGCAAAACTTTTGCAGTAATCTTCCTTTGAGTTTTTTATGCTTTCAAAATCGGGAAGAACTATATCACCCTCTTGTATATCAGCTTCTTTGGACTTGACACAGGTTCCTCTTATCCAGCATATATCACCGACATCTATACCGCTGTCCAAGGCTTCGGCTATTTCCACAACAGCCTTCTCTCCCATGCCATATACCAATATATCTGCACGGGAATCCATAAGAATGGAACGCCTTACCTTGTCTTCCCAGTAATCGTAATGTCCCAGCCTCCTAAGGCTGGCCTCAAGTCCGCCTATTATAATGGGAACATCTTTATATGCTTCTCTGGCCCTGTTGCTGTACACTATGACAGCCCTGTCCGGCCTTCTTCCTGTCCTGCCCCCCGGAGAGTAGACATCCTTTTTTCTCTTGTGCTTGAAGACCGAAAAATGGTTTACCATGGAATCCACATTGCCGCTGTTAATCAAAAATCCAAGTCTTGGTTTTCCGAAGGTCTTAAAGCTGTCGGCACTTTTCCAGTCGGGCTGAGCAAGTACAGCCACCTTGTACCCGTATGCCTCCAGCACCCTGCTTATTATGGCAGTACCAAAAGACGGATGGTCAACGTATGCGTCCCCTGTTACAAGAACAAAGTCCGCTTGCTGCCATCCTCTTTTTTGCATTTCAGTTTTGTTTACTGGTAAGAACATATTTCCTCTTAAATTCTCGTAGTGTATTGGAGATATATCCAGTAGCCGTTGGAACTCACTTTACCCCAGCCATTTTCCGTGGAAACTATGGTATATGTTCCCGGACTGATAAATCCTTTTTTACTGTATGAAGTCCCAGGGCCTGTCCTCTGATAAAGGTCCTTGACCCCTACGCTTACCTTATATATTCCGCTGACGGTAGTCGTATAGCTAAGGTATATCCAGTAGCCGTTTTCACCTACCTGCCCCCAGCCACTCTGGGTTTTAGTTATTGTGTATACTCCCGGCTTAATATATCCCTTTCTGGCATAACTGGTTCCCGGACCTGTTCTCATGTTCAAGTCGTTGTGAGTCACGCTGACCTGATAGGAGGCCGTCTGTGCCTCACTCTGAGTCGTATCAGGCGTAGTTGTCGAAGGGGTGGTGGAGGATGTCTGAACCTTTGTAGCATATGTCAGACATATCCAGTAGCCGCTGCCCTCAAGCTGCGCCCAGTTGCTGGTTTCGGCAACAATATTGTAGGTTCCCGGAGTTATATAGCCTTTTCTCGCATAATTGGTTCCGGGTCCTGTCCTCATATTTAAGTCTTTGTCGCTCACATTTACTTTGTACAAAACAGAGGATGTACCATCCGAAGTCGATGGTGACGTCTGCACAGGTATCTCCACCTTAGTTGCGTAATTTAAATATATCCAGTAGCCGTTGCTTTGAACCTGTCCCCAGTCCCCTGATTGCTTTACTATTTTATATGTTCCCGGCGCGATATATCCCGCTCTGGAATATCCCGTTCCGGGGCCTGTTCTCATGTTCAGGTCCTTCTCTGTAACCTTGACGCTAAAGTCAACGGTTGCTGCGGAGGTAACCTTGTCATCCATTATGTAGATATATCCTTTCAGGTCGCTACACCCAGGCGTTCCGTAATGAAACTTTAAATCCGACGCACTTTTGGGCTGCTTGCTTGAAACATTCCAGCTGGACTCTGAAACGTAAGGCTTGCCGTTTACTACCTTTTCCACAATAGCCACGTGATTCCCGTAGCAGGCGATAGCCCCCTCCTTCGGAGTGCTACCGTAAGAATAATAGTTCCCGCTCTTGTTGGTGTTCCACCACTGAGATGCTCCCCATCTGAAATTGCTGTTCAGGGTTTTGCCAAGTATCTCGCTGGCTCTGCCGTAAGCATACCAAGTACAATTGCCGATAACATACCCGCCTTCCGATTTGTTGTATTCCCGGTCAGGTCCGTAGCCGTACTTATAAAATACGTTATTATCAGTATAGTAGTATGTATTTCCTGCAGCCGAACCATATTCGGGCAAAGCAGTTCTGATGCTTATAGCTCCGTACGCTTCCCCCGACATAAAGGGCATTGCTGTCATTAAAGCGAATACCGAAGCAATTACAATGGTTATTACTCTCTTCTTCATTTCAGTTCTTTTTTTAACCTTTCTATTTCTTCTTTCAAGCCATCTATATATGCAGTTGGATACACAACAACCGGCACTATATGGATAGTACCTTTCTCTTCATATATCTCCAGCTTGTCTCCTTCACGAAGCCTAAGCTTTTTTACTATCCCTTTGGGAATTGTTATCTGGGATTTTTGTCTAAGCTCAACAATCATTTTCATTTGGAAGAATATCTCTCTTTCCAACTTTCTTACTTTCTGACCATATTATACCATTGTATACACATATATTGCAAGAAAAAAATAGCTGACTACTAAGTAGTCAGCATCATCTTTTAATATGTTTTATCCGAGAAACTGCTCAACGGCCTTTTTCACATCGTTGCCGTCTGCAACTCCCTTCACCTTCGGCATCATAGCTCCCATAAGCTTACCCATGGAGGCCTTGCCGTTTCCTTCTTCAACGCCAATGCTATTCGCCGTTTCCTTAACCATATTCATGATTTCGTCATCGGTCAACTGCTCAGGCATATATTCAGTCAAAACCTCGATTTCAGCGTTATAAGCATTCACTAAATCCATTCTTCCGGCAGACTCAAAATCAGCGAGGGCATCTTTTCTCATCTTTACTTGTTTAGTTAAAATGGATGCAATCCCTGCATCATCGATTTCTTCTCTGTTATCGACTTCATATTGCTTAATAGCAGCTCTAACAAAGCTTATTGTTTCTTTCCTAATTGTCTGCTTGTTTTTCATCGCGTCCTTAAAGTCAGCATTCAATCTTTCTTTTAAGGTCAATTAAAACACCTCTAATCTTTTTATTTGCTGCAATTAATATTTCTTAGCCTTTTTTCTAGCAGCTTCGGACTTCTTCTTTCTCTTTACGCTTGGCTTCTCATAGTGCTCTCTCTTCCTGAGTTCAGACATGACGCCATCTCTTGCGCAAGACCTCTTGAATCGCTTCAAAGCGCTCTCCAAGCTTTCGTTTTCTCTTACTATAACCTGTGCCATTTCCCGTTTCACCTCCTGACTTTACTGTATCACTGTGTGCCTCAGAACGGCATGCTCATAACGTTGATATTATACTCTTTTACAGCTCTTAATGCAAGGAATTTTTTACTAATTCCTCTAATGTTTACATCAGCCCGGTGGCCAGGTCAATTTTCTCTTACCCAGCAAATGAAAATGCAAATGCTTCACAGTCTGAAATCCGTCTTCTCCGCAGTTGTTCACAAGCCTGTATCCGTTTATCAAGCCCAATGTCTTGGCAATTTCCTTTACCTTAACCATAATATAACCCAGAAGTTCCTTGTCATTGTCTGTGGCATCATCAAGAGAAGCTATATGCTTCTTGGGTATTATAAGCACATGCACGGGAGCCTGGGGATCAAGATCGTGGAAGCACAGTATTTTATCGTCTTCGTATACCTTATTTGAAGGAATTTCCCCATTTCCTATTTTGCAAAATATACAACCACTCATTCTTTCACTTCCTTTCCTTTTCAATAAATATAAACATTATAACCTTTCTTTGAAATTAAATCAAATAACAACGGTGACTTAGCCAATTCTTTTAACATAATAAGAAACCTTCCGCAGATTTAACTCCTGCGGAAGATTTCTCGCTATAATTTATTTATAATAATTATGGTCATGTCTACTATTTAGGCTTATACATTTCCCTGTTGAGCTGCATAAAGTCTGAGCTCGAAAACGGTGTCTTCTCTACGCAGTACACAGGCATCTGCCTCTTGGCTAGCTCCTTGAAGTAAGGAATCGGGGGCACGCACATCTCGGCTCCCAAGGAGCCTCTCTCTGTTATCTGACCGTTACAAATCATCTGTACTACGATTGAAGGCGGTACTCCTGTATCCAGTGCCCCTGCCATGAAGCCCCATTTTTCACTTGTTCTGATAACACATTCAACGGCAACCTCTTTTTCAACGCCGTCCTTTGTTCCCGTAACAACTGCTCTGAGAACGTCGCAGTCGTTCAGATCGCCATCCTGACTTCCGTCATAGCGTTCAAGATATCTGTTCACCACCGATACCATTGTCTTCAGCGGATTGACCTCATAGCCTGCCGCCTTTACAGGCTCTTCCGTTGCGAATCCGACACTGGCGAGGAAGGATATCCTCTCCTCAAACTCCGCAGGAAGCGATAGCTTGATGCTTGCATTCTTTATTCCCTTATCCTTAAAGGATTTAGCGAACTGTACCGGTTCTGAGTGGATGCAGTAAAACGCTTCCGCCGCTCCTATCGGCTCCGAAAAGGCAATCATTTCTCTTCCGCTTGCCGCGTACCCAGCCATAACGTTCATCGTTCCCGGAGTGCTTCCCATTCCCAGTACAGCCGTCAATCCAGTCTTCTTGAAGTCCTCCTCCAATTCAAGTTGCTTCTTTGTTACGTGGAAAAGTCCACCCAGATCGATATAGTGCGCATAGACCTCAAGGCACGCCTTCATGATATCAATGTTCCAGTTGTATTGAACACAGTTTAGTACAACGTCGGCTCCGGTAATTACCTCTATAAGCTTGGCATGATCTCTTACGTCCAGCTCTACTGCCTTTCGTCCGAATTTGTCGGCGACTTCCTTTGCCTGCCATAATCATAATCCGCAATAGCTATTTCCTTTTCCATGGGGCTCAGCTCTTTGTCGCACAAATCCGTGCAGCAAATATTTCCCTGAAGCCCTGCTCCCAAAATCACTAATCTCATAAAGCAAGAGACCTGCCAACTAATTTCAAGGCTTTAAAGGCTCTTTTCCCTTTTTTAACCCCTTATTTTAATTATATAGAATTCATTTTCAAAACCAATTAATCAAGGGTCATGGCCTAACAAAAAACACCGCATCAACACGACGGTCGATGCGGCAGTAAATAATTGTACCATTGCCAATATACAAATTATTTTTTAATATCCAGCTCCTTATTGAAAAACAAAACCCGAAATCGCAAATGCTATTGCCGCCAATGTTGCAGCAATCAAAGCATACGGGAATTGGGTAAAAGCATGTTCAAGATTCTTTATCTTGGTACACTGTGAAGTAAGAACCGTAGCGTCAGAGTAAAAGCATGCATGGCTTCCAAAGGTACCGCCGGATACTATGGCAGCCAGTGTCATAACAGGGCTTGCTCCAACGGCCAGAGCCAGAGGAATAAGAATCGGGAAGGTAATTGCAGGAATTCCCCAATTCGAGCCTGTAATAAAGGATAGTAATGATACTACAACAAATGTGATTACAGGAAGTGTAGATGCTTCCATATAAGGTAGTACTAAGCCTATTACATAATCAGGCAGTGCAATAGAATCCATTGCCACCTTTACCGTCAGTGCGGCAAGCATGATAAGGTTCATACCAACCATGTATTCGCAGCCCTTACAGAAGGTATCGCAGAACTCACCAAATGAAAGTATTTTCCCCGGTAAGTACATGATAAGCATAACGACAAGAGTAACAACCAGCCCTACGAGAAGATCCATAGTTACTACTGTAACTGCAATAATAACTGCAATAGGTACGAAGAAGCAGGCGAGCCTGTATCCTGCCTTATCGAGTACTTCCTCTTCTGAGTCTTCTACATGTCCAAGGTTCAGTTCAGCACTGTCATCAGAAAAAACCCTGCCGCCATCGGCAACTCTCTGATATGCCTTTTTCATTCCGAACACCTTAGGAATAACACCTAAAATTACGAGAGGAACCACTATTACTGCCGCCCAGCCGTAGAATATAAACGGTACAGACTGTATGTAATATTCCATACCTGACTGTGTTGCGGCATCACCCATGCTGTCCTCCATACATGCGGCGAAGTAAACCGCCCATGACGACAACGGTATCAGCACGCACACAGGCGCTCCTGTTGAGTCAATAACGTACGCCAGCATTTCTCTAGGCGTTTTTTGCTTATCACAAGTGTCAAGTGAAGTTGACGAAATGGTTAAGATATTAAGAAAATCGTCCATAAAAATTAAAATTCCGAGTAACCATGCGATAATCAAATTTCTCTTCTCTGTCTTGGCGAATTTACGCACGATTTTTCCAAAGCTGTACGAGCCTTTTGATGACTGCAGCATGAATGCGAAAGCACCAAGCAAGAACATGGTGATTAAAATCCACGCATTGTCCGAAAATGTTGACTGGAGCTGATTAACAGTTTCCATCAACACCCCAGTCTTGGTCACCATACAAAACGATACTACACACCCTAATAATAATGATTCAAATGTTCTCTTCGTCCATAAGGCAAACACTATTATGATTAGCGGTGGAAGAAGTGTGAGTATTCCAAAGTCCATATTATTTTACCTCCTTATATTGTTGGCAACGGCTTATATAATAATGCATATATAGCTACATATATACATGTATTAACAAATAAATCAGCATATCAAAGTCAAATTTCACATATGCATTTCTTAATTTGTACCTGTTTCAGGATGCATTATCTGTTGTTTTTATTTCCTTGGGTGTCCCTATAATCAACTTTAACATCCCTCCTTTTGAGAAAAATGAAAAGTAACAGCTATCGTAATATTATATTGCAATTATCATACCAATCTGAAAATTTAGATAAGCGTCCTTTTTTAGCCCTTTACAACCTCTCCCATATTTAAAGTTGTAAAACGTGGTGCAAAACAACACCTGTAATCATGACTTTAATAGACTTTAGATAGGTTTTATAAGGATTACCTAGGTTGCAACAATGCAACCTAGGGTTGCAAAAACGCAGCCCAAAGGCTCCCCTCATATGAAACAAAGTGGATATGTCCATAAAGAACATATCCACAAACAAGAATTTATCATTTATCCTTCGATCACTGATTCTTTCCACTTATATGGATATCCTGTATCCATCATTCTCTTGATAAAATCATCAGGGTCAAGCTCGTCTGAGAAAAGGATACCCTTCTTAAGCTCAGTGTCTCCCAGTATCAGTGTTCCAATAGCTAAAGGCAAAGCTACATATACTAAAGCAGTTCCGTATATTTTCTTCAGTTCAGGGCCTGGCGCATTCATCTTAGGGCAGTTTGCCTTGTATGTAACCTTCTTGCCGTCCTTTTCTCCCGAAACCTGTACGATCAGTTCAATGAACGCCTTCTTATCAGCTTCGGCCAGCTGCCCATCAGTTGCTCCGAAAATATTGTTCTGTGGAGGAGGTACCATAGCAGTTACTACATCTATAGGAGCTACCTCAACATCTCCAACCTTGACCTTCTCCTGTGAGCATAAACCTGTGGCATAGAATATTGCTGGCTGGTACATCATATAGTATTTGAAATCCAGATCCTGTACTCCGGGGAATGTTGCAGGCATGCTGTATATTTCTTCATGGGAATGATGAGTTACAGGCAGAGTCCCCACAGGTGCAGGGAAATCACACATTTCTATTCCGCCAAAAGGAGGATACTCAACATACGCGCCACCTTCTACGGCATATGTAGGGCTTGCACAGTCAACTAGGGCCTGCTTAGGCGACCAGCCCGGATTCCAAGGTCTGAGTACCCAGTCATATTCCCCCTCGCCCGGAACGATATTAGCTTTACCTATTCTCATCTTGATGGAATCCACCTTGTCCAGCTTGTTTGCAAATTTTCTTGCCAGTACATTGGTCATGCCCGGAGCAAATCCACACCCAAACAGTGCTGTAAGACCTGCTTCTTCAAATTCCTTGCATAATGTCAATTCTTCAATTTTCTTTCCCTCTAGGAATTCATCCCAGTAAGGGTCGTCAAAAGCTGTGTTTATGTAATTGGCCTTTGCCTTGAGAGCTCCTTTCATAACATAGGTAACCATCCACGGCATAACCATATCAACTACAACATCAACTCCTTCAGCTACTCTTGCAACATCATCAGGATCGGTTGCGTTTACGGCATAGGTTTTGACCTTGCCGGATCCTATCTGATTGGCAACATTGTCCGCAGTTTCCTTCTTAAGGTCTGCCAGTCTGATTTCTTCAACAGCATCCTGCCTAGTAAGTATAGCTGCACATGCTCCGCCCTGTCCGCCGGCTCCAACAATTAAAACTTTCATATTTTCCTCCTATTAAGTTAAATTTTTCAAAACTTTCTTATTGATTATATTAAGGAGCAAGCAACATGCCAACTATTTTTTATCATACTGTAAGTATTGAAATCTCAACGTTTGAGTGCATCTATTTTTAATTTTTCTTTTTTAAGCAAATAAAAAAGAGGGATTTTGTTTCATTTTTGAACCAGCACGCCTCTTTTTTTATTTATTTTTTTTAAATCCACAATTTAGTTTCAATATTGAAACATAGCTTTCAATATTGAAACTAAATTAAGCGAAACTCCTATTATTCCTCCAGGCCGTATTTTTTTAATCTTCTCCATAAGGTACTTTTGTTCATTTTGAGAGCCCTTGCCACATCGCTGGCTCTCTTATTGGATTCCATGGCTGTCTCAAGTATATGGCGTTCGTACTCATCCATAAGCTGGGTCATGCTTTTTCCACCTATTTCAGGAGTTTTCACTTTGGCATTAGCCTCTGATGCTCCTATAACCCTTTCAACTTGAAAAACATTTATCATATCTCCGCCGTAGCTTATCATTATACGCTCTATTACATTTTCCAACTCTCTTATATTGCCCGGCCAGTCAAACCTCTGAAGAATGCGAATTGCCTCCTCCGATATCCTTTTGTTCATTTTATAGGTTTTGTTGAACTGATCAATAAAATAGAGGGTCAAGGCCTTTACGTCCTTTTTTCTTCCACGCAGAGGCGGTATCTCGATAGGCATAATATTCAGCCTGTAATACAAATCTTCTCTAAACACACCATCGGAAACAGCCTTTTTTAAGTCTCGGTTTGTAGCGGTTATAAGCCTTATATCTATCTGCTTTGTTTCCGTGCCGCCCACTCTCATTATTTCCTTTTCCTGCAGTGCTCTAAGAAGCTTTGACTGCAGATGAAGAGGTATTTCCCCTATTTCGTCCAGAAAAAGAGTCCCCTGGGAAGCCATTTCAAAGAGGCCGCGCTTTCCCTTTCTGTCAGCTCCCGTAAATGCTCCCGGCTCATAGCCGAAGAGCTCCGACTCTAAAAGGTTATCCGGTATAGCCGCACAGTTTACCTTTATGAAGGGCTTTCCTACCCTGCTGCTGTTTTGATAAATGAAATTTGCAAATACCTCTTTTCCCGTACCCGACTCTCCCATGAGAAGCACCGTTGTGTCCAGCTTAGCAACTCTGGTGGCCTGCTCCGCTATCTTCTTTGATTCCTCATCTTCGGCTATCAGGTTTCCCCACATTACTATATTCTGCTTCTTGAGATACTCCACCTCTTCCCGGACTATATCATTTGTCTTATCCCGTTCTCTTAGGAGCTTCTTCAATGTCAAGGTCTCCGTAATATTTCTCTCCGTGCAGACTACAATATCTATTTTTTCACCTCTGTGCAGAGGCGTTCCCGTAACGTAAACCTTGCCACCATCTCCAAGAGCCTGTATTATATTTTCCTCCTTGCCGCTGTCTAGAGTTCTCAGAGTCACTGAATTCTCCACAAATCCCATGTCCTCCAGCTCCTTCATGTTCTTACCTAGAACTTCTTCTCGTGTAAGACCTCCCGTCTTGCAGGACTCGTCATTGAGAAAGAGGGTGTTTCCCTTCCCGTCGGTTATATACACCCCTACCTTGAGGCAATTTATAATATCAAGGAGCATTTCATAATTATTCCTAATAAATTTCTTGTACATAGCATTACCCTCATCCTTATATAGTAAAATCCACAGGTTCTTTATATCAGTATATATTATTCTGATTTTTTTTGCCATTAGAATTTCAGCTCAAACCTTTAAGGGCTACGAAATGTTCGCAGCCCTTATTTCATATTTATTTTTATTCCTTTGCTGCTGCAGCCTCTGCCTCTGCCTTAGTTCGATGAACGGTTCCCCACGGGTGATGAGGAGGTGCATATATTGACGAAAGCTTCAAACTGCATCTGCCTGTATTTATAATGTTATGCCATGTTCCTGCCGGAATGAATACAGTCGTTCCCTGACAAAGGGTTTTGTAAACATGCAAACAATCCCGATGTTCGCCTATCTTAACTACACACTGACCCTGTTCCACGGTGATAATCTGATCTGTATCCTGGTGTATTTCCACTCCAATTTCTCCACAAACAGGTATTGACATCAAGGTCATCTGTCCATAGCACCCGGTCCAAAGTGCAGTACGAAAATAATTATTTTCCTGCGCTGCACGCTGCACATTTACTGCATAAACCTCAGGGCCATGGTCATGACTGTGGCAACGTCTATCCTCGCATTCGCAATGGTGATTTCTGTAACAGTCCATATTATTTTTAAAAGCCTGCATTAATAAGCAAGCTCTTTCTCCTTTCTTGCTTTCTACACAATATGCTTACAAATCTGTTTCAGTTCCTCTCTTGCTTGATTATTCTCGCTCGTGAAAATACACTTTAATACCTATTATCATCCACAAGGCTTTACTATGCTTTTATTCATTCTAATATTTGACTAAAATAACTATACAATATATAATGCAAATAGTAAATTCTCACCTTTGAGATTGAATTATCTGTACTTCTATTTAGCATATAATTGCAGTTGAACATACGAAGGAATTGACGCATGAATCAGATAAGTCCTATTATATCGAAAAACGAGACAAAATCACTTTTTCTAGTGTTAACTATTGTTACAGCTTTTTTTACCATTTTCGCCGCAGTACTTTTCTCGTCTGAAGTTTTTGCTGATGATGAAAACAAAAAAATCAAAGTTGCTTGGTACCCATATGCTGGCTATCAAGAAACAGATTCCGAAGGTAATCATTATGGATACAATGCAGAATATTTACAATTGATATCGCAGTATACCAATTGGGAATATGAATATGTCAAGACCAGCTGGGCAGATGGCCTTGATATGCTTGAAAAGGGACAAGTGGATTTGTTTGGCTGTCTTATGTATACCGATGAACGTCAAGAAAAATATGGTTTGCCGGATATTGATTGTGGCGTAACATATTCATCCCTGTTTGTCAAATTTGATAATGAGATTGCATTTAATGATTTTGAAGCCTTTCAGGATATGCGTGTCGCCTGTAACATGTCAGCTCAAAACTATGTAGATTTTTTGGAATTTGCCAAAGTCAATGGTTTCTCCGTTAATTTTATAAATTACGAAAAACACAGCGAAATAGTAGATGCTGTTCGTAACGGAGATGTTGATGCAGGAATATTAGGGAGCTATCAAGACGAAAAAGACATTCGCACAGTAGCTAAATTTGCCCCTCGTCGTTTTTGTTTTGCAACGACCAAAGGTAATGAAGAGGTTCTGAAGGATCTCAATGAAGCCATGGAAAATATAAAGCTGGAAAACCCTCTGATAGATAATGATTTATCAAGAAAATACGACCAAACAAGTTCGGAAAAAATCGTATTCACAAAAAGCGAAGCTTCTTTTATTCAAAGCTGTAACAAAATACGCATAGTGTATACTGAGGCTTGGGAACCCCTTGAAATAACAGATCCAAAAACAGGAGAATTTTCAGGTATAGTATTTGATATTACAGAAACGATTGCCGGATTGACAGGATTAGATTTTGAATATTTGCAGGCAGATAGTAACAAGACTGCTGCTAAGCTCATACAAAAAGGGCAGGCCGATGCTATTGCAAGCTATAATTACAATCCGGAAACAGCCAATAAAATGGATTTGAGATTGAGCACTCCATATCTTAACATGCCTCTTTCTCTTATAGGCACTTCCAAAACAGAAAACCCCAAAGGACGAACAGCAACCCCTGAGCATTATTATGCTGCCGACAGCCTTTCTCAGATGGATGATTGCGAAATAGTATTTTTGCCAACCGTGGAAGATTGTATTGAATCAGTGCGCAACGGTGATGTGAATCAAGCCATTGTTAATTCATATTCTGCCAGCAATCTTCTTTCACAAAATAAATATAGTTCACTCCAAATGGCCACACTAGTAGGAGATAATTTCGAAATTTGTTTTGCCGTAGGCGAAGATATGGATTCGGAATTGCTTTCTATTTTGAACAAAGCGATTTCATCTATTTCAGTTTCACAGATGAATGGAATGATAATTAAAAACACAGTTGACACACAAAATCTTACATTGCAAAATTTTCTTAAACAGGTTCCAACAGAACTACTGTCGATATTTATTTTAGGACTCTTTGCAATAGTAATAGCATTGCTTTTGATCCTTAGATCTAAAATAAAAAGCAGCAGAAAAATTCAAGATCTATTGTATATTGACCAGCTTACGGGGCTTTTTAATATTACAGGCTTTGAAAAGGAGGCTCAAAAAACACTTGAAAAGCATAGATATTTTCCTTTTATTGCAATTTTAGATTTTGATGTGAATGCATTTGAACAGTACAATGCTCTTTATGGATTTGATGCAGGAGATGATCTTCTGTGCAATTTAGCAAATACCATTAAAAATGAATGCAGTAAGGATGAAATCTGTGCTCGCATATCTGCAGATCATTTTGTTTGCTTAATGTTTTCATCCCAACCTGAATATTTTAAAGAGCGCATAGAGGATTTTAATAGGCATTTACAAAACATCACATCAAAACAATCTATTTTTCTCAGCTATGGGATTTTTGAAATAACTAATTATAGCACATCCATAAGCATTATGTGCGATAAAGCAATGGCGGCAAAACGTACAATAAAGGGTAATTATGAACATTACATAGCATTTTATGACGAAGAATTGCACAATCGCCGACTAGAAGATGCCGAACTAATCAGCAATATGGAATTAGCTTTGGAAAAGAAAGAATTTGAAGCATACTATCAGCCTAAATTTGATGCAATCTCTCAAATTCCAGTGGGAGCCGAGGCCCTTGTTAGATGGCGCAGATCTGAAGGAATGATAAATCCAGACAGATTCATTGGTATCTTTGAAAAAAACGGGCTTATAAGCAAGCTTGACAATTATATGTTTGACGCAGTATGTCAAAAAATAGCTGACATGAAAGACAAGGGCATTCCTCTTGTCCCTATATCCATAAATTTTTCAAGAGCACAGCTTTATGATTTGAAATTTGCCGACAAGCTTAATAAAACAGCACTGAATTATAAAATCCCTGTAGACCTTCTCCAAATTGAGTTCACAGAATCTGCCTTTTGGAAAGATAAAGAGGATATGATAGTGGGAATAAAAAAGCTGCATGAATTCGGTTTCTCAGTTGCCATTGATGACTTTGGAAGTGGATTTTCATCATTAAATATTCTCAAGGATATACCTTTTGACGTGCTAAAAATTGACCGCATATTCTTGTCATCAAAAAATGAAGATGAAAAGGCCGAAATAGTTATAAGAAATGTCTTGAGTCTTGCACAAGAGCTAAAACTCCAAACTGTTGCAGAAGGTGTGGAAACCAAAGAACAGTTTGAATTTTTACGCCAAAATGGGTGCGATATAATTCAGGGATACTATTTCTCAAGACCACTTCCGGAAAAAGAATTTAATGATTTATTAACCTCACTATAATACTCTTGCAAACCGCACAGTCATCTTAGTTCCTGATTCTTCTGAGCTTTCCATTTCTATGGTTCCTCCCATTTGGGAGACGGCGTGCTTAACTATGGACAGCCCAAGTCCGGTGCCCGTAACGTTTGAACAGTGGCTCTTATCTACCCGGAAGAAACGTTCAAATATCCTTTCGCGGTACTCAAATGGTATACCTATGCCTGTGTCCTCAACCGTAAGCACAGCCTCATCGACTTGATTTTTAGCGCAAACCGTTACAGAGCCGCCTTCCTTGTTGTATTTTATGGCATTTTCGCATAGGTTATATACTACCTCACTACACAATGGCTGCAATCCCTTTATGAGGGTATGCTCACCGTCCAGATACAGATTAACATTTTTTTCTCCGGCGTATAAGTTCAGCCTGTCTATCACATCCTTGGCCGTCTCAAACAAGTCTACATCGGAGACTTCCTCCGGCATTGGATTTTCATCTAGCTTGGAAAGTTTGATGATATCGTCTATCAGAGATATCATCCTGCCCGACTCGTCTTTGATACTCTTGCCGAAGTTCTTCACATCTGCCGCCTTGACTAAGCCCTCTGCCATCATATCCGATACCCCGTATATAGTAGTCAGAGGAGTTTTCAGTTCATGGGAAACGTTTGATGTGAATTCTCTTCTCAGCTTGTCTCTCTGCTCCTTTTCCGTAACATCCACTATGATTATTACAGCTCCTACTATCTCTCCCTTTTCATAGACAGGATTTGCCATTATATTATACTGCCTGTTTTCCGTTTCCAAAGGCTGCTGGCTGTGATTGCCGGACAGAGCTTCCTCTGCCGCCATTCTAAAACCTTTGCTTCTGTTTAGCTCCAATGCCGTGTGGGGCTCGGACATGTCTTCGTTACCAAGAAGCATAAGGGCTGCCGAGTTGTGTGAAATAATTTCCATACTCTTATCTATAAGCAAAAACCCTTCACTCATATTTTCCGTTATGGCTTTAAACTCATTGCGGCCCCGCTCCATATCAGTCATTTGTTCCTGAATATGATCATTTTGACGCCTTATTTTAGTTATAAGGGGTGCTAGTTCCACATATGGTTCTTCAGCCTCAGGGTCATTTAAATTCATCTCATTGATAGGCTTTATGATTTTTTTTGAAATCATTCTTGAAATCATGGATGTCAATATGATAATAACCGCAAATATTATTATCACCGGCCCTATGATGCCTTTGAGAAGCAGCATAGCTACACTTTGGTCCTGAGAAACCCTCACAATCTTGCCGTCGGAAAGCAGCTTGGCAAAATATATAGTTTTGGTGTCCAGCGTATCTGAATATCTTACTGATGAGCCTTCTCCCTCGGCTGCCGCTTCGGATATCTCATCCCTGCCTGCATGATTTTGCATTGATGCGGCATCGGCCTGTGAATCAAACAACACCTTGCCGTCTTCATCAACTAAGGTGATTCGATTATCTATACTATTCATGCTCTCAAGATAATTAGAATCGTCCTCTATTCCCTGGGAAATAAGAACCGCTTCAGTCCGCAGCTCATCCTTTATTATATCTCCGAAATATCCATAAAGCACATATGATATGCAGAGAATGCACAGAAGAAGCACTGCAGATGACACGGCAATCATGCTCTTAAATATTTTTTTATTCATGTCCGCCTCCTATCTTGTACCCCAAACCGCGAACTGTTTCTATCATAGATTGGGCTTCACCCAGCTTTGAACGCAGAGTTCTTATATGCACATCTACCGTTCGGCTCTCGCCGTCAAATTCATATCCCCATATTCTGCTCAATATTTCGTCTCTTGTCAAAACTATGCCCTCATTTTCAAAAAACATGGAAAGAAGTTCAAACTCCTTCAGGGTCAAAACCACATCCTCGCCGCCTACTCTTACTATGTGTTTAGAAGGACATATGTAAAGAGAACCCTTCCTGTATTCTGCAAGACTTTCTTCTTTATCCGTTCTTCTCAAAAGAGCCTTTACTCTCGATATCAGCTCCATTGTCCCGAAAGGCTTGGCTATATAATCATCGGCACCGATGTCCAGTCCCAAAACCTTGTCGTATTCCGTTCCCTTGGCTGTAAGCATTATCACAGGGAGTTTTTTAGTCTCAGCTCCGTTTCGCAGCCTTTTTAATATTGATATGCCATCTTCCTCCGGCAGCATGATGTCAAGGAGCAGCAGGCCTGGTTTTTGACCTTTCATAGCCTTCCAAAACTCCTTAGGATGGTCAAATCCCTCAGCTTCAAGGCCTGTATTATTCAGCGCATACACCACAAAATTTCTTATGTTGTTGTCGTCTTCAAGAAAATAAATCATAACTATTCCTTTTCAACCTTATCCTCATTGACATGTTCACCTGTAATGGAGAAAATAACCCATTCCGCAATATTTACAGCATGGTCGCTTATTCTCTCAAGATATTTAGCTATCATCAAAATATCCACCAGATTTTCACCCTGAGACCTGCTGCTAGCAACAGAGTCAATCAAGTCAGCCTTCACCTTGAGGAACAAATCATCCACTATATCGTCCTTTATTATAACATCATTTGCAAGGCCAATGTCCTTTTTTACGAAAGAATCTATGCTCTCCGTTACCATCGCCTTAGCTGTTTTACTCATAAGACTTATATGGTCCTCGCTTATCTTCCCTACATCCTGTCTTACAGTCTTTGTTATCTCCGCAATATCATATGCCTGGTCTCCTATTCTCTCCATATCTGAAATCATCTTAAGTGCAGATGATATAAGTCTCAGGTCTCTTGCCACAGGCTGCTGCTGAAGCAGTAGCTTAAGGCACATGTTTTCTATTTCTCTTTCCCTGTCATCTATGACCTGGTCCGTATCAAAGGTCATTTTTCTCATCTCATCTGTACCTTCGTCCAGAGCTTTTATGGCATAGGTTATCGCATCTTCGCACAGAGCGCCCATATCTATTAACATGATATTTAATTGTTCAAGCTGCTCATCAAATTTAACTCTCATCAGCCAAACCTCCCTGTTATATAATCTTCTGTACGCTTATCCTTCGGTACCGAAAAAAGCGTTTCCGTATCATTGAATTCAACCATATCCCCAAGCAGGAAGAAGGCTGTCTTATCAGATATCCTGGCTGCCTGCTGCATGTTATGTGTGACAATTATTATGGTATACTTTTCCTTAAGCTCAATGGCTAGGTCCTCTATTTTAGAGGTGGAAATAGGGTCAAGGGCCGAAGTCGGCTCATCCATAAGGATGACCTCCGGCTCAACGGCCAAGGCTCTCGCTATGCAAAGCCTCTGCTGCTGTCCTCCGGAAAGCCCCAGAGCGCTCTTTTTCAGCCTATCCTTCACTTCGTCCCATATTGCTACATCCTTTAAGGACTTTTCCACTATTTCATCTAATTTAGCTTTTGAATGAACTCCGTGAGTTCTGGGCCCGTAAGCAACATTGTCATATATGCTCATAGGAAAGGGGTTGGGCTTTTGGAATACCATTCCCACTCTTTTCCTCAGATGGTTGATATCTATGTTGCCGTATATATCCTCTCCTTCCAATTCAACTTTACCTTTTATACTGCAGCCCTCCACAAGGTCATTCATTCTGTTCAATGTCTTTAACAGTGTGGACTTGCCACAGCCGGAAGGCCCTATGAATGCTGTTATTTCATTTTGCTGTATTCGCAGGTCTATGCCCTTCAATGCCTTGTAATCCCCATAAAAGAGTTCTAGATTTTCTATTGTGTATTTATCCATTTTCTTACCTCGCTGCCAATCTCTTAGCTATAAATCCCGATAATGCGTTGATTCCTATTACCATTACCAGAAGTACTACTGCAGTAGCATAGGCTTCATTAGTATACAGTCCCTCTGATAACAGCGCATACATATGCACCGATAATGTCCTCGCGGAATCAAACAGACTGTCGGGCACCTGCGCCACCGTACCTGCTGTAAATATAAGGGCGGCACTTTCGCCTACTATTCTTCCTATGGCTAATATGACTCCTGCAAGTATGCCGGGCACTGCACATGGAAGAATCAGCTTGAATACCGTATAGAGCTTGCCTGCCCCAAGTCCGAAGCTACCCTCTCTATAAGCATCCGGCACCGACATGAGCGCTTCCTCGGTGGTTCTAATTATAAGAGGAAGTATCATGATGGCCAGAGTCACTGCACCTGCCAAAATCGAGTAGCTCCAACCTAAGGTTATAACAAATAATATATATCCAAACAGTCCATACACTATTGAAGGTATGCCTGATAATGTTTCTGTGGTAGTTCTTATGACCTTAACCATTTTACTGGATTTCTTGGCATATTCCGTTAAATGAATGGCCGAAAATATTCCAATAGGAACTGCCATAGCCAGAGACAGTATCGTCATGTACAGGGTGCTTATTATGGCAGGCATCATGGACATATTGTCGGTATTGAACTGCCATGCGAATAGTTCCGGTTTGATATTTGGAACTCCGTTTATCAGTATATATCCTACAAGTGCCAACAGCACGCCTACAGTTATGACTACCGATAGCATTATTAGAAGGAACATTGCCAAAGAACCGGGCTTTCTCTTATACATATTCCAGTTCTGACTCAAAGTTTCTTTTCTGCTTCTTTTCATCACTGCGCCCTCCTTTTGAATGCCATAAACGAGAGATTTATGATGAGTATAAACACGAACAGCACAACTGCTGTGGCTATAAGCGCGTCTCTGTGAAGTCCTGAAGCATATCCCATTTCCAACACTATATTTGCCGTAAGAGTCCTTACTCCCGATGTAATGCTCTCGGGCATTATGGCCTGATTGCCGCATACCATTACTACGGCCATGGTTTCGCCTATTGCTCTGCCTATACCCAGTATAACGGCTGCGAATATTCCCATTTTAGCCGCAGGCAATACTGTCTTGAATATGCTGCGCTCTTTAGTTGCTCCCAGTGCCAACGCACCCTCGTAGTAGTATTCCGGCACGGCCCTTATGTTTGATTCTGCCACACCTATTATAGTCGGCAGTATCATTATCCCAAGAAGCACCGAGGCAGTCAATAAGCATTTGCCGCTGCCCCCCAGGCTGTTCTGTATCAGAGGCACTATTACCATAAGTCCGAAAAAGCCGTATACTATGGACGGTATGCCTGCCAGCAGCTCTATGGATGGCTTTAGTACCTTGTATAATCCTTTAGGGCAATAGCGCGCCATGAATACCGCACACAGTATTCCTACAGGAACCCCCACGGCTATAGCACCTGCTGTAACGTAGATACTGCCTATAATCATGGGGAATATCCCATAGAGTCCCTGTGATGGCTTCCATGAATGGCCAAGAAGGAAATCGAAGGCACCGATTTCCTTGATGGCTGGCACACCACTTGCGAACAAGAACACACATATCAGTATTACTGCTATGACCGAAACACACGCTGTCACTAGGAATACTACTTTCATGAAGTTTTCTCTGTACTGTCGCATTTTCTGCACCTATTCTGCTTTCCTGTACTAGTTGAGTTCTGACCAGTTAGTAATCTTGCCGATGAATATCTTCATGATCTGCTCTGTCGTCAAGTCTTCTACTGAATTGTCATTGTTTACTATTACTGCAATGCCGTCTAAAGCAATTTCCTGACTTTCCAGGCCTTCTGCTGCTTCTTCATCTTCAAGTGCTCTTGATGCCATACCGATGTCGCACACTCCTTCAATAGTACTCTGAATTCCTGCGCCTGAACCTGTCTGCTGAATCTCAATAGTAACTCCGCTGTTCAGCTTCTTGTAGTGGTCAGCTAACACTTCCATTACTGGCGACACTGATGTTGAGCCTGCGAGAGTGATTGTTCCGCTAAGACCTCTTGCTTCATATGCTTCTGCACTGTCATTGGCCATGATGTAGCCCTCTTCCTCGATTACCTTCTGACCGTCTGAACTCATGATATAGTCGATGAAATCCTGCGGCAGTTCTTCAACCGTTCCGTTGGTTACGATGTTAAAAGGTCTCTGCAGCTTGTAATCGCCTGATTTTACGTTATCCACTGTGGCTTCAGCTCCATCTACCTTCAACGCCTTTACGCTGTCATCAAGTGATCCCAAGGAAATATATCCGATTGCCGCATCGTTTCCGGTTACTGACTGAAGAACTACTGATGTGCTATTGGAAATTTCTGCTGTGTCTGCTGTTCTGTCCACGTCGTCTTCAAGTATTCCTGTTAGCTCAGTGAAAGCATCTCTTGTTCCCGAACCTTCCTCACGAGAAATAACCGTAATGTCCTTGTCTCCTGATTCGCTTCCGCTGCCACAACCGGCTAAGGTAAAAATCATGATTGCCCCCAAGGCCAAAGTAATAAGTTTTGTCAGTTTACTCTTTTTCATTTTTTTCTTCTCCTATCTTTGAATTTAATATCATGTACTATTAGTTTTCTCCTTTGTACAATTTGTATTATAGATATCCAATGTTAAATCCAAAATCTTATATATGTAAAATCTATGTAAAACATTTTACATATAATTTTACGTGTTATGAACTTGTTCGTATTACCAGATTTTAGAGACTAGAAAAAAAGTAATTTATGATTGCGACATTCTATAAGCCGTTTCTTGAACGGAGTGCATTGTTTTCAGACAGAAGGTACATACAGTATTGATTATACTGATTCCTTCTTCTTTTAATCTTTCAGAAAGCTCCCTATGGCTTCTTGTATTGTTTCACCGCTTGTAATGCATCCCGGCAAGTCGGGAAATAAAACAACATATCCGCTTTCAGTCTCGTCGGGAACTATAACCATCTTGTATGAAAGATATTCATTTATCGATTTCATTATCAGCCACCTCATTCTCTATTATTTCTTTTACCATTCTTATGTATGTCACCTTTATTGGCTCATTTTTTGGAATAGTGATCAGATAACAATTAGATTTTGTAGATTATTTACATTTAGAATGTTCTCTAAAATATAATTATTTCTTACTTTATATATCAACAGTATTTAAACGCACCGCGGGACACTGAGTTCTTATATAGCGATACTCGTATAAAATCGGTGTTGGCAATATATCCGGTGCTTTTATGACGGTGCTATCGGACAACTCATGGAGAGGGTGTTGATTTAAATAATTTTAGGAAAATATTGGAACTATACCCAGCTTTTCGCAAGCAAAACGAAATAAAACTCATGGTTGAGGTGGGTTCTTGTCTACAGTCAACTCCTCTAAAAAAATTTATTGCAGATGTATTAATATGCATGTTATAATGACACCAACAGAAGGAGTAGAGCCTGAGAAAGACTTCCTCCCTAAGTAGTTATTAGCTAATAACCGCTAAGTTGGGGTGCTCAGGCGGTTATTTTTTTGTATAACAAAAGACCCCTCGCCATGTTAAATGACAAGAGGTCTCTCCAAATGCAGCCGATAGTTATCTCTTATATACGACTTTTCCACCTACAATCGTCATAAGAGTTTTCATGCCAAACATTTCTTCTCTATTAGCTGCGCAGTCAAGAATGTTTTTTTCAAAAACTGCTATATCTGCAAATTTCCCAGGCTCTAAGGTTCCCAGTTTGTCGTCCTTACCGGCGGCATATGCGGAGCCATATGTGTATGCACGTAAGGCTTCATGAGCAGATAATCTTTCTTTAGGGCTGAATCCCCCTTCAGGTTCTCCTTCATCTGTAAGTCTTGTAACCGCACGGAAAACTCCACGCATAGGATTGAGCTCCGTTACTGGATAATCCGTGCCCAGAGCCAGTCTCCCCCCTGCATCAGCAATGGTTTTGAAGGGCCATGAATACTGCATCCTGTCATCGCCTATCATAGTATGGAACGGATGATGCTCAAAATCATACTTTGGCAAATGGTCCGGCTGAACTGAAGCGATAACGCCTAGCTTTCCGAAACGTTCCATATCCTGAGGGGTAGTTGCCTCAATATGCTCTACACAGTGCCGCAGGTCTTTACCGGCGTGTTTTTCATTTGCATATTCAAAAGCATCAAGGGCCAGCCTTACTGCCCCGTCACCGCAAGCATGAAGCCTTACCTTTATATCTTCTCCGGACATTTCAGCAACGCGATTTTTTAGGAATTCAGGCTCTATCATGGATTCACTTCTGAAATCAGGCATATCCATATAAGGCTCAATCATAAAGCCGGTATGCCCCATAGGAGTTCCATCCAAAAAGTCCTTTACACCGATAAATGCCAACTTTTCACTGGTGTACTCTTCTCTAGCTTTGAATATGTCTTCCATTTCTTCCATGAAAGCCAGAGCAAAGAATATCCTTATGTTCAGTTCGCCACGTTCCTCCAGCAGCTTATATGATGCATCTGCCCTTATTCCGTAAAGTGGAAGGTCGCCAACGGCTGTAATACCGTAGCTGTTAGCAGTCTTCGAGAAGGATTTAGCATAGGACGCCATATCTTCCGGACTCATCGTCTCCAGAATTCCCTTTAACAACGGAATAACTGCAGCTTCATGAACATATCCCGTAGGATCTCCGTCCTCAAATCTGAAGAAACTTCCGTGCTCAGGATCCGGTGTATCCTTTGTTATATCAAATCTTCGCAATGCTTCGCTATTGGCCCATGCACCGTGACATTCCTTGTTAAGCAAGAATACGGGAGTATCTGGAAAGTACTTGTCCAAGCTTCGCTTCGTAGGGTTTGCTGCTTCAGGCCATTTGAAATTGTCCCAGGCACCCCCGAGAATCCACCTGTCTCCGCTACGATCCTTATTCTTTTGCCAGAGCATTTCGGCAGCTTCTTCCTCTGTATTAGCATAACGCAGAACTCCATCGTGCTCCATCAGAGCTCCGGTAATTAAATGAACATGAAAATCATTAAATCCCGGCATAAGGAAATTGTCGTCGAATCTAAAGACTTCAGTATTATCATCTATAAACGCTCCGGCGTCTGTTTCATCGCCGACAAATACGATTTTATCATCTTCACAGACAACATATCCATCCACCAGCTCTTGCAACAATGCAGTATAGATGTTTTTACAACGAAAAGCCTTTTTACTCATCTTCACTTTCCTCCACTTTGAATACACCATTCTTTACTTCTCTAAGGTACAAGATAGCCGTAATAGGGCCGTAACAAATAGTTGTTGCTCCGAGGAATATTGGCAATACGTGATTCGAGCCAACCATAACCGTAACAGTAAGAAGGATGGAAGCTACTATTACAATACCTGCCCATAAGTATGCTAATTTGGTCTTGTTGTCTTCAGTTAATCTTTTCATATTAAACTTTCCTTTCTTACGCTTCTAATTTCTTTTCATTTCCGCCCTTATAGGTTAACTTGGAAACTACAACGTATACAATCATGCTGAATATTACGCAAGCAACGTTTGCAGGAATTCCTCCAGGAACGCCAAGCACAAACTGCCATATGAAATACGCTATAATGGTAAGAACCAAGCTCCAAAAACCGGATGCGGCAGTCTTCTTTGTATAGAAGAGACCAAAGATAAGCGGTACGAAAAATGCAGCAACCTGGAATCCTCCGCAATAGTAGTATGCCTTAGAGATTCCGCCGGACCAGAAGTAAGTTGCCAAAATCATGGATATACCCATAATCCATATAACCACTCTCGTTCCGAACACTTCACCCCTATCGCTCATATCAGGTTTAAAGAAGCTCTTGATTATATCGTGCATCACCACCGCACCAGTAATAAGGTAATCTGCACTTACCGTAGACATTACTGCCGAAAGTAGCGCTGCTACGAACAATCCTCTTAGTCCTACAGGAAGCGTGGTGAATACAACACCCCAGAATGCTTCTGATGGCGCTTCTGTTGCTGCTTCAGGGAACATAATAAGGGCAGCCATTCCGGCAAATACCATTACCGTACTGAATAGCAGTCCAAAGAGCATTATACAGGTGTAGGAAACCTTAATGTCTCCGCCGCCTTTCGATGAACCAAATCTCTGATAGCACTGTGAATTCGCATACATTGCCAAAGCACTAATAACCCAGCCTAAGATTGCAATGGCATTATTCCCTCCTGTTACCGTAAGGAAATCAGGATTCACTGCGCCCACCTGGTCAAATAGACTTCCAAATCCTCCGAAATGTGAATATATGCCGAAGCAGAGTATACCAGCAGCTACAGACATAACTACGAATTGCAGCATATCCGTAACAGCCAAACCCCATAATCCTGAAAGGGATGTGTAGAAAATAATTATAACTCCCAGTATTGAAAATGCCAACCACATATTCATTCCTGTGACATAAGCGATAACTTGTCCACCTGCTGTAAGAAGTGCGGACTCATAAAGCATTGGAGGAAGCATTCCTATCGCCATAACCAGCTTAGTCTTCCTGTCATACATATATGCCATTAAGTCCGGCATCGTTATAACCCAGTCAGGGATCTTATTTCTTACAAGAGGCCCAACCCATACTGCTAAAGGCAATCTCAATATAGCAGTAGGTATGATGTAAATAAATATAATGCAAACGCCCATTGTAGTTCCGCATTCAGCAAGACCAACAATAGTCCAAGAATCATACCAGCTCGCTGCCCCTACACCTATAAGCACAGGGATAGTCAATCTTCTCGATGCGACAAAAAAGCTTTTCATGTTTTTACTGGCTCTTTTTCTCATGGTGAGACCTACTGCTATGATAACTACAAAATATGCTAAAATAATTACCCAGTCAAACGTTGACCAAATTTCTGCAAAATTTACCATAATACTTAACCTTTCTAAACAAATTAATAATTACATGATTAGATATTGGATACGTTAGAAATTGTTATCTACTCTGTATTTTAAGCCGAGAATATGCTCGCTCTCTACTCCAAACTCATCTAAATATACGTATCGCATATTAGGATTCTCGCCTTTATAGATAACCTCCATTTCCACCGCTGGTCTGTAAAACATTTTCTTTTTACGCAGCAAAAGTTTTGCTTCAGAGCCATAGAACCTCTTCATTACCTTAAACTGAATATACTCCTTCGCCTTGTTCTCAATTTCCTCGAATGAATTATCGCATTTAATCATTTTCGCCTTATCGCTCAGAGCATCCAAGCTACTCTTAAGCAATGGAATGTCACCGCTCTCATATATGTCATACTGAAACGGATGCATCTCATTCATATCGAACACAACTGCCACTTCTCCCTGTTTTCTCAGACCTTTTTTTTTGAAAACAATATGACGCTCAACTTTAAAATCATATTCCAAATAACAATAAGGAACCCAAACATCGGTCATCCTTGTCACTTCAAACTTTACAATAGGTTTTCCGAAAAAATTGCCATGAAGAAGTTTTATCTTTTCTTCTATAGATTTCTCCCTATCCGCAGTTGTTTTTGTAAAAAAAGCTGAGCTCTTTGTCTTTTTGGAAATAGATTTACTATCACCATTAGCCACCTCATTTTTTTCTGTCATCTTATCTAAGCGTTTCGTTATCGTTTTTCTTTCTTCCAAAGCACTACCCTCCTTTCTCACTTAATTATATATGCAACAGTTATGCCAATATTTTAATCGTTGAAATTTCAACCATTTAACCCTCCTTTTTATTTTTTTGCTTTAACGCATATTGCATTTTAACAACATTTATCGTTGCATTTTAACAATTGTTATCGCTATATTCTAAACATTATGATTCATTAAACTATTTTACGCAGTTTGTAATAATCGACCTCTTTTCCATTTTTTTAAAAAATGGCTTCTTTTACATGGTCAATTTTTCCTTTATTGAGTGGGTAAAAATAGATTGAAAAATACCTTCCAGTATGAAAAATATCCCCGGTAAATATGATTATACTGATAACGGACATTATACTTCCTTTTTATTTTATACTTAACAGCATTTGAAAACGGCACCCGTAATTGAGATGCCGTTCTTCATTAATTACGATTAATATGTTTTCCGTCCTTGGTCTTCTCCGGGCCATCAAGGTCTACCTCTGGAACTATTACCCCGCTTTCATCCTCTCCGGCGGAAGCGATTATTCCTCCTATATGCTTGTCCTGTTGGAAGTCACTATAGGAACCATATTTGCAATAGAATGTCCAACCATAACGTAGGAAATAATCTTCTACTGGCCCAGTTCTTCCTTTTTAACCGCCTCGGTATAAAAACTGGATCTATGTCAATACATTAGACATAAAAATTTAAACTTTTTTATGCTGCCTGAATAGCTTCATCCATAACGCTTTTTGTTTTCTTCAAAGCATCTTTTGAGTTTAGCAGAGAAGTTTTGGTATTCCTGCTCTTTATTTTAAGGTGCACGAACTAGAGACTCATAATAAGTACTTCTTGCAAATTGCAAGGCTTTACACATCTTCTTTTGAACTGCTTTGTACTTATTTTCGTTCTTTGCCATTGATTGAACTCTACTTTTTCATGATTATAGATTGTTCAACTTTGTGTGTCCATACTTATATACTATCGCTATTAACGCAATAGGGGATGGTGTGCTGATTCTGGACGAAAATAACAAAATACAATTTATTAATGAGTGCTGCTCTGATTTTTGGGGATGGTACAACCTTAAACAGATTCAGTATCTGACGAAGATTAAAAATCTGTCTATAAGACCATACAAACATACTACCAAAAAGCCTTCCTTATGCCGGATTACCATGCGCTATACGGTAATCAATCTTACAAGGCGTTTTTATGATATAGTTGATTATATGCTTAAAAATTCCAATAATATTTTTGTTTTCTGCGATGTACAAACTCTGCATGCAAATTATCTCTTATTCCCTTGCTCTTGTTCTTCTTTATGGGGAACCAGATTCAGGCAAAGAGCTCTTCGCTTACGCAATACAGAATGAAAACACGCTGCGAAATAAGCAGCCTTAACATTGAAAGTCAGCAGATTTTGCTGAAAATAGTCAACATATCGCTGTGCCTTAACAGCCGTGTAATATGCTGTACCTCAAAGTACCTCAAATCTCTTGCAGAATCGGGAGACTCCTACCCCGAACTGTTTTACGCTCTTGAAGTGAATTCCATTTCCGTCCCACCCTTAAGGTCGAAGGGCAATGATATCCTGCTTTTTTCCCAACATTTTCTGGCAATCTCAAATAAAAAAGCCCACAGAGATATTACCCTTTCAAGAAACATGTACAACGCATTTCTGAACTATACATGGCCCGGTAATATTCGTGAGCTTGAAAACACAATAACGTATATAGTTGAACAGTCCTCTATTGACGAGGTTGACCTCGATGTAGAGCAACTGCCATCACCCATCAGTTTAACTCAAATCAAAGCTTTGACTACAATCTGGAACATGCCGAAAAAAAATCTGATAATACAAGCACTAAACGAATTTGCGGGTGATACGAACTCTAAGACTCTCATTGCCAAGAAGTTAGGCATAAGCACTGCAACCCTTTACAGGAAGCTTGCTAAGTACGAAATAACCTCTGCTCCGAATTTCAAGTGATTTTATTTCTTATTAACTTCCTCAATCATCTCATGCTTAAGCTTCCAGAGCTTGTAGGATAAATCCACGTAGTATGTCTGCGGATTTTCAAAACGCTTCATCTCGTCCCACATTGCGTCGAGCTGCTGTGCACAGTAGTCCTTGATTTCATTTACCGCCGGGCTTTCGTATACGCACTCTCCGTTTTTAAAAATTTGCTCCCGCAAATTCTTCGCATAGAAGTTGCTTATCCTCTTGCGCTTCCATACAGCATTAGGGTCGAATATTTCATATTCCTTCCCTTCCGGAGCCGGTTCTTCATCAAGCTGGATAACATCGGCCAAAGCTCTGTTTGTATCCTTGTCAAAAAGCCTGTAAACCGTCTTGAATCCCGGATTTGTTATCTTTTCAGTATTTTCGCTGACCTTGATTTTTGGTATGAGCCTGCCGTTCTTCTCAAGAGCTGACAGCTTGTATACTCCTCCAAAAACAGGCTCCGAGCCTGCCGTTATCAGTCGTTCCCCTACTCCGAAGGAGTCTATGCAGGCACCTTCCACGATGACGTCACGAATAATAAATTCATCCAGGGAATTCGAGATGACGATGGAGCACTCCTGAAGGCCTGCGTCATCCAGCATCTTCCTCGCCCTCTTCGTAAGGTATGCTATATCACCGCTGTCTATCCTGATTCCCATCTTCGCAGGCTTCAATTCCTTGAACACCTTGATAGCTGCCGGCACTCCTGATTTCAATACGTTGTAAGTATCTACCAGCAGCACGCAGTTGGTAGGATATATTTCCGCATATTTCTTAAAAGCCTCGTATTCGCTGCTGTACATCTGCACCCAGCTATGGGCCATTGTCCCCAGCGCCGGGATTCCAAAATCTCTGTCCGAAACAGTACACGCAGTTCCCGCACAGCCACCGATATATGAAGCTCTTGCTCCGTAAATAGCAGCCGAGCAGCCATGGGCTCTTCTCGTTCCAAATTCCATAACAGGTCTTCCTGCTGCAGCTCTCACAATTCTGCTGGCCTTTGTGGCAATCAGGCTTTGGTGATTCACCAAAAGCAAAATCATGGTTTCCACAAACTGAGCCTGCATAACAGGTCCTCTCACTGTAATAATAGGCTCCCCAGGGAAAATAGGAGTTCCTTCGGGAACGGCCCATACATCACAGGTAAACTTAAATTCCGACAGATATTCAAGAAATCTTTCATCAAAGAAATTCTTGCTTCTCAAATATTCAATGTCCTCCTGGGTAAATTCTAAATTCTTCAAGTACTCTATAACCTGTTCAAGCCCTGCCATAATGGCATACCCGCCGCCATCTGGAATTTTTCTAAAAAACATATCAAAGCATGCTATGTCATCCGACATCTCAGTGCAAAAATATCCGTTGGCCATGGTGATTTCATAGAAATCAGTCAGCATTGTCAGGTTCAGCCTCTCTACCATTTGAGTTTTCCTCCATCTTACCTTTCTCTGTAATTACAATACATGATGAAACAATTACTATAATTCCTCCGATTATCTGAACAAAGCTTATGGCTTCTCCCAAAATCAGCCACCCTAAAATAGTGGTGGCCACCGGCAGGAAATTTGAAAAAATCGATGTAACAGTAGCGCCAAGGTCTTTCAAAGCCCTTATCATGATTAGGAACCCCGCCCCAGCGTTTACTACACCGAGATATATTATACCACCAATAAGCCCCGGTGTAAAAGCCTGAATCGGCGGCATCTTATGAATAACGTATGGCAATATGATTAAAAGGGTACAAAACATCTGATAAAATGCCACTGTGAAGTTTGAATATTTCCCGCTTACATGAATTGTAATGAAATTATATGCGTTCCAACAGAGAACTGCTATGAAGGCCAGCACGTATCCTATTATCCTGCCCTGCATCAGGGAACTTAAATCGCCACCTAAAACCACAGCCACCCCAATGATACATATAATAATGCCTAATACTATCTTGTACGTCACCTTACGCTTAAACAATATTCTCTCAGTAACGATAGCCGCGATGGGCACGAAAGCAAGTATTATGGTGATGAGAGACACTGGGATATAATACATCGCTGTATATTCACATGCAAAATACAAAATTTCGCCTGTTAATGCACATAATACGAAAACAATAATATCTTTTTTCTGTATCCTGAAGTCTCTGTCCTTCTTCAGCTTAATGATAAAAACAAATAAGGCTCCTAGTATGTACTTTAGGAATAGCAGGCTCATAGGGTCCAATACCGTCAGGGCTTCCTTGACAACTATATAGTCCATCGCCCATATACATACAAGCAAACACATTAAAGCTAAAGATATTCTTTTTTTTCTCAAATCCGTCCTCCTCTATGTAACAGGGGAGGCATTCCTCCCTACCATTATTCTTTTGCCAAAATTCCGTACTTCCGCAGCTTCCTGCTGATAGTAGACTTGTCCACCTGCAGCTTCCTCGCCACCTCCGCAGCACTGGGATACTCTTCAAAATAGCTGAGTAGCACTTCCTTTTCATATTCGTCTATCATCTCCTTAAGAGATGTTTCGCCTTGTACCACCCTTCCACCCTTCTCTCTGCTCTCCAAAGTCAACAGGTCCTTTATGTGATAAAGGGTTATATGGTCCTCGTCAAAGCTGACCACAAGTCTTTCCATTACGTTTCTAAGCTCACGTATATTACCGGGCCACGGGGCATTCATAAGCTCTGCCATAGCGTCTATATGAAGCACTTTTTTCGTATCGTATTCCTCGCAAAACTTTTCCATATAATGCTCTGCAAGGACCTTTATATCTTCCTTTCGTTCTCTTAGAGGAGGAATCTCTATAGGCACTACGTTTAGCCTGTAATACAGATCCTCCCTGAAGACTCCGTCTTCAACGGACTGCTTTAAATCCACATTGGTTGCTGTTATTATTCTTACATCTATATCAATGGTATCCTTACCGCCTATTTTTCTTATTTCTTTTTCCTGAAGCACTCTTAGAAGCTTAGCCTGCAGCTTCATAGATATCTCAGCTATTTCATCTAGAAATATGGTGCCTCCGTTTGCCATCTCAAACATACCCATTTTACCGTGAATGTCTGCTCCTGTAAAGGAGCCTTTTTCATATCCGAAGAGTTCAGACTCCAAGAGGTTTTCTGGAATCGCTGCACAGTTAATCTTAACAAAAGGCTTATCTGACCTCTTGCTAATATTGACGATGTAATCCGCCAGGACCTCCTTGCCCGTTCCTGATTCTCCCGTAATGAGAACGGTAGTGTCGTACTGTGAAATACGTCTGCTGGTTTGAAGAATATCCCTCATCTTCTTGCTCTCTGCTATCATTATAGGTCTTTTCATTTTATTTTTAGCTCTCAGAGCTTCAAGCTCTTTTTCCTGCTTCTCAAGGTGCTTTTTTGTCTCTGCAAGAAGCTTTTCAAGGGTTTTCGTCTCCGTTATATCCCTTTCTGTACATACTACCAGATCAACCTCATCTCCGTCAAAATACGGCGTAGCCGTAATATATATATTAGTTCCGTCCCCTAATTTCTGTATTCGCCTGTATTCAGACTTGTTTCTCAGGGCATTCAGCACCGCAGACTCATCCACGTAACCCTCTTTTTCCAGCTGCTGCATGTTCCGTCCGAGAATTTGGTCGATGGTTCGTCCCCCGGTTCTCTCCGATTCTTTGTTCACCAAAATAACTTTCCCATCTCCATTGGTGATAAACACTCCCACCTTAATGGTATCCATGATGTTCAACAATTCATCGTAATACTTGGTCACAAGTTGTTTTTCCTTTGTATCACCCATGCCGCGCTCCTTTTCCTGCGAAATTCTGCGAGTTCCTGAGAGTTAACCATTTAGTGTTTATTATACCACACCTTGACAATACAATAAATGCAACGAGACAAAACTTAAAATTAGTTTTGCCTCATTATCATTCTTAAGAAATTTATGTCTGATTGAGTTGTTCTTAATCGTGCCCTTCCTACTTATCAGCAGCCTTGTACTTCTTGAGAGCATCAACGAGCTTAGGTATTATAACCCTAACATCACCGACTACCCCAAGGTCCGATACATCGAATATGGCTGCTGTGTCATTCTTGTTTATAGCTATGATGCAATCGGAGTTCTCCATGCCTGCTATGTGCTGTATAGCTCCCGATATACCGCATGCCATGTAAAGGTCAGGTCTTACCGTCTTACCTGTCTGTCCTACCTGTCTTGACTTCTCTATCCAGCCTGCGTCTACGTTAGCTCTTGAGGATGATATCTCTCCACCAAGAAGGTCTGCTACCTTCTTAAGTTCACCA
>JAAZCE010000024.1 GCA_012513435.1 Clostridiales bacterium
AATCATTTCATCACTCAAACGCAGGTCTGCAAGATCGGCGTTTGGGTGATTTTTCATTTCAGACAGCCCCAGCAGATAATCAGCGGTCACACCGTAAAACTTCGCCAGCCGGATAAGGGCATAGTGGCTGATGTCCTTGAAGTCTTCCGTTTCGTAACTGCCCAGCGCAGACTTGGAAAGCCCGGTCTGCTCCGCAAGCTGCCCCAGCGTCAAGCCACGCTCCACACGTAGGTCTTTTAATCGCTCTTGTATGGATAAAGACATATTCACCCTCCTTGCTAGCTCAACGAAAGAGAAGCCGTTATGCTATGTACTATGCTCATAGCATAACGGCATAGGCATTTACAGTTTTATTTTACCATTTGCTACATCTTCACGAAATTTATCAACAAGCTTCGCTGTCAGCTTGGATTTACCGTAGTGTTCAAGTACAAAAGTACGATAACTTTTTCCATCTACAAGCACATCACTTTTTCTGGTCAACAACCAATTTCCGTTACCTCCTCCCTGTTCTCTAATATTCCAGTCTTTCCCATATCTTTTATAGATTTCATCTTTTTTACCTTGAACAGACATTGATTCGCTTGGAATATAAACAATTTGCATAATAGCTCCTCCTTTATTTTGTGCAAGAAGACCAGAAACCTGAATTTGTCTTTTATCTTTTTTTGATTATATCACAAATCCGAGAGCGTGGAAATAGGGAGTTTTTCAGGCTGATTTCCTACCTCTTGGATATACGGCACAGGCGGTCAAAAAGGTGTAGACTTGGGATAGTTCATCGATGGACAAGCACCTTGGAAACAGAACACGCCAAAGAAAACGGAGGGACGCATGAGCAAAAGACCCTATCAACACCTGCCGCCGCTGGAACACAGGCCGGACGGCTCCCCCTACCGCATAACCCCGCCCCAGAAGAGACGAGCCAGCGGCCTGATACGCCGGGAGTGCTGCAACTGCGAGGACGGAAACTGCCTTGCGCTGGACGATGGCGACACCTGCGCCTGTCCGCAGATGATTTCGTTCTCCGTCTGCTGCAAGTGGTTCCGCTGGGCGGTCTTGCCGCTGGACAGGACGCTGGAAGCGGAGATTTACCGGGACAGGGACTTGAAACGCTGTGCGGAGTGCGGCGGTGTGTTCGTCCCGAAGTCCAACCGGGGCAAATACTGCCCGGACTGCGCCGCCAGAGTTCACAGGCGGCAGAAAACAGAAAGTGAACGGAAAAGGAGGTCTGCTGTGGACAGTTAAGAGCGGGAAAAGCCTTGATTTGCAAGGCTCCGCAAGCCCTCAACCGGGGCGGCTGGTATCATTTATCATTCGCCCCGGAAAACGGGCCTCTAACCGTCCACAAAACACGCTATGACAAACACGATTTATATTCACCAGCCGGAAAAGGCGTTCAGTTTCACCCGGCTCCCCAATTTCCTTTTTGAAGCACCCACATTCCAGCCCTTGAGCAACGAAGCGAAGGTGCTGTATGCCTTTGTCCTGCGCCGGGCGGAGTTGTCCCGGAAGAACGGCTGGGCGGACGAGTACGGGCGGGTCTACCTGTACTACCCCATCTGCGAGGTGGTCGCTTTGCTCCGCTGCGGGCGGCAGAAAGCGGTCAACACCCTGCGGGAGTTGCAGTATGCGGGGCTGGTGGAAATCCAGAAACAGGGCTGTGGAAAACCCAACCGCATTTACCCGAAATCCTATGAAGCGGTTCCAAACACCGACTTCAAGAAATCCGGTTATGGTACGCCGGAGGGCTGAAAACCGTACTTGGCGAGTACGAAAATCAATCCTCTTGAAGTACGGAAATCTGACGGTATATAGAAATACAGAGATTAAAACCATCTATTTACATTCATTCCATTCCAATCCTATCAGAGATATTTTCGGCGGGAAAACCCGCCGGAAAGGAATGGAATGGGGAAAGGAGTTCAATGGCACAACACGCAATTTTGCGATTTGAGAAGCACAAGGGCCACCCGGCGGGGCCGCTGGAAGCCCACCATGAACGGAAAAAGGAGCAGTACGCCAGCAACCCGGACATTGACACCAGCCGGAGCAAGTACAATTTCCACATCGTCAAGCCGGATGGCCGCTACTACCATTTCATTCAGAGCCGCATCGAGCAGGCCAGATGCCGCACCCGCAAGGACAGCACTCGGTTTGTGGACACGCTGATTACCGCCAGCCCGGAGTTTTTCAAGGGCAAGTCCCCAAAGGAGATAGCGGCCTACTTCCAGAGGGCGGCGGACTTCCTCATTGACCGGGTGGGCCGGGAGAACATCGTTTCGGCTATGGTACACATGGATGAAAAAACGCCCCATCTGCACTTGGTCTTTGTGCCGCTGACAAAGGACAACCGCCTGTGCGCCAAAGAAATTATCGGCAACCGGGCCAATCTGACGAAGTGGCAGGACGATTTTCACGCCTGTATGGTGGAGCAGTACCCCGACCTGGAGCGTGGGGAAAGCGCCAGCAAGACGGGCCGGAAGCATATCCCCACCCGGCTGTTCAAACAGGCGGTCAACCTCTCCAAACAGGCGAGGGCCATTGAAGCGGTTCTCTCCGGCATTACCCCGCTGAACGCCGGAAAGAAGAAAGAGGAAGCCCTCTCCATGCTGAAAAAGTGGTTTCCGCAGATGGAGAACTTCTCCGGGCAACTGAAAAAATACAAGGTCACAATCAATGACTTGTTAGCGGAAAATGAAAAGCTGGAAGTCAGGGCAAAGGCCAGCGAAAAAGGCAAGATGAATGACACGATGGAACGGGCGAAGTTAAAAAGCGAACTGGACGATATGCGGCGGCTGGTTGACCGTATCCCGCCGGAGATTTTAGCGGAACTGAAACGGCAACAGCGGCAGCATGGAAAGGAAAGGTGATCTTATAAGTAATATCAGATACAAAAAGGAAATCGAAATCGTGACTTTTCAGGGAAAGGAAATCACACTGGAAAATCTCTCCCCGGTGTTCACGCCGGAACAGGAAGCAGCCAAACGCCGGGAACTGGAACAGCAGCTTTATGAGGTGTTCCGCAAGTACGCCGACAAGCGGGAGAGTGAGGAAGCCGGGACATAAGGTTTTCCAAACCCATCATTGATTTGCGGGGCTGCTGGCGGTATAATAGAACTGTCAGCAGCTCCGTTTCTTTTTTAAGAAAAGGAGCGACAATATGAACAATCGGATAGACGCAATCTATGCAAGACAATCGGTAGACAAAAAGGACAGCATTTCCATTGAAAGCCAGATTGAATTTTGCAAATACGAGTTGAAAGGCGGTAACTGCAAGGAATACACAGACAAAGGGTACAGCGGCAAGAACACAGACCGTCCGAAGTTTCAAGAACTGGTGCGGGACATCAAGCGGGGCTTGATTGCAAAGGTCGTGGTTTACAAGCTCGACCGTATCAGCCGTTCCATTCTGGACTTTGCCAACATGATGGAGCTGTTCCAGCAGTACAATGTGGAGTTTGTGTCCTCTACGGAAAAGTTTGATACCTCCACGCCGATGGGACGGGTCATGCTGAATATCTGTATCGTGTTCGCCCAGCTTGAACGGGAAACGATACAGAAGCGGGTAACGGACGCTTACTACTCCCGCAGTCAGCGGGGCTTTAAGATGGGCGGGAAAGCCCCTTACGGCTTCCATACGGAGCCTATCAAGATGGACGGTATCAACACAAAGAAGCTGGTGGTAAACCCGGAGGAAGCGGCCAATATCCGGCTGATGTTTGAGATGTACGCCCAGCCCACAACTTCCTACGGGGACATTACCCGGTACTTTGCCGAACAGGGGATTTTGTTCCATGGCAAAGAGCTGATACGCCCCACGCTGGCGCAGATGTTACGCAATCCTGTCTATGTGCAGGCAGACCTTGATGTGTACGAATTTTTCAAAAGTCAAGGTACAGTCATTGTCAATGACGTTGCCGATTTTACGGGCATGAACGGCTGCTATCTGTATCAAGGGCGAGATGTAAAGGCCAGCAAGAAAAACGACTTAAAAGACCAAATGCTGGTACTGGCTCCCCATGAGGGTATCGTCCCCTCCGACACCTGGCTGACCTGCCGCAAGAAGCTGATGAACAACATGAAAATCCAGTCTGCCCGGAAAGCCACCCACACATGGCTGGCAGGAAAAATCAAGTGCGGGAATTGCGGGTATGCTCTTATGAGTATCTACAATCCCTCCGGCAAACAGTATCTCCGCTGCACGAAACGGCTGGACAATAAAAGCTGTCCTGGCTGTGGGAAAATCATCACTTCGGAACTGGAAGCGGTTGTTTATCAGCAGATGGTAAAGAAGCTGGCAAGCTACAAGACGCTGACAGGAAAAAAGAAAGCGGCAAAGGCAAACCCGAAAATCACCGCCCTGCAAGTGGAACTTGCCCATGTAGACAGCGAGATTGAAAAGCTGGTGGACAGTCTGACGGGGGCAAACAATGTCCTGTTCTCCTATGTGAATGTGAAGATAGCGGAACTGGACGGGCGCAAGCAGGAACTTCTGGCAAGGATAGCGGAGTTGACTGTGGAGGCCATCAGCCCGGAACAGGTCAGCCAGATTTCCGGCTACCTCGATACCTGGGAGAATGTATCTTTTGATGACAAGCGGCGTGTGGTGGATTTGATGATCACCACCATAGCCGCCACAAGCGACAGCTTGAACATCACATGGAAAATCTGACTGGCGGCACCCCTCCCGTCAGATACCTACCCTGTGTAGTCCCTTGTAAACTGTACTTTAAATCCCAATAAATTAATTTTATAGGGAACAGAAAATTTGAAGTTGCAGAATTGATAAATTTACCTTTCGAAGAAAAAACAGTAATCTTGTATAAGAATAAAAAAACAAGCATTATCCATCAATTCAAATATAAGGTAAAAAAGAGTATCAACCGACGAGGAGAAAAATAGATGAATATTACAAGTCTTGAAATTGCACAGGCAACAATGGATATGTTCTTTTGTTTGTTCTGTCTAATAATGTTTGTTTCAATTAAAGCAAATAATCCAAAACAGAAGAGTATGAGGATGTTCGTTCGATTATTTCTTATTGCTACAGTTCTGTTTTTTGGAGAGACTTTGGCATATATTTTTAGAGGTAACCTTGGTTCTTTTAATATTTTAGTAACTAGAATTGCTAATCTTATGGTATTTACTATGAACATAGCAATGGCAAATACCTATGTTAGGTATGTTAGTTCTGTTTTTGTTGAAAAAGGTGCTGAAGTAAGTGGCAATAGTGTTAAAATTGCCAATATCTTTTCGTGCATTAATATTTTCATTGTTGTGGTTAATTTGTTTTATCCATGGATGTATTATTTCGATGAGGCAAATTATTATCACAGGAATAATTTCTGGTATGTATATACACTAATATCACTTGTCGTCATATTTATAGGAGCAGGTATGGCGATTAAGTATAGAAAGTATTTGGAAAAACGAAGCTTCATTTCAATGATGCTGTTTTCGTTTATTCCAATAATTGCAACAGTTGTACAGTCCTTTATTTATGGATTTTCTATAACCAATTTAGGACTGGGAATAGGTTCAGTCGTAATGTTTGCTGCATATATGTATGATTGGTCTCATAATGGGGATGAACATACGAATATGATTAATGACAGCAGATTTGATGCTGTTATTATGCTTATCATAATGCTACTTAGCATGAATGTTTCCATCATAGCATGTGTGAATGTGATTCAGCAGGTAACTAAGGAAAACTCTGAAATACAGAGCAGAACAATTGCGCAGATGGTTTCAGCAAAGATTGAGAATGAATTTATTAAGCCAATTACTGTTTCTCAGACGATTAGCAGTGATATTGATATAAGAACCTACATAGAGGGGAAAACCAGAGAAGAGGCGGAGAGTGTCAAAGACGATATGATTAATCGTCTGGTATCCATTGGTAATGAATTTGATTATAAAATGGTATTTGTTGTTTCGGATAAAACAAGAGCATATTACACATATAATGGAATAAGTAAGTATCTTGATGTTGAAAATGACAGCCATGATATATGGTATCAGGATTACTTGGATTCAGGGAAAAGATATACAGTTAATGTTGATACTGATGAAGATAATAACTGGAGTCTTTCGGTGTTTATTAATTACGGTATTTTTGACACGAATGGAGACATTTTGGGAGCATGCGGTGTCGGAGTTGATATGAATGACCTTGTAGACATACTTGCCAGGTTCGAGGAAGAATACAATATTAAAGTATATTTAGTTAATCCTGATGGACTTATACAGGTTGATACGGATGTAAGTTCTATAGAAACAGGCTACTTGGATAATTCATATTTTGGCAATATATCAGATGATGATTTTTATTATCAGTTATCGGAGAATGGCTGTTATATGACCAAGTATCTCGAAGGATTTGATGGGTATATAGTAATAAGAGATAAGAATCCTGTTAAATTGGATGTAAATAAAATTATACTTCCAATTGTTTTAATCTTTATTGCAGGCGTATTAATAATGGCAACTTCATTTGTTATTATTAGTATGAGAGAGAAGAAGGCAAAGGATGCATACAACAGAAGATATGAAGCATCTATAAAGGACGAGCTTACAGGCTTATATAATAGACGAGGGTTTGAAGATGACTGTGAAATAATCAAGAAAAATAATAACTTAATAGAATACGTTCTTATTATGATGGATTTGAATGGTTTAAAAGAAGTTAATGATAATATTGGTCATGAAGCAGGGGATGAGTTAATTATTGGCGCTTCAAAGTGTATGGATAATGCATTCTCAGGTCTTGGAAGGACGTATCGTGTAGGTGGCGATGAGTTTGTTGCATTACTGAGAGGAACGAGAGAAGAAGCACAGGATGCAGTTAAGACATTTGATTATTTAACTGAAAACTTCCAGGGAAATCTTATTTCTGAACTTAGTGTGTCTAAGGGAGTAGTTGTTTGTTCAGAACATATAGAACTTAATTTTGAAGAAATTAAGGCAATGGCTGATAAGTTGATGTATGCAGATAAGGATGAATATTATAGACGAACAGGAAAAGATAGAAGACGAGTTTGATTTATAAATTGATATTTAATCTATGTAAAGAACCCAACAACTTCAGTTTGACGATTTGATGCTTGACAAGTGAATTATAATAAGAAGAAAGAGATATTGACCTTGGCACGTTGATATCTCTTTTTTCGTGAAAGAAAAGACTACTCTGCAATCCTCCATAAAATGAAGAGCAACCTAATCCAATGCCCGGATGGAGGGGGTGCATTAGGGGGTGCAACCGTTGGATTGTATCAAAATGGTGGTTGCGATGAACCCTTGTAAATGCGGGCATCTCTGGGATGAAAAGCGCATATGCACATGTACGGGAAGGCAGCTTGACAGCCATAAGAGAAAGTTGACAGGGCCCCTTTCTGACAGAATAGATATGCATATCAAAGTTCTTCCAGTAGATGTAGAAAAGATAAAATTTCAGGATGAAGGTGCAGGAGCAATGTCATCACAGGAAATGAAGAATCAGGTAGAAAAAGCTAGAGCTGTGCAGCGTTATCGTTATAAGGGTACAATTTATTCGGACAATGGTTCGCTGGACGAAAAGGGTATCAGGGAGTACTGTATGCTCAATAAAGCAGGTGAGAGTATTCTTAAAAAGGCATATGACAATTTGAATCTGTCCATGAGGGCATACGTCAAGATACTCAAGGTGTCCAGGACAATAGCGGACCTTGAGGGTGTCGAGCATATAGGTGAAAGACATGTAGCAGAAGCTTTGGCCTACAGAGTGTCCTACTGGGACGAATGATTTGTGGCAAATAATTATTAAATAGTGGAAGGGAAAAAATGGAGAAAATAACATCGGGACAGCCTCAATATCCGGCGCTGCTGAAGGAAATCAGGGATTATCCGAAGGAGCTTTTTTATATAGGTAATGTAAAGCTGCTGCAGGAACGCTGCGTTTCTGTGGTGGGTTCGAGAACCACAACTCAGTACGGAAGAAGCATGGCCTTTGCAATTTCCAAGAGGCTGGCCCAGAGACGAATAACAGTGGTCAGCGGAATGGCCAGAGGCATAGATTCATGCGCACATCAGGGAGCCTTAAGGGCAGATGGCGGAACCATAGCAGTCCTGGGCTGCGGAGGAGATATCTGCTATCCTAAGGAAAACACACAGCTAAAAAAGCAAATTGAAGAAAGAGGGCTCATCCTTTCGGAATATCCACCGGGAACCCCGCCGGAAAAATACTATTTTCCGCAGAGAAACAGGATAATAAGCGGCCTGTCAGAAATAACAGTTGTGGTTCAGGCTAGGAACAACAGCGGTTCTCTGATTACTGCAGATTTGGCCGCAGAGCAGGGGCGAGAGGTATATGCCCTTCCTGGAAACATAGACAGCGAATATAATTTAGGAAGTAATAAGCTGATTAAGGAAGGAGCGGTGCCCCTTATCAGCGTTGAGGATATAGGAGAGGGTTTGGGGCTGAGAGGCTTCAGCAGCCAGGAACTCGAAAGTATACTTAGCACATCGGAGAGGCAGATTTACGAATTGCTCGAGGACCACGGGGAAATGTCCGTTGATGACATCTGTTTCTTTGCGGGGAAAAAGCCTTCGTATATCAACAGTATGGTAGCCGTAATGGAAATGAAAGGAATAGTTTTTTCCGCATTAGGAAAAATTTTTATTGCAAAAGAATGAAAAAATACATATAATCAGATACTAGAAACTAAAGTCACACTAAAGGGAGGAGTTTTCATGGCTACAGCAAAAAAGATACTAGTGATTGTAGAATCGCCATCGAAGGCTAAAACAATAGGAAAGTTCCTAGGAACGCGATATAAGGTAGTTGCGTCAGTAGGGCATGTTCGAGATTTGCCTAAGAGCAAGCTTGGAATAGATATAGAAAAGGATTTTGAGCCCCAGTACATATCCATAAGGGGTAAAGGTGATATAATCAAGGAGTTGAAGAAAGAAGCCAAGAATGCATCAAAAATCTATCTGGCAACCGACCCGGATAGAGAAGGAGAAGCAATATCTTGGCATTTGGCATTTTTGCTGGGAATAGAACAAAACTCACCTTGCAGAATAGTTTTTAACGAAATTACGGAGAAGGCTATCAAGAACGCTATTAAGAAGCCAAGGCCTATCGACGCAGGACTTGTAGATGCTCAGCAGGCCAGGAGAGTCTTGGACAGGTTGGTTGGATATCAGATAAGCCCCCTGCTGTGGAGAAAGATACGCAGAGGCTTAAGTGCAGGACGTGTACAGTCAGCAGCACTGAAAATAATATGCGACAGAGAAAATGAAATCAAGAATTTCAAGCCAAAGGAATTCTGGACTATTACGGCTGACTTCAAGAAAAACAAGACTTTTATTGCCAAGTTGTCGGAATATAAGAACAGCAAGTTGGCCATAGAAGATAAGGAACAGAACGATAGGATACTCAGCGACCTTGAAAAAGGTGTATATAAGGTCAAGTCTCTTGAAGAAAAGGACAGACTGAGAAGGCCCTTTGCCCCATTTACGACGAGCAGCCTGCAGCAGGATGCTGCCAACAAGCTGAACTTCACAGCTAGAAAAACTATGCTTGTGGCACAGCAGCTTTATGAAGGAATGGAAATCAAAGGCAAGGGAACCGTCGGTCTCGTTTCATATATAAGAACCGACTCAGTAAGAATATCGGATGAAGCAAGGGAAGCGGCGAAGGCATATATAATTGAAAATATCGGCAAAGAGTATTATGCCGGCAATGTTTATACCAACAGGAAAAAGGATGTCCAGGATGCTCATGAGGCCATAAGGCCCAGCCATTTAGAGTTGAGTCCTGAGGATATAAAGGATTCCGTAAACAAGGACCAGTACAACCTTTATAAGCTTATCTGGAATAGGTTCATAGCCAGCCAAATGACTCCGGCAAAATCAAAAATTGTCAACGCTGTAATAAATAACGGAGACTACGGCTTCAAGGCCTCAGGCTCCAAGCTTGTCTTTGACGGATTCCTCAGGGTTTATTCTCCGTTAAAGGATGGGGAGGATGATAAATGGCTTCCTCAGCTTGATACAGGAGAGGAACTTAAGCCTGTAAAGGTTCAGGGGGAACAGAACTTCACACAGCCTCCGGCAAGGTTTACAGAGGCCAGTCTCGTAAAGGACCTGGAGGAAAAAGATATAGGCCGTCCAAGCACATATGCTCCTATAGTAGCAACGCTTATGGACAGAAAGTATGTGTCAAGGGAAAAAAAGACCTTGCTTCCAACGGAACTTGGATTTATAGTTACAGATATGGTGGAGCATTATTTCAAGGAAATAGCGGACACGGGATTCACGGCACAGATGGAAGAAAATCTTGACGATATAGAGGCCAAGGGCAGAGACTGGAAAGAGATAATAAGAGAATTCTACGGACCGCTGAAGGAAGAGCTTGAGGTGGCAGACAAGGAAATAGAGAAGGTCGAATTCGAGGTGGAGCTTACGGGAGAGGTTTGCGATAAGTGCGGAAAGCCAATGGCCATAAAGCATGGAAAATTCGGAGCCTTTGCGGCATGCACAGGTTATCCCGAATGTAAGAATACCAAGCCTATAGTGCAGACCATAGATGTTCAATGTCCTAAGTGCGGCAAAGACATAGTGGCTAAGAAGAGTAAAAAAGGAAGAGTGTTTTATGGATGCAGCGGATATCCGGACTGTACTCAGTCCTATTGGAATAAGCCTGTCAACAAGAAGTGCCCTAAGTGCGGAGCCCTGCTGGTAGAGAAAAAGACAAAGGAAAGCGATTATGCATGTTCCAATGCAGAATGTGATTATAAAGAATAGTATAACTGTGCTTTTATAACTCAAAGGAGGTAATATTTAATATGGTACAATTTCATGCAACAACGATTGTGGCGGTCAAAAGAAGCGGAGAAGATATCTGCATCGGCGGCGACGGCCAGGTGACCATGGGCGAAACGTCCATAATGAAGAACGGTGCAAAAAAAGTAAAAAAGATATATAAAAACTCCGTGATAACAGGATTTGCAGGCTCTGTTGCAGATGCTTTTTCTCTTACAGAGAAATTTGAAAGCAAGCTGGACGAACACGGAGGCAATTTAAAGAGAGCCGCAGTAGCATTGGCACAGCTTTGGCGCTCAGATAAAGCAATGAGAAACCTGGAGGCCCTTATGATAGTTGCCGACAGCGAGGATTTGCTGGTGCTTTCAGGCAACGGAGAGGTAATAGAGCCGGACCAGCCTTTTGTAGCTATAGGCTCAGGTGGCAATTATGCATACGCGGCAGCAAATGCCCTTTTTAATAACACTGATTTAACTGCGGAGGAAATCGTAAGGAAATCGCTGGAGATTGCATCATCCATTTGCGTATACACTAACGACAATATTTCCGTGGAGAAATTATAGGAGGTGAAACATGGCCAATAAACTTTATCAAATGACACCTAAGGAAATAGTTCAAGAACTGGATAAGTACATTATCGGACAGGACGAGGCAAAAAAGATGGTTGCTATCGCCCTCCGAAACAGATACAGGCGAAGTCTGCTTTCAGATGAAATGAGAGAAGAAATCACTCCTAAGAACATTCTCATGATGGGGCCTACAGGATGTGGTAAAACAGAGATAGCAAGAAGACTTGCCAAGCTCATGGATGCTCCTTTCGTCAAGGTGGAGGCAACTAAATTTACCGAGGTAGGCTACGTAGGCCGTGATGTAGACTCTATGGTCAGAGATCTGGTGGAGGCATCCATAAGGATAACTAAGCAGGCAATGCTGGAAGAAAAGTATTCAATAGCTGATGAAATAGTTGAAGAAAAAATAATCGAAGCTATTATTCCAGGAAACAAGAAGAAGGTTTCTGATAAGAACAGAGGACCTTTTGATTTTATACTGGGAGGCGGAGATTATGTAAGCCAAAAGGAACAGTATGAGCAGAATCAGCAGCAGGAACAGAAGCCGGAGGATGGAAATGTAGAACTTGCAAGAGAACAGGTTCGCCAGCAGCTCAAGGAAGGCCTTCTGGAAGAGCAGTATATAGAAATACAGGTGACGGATAAGCCAAAGGGAAATAATCTGGATATGGGTAATGAAGGCATGAGCATTGCCATCGGAAACATATTTGGAGATATGGCCCCTAAGAAAAAGAAGAACAAGAAGGTAAAGGTTAAGGATGCCAGAAAAATTTTGCGTGAGGAAGAGGCGCAGAATTTAATTGATATGGACCAGGTGACCGACGACGCCCTTGAAAATGCAGAACAAAATGGCATAATATTTATAGACGAGTTTGATAAGATTGCACAGGGTTCAGGCTACAGAGGTGGGGCAGATGTATCGCGAGAAGGTGTTCTGAGGGATATTCTTCCTATCGTTGAAGGCAGTGTTATCAATACCAAGCACGGCCCTGTCAAGACGGATCACGTTTTGTTCATAGGTGCAGGCGCGTTCCATACGGCAAAGCCAACGGATTTGATACCTGAGCTTCAGGGTCGTTTTCCTATAAGGGTGGAGCTTGAGAATCTGGATCAGGAAACATTTGTAAAGATATTGACGGTTCCAGAAAACGCTTTGCTCAAGCAGCACAAGGCCCTGCTGGAAACCGAAGGCATAGGCATTGAATTTACAGATGAGGCCATAGACGAAATAGCAACCATGGCTTTTCTCATGAATGAGCAGACGGAAAATATAGGAGCCAGAAGGCTTCATACGATTTTGGAAAAACTGCTTGAGGATATATCCTTTAACATACCTGAAATGCAAGAAGAAAAGATTGTAATAGACAGGGAATACGTGAAAGAAAAATTTGAAGAAAAGATCCATCCGGAGGACATTGACAAATATATTCTTTAAATTAGGCAAGATAGTAAAGGCCGCAACTTAGTCCTAAGTTGCGGTTTTTTAAGCAAGATTGTTAAAAACACTCTTTTTTATATAGCAAATCCGTAAAATAATAACAAATTAGACCGCAAACTTGTGATAATTGTGTGAGAACCAGAAACTTTTTAGAAAAATCAAATAATGTCTTGTGCTAATGGGATATAATATGTATAATATATGTAATAAGATAGATTATTAAAAACATGCGAGGTGTATATATGAACGATATTTTATCAAAGGTAAGGAAGCTGAACTGGCTTCTGCAGGAGAGTCCTACAGGCGCTTTTTCCTTCAGTGAGATGTGCGGCATACTGAGCGACTTGATGGATGCCAATGTATACGTTGCCAATGCGCGAGGTAAGGTCATAGGCGTAAATTACAAAATCAGGTCGGACAGCCCAACTATTGCTGACCCTGAAACAGGAAATGAAGTATTCCCAAGCGAGTATAATGAAGAACTGATGAGAGTAACTGAAACAACGGCCAACCTTTCTGGGGAAGAAGTCTTGAGTATATTCAAGTATGATTACGATACATCGGACAAGCTTCATACCATAATTCCTATTTTAGGAGGCGGTACAAGATGGGGCACACTGATACTCACCAGATACAATCCTAGATTCACTAATGAGGACTTAGTTCTGGGAGAATATGGAGCTACTGTAGTAGGCCTTGAGATTCAAAGAAGAAAATCCCTAGAAGAGGAAGAGGATGAAAGGCAGACTGCAATGGTTCAGATGGCTATCGGTACCCTCTCGTATTCGGAAATAGAAGCTGTTCAGCAGATTTTTGCCGAGCTTGAAGGAGATGAAGGTCTTCTGGTAGCAAGCAAGATAGCAGACAGGTCGGGGATAACTAGGTCTGTTATAGTCAACGCTCTGAGAAAGCTTGAAAGTGCAGGAGTTATTGAATCACGTTCCCTAGGTATGAAGGGAACCAGGATTAAGATACTCAACCCTAAGTTTAAGGAAGAACTCGGCAAAATGGACATGTAGCATAAACTTGTAAAGAAGAAATTGATGAACATAGCACTCTCTGTTTGCATAGGATAATGCACAGGGAGTGCTTTTTATGGTGCGAAGGCGAAACAGAAAAAAACGTAATGACCACAGCGGGAAAATAAGGCTTTTGGCTGTACTATTGCTTGGAGTGATTTTTGTGGGAGGACTTGCTGCTTTTGAGAAAAAAGTATTATGCCCCAACATTGAGTCCATAGGCAAAATGAAGGCAGAGATACTTGTGCAGAGAGTCATAAACGAAGCCTTATCGGAGGAATTGAAAAAACAAGATCCTGGAGGGCTATTTATAACAAAGCTGGACGAAGAAGGAAACGTTAAAATGGTTCAGGCTGATTCCACCAAGATAAATGTACTGCTTACGGGGTTATCAATTAATATTCAGGACAGATTTCTGGAAATGAAAAAGAAAAAGACGAGGGTTCCTGCGGGAGCCTTGCTTGGCAGCCAGATACTGTCTCAAACAGGTCCGGCTATCACCCTTTATATCATACCTCTCAGTGTCTCGTCCATGGATTTTAATACCGAATTTACGGCAAAGGGTATAAATCAGACCAAGTATAAGATATACATCAAAATATCATGCAGTATCAAGGTGCTGGCGCCCTTATCGGACAGCAACGTAAAAACATCCTCCAAGGTGCTGATTGCGGAAGCAGTCATAGTGGGGGCGGTTCCAAATAGCTATGTTAAAGTTCCCAAAGAGGATATTTTAGATGTAACCGATGAATAAGTATGTTATCATAGCAATATGCTTATATTTAACGAAGACAATGAAGTCATAAAAAAAGAAGTTTACAGAGGGATTATCGTTGGCGTCCAGCTTAAAGAAGACATTTCCTACTCCATGGATGAGCTTGAGGGCTTGGCCGAGGCAGACGGAGTGGAAGTCATTGGGCGCGTTACCCAGGCTCTTGAAAAGGTCAATACAGCTACCTTCATAGGGAAGGGAAAGGTAGAGGAGCTTGCGGAAATGTGTGACAATATGGAAGCGGACATGGTGATTTTTAACGATGAGCTTTCCGGCGTTCAGCTGAGAAATCTTGAAGACACTACCGGTGTCAGGGTCATAGACAGGACGATTTTGATATTGGATATTTTTGCTGACAGGGCTATGTCAAGAGAAGGGAAACTTCAGGTAGAGCTTGCCCAGCTTCAGTACAGGATGCCCAGGCTTACGGGTTTTGGAAAATCCTTATCCAGACTGGGTGGAGGAATCGGTACCAGAGGCCCCGGCGAGAAGAAACTTGAAACGGACAGAAGGCATATTGCAGGAAGAGTAGACGACATCAAAGGGGAACTGAGAAAAATACAGAAAACCAGGGTGTTGCAGCGCAGCGGAAGAGAAAAATCATCCATACCTGTGGTGGCCTTGATGGGATATACCAATTCCGGAAAGTCGGCGGTAATGAACAGACTGCTTTCTCTCTCTTCAAGGGAAGATAAGCAGGTGTCGTCTCAGGATATGCTCTTTGCCACCCTTGATACTCAGCACAGAAAGATAACTCTGGAGCAGGGCAGTGAATTTATTTTGATAGATACGGTAGGATTTGTAAGCAAGCTGCCCCACTCTCTAGTGGAGGCGTTCAAATCCACATTGGAGGAGGTCAAGTATGCGGACCTGCTTATCCATATTGTGGACAGCTCTTACGAAAACTACGATTTCCACATAGGTGTGACCAACAAGGTAATAGAACAGATAGGGGCCGGAAGCAAGGGAAGGCTTATGGTATATAACAAAATAGACATAGCATCCTCGTTGCCTGAGCATGTCAGCACGGGCGACGCGGTTTATCTCTCTGCCAAGACGGGAGAAAACATGAATATTCTGCTGGAAAAAATCAAGGAAAAAATATTTGGAAGCAGAGTGGAGACAAAGCTGCTTATCCCTTATGACAGGGGAGATATAAGCTCATATCTGTGCGAAAACGGACAGATAACATCCATGACCTATGAAGAAAACGGGACGCTGATAGAGGGCAGATTTGCTCTTGAGGATTTCGGGAAGTTCAAAAAGTTTGAGGTAGAGAGCAATGAATCTCTATAAAACAGTTACAGGAGAGGGGTACGCAGAACAAATAATAGAAAAATCCAGATTTATAGCTCATGTAAAACCTGTATCCACAAGAGAAGAAGGTGATGCCTTTGTGGCTGAAATCAAGAGCAGATACAAAGACGCCACCCATAACGTTCCTGCCATGGTAATCGGCGACAAGTTTCAGATGCAGTGGGCAAGCGATGACGGCGAGCCTCAGGGAACATCCGGTGCTCCCATTGTTCAGATGCTTGTAAAGGAAGAGCTGACAAATCTTGTCGTTGTAGTGACCAGATACTTCGGAGGGGTGAAGCTGGGAACAGGCGGGCTTGTTCGTGCCTACACAAGCAGTGCCAAGCTTGGGCTCCAAGCTGCCGGAATATGCAGCGTTAAGGAAGTCTGGGATTTGGACATGCTTATAGATTATTCACATCTTGCTAAATTACAGAATTTGGAGTCGAAGGATATTGACAGTGGTTTTGCTATTGTAGATACACAATATACGGATAAAGTTCTTTTAACTGTAAGGACTTTGACGGAAAATCTTGATGATGTAAAGCAAATATTTGCAAATATCACAGGAGGCACCTCCGTTTTAAAATGTTCACAGCAAAAAAAGTGCTCCGTATGATATTTTTGCCTGTAGCCGATTCCTCTTATGACTATGGTTCCATCGCAGCAGCAGTCATAAAGAAAAAAACAAAAAGGATAATACACCTGTCGACAGTTCTACCATAGATGATTTTAGAAATAAAATGCTGTGAGCACAGGGTATCCTTGGAAAGAATGACAAAAGCGCTGGAGCGGAGGGGAATATCTCCGGTTTAGATACCGAAAGATATGTTACCAGCTCAGATGCAGGAGTAGGATATAGAGCATCTTCATACTCTTCATAAGTCAGGTGTGCTGACAAAGGGCGAGCTTAGGCAATGGTAGAAAAATATGAGAAATAAAGACAACGTTATATGTAGTGGAAAGGAGAAAAAATGACTGTATTTGGAATAACGCTGAGTGCGGCAGTGCTGTGGCTTACAGCGGCGGCAGTACTGGCCATAATAGAAGCATTTACACTGGGCCTTACGACCATATGGTTTGCAGGAGGAGCGGTGGGGGCCTCTATAGCTTCCCTACTGGGAGCTTCCGTTATTGTTCAGGTCATAGTATTTCTGGCGATTTCAATAATCTTGATAGTTGTGACAAGACCTATTGTGAAGAAGCGTTTAAACAACAAAACAGAAAAAACGAATATTGATGCAATAATCGGGCAGGAGGCTATAGTCGAAGAGGATATATTTCCGCACAGCAATGGTCAGGTGAGAGCCGACGGTAAAGTCTGGACGGCTGCTTCCAGCAAAAATGAAATAAAAAAAGGCGTAGTTGTTATAATAAAGGATGTAAGGGGAGTTACCCTTATAGTTGAAGAGAAGGAATAGTCTGGGTATGTGATATTAAGTGAGAAATACACTTGCAGAATAAAGCGAACAAACATCTGAAAAAGTATGGTTATGTATTTAAAAGATATTTGACAAGGAGATAAATAGCATGAAAAGAAAGATTATAATGAGTATAGGTTTTATAGTTGTATGGGCTTGCTTTACTATTTCGGTGTTCGCTTTGAGTACGGTTACAACACCAATAAATTTGAGTTCGGCTATAAGCGACCAGTCTGGAGATGGCTGGGAATGGAGCCAAAGCACCAAAACCCTTATCCTCAAGGATGGATTTGACATGAAAATAACAGCGGCCGGTGAACACGATACAGTGGGAATACTTCTTCCCGAAGATGCCATTGTTGATGTTAAAGGTCAAGCAGATATAAGCATTGATGTTAACAAAACCATAGAAGAAGGACAGCCTAAAGAAGATGTACTGGGTATTTCCTCCAATAACAAGCTTAATATTACCGGCACAGGGACTCTAAATGTGACCGCAACAAATTCCGGGAGTGGCGCTGTTACGGGTGCTGTGGGAGTAGAGGGAAATGACGGAAGACTGACAGTCTCAAAGGACTTTACCGGAGAGATGAATCTCATTGGAGATTTGTTTGGAATGACTGCAAATAGTAAAATTGAAATCCAAGGAGGGAGAGTATTTGCTAAGACAACCGCTGAGGACAGCATCTCGCCTATATGGTCAAATGGACATATTGAGTTCAAGGACTGTGATGTAGAGGTCTCACATAAATACTCTGGAGGTGAAATGACTGCAGCAATTATGGGTTATAGTGGACTTGTCATAGATAATTCATCAGTCAAAGCATATTGCGAAGATCCAAACGGTAATGCTTCAGCATTGCAAACCAATGAAACCATGACAATACAAAACAAGTCCGTTGTTAACGTGTTTGATTCGGATTGCGGTATTCAGGGTAAGTATGTTTTTGTTTCCGATTCAAAAGTTTTGGCAAATGGGAATCTCTATGGGATAAAGTGTGTCCAAGGATGTTCTATAACAAACAGTACAGTAGAGGCCTCCGAAAAAAGTGGATATATCACGGCCAACGCAATCAATTGTGGAGGACAGCTTGATATAAGAGGAAGTGTGGTAAAAGCAAAAGCCAATGGAGAGATGAGTGCAGGAATATTTGTATCTGATGATAGCTCTGCGAACCCTGCAAAATTAATAGTATCAGACAGCAGAGTGGAAGCATCAGGAACCCATGCGGGAATAGTGCTGTATACTGATGAAAAAACAATACCAGTTACATTAAATAGCGATTTAAAGGTCATAAAGGGTGGTAAACTATATTCGCTGGATACAGGGGATGACACGAAATGGATGTACAACACAAAGCAAATAATGACAGAAGAAGAGAACGGATCACTGTATGTATTGATAGACAAAGCTGGTCAGTCTGATAACACCCATACTTCCCTGAATACTCCTGACACAGGAGATAATTCAAATATTGCCATATATGCGGTAGCACTTGGAGTGGCAGTAATTTCACTTGTTGCAATGGTTGTTAAGGGAAGACGAAGAAATAAAAACCTAATATAAGAATTACATAGTAATATAAAGATATTATAGGAGGAGGAAAAAGCATGTATACGACAGGAATGACCATCGGAGGAATAATCGCCATAATAATTCTTGCCATAATAGTCATAGGACTTGTAGTCACCAATATAAGAATAGTGCCGCAGGCAAACGCTTATGTACTGGAAAGGCTGGGAGCTTATCATACCACCTGGCAGGTGGGTCTTCACTTTAAGATTCCGCTAATAGACAAGGTTGCAAGGAAGGTATCACTTAAAGAACACGTTATAGACTTTCCACCACAGCCGGTAATCACCAAGGACAATGTTACCATAGAAATAGATACTGTAGTATATTTCCAGATAACCGATCCTAAGCTGTACGCCTATGGAGTGGAAAATCCTATGGCTGCCATAGAAAATCTGACGGCGACGACCCTTCGTAATATCATAGGCGAGCTGGAGCTGGACGGTACCCTGACAAGTCGCGAACACATCAATACCAAGATAAGGCTGGTACTTGATGAAGCCACGGATGCATGGGGGATCAAGATAAACCGTGTTGAAGTGAAGAATATCAATCCGCCTAAGGATATACAGATGGCAATGGAAAAACAGATGAGAGCAGAGAGAGAAAGAAGAGAAGCGATACTGCGTGCCGAGGGTGAAAAGAGGTCGGCGATTCTGGTTGCCGAAGGTAATAAGGAAGCGATTATTCTGGAGGCAGAGGCAGCTAAGCAGTCGGCAATCAGAGCTGCTGAGGGTGAAGCTGAGGCTATCCTTATGGTACAGAAGGCCACGGCCGATGGTATCAGAATGTTAAGTGATGCAGACGCTACTAAGGAGGTTCTTACCATTAAGAGCCTCGAAGCATTCGAGAAGGCTGCTGACGGAAGAGCTACCAAGATTATCATACCTGCGGAAATGCAGGCCATGGCAGGGCTTGTAAGCTCTCTTACAGGGATAGTCGACGGAACGAAGGAGGCGGCTAAGACGACAAAGAGCACAGAGCCTGCCACCGGAAAAGACAAATAAGAAAACCTATAAAGACTCAAAAGCTACAACCGCCGGCTTAGCCGGCGGTTTGGTTGTTACAAGACCCCTCCATGAGTTTTGAATATGATTGCGATGAAAACTAAGTGTCAGGCAGCACTTTTGGCATGCAAGATGTGGAATGATACGCTATGATAACCGTTTTTTTCAAGAAAGAAAATTAAGGAAGAAAATTTGGAAAATCACTTGACATAAACAAGCTATTAATGTATATTTAATAACTGTGTCGAGAAGATGAATAACGACTTTGTGGGCGCTTAGCTCAGCTGGGAGAGCACCTGCCTTACAAGCAGGGGGTCATAGGTTCGAGCCCTATAGCGCCCACCAAAAAATTTGTCGGAACGAGTAACAGTCTGTTGAAGTGGTCCGGTAGTTCAGTTGGTTAG
>JAAZCE010000025.1 GCA_012513435.1 Clostridiales bacterium
GGATAATATGCTTTGACAATCTCATCTTCATTCAATGTCTTGTATAGCCCGTCTGTGCATAGAACTACGGAGGTTCCGGGCAATAACCTGGTTTTCCCGGAAGAAATCTCCTTAAGCTCCCATATGCCGATAAAGCTGCTGATCGAATTCCTTCGAGGGTGTTTATCTGCAAAAGCTTTATCTATCTTACCTTCTGCGACCGCAGCATCAAGAACGTTGCCGTAGAGGTGATCCTCGTTTATCTGCTCCAGCCCTGCATCAGAAAAGAGGTATATGTGGCTGTCGCCCACGGAGATCCAGTAAAGCATGTCGTTTTTTATAAGTGCAGCAATAAGGGTAGTTCCGCCGACAGTTCTTACCCCTCTTCTAATCATAAAACCAACGACTTCATTATTTGCATAACGCGCAGCCTGAAGCAAGGCTTCAGGGACATCGTATATTTCGTCCTCTGTCATAAGGAAGCCCTTAAACGTCTCACAGCTGATTTGCGCAGCTTCTTTACCGAAACATGCTCCGCCTATTCCGTCACATACAACTAGAAGATACCGATCAGCTTGCGCTGTGTGACCAAAGACCGGGGTCGAAATATAAAAAGCGTCCTGCTGGTCGTCCCTTTTTCCAATTTCCTGTGCTCCACCGAGTAGTATCTTCATTTTACTCTCCTTCGAACCTGGTGATAATTTTCCTGAATACATTATAGCCCTTCAAGAATAATGCTATCAGGCAACTAGTATGAGCTTCTGAACAAAGCAATATCTTGCCACTTTATGCAAATATATTTACTTATATACTGCCCAGTTAATATTGTTATTTAATTGTACTTTTGTCGAGCCTCTGAATTATTAGCTTCCGTACCGAGGTCCATGATTATCTTATGGATCCTTTTATATTCTTTTGGCGTAAGGGTAACCTCGATCTTGCTTGTAATGTTTTCCAGTATCCGTTTTTGCTCTTCGATAATTCTCGGGTTTGAAAGGCCAATGATGGCCCAGGCATAGGCATAACTCAGATCTTGAGGTATCCCGTGACCATGAGAATAACACACCGCGAGCTTGATCTGAGACCTTGGATCGCCCTGTGTCGCTGCCATTCGGTACCACTTTAAAGCTTCCAACAAGTCTTGTCTGACACAATATGAACCATTGTCATATATTTGTCCACAGAAAACCTGAGCATCCAGGTTGCCCAGCAATGCTGATCTGCGAAGCAGTCTTAAGCCTTCTTTGATGTCTTGCGGTACACCCATCCCGGCTAAGTTTAAACATGCGAGATGATAGATAGCCCTCACATTTCCCTTCTTTGCCTCTGCTATGACTGGTTTTGCGTACCTAGCATATTCCTCATGCCTCTCGTGTTCAGGTATGCAATAAAAATAACGGCGCAGTTCCTTATAGTCGTTGTCACATAGGATACGCCCCATGAAACCCAAAATAAGCTCTTCATATTCTATAAGGTTATCTGCTGCTTTTCCTTGCCCTACCTCAACAAAAGGCTTTGTGTAAAGCTTTTCCTCCGAAATCGGCTTGCATGACTTCCCGGTATCCGAAAACTGCGGATCGTTCAGCGATGCTTCCTTTAAGAGCAGTGCTGCAAATAATGTGCGAAATAACAATAATTCTTCCATGATTGTTCCTCCTTCGATATATATGAACCATTAAAGTGATGGACAATATGTCCATCCAATAGCCCAAAAGAAATATATCGGTGAAAAAACAAGTAAACAAAAAAAGGTTATAACCGGTAGTTAACTGCATTACTGGCATTGTCGGCTCATCATGGAACATTATCTGGAGAAAGGAAGTTACTGTTGAAGTCACCGAATGCAGATTTGCCGGTACAAATTTCAAGCAGATGTTAACGAGTTACTTCTGTATAAGTAAACGCGTACGTTAAAATTTGAAGTGGGACCTGTTTGTCACCCATTAGTATTCTTATCTTGCTCTTCTTCAAGCCAAATAATCATCGTACGTAGCGTATGTATGAAAAGTCACACGTGTCCAAGATAGGAAAATGAAATAGTAAAGCCTCCGTTATTGGGATATCATTTAGTTGCGACACCAAAAATACCCAAAGAAACCACGGAGGCAGAACAATGATAAAGTGCATGAGCCTATTCAGTCAAATACTA
>JAAZCE010000026.1 GCA_012513435.1 Clostridiales bacterium
ATGGTTCCTATGGTTCCGGCCTTGTATACGTTTTCTTCTCCGAATATCGTCTCGACGTATTTCTGTGCCGTTGATTGATATTCTCCCGCAAAGTTCAAGTCTATATCAGGCTCCTTATTGGCCTCGAAGCCGAGAAAGGTCTCAAATGGTATGGTGAAGCCCTCCTTGTTGTATGCCATTCCGCATACAGGGCACACCTTGTCCGGCATATCCACTCCGCAGTCGTATAGCTCCTTGTCTCCCCATTCCAGGTTCTTGCACTTGGAACATAGATAATGAGGCGGCAGAGGGTTTACCTCCGTAATACCTGACATGGTAGCTGCAAAAGAAGAGCCTACTGAGCCTCTTGAACCTACCAGATACCCATCCTCCATTGACTTGTTTACAAGCATCTCGGCAGAACGGTACATTACCGCATAGCCATTATCTATTATTGAATTAAGCTCCTTGTCCAAACGCTCTCTGATTTCCTCCGGCAGAGGCGAGCCATACATATTAGCAGCCCTCTCCTCACAGGCCTTTCGCAAATCCTCTTCGGCATGTTCTATCTTTGGAGGAAATTTACCTTCAGGCACCGGCATCATAGTCTCTATCATACCGGCAATCAGATTGGTATTATCTATTACCACCTTACGGGCCGTCTCCTCGCCAAGATACATGAATTCCTTCATCATCTCATCTGTGGTCCTGAAATAAAGGCCCTCATCTCCTTCAACATCCTTGTAGCCCTGGCCTGCCATAAGTATGCGTCTGTACAAGGCTTCGTCTTCGTCAAAGTAATGAGCATCACAGGTGGCAACTACAGGCTTATTGTATTTTTCACCTAAAGCTATTATCTTCCTGTTGTTTTCTCTCAGTTCTTCTTCATCCTTGACGTGCCCGCCATCCAGAAGAAACTTGTTGTTTACAAGAGGCTGTATCTCCAAATAATCATAAAAGCCTACAAGATATTCCAGCTCTTTCTCGTCAGCCTTATTGAGTATGGCTCTGTATATTTCTCCTGCCTCACAGGCAGAACCCACAATAAGCCCCTCTCTGTACTCAGCCAGTATGGACTTTGGCATCCTAGGCTTCTTGTAAAAGTAATTAAGGTGAGCCATTGAAACGAGCCTGTAAAGGTTCTTCAGGCCTGTCCTGTTCTTTGCAAAGATAATAACGTGATTGGTTCCCCTTCCCTTGTAGTCTATGGTCCCATCATCTCTGATTAAGTCCCGGTCATCTAGGAGATATCCCTCGCAGCCGTAGAGTATTTTTATCTCTCCTGCCGCATGGGAAGCATCAGGAAATGCTTGGACTACACCGTGGTCTGTAATGGCAACGGCCTTATGGCCCCACTTTTCTGCGGTTTTCACCATTCTTTTCGTATCATTTAATCCGTCCATGGCGCTCATCTTTGTGTGCGCATGAAGCTCCACTCTCTTCTCCGGATATGTATCGGTTCTCTTCTGCTTCTCGGTTTTTTCTATGCTGTCTGCCATGACTATGACGCAGTTATCAAACCTGTCCCACTGAGCCTGTCCGTATATTCTTACACTATCGCCCTTTTGCAGGTGAGTATCTATATCATTCCACTTCTCGTTTATTACAAAGGCTTTAATGCATATGCTTGTTTTCTTATCTGTCACGAAAAGGGTCACAAGTTTACTGTCGTTCTTGGTGGTCCTGCAATCCTTTTTAAAAAGCTCTCCTTCCAGGGCTACCTTGCCGCTTTCAGAGGTAATCTCATTTAAACTTACAGGCTCACTGTTTATTTGAGAGCCCATAATCAAATTGCCTTTGACCGGTATATATTTCTTTCTTCTGCCCATATACTGAGGCTTATCCTGTGGTTTCCCCTGAGTCTGTGAGCAAGGCGGGGATGATTGGAAACTTCTGGCAGAAGACGCCGAATTGTTTGCAACAGCTGCTCTTTCGGCCTCTTCCTTATCCTCCATTTTCTTGCCTATGGTTTTATATGTATCCTCGTCATTGTCGAATCTAACTTTAAGCTCCATAAGAAGGTCTCGCTTCAACAGCTCTTCAAACTTCTGGGCAACCTGTTTGTTAAGCGCCGTAACGGCGGTTTCACCCAGGGCATACACTGTCAAAGTGCCATCTTCAACCTCCCATTTACTGCTATCTATGGTCTTGGTGATATGGGCGTGCTTGCCGTTGACGAGAGCTATCATGTGGTCTATGTAAAGCCCCAAGGCTTCTTCCGGCTCCTGAAGCATGTTCTTATAGGTAATGATTAAATCCACCTTCTCTATGTCGGGAAGCCTGGCTATCAATGTCCTCTTGAACAAATCTATGCTTTCGTAGGGCAACACAAAATTAAGCTCCAATTCCAGGGTGAGTAAGGTCCCATCCTTAGAAATCAAAGCTCGTTTTGTTTCCGGAGTCAAATCTTCCTTTGTCCACGGTTTTAATTTTGAAAAATCAATTACGTCTTCCAGTATTGTCTTCATATTCCTCTGCCATCTTTATGATTTCGTCTGCTATATTTTTTTCCTTTACCGTCTTGATTATTTCTCCCTTTGAAAAAATAAGTCCTTTTCCCTTGCCGCATGCTACTCCTATATCTGCTTCTCTAGCTTCTCCCGGCCCGTTGACAGCGCAGCCCATTACTGCGATTTTAAGGCCCTTGATGCCCTTTGCCTCCAGCTGGCCTATACGTTTTTCTATTGTCTCGGCTATCCTTTCCAGATCCACCTCCGTACGTCCGCATGTAGGACAGGATACTATTTCTATGCTCTCTCTGCGAAGACCCGTGGCTGTGAGTATCTCCTTTGCGAAATACACTTCCTCCACCGGGTCGGCTGTCAGAGAAACTCTCACAGTATCACCGATGCCTTCAAGAAGCAAAGCACCTATGCCTGCCGCAGACCTGACCTTACCTCTTGAGGGCGTGCCCGCCTCCGTCACTCCTATATGCAGAGGATATGACGATTTTTCATGAACTATTTTATAGGCATCATAGTTCATCTTCACATCTGAAGATTTCAGGGAAATGACTATGTCCTCAAAATTCATTCTTTCCAGAATTTCTACATTTCTAAGGGCACTTTCCGCAAGGCCCTCAGCCGTGACCTTACCGTACTTTGTCAGAATATCCTTTTCAAGAGAACCGGAATTAACTCCTACTCTTATAGGTATGTTCCTATCCTTTGCCAACGCCACTATCTGCCGTACGCCTTCTTCGGAGCCTATGTTTCCAGGGTTGATTCTTATCTTATCCACTCCTGATTTTATTGACTCTACAGCCAGCCTGTAATCAAAATGAATGTCCGCTACTAAAGGTATCCTGGATTTTTCCTTGATTTCTGCTAGTGCACGTGCCGCTGCCATATCTGGAACCGCAAGTCTCACTATCTGGCATCCCGCTTCTGTAAGCCTGCCTATCTGACTGATGGTAGATTTCACATCTGCCGTAGGGGTGTTGGTCATGGACTGTATGGATACAGGATTACCTCCTCCTATTTTCACATCTCCGCAGAGTATCTCTTTTTTCATATATGACCTCTTATCATGAGAATATCGGCACGATGAACTTGATTATATCATTCCACGTCACATAGACCATCAGAAGGAGCAGGAGCATTATTCCTATGAAGTGCACCTTGCCCTCCATTTCGTCGGTAACCCGTTTGCCTGTTATCTTCCTTATTATCAAAAACAGCAGTCTGCCGCCGTCAAGTGCCGGAAGTGGAAGCATATTCATTATTGCCAGGTTAAGGCTCAGCAGTGCCGCCAGATACACTACATAGATTACACCGGCCTTGGCAGAATCGTTTACTGCATAGACGATGCCCACCGGGCCGCTCAGCTCCTTGACGGAAACATCTCCTGTAAACAGCTGCTTGATAATATCGTACATCATCACGGTCATATTCCAGGTATTCTTAACTCCCGCCACTGCGGCGTACCCAGGGTTGTGCTCACTGGCAGCCGTTATCCCTATCTTGTTACGGTTGGCTTGCTTGTCAAATTCCAGATCTGATACAAGGGTCATTTCCATGCCGTTTCTCAGCACCGTTATTTCTGCCGTATCCTTCTCACTTTCACCTACATATGTGATTATATCGTTCCATTCATCTACTTCCCTGCCGTCTACAGCTGTTATTTCATCTCCCTGCAAAAGCCCGGCTTCATAGGCAGGGGACTGTTCCACAACCTTGTCTACCGTCGTTGTAGGCTGACCAATCCAAAAGGCTATTATCATCAGCAGTATCACTGCCGTCAGCAGATTCATAAAAGAGCCTGCTATAAGCACCAGGGCTCTCTGCCATGCCGGCTTATTATTAAAGGCTCTCTCATCATCGGAATCCTGATCCTCACCTTCCATTGCACAGAAGCCGCCTATAGGAAAAGCTCGCAGCGAATAGGTTGTCTCACCCTTCTGTCTCTTGAAAAAAGCAGGTCCCATGCCAATGGCAAACTCATTTACCTTGACGCCGCAGGCTTTTGCCACTATGAAATGGCCCAACTCATGTACGAAGATGAGAAGGCAGAATATTATTATTGCATAAATTACAGTCATTTGTTTCCTCCTGCTAAATCTTATTCCTCACTTCTTCTCTTATTCTCAAATCCTCTTCAAGTATTCCTTCGAGGTCCAAATGGTACTTAGGTAGGTGCTTATCCATAATCCTCACAAGAGAATCCTGAATATCAGTGAATTTTATCATTCCCCTTAAAAACATATCCACCAGAACCTCATTTGCTCCGTTTAAAACTACAGGGTAGCTTCCTCCCAGTCTGGCGGCTTCATAGGCTAAATCTATAGTCTTGAAAACCTCTCGGTCTGCCGGGTAAAAGGTCATACCTTCTTCAAGACCAAAAAAGTCTAGCTCCTTTACGGCTTTTACCTCTGTAAGATTCAGTCTGTCAGGATAGGAAAGAGCATAGGCAATAGGTATCTTCATGTCATGATTCCCCATTTGCCCGATTACCGAGCCATCCTCATATTCAACTGCGGAATGTAGTATGCTTTGAGGGTGAACTACTATCTGTATCTTTTCAATAGGCACATCGAAGAGCCACTTTGCCTCAATTACTTCAAGGCCTTTGTTCATCATGCTGGCCGAATCTATGGTTATCTTGCTTCCCATAGTCCAGTTGGGATGAGCCAGCGCTTCCTTCAGAGTAACCGCTCCAAGCTGCTCTCTCGTGTATCCTCTAAAGGGACCTCCCGACGCCGTAAGTATTATCCTCTTTATCTTATTATTCCCACATCCCTGGAGGCTCTGAAAAATAGCGCTGTGTTCGCTGTCTACAGGAAGAAGCTTTACGCCCTTTCTCTTAACGGCGTCCATCACTATCTGCCCTCCGGCAACAAGAGTTTCCTTATTGGCAAAGGCTATATCCTTTCCAGCTTCAATAGCAGCCATAGTAGGCTCTAGACCTCTCATTCCCATAAGTGAATTTATCACCGTATGACAGCTCTCCATAGATGCTATTTCTTTGAGGCCCTCAGGTCCTTCGTATACCTGAACTCCCTTATACATATTCTGTATACGCCTTGCATCCTCCCGGCTCTTTACAGCTACTGCTTCCGGTTTGAATTCATCCATCTGCTTCATAAGAAGCTCTATATTTTTAGCGCAGCTTAAAGCCACAACCTTATATTTCTCACTGTTATGTCTTATTATGTCCAGACTTTGACTTCCGATTGAACCTGTACTCCCTAAAATTGAAATATTTTTCATGCCTGCCTCCGAAATCCAAAATCTATCAACCCATGAAATCTACGAACCCCATGAAAATACGGTTTTATAATCCATACCCCATTACCAGTACTATATAGTAGTAAACCATAGGTCCCGTAAACAATACGCTGTCAAATCTGTCCAAAATACCGCCGTGTCCCGGAATCAAATTGCCGTAGTCCTTTATTCCCATCTTTCTCTTGAATATAGATGCGGTCAAATCTCCAAACTGCGAAACTATTCCCCCCAGCAATCCTATTACAAGACAGTGGATGAATACGTCAGACATGAAGAACCATCCGAAAAGCCCGCTTAGGATTATGCTGCCCAGAATTCCTCCGATTGAACCTTCAATAGTTTTCTTAGGACTTATGTTAGGGCAAAGTTTGTGCCTGCCCAGGCAGTAGCCTGAAAAGTATGCCATGACATCAGTTCCGAATGCAGTGATGACTATTAGCCATACCATATTGCTGTAGATTCCCGTCTGTTCCACGAGAGTAACGTGAAATGAGAAAAACACAACGTAGAATATGCCCGTTACAGTTGCCATTGCATCCTCCAGCTTCCTGTGCTGGATATTGAACAGATAAAGAAGGCTCAAAAGAACCGATGCGAAAATCCAGAGCATATACCATTCATATCTGCCTCCGACAAGCTGGATAGCATAGAGCCCGGCTGCCGACACACAGGCAATTGCGAAATTAGGCTTCACGCCCATATTTTCAAAACCCTTATAGAATTCTCTGACCCCCATAATGCCAATCAGCACACAGGCGGCAAAGAGCCAGTATCCTCCGAAATACAGTATTGCAAGCAGCGGCACCATAATAAGTCCCGATAATACTCTGGTTTTCATTCTATCTACCTCCGAACCGTCTCTCACGGCTTTGATAATCCTCTATTGCCTTCTCGTATTCCCCAGGAGTGAAATCCGGCCATAGCACATCAGGAAATACAAGCTCACTGTATGCGCTCTGCCAAAGTAGAAAATTAGAAAGTCGGAGCTCGCCGCTGGTGCGGATTATCAGCTCCGGATCAGGGGTCCTGCAGTCAGCCGCTCCCGAATACAGCTCTCGGTCTATGGCTTCCTCCGTTATTTCGTCTGGCTCCAGCTCTCCCGTCCTCACCTTCTCTGCCAGCTTGACAACAGCCTTCTTAATTTCGTCTCTCCCCCCGTAATTAAGGGCTATATTAAACTGTAGTCCTGTATTGTCTCTGGTAGCTTCCAGGGTTTCCTCAAGGCTTTTCACAGCGTCCTTAGGAAGCTGACTGTAGTCTCCGAAGACCTTAACCCTTACGTTATTATCAACAAGCCCATGCAAATCGCTGTTCACATAGGTCACCAGCAGCTTAAAGATGCCTGAAACCTCAACTATTGAACGCTTCCAGTTCTCCGTGGAAAAGGCGTATACCGTCAAGTATTTTATTCCCAGCTTATCGGAATGATCCACGATTTTCTTCATGGCTTTCATTCCTGCATTGTGACCTGCCAGTCTCGGCAGATTTTTTTTCTTTGCCCATCTTCCATTGCCATCCATTATTACAGCTACATGAATCGGCATCCTGTCTTTATTCAACATTGCTTTTACCTATCTTATAAATAGATGTGACCCTTTAGGCCACATCTACAATTCGCTTTACACTTCTTCCTTGCCAACTCTTTGTCTATACTTCCAGAATTTCCTTTTCCTTGTCGGCTACTATTTCATCTATATTTTTAACTGCCTTGTCGGTAGTCTTCTGAATGTCATCTAGGGTGCCCTTAACGTCGTCCTCTGTAAAGTCTCCGGCTTTTTCCATTTTCTTTACCTTGTCGTTTGCATCACGTCTCAGATTTCTTACGGCTACCTTGGTCTCTTCACCCATCTTCTTCACAATCTTGGTAAGCTCTTTTCTTCTCTCCTCCGTAACCTGCGGAATCTGGAGTCTTACCACCTTGCCGTCGTTGGCAGGATTGATGCCTACGTTGGCGATGTTTATTCCCTTTTCTATTTCAGTAATGCTCTTAGGGTCAAAAGGTGTTATCAAGAGAGTCCTAGGCTCAGGAACTGATATGTTGGCAAGAGATTTGAGAGGCGTAGGTGTTCCGTAGTAGTCTACCATTACCTTATCAACAAGCGCAGCGTTTGCACGTCCGGCTCTTACTGTTGCCAAATCCTCCTTTAAAAGGATTATACTTTTTTCTATTTTGCCGTTCAGCATTTCAACATTAAATTCACTCATTTCATTACCTCCATATGACTATTTGACTATAGTTCCTATTTTCTTCCCACATACGGCCTTCATTATATTCCCATCCTCTGCAAGTGCAAAGACATGTATTGCTATTTTATTATCCCTGCAAAGAGAAGCTGCCGTGGAATCCATGACCTTCAGGTCTTTTTCCAGCACTTCCTTATGAGTCAGCGAATCGTATCTGACGGCATTAGGATTTGTTTCCGGGTCATCGGAATAAACAGCATCCACCTTCTTGGCGAGAAGTATTACCTCCGCATCAATTTCCGCAGCTCTCAGGGCTGCCGTCGTATCGGTGGAAAAAAACGGATTTCCCGTTCCGGCCCCGAATATTACCACCTTGCCGTTTTCCAGATGGCTAATGGCCTTTCTTCGCACATATGGTTCGGCAACCTCTCGCATCTCTATTGCCGTCTGAACCCTTGTTGGAATTCCCTCTCCCTCAAAGGAATCCTGCAGCGCCATTGCGTTCATTACGGTAGCTAGCATTCCCATATAGTCGGCTGTAGCTCTATCCATGCTTTGACTGGTCCTTCCTCGCCAGAAGTTTCCACCTCCGACCACTACTGCTACTTCAACGTTCATGTCGGTTATCTCCTTGACTTGAAGTGCGACCTTTTTAAGCATTTTCTCGTTGATTCCAAAATGCTTGTCTCCTGCCAGAGCCTCTCCGCTTATCTTAAGCAGGACTCGTTTATACTTTGCCTCCATATTCGACTCCTTGTGTATTCTTTTTTACCTTCTATTGGTCTTCAATACCTTTATAATTATAACATAACAAAAAACAGTGGGCAATGTTTTATACTTTGAAAACCATATAAAATAGTATATACTGTGTTGTGATGAAAAAATTACTTAACTTTGAATACGCGTGCATACATGGTGCGTACTGGATGTACTATGGTGCTATCTGCAGTTTCGCGTCTGTATTCCTGCTGGCCAGAGGATATTCCAATTCAGAAATAGGCATAATATTTGCCGTTGCCAACATTCTCGCAGTGGTTTTACAGCCTGTTATGGCAGACCTTGCTGACAGAACAAAACGAATATCGGTAATAGGAATAACCGAAATGGCCACTGTTTTAATGATGGTGCTGACCATCGGTTTATTCGTGTTGTCGGGTAAATCCTTCGGGCTGGCACTTGTTTTTATTCTCCTCATCGCATGGCATACCGTGCTTCAACCCCTCTTTAACTCCCTTACCTTCAGGCTTGAGAAATGTGGCATAAGCATTAACTTTGGGGTGGCCAGGAGCATGGGCTCCCTAGCCTATTCTGCTTTGATGGCTATTCTGGGAACTCTTGTCGAGGCTCACGGCATAACGATCCTTCCAATAACCGGGGAGACTGTTCTGGTAATGCTGATGGTCAGTCTGTTTTTTACCAAAAAACATTACGACAAGGCCAAAAAACTGAATAAAGAAGAAACCCCCGATGATGTAGCGGATGTCAAAGACAGTGAAAATGATATTAACCTTATTGAATTTATCAAAGGAAACAAGATATTCTTCGTGATAAACCTGGGCGTCATAGGCCTTTATTTCAGTAATTCCGTACTCAATAACTACATGATTCAGATAGTCGAAAGCGTAGGCGGCAACAGCGAGGATATGGGCAGGATACTATCCGTAATGGCCTTTCTCGAAATACCTACTATGGTGTGCTTCAATTTCCTGCGCAAAAAATTCTCCTGCCAGTTCATGCTGAAGGTGGCCGCCGTAGGTTTTACCGTTAAAATAGCTCTCTGCTACATAGCCAATTCCGTTGCCATGATATTAGTAGCCCAGTTCTTCCAGCTGGTTTCCTTTGCCCTGTTCCTTCCTGCAATGGTTCATTTTATCAACGAGGTAATGAGAAAGGGCGAAGCCATTAAAGGCCAGGCCCTCTTCACCACTATGATAACTGTAACTACTGTGTTCTCCAGCTTTCTGGGCGGAATAATCCTTGACGTCAGTGATGCGAAAATGCTGACCCTCATATCCACCATTGCCACAGCAGCCGGAGCTGCTCTCATCATTGCTACCGTAGATAAAGCAGGCAACAGCAAAAGTTAATCCTCATCTTTCTGAGAACTCTTGCCTTTATTTATCACGGATGCCAGATATGCGGCTCCGAAGCCGTTATCTATATTAACAACTCCCACTCCGTTGGCGCAGCTGTTGAGCATGGAAAGAAGGGCAGACACTCCTCCAAGATTAGCACCGTAGCCTATGCTTGTAGGTACTGCGATAACAGGAACATCAACAAGTCCTCCCACTACGCTGGCAAGGGCTCCTTCCATTCCGGCAACTACTATCACCACATCGGCCTCTCGTATTTTATCTATCTTGCTAAGCAATCTATGAATTCCGGCAACTCCCACATCGTAGATACGGCTCACTTCATTCCCCAATATCTCCGCTGTCACTGCTGCTTCCTCAGCAACAGGAATGTCGGCAGTTCCCGCAGTTACCACAGCCACAGTTTTTAGCTTTATCCCAGTGCCCTGAATCACTGCGATAATTCTTGCGGTTTCAAAAAACTCTGCCTGAGGCAGTTGCTTTTTTACAAGGTCGTAGTCCCCTTTGGTAGCTCTTGTAGCCATAATGTTACCACCGCTTTTCACAAGCTCCGTCATGATATCCCTTATCTGCTCATGGGTCTTGCCCTGACAGTAGATTACCTCCGGGAATCCTGTACGCAACTCTCTGTGGTTATCCACATTGGCGAATCCCATATCCTTAAAGGGAAGGTCTTTAAGCTCTCTGCAAGCCTCCTCCACTGTCAGGCCGCCGTCCTTCACCTGCTCAAGCAATTTCTTTAAATTATCTTCCTTCATTTTGTTCTACCTGTTTTCTGCATTTTTCCAGCTCCTTATACAGCCCTTCTGCCTGTTTTTCATATTCCTCGGGCGAAATCCCTTCGCCGCGGCCAAGACCTTCTATTTCATAATAGTAATCTACGCCGAAGAGTTCTCCTGCCTTTTCCTTCAAATGAATTTTTTCCTCGTTTATCATGGTCTTAGGCAGTATATGTCGCTTACCTGCCTCATTCTTTGGCCTTTTCCAGGAAGCTGATCTCAATTTGATTTATGGGGCTGTCTACGGAAAGCATAAAAATAACAGCGTCGCTTTTTTGCGCATAATCGTAGGCAGCCTCTGAATTCTTCTCGTGAACGGAGCCCACTCCCGGCGTGTCTACTATCTCAAAACCACTTTTAAGGAAATGGGCTTGAGTCTGCAAAATTACTTCCGAAACCTTAAGATGATTGTCGTGATTTTCCTGTTCACTGATATAAGAGGACAATTCTTCTATATCTATGTCCTCCCTCAGACCGTTTCTGAACACTACCTGAGTCTTGCACAAATCGTAATCGTATAGAGTTTTCTCAAGGTCCCGGGCCAGCTGCAACAATTCCATAATTACTTTCCCTTTACCACAGGAACCATTATCTTGGTCACGTGTTCGTTTTCGTTGGCAACATCCACCGGAGAAATAATAAATTCCTCCGATACAGGGCCGCTGACCTTATAGTCGTTTTGATTTATCCACTGCAAAACCTTAACATAGGTTTTGACTATGTCTCTGTACGGACCTACATGGTAAGCCGTAGCCGCTTCAAACCCACCAAATTCCCTTGTTTTACTGGAATTTTGCTCCTCCACCTGTATTCCGAACTCCACATCACAGGTTTTCGAAAGAAACTGGTCGAAAAGCTCCGTATGGTAAGTTACTATTACAGAACCGCAGGCTCTAAGACCCAGCTTGCTGACAACCTCGTTTATTTCCACCCATCTTTCCAGGGAAACCTCTTCATTGTGGTAGGATTTCATAGATTTCCTGCAATAATACATGGTGATTTCAGGGACTTCTTCGATTTTGATGTTCTCCGCTCCATTTTCCGCATAGGCATCCGCTTCATCATATATCTGTAAAATCTCACTTCCGCCCTTAAGCCTCTCTAAAAAGTCCTCTCCCTCCTGGCAACGCTGCTCCAAGTCTTCGATTTCTTTTCTTATCTCCGTAAGCCGTTCCTCTATGCTCTTCTTGAGCATTTCCACTTCGTTCTTAGAAATGATTTCTTTTATTTCCTTGAGACCTATTCCCAGGTATCGCAGCTTCCTGACGATAAACACGTTGACCATCTGCTCCTTTGAATAGTATCTGTACTTACTGCCGGATTTTCTTACCTCCGGCACCACGAGTTTTATTTCATCATAATATCGCAACGTTCTTATGGAAATATTGCAAATTGACGCTACCTCTCCAATGGAATAATACTCTTTTCGATTCATATTGCCCTCCCAGCAGGATTGCTGTTGACTGCCCACTCTTTATCGTTTAGATTTTAACAAATCTTATGAAACATTATAGCACAAAGGTTAAAAAAAGCAACAGACAATAGAGGCCTCAGGAAGGCAAAAAAAGACACCGACAAATCAATGTCGGTGCCCTCAATAGGTTGTTCTGGATATTTTTATTTGTATGTTTCAAATACGAACTGAACTACTGTGCCGAGAGGAGGTTCAGGAAGTACGTCTATTGAACTTGGGAATTCAGGGTTTTCAGGAAGGTCGATATACTTGTAGTTTCTAACTTCAACAACAATCTTATCCCCTGCAACCTTATTTATTCTTGCGCGATATTCCAGATAGTCGCCTGCGTAGCAAGGCTCATAAAGTCTAACCTTGTTTACGGCAGTTATGTGACCCATATTCCCGAATTCTCTTGCCATAAGTCTCTTAGCTGTGTCTTCCATGAGAGTGATGTTCCTTGCTCCGTTTACAACTCCGCCAAGGTAGAACACGTCTCTGTCTGACATTCTGTATCTGAATACCATGTCATCAGGATGGTCTTTATCAAATCCAACTTCAGGGAAATCTTCATTGTCTGCCCATGGCTCTGCAACTATTCCGTCAGGCTGTTCGCCTCTCTGTAAGTGCTTCTTGACAACCAGTCTTACGTTACCTTCTGTACAGAGCACAGGCTCGTCAAACCAAACCATGTCTCCCGGCTTGCAGTCTGTCTTTCCTGCTCTTGCTGCAGGTGTTGCCAGTTTGAACACCTGAATCTGGCAGTCTCTTGATGTGTTGCCGACCTTAGTAAGAGTTGCCTTGTATTCCATCATGTCTCCTACATATACGTCTTCGTAACACTCAACGCCCGTATATCCCAGACAAAGAGATTCGTCTCCGTCAACAAGAATCATTTCTTCTGTTTCAACGTCACCGATGAAGTCAAACTGTCTTCCAACAGGAACTATTCCGTCAGGGTTGTTTGCATCTGCTGTTGTCATGTTGTAGCTTAAGTACGATACCTTTCTCATTTTGAATTCCTCCTTCAAATTATTAAATAACGCCCTCTTCTTTGAGTTGCTTTTCTTCCTCTTCGCTCAATCCGAAAACTTCGCGGTTATGCTGTCCTAGGAGCGGAGAAGCCACTTCTACCTTGCCCGGTGTTTCGGACATCTTCACAACACATCCCTGGAAATAAAGGTCTCCTGCGGTAGGGTGCTGACAGTGAACCATCATCTCTCTTTCCTGAATCTGCGGAGATTCAATGGCTTCCTTAACTGTCATTACCGGTCCGCACGGAATACCGTTTTCCTTCATTATCTCATCTATTTCCGACTTAGTGTACTGCTTACACCAGTTGCCCATAACTTCCTTCAACTCTGGTTCGTAGTTGATTCCTCTCAGGTCGTTTGTCGCATACCTTGGGTCATCAAAAAGTTCCGGACGTCCCAAGGCTTCCATCATCTTCTTGAAGAGCCTATCGTTGCCAACGCCCATTGTTACGTATCCATCCTTGCATTCATATACATCAAACGGTGCGATTGAAGCATCAATGTTTCCATTTCTTTCAGGGTCAACGCCACCCATAGTATAGTTAGGTATCTGGTTTTCCAGGAAGCTAAATATAGCATCAACCATCGCAACATCTACAAACTGTCCTTCGCCTGTTCTTTCGCGATGATAAAGAGCCATGAGCACACCTATGGTAAGGTATGTTCCACCTAGGTGATCAGCTACTGCCGTACCTACCTTTACAGGCGGACGATCCTTATCTCCTGTCAGGTTAAGCATTCCTCCCATTGCCTGAGCCACAATGTCGTAGCACGGTCTCGTGTGGTTAGGGCCTGTGCTTCCGAATCCAGAGCTGGACGCATATATGATGTTAGGGTTTATCTTCTTGATAGTCTCATAGTCTATCTGAAGCTTGTTCGTAACTCCGCCCTTGTAGTTTTCTACGAATACATCCGCATCCTTTACCAAATCATAGAGTAATTCTCTGCCCTTTTCTGATTTAAGATTCAGAGTAGTCCCCTTCTTGTTGCGGTTAACGTAACAGAAGAAGCCACTTTCCCCTGATTTTTCATCCAACGGGCCCCAAGTACGGCACTGGTCTCCGGATACAGGTTCGATTTTGATAACCTCAGCACCGTAGTCGGCCAGCATCATCGTGCAGAATGGGCCGTTTAATGCTGAGGTAAGGTCAATCACCTTTAATCCCTCAAAAACTTTACTCATACTTATCTCCTCTTGATTTCTTTATCGCTTCTACCATCAAAGGCACAACCTTGAACAGATCTCCTGTGATACCGTAGTCTGCGATTTCAAATATTGGTGCCATTTCATCTTTGTTTACTGCGATTATCAGTTCTGATTCCTGCATTCCTGCCTTGTGCTGAATAGCTCCCGAAATTCCCAGAGCTACGTAAACCTTCGGATGAACCGTCTTGCCTGTCTGTCCAACTTGATGGTCGGATGAAAGCCAGCCTGAGTCTATAACGGCACGGCTTCCGCCTACAACGCCACCACCAAAAGCATCTGCCAGCTGATGAGCAAGGTCTATACCCTTTTCTACGTCCTTGCTGATACCACGACCTACCGATACGATGATGTCAGCACCGATAAGGTCTACTATCTGTTTTGCTTCCTTTACAACATCCAGCACCTGAGTCTTGATGTCGCCGTCTACGATGTTTACCGGGTATGATTCAACCACACATGCATCTGCCTTTGCCTGGTCAAAAGGAGCCTTCTTCATAACTCCCGGACGTACTGTTGACATACAAGGCCTGAATCTTGGGCAAATGATAGTTGCCATCAAGTGTCCTCCAAAAGCAGGTCTTGTCATCTTAAGGTTCATATCCTCCATCTTGAACTTCTGCTTGCTCAAGTCAATAGTTGAGGAATTTTCAAGGAAATCCACATAATTGTCCATATCTATATCAAGATGTGTACAGTCTGCAGTAAGTCCTGTGTTCAATCTTGCCGCACATCTAGGCCCAAGGTCACGGCCTATATTGGAAGCTCCCAGAAGGATAACCTCCGGTTTTAAATCCATAGCCGCATCGCAAAGCACCTTTGCATATGCATCTGTAGTATATACTTCTAACTCGGAATGTTCGCACACGATAACCTTATCTGCACCGTATCCTCCCAGTTCTTTGGCAAGAGCCTTTACATCTTTTCCTAGTAAAACGCCTACCAGCTGCGAGCCTCTCTCGTCAGCAAGCTTCCTGCCCTCTGAAATTAGTTCAAAGTCAGTATTCATAAGCTTGCCGTTTCTCTGCTCGCAAAATACCCATATATCTTTAAAAGCATTTATATCTGCACTGTTGAAAGCCATTATTCTCTCCTTTCCTTAAATAACATGTTTTTCTGATAAATGTTCTGCGAGAGCTGCTGCTGTATTCTTGTCAGCACCTTCCAACATAACTCCAACACCCTTCTGTGGAGGCGTGAAGGATTTGAAAATGTTAGTCGGAGAACCCTTAAGTCCTATCTTGTCAAGCTCAATAAGAGGGTCATCCTTAAGTGCTTCAAAATCCAGTACCAGCAATGGCTTGCTGTAACATTCCATAATACCGGTAAGTGTCATATATCTTGGCTGACTGTCCTGATCACTGATGCAGGTAATGAGACAAGGTGTTTCTACCTTTATCTTCATATATCCATCTTCCAGCATTCTCTTAATTTCCAGCTTGTTTCCGTCCTTCTTGATATCAGCCGCATATGTCACCTGTGGCAGATGAAGTTTTTCTGCAATCTGAGGTCCTACTTGAGCTGTATCTCCGTCGATTGCCTGTCTGCCGCAGAAGATAATATCTTCCTCTTCCAAGCCAATATGCTTGATCGCTGCGGATATAATCTGTGATGTAGCGAATGTATCGGAACCGCCAAATTCTCTTGCAGAAATCAATACTGCGTCATCTGCTCCCATTGCCAGAAGCTCTCTGAGCATTCCCTCTGCCGGAGGAGGTCCCATAGTAACTGCCGTTACCTGACATCCCGTTGCATCCTTGAGCACCAGCGCCTGTTCCATTGCTGCCAAATCATCAGGGTTGATTATAGTTTGCATGGATGCACGGTTCAAAGTGCCATCCGGATTTACAGCAACCGTACCGGAAGTATCAGGAACCTGTTTTACACATACATAAATTCTCATTTTTTCCCACTCCTTCCTATTTACCATTAATTACTGCTCTTGAAATAACGACCTTATGAATTTCCGAAGTACCTTCGTATATCTCAGTGATCTTAGCATCTCTGTACATTCTTTCCAGCGGATAGTCCTTCATGTATCCGTATCCTCCGTGAATCTGTAATGCTAAATTAGTTACGAACCTTGCGTTTTCAGACCCATTCAGCTTGCACATTGCAGCTTCCTTGGTAAACGGCTTGCCTGAATCCTGCAGATATGCCGCATAGGATACGAGAGCCTTTGATGCCTCTGTCTTAGTAGCCATGTCTGCGATGTACCACTGTATTCCCTGTAAGCTGGAGATTGGCTTGCCAAACTGCACTCGCTCGTTGGCATACTTTACAGAAAGCTCTATTGCACCTTCCGCAACACCTATCGACTGTGCTCCCACGCCGATTCTTGCGCCGTCAAGAGCCTGCATTGCAATCTTAAATCCTTTACCTTCCTTACCTAGCAGGTTTTCAGCAGGAACTCTGCAGTCTTCAAAGATAAGCTCTGCAGTTTCCGAACCGGAAAGCCCCATTTTGTTCTCTATTTTACCTACTGTGAACCCCGGCATACCTTTTTCTACGATAAATGCCGACATTCCCTTTGTTTTCATCTTAGGGTCGGTAAGAGCGAATATGACTAATATTCCTGCTCTGCTTCCGCCGGTAATGAAACACTTGGTTCCGTTGAGTATATACTCGTTTGTCTCCGCATCGTATACAGCTGTAGTCTTAACTCCTGCTGCATCGGAGCCTGCATTAGGCTCAGTAAGTGCGAATGCTCCCAGTTCTCCACCCTTGGTAAGTCTTGGGAGATACTTCTGCTTCTGCTCTTCTGTGCCGTAATCTGCAATTGCATGAGGGGCAATAAGGTGAATGGATAAGCATGCTGCCGATGTCATACACTTCTTAGCAAACTCTGTTACAGCCAAAACCTTTTCCAGGGCACCTCCACCACAGCCGCCATATTCCTTAGGAACTCCTATTCCCGTGAAACCGACAGCTGCCATCTTCGCAAAGTTGTCAACCGGGAAAACATGTGCTTCGTCTACTTCTGCTGCTACCGGCTCTAATTCGTTTTCTGCAAATTGTTTGGCCAGCTTCTTCAGCATCGCTTGTTCTCTGGTTAATGAAAAGTCCATATTCTACTTCCTTCCTTTAAAAAATTCATATTTCTAGAATACTTAACAATAGCTAATTCATTCTATACTCTTGTTATACTTAGTATAGTAACTGGATAGTCAAGGGGTATGACAAAATTTTAACGTTAATTTATTCTCAAAATTTCCTTAAACTCTCACCTTACGTTATAGTTTTTAGGCGAAAAAATGAGGATAGCAAAGCCCATTTGTCTATCCTCACGTATTCGGTTTACTGAAAATTTATTCTATTCCGCCAGTTTATCCGACACCTTTACAGGAAAATCCAGCCTGTAAAGGACGTCTTTGTGCAGGTCTATTCCTGGATATATTTCTACCAGCTCAAGCCCCGATTCGCATAATCCGAAGACACATCTTTCCGTTACGTACAAGACCTTCTGTCCCCTTTCAAAGGCTCTAGCCCCTGAAAAGCTAACGCTTCTGACCTTTTCATTGAATTTAGCTATACTTCCCTCCTGAAGTATTTTAATCTTCCCGTCTTCTTCCTTAGCCTTCAGTCCTTTGGCGTTAAATGTCAAGCAAAATACCACAATTTTTGTTGCCGATGTAATATTTCCGAAGCCTCCTATTCCTGAAATAGCTCCTTCTGCTCTGTGAGCATTAACATTGCCGTAACGGTCGGCTTCCAAACCGCCCATAAAGCATATATCCAGCCCACCACCATCGTAAAAATCAAACTGTGAGCACATACTGTAAAGCATCTGTGGCTGAATCATGGACCCGAACATTGCTCCTGCCGCAGGCAGCCCTCCTATAGCTCCTGACTCAACGGTCATAACTATATCTTCCAGTATTCCGTCTTCCTTGGCGAACTTGCTTACGGATTCTGGTATGCCTATTCCTATATTCACTATATCGCCTTTTTTTAACTCTCTTGAAGCTCTCTTTCCTATGATGTTGGCTACGCTGTTATCTCTCTTGACAACGACTTCCTCACCGGAAGCAACGGGCTCTGCAACCACCACCGCATCTACAAGAATATTAGGCACTACAACATTCCTCGGCTCCGTAGCAGTGTCAAGCACCTTGTCCACCTGTATGATTACCTTGCCGCCATTGGCTTTAGTCAACTGAGCCATAGGCAAAGGATCTATGATTACAGGTTCGTTCTCATAGGATATATTTCCGTTGATATCGACGCTTGAAGCCTTCATTATCGCCACATCGAATCTAGGCAACTTATAATAGAGAAATTCCTCTCCGTCCACTTCTACTACCTTTACCATGGAATCATCCTTGGAAATCTCATTTAGCCCCGGGCCTTCCACCCTCGGGTCTACAAAAAGTCCCAGGCCCAGCTTGTCCAAATGACCCGGCATACCTGACGCCATGGTTCTTATGGTGTGAGCCATAGCTCCTAATGGCATGTTGTAGGCTTCGATTTCACCATTTGCCATCATCCTCTTGGTATTGAGCATGCTTCCACTGTGTCCCAAAACCAGCTTTTTTACAGCTCCTTCTCTTATATACGGCTCTGCCGCACGGTTCTCGTCAAAACATCCCGATCCTGCAGTTGATACTATAGTCAGATTGTTAGGGCTTCCTGCTTCACGGTATCTTGCAGTTATTGCATCATGAACTGCTTCCGGAATTGCAATACCTACAAAGGAAGACAACCCTATAACATCTCCATCCTTAATCAAACTAACTGCCTCTCTTGCGCTCATAATTTCAGTCATTCTTCTACTATCTCCTCGCTATCATTTTATCAGTTTTATACTTCTTCTACCAGCTCAACCCCATCCATACTCTCTAAGGTGTGAATGATTTCTCCTCTGGACACCCTCTTTTCAAGCATCATGGAAAGGTGAAAGGCCACGCCTCCCGAAGATATAGGCGGTGTCTTTCCAAGGTGAGTCTCGTAAAATGCAGCATCTACGGAACGTATATATTTTCTTATTGCCTTAAAGTTATCTATAGTATCCACTTCAAGGTAAAGGTCAAGAACTCTGGACCTCTTGTAAAAGTAGTTCTCCACTCTAGGTAAAAGTGCAATACTTACAAATATCACTACGGCAGCCACAATAGCCCCCGAATAAAATCCTATGCCGATAGCAAGACCGAGACAAGCCGATGCCCACAATCCCGCCGCCGTAGTCAGACCTTTTATCTTATGTCTGCCCGTAACTAGTATGGTTCCCACTCCCAGGAAGCCTACGCCTGTAATGACCTGCGCCCCAAGTCTTGCCGGATCTCCCGTCTCGAACACCTGTAGTATAAACTGGTTTGTCATCATTGCCAAAGCTGCACCTACACATACCAAAATGTGAGTCCTGAAACCGGCAGGATGCCTATTAGCTCCTCTTTCGAGGCCGATTACACCTCCGAACACCATAGCCAACAAGAGTCTTGTTATTACGGATATCATGTTAATATCATAAAAGCAATCAGGTAAGCTAAACATATTAGTCACCTCCGTCTAAACATAATTACTCACTATAATTTCATAGTATACCATACTGGCAAATTATAATAAACTCAGTGCTTTAAAAACTTCAGGCAATATTTCATACCAAACACCCGAAACACCAATTCTTTTGGGCTGAGATATCAAAAAAACTCATGGTCGCCCTTTACGGGATTTTTTTCCATGCAAGGAACCTTTGCCTGGCAGAGACCACAGCCGAATACATAATCCTCGTCCTTCATTTCCTGAAAAATAAGCGCCCTCAGCCCTGAATCGGTCTTGAATTTGCTTACATTTGCGAAGCATTTATCCTTGTCCTGCCTTTCCTCGTCTATCGCTCTTACGGGACATCTGCGTATACATGCACCGCAGATACCCTTGCGGTAATAGAGGCACCAGTCAAAGGGTCCTCTTCACCATACATCTCCGTTTCCCCAAACCAGTGACTTCCCGATGCTGCCTTTATCATTATGGTGGTTGCAAGCATGCTCAAGGTCACGCTTGTACACATCCCTGAGCTTTTTCCGCCGAGTCCTCAAAGCCCATAGTAATTGTTGTCATTTGGTAACCGCACCTTCTGTAAAACATATTACTTTTCATTTCTCTTCTCTGTACCAAATGAATTAATTCTACACCCTTTTGTATTTTATCCCAATAACACGTCAAAGTTTTTGTAGATTTCAATCTGCAAATTTCAAAATACTACCTCCTACTTAGAAAGTATTGCTCCACTGATAGCGCTGTACATCAGATGTGGCTCAATAGGCTTTGTCAGATGAATATTCATACCGGCTTCAAACATTTTGCTGCGGTCTTCTATAAATGCATCGGCCGTCATGGCAATAATGGGAACCTCAGCGGCATCTGCTCTATCAAGCGCTCTTATCCTTCGTGTTGCCTCAAACCCATCCATTACAGGCATCCTCACATCCATCAATACAGCCGAATAATGGCCTTCCGATGACCTGGAAAACAACCTCACACCTTCTTGTCCGTTTCTCGCCACGGTAACGATGCATCCCTTGCGTTCCAACAGCTTCTGGGCAACCATCACATTCATCTCATTGTCTTCAACCAAAAGCATCTGCGCAGCATCCAAAGCCGGATAATAATCTGCCATTTTAACACTATCCAGCACTGTCTTATCTCCAGCTGTGGCGTACAGATCAACCACAAACTCCGTGCCCTGGCCCACCGTGCTGCTGACGCTTATATTGCCTTCCATTGCTTCAACAAGATTCTTTACAATAGCAAGCCCTAATCCGGATCCCTGCACTTCAGAGCTTACATTCCGTTCCTCCCGCGTGAAAGGAGAAAAAGCGATCTCCAAAAATTTTTCACTCATACCGATACCATTGTCTCTTATAATAAATCGCATGCCATTCTTGCCGTTTCGGCCCGGTATATGCTCCGCCGTAAATTCCACGCGACCCCCTTCCGGAGTGTACTTGGCAGCATTTGACAGTAGATTAAAAAAAATCTGATTGAAACGCAGCTTGTCCGCCACAATATTAGTTGCACCGCAATCCATATTGTAAACAAAATCAATTTTCTTAGCCTCCATTATAGGGCGAATGACCGTATTGATTCCTCGGTCAAAATCCTTCTGGGAAAAAGCAAATTCATTGAGTTCAATATGTCCGCTTTCTATCTTGCTCAGATCAAGTATGTCGTTTATAAGACCCAGCAAAAATTTGCTGGACTCATTGATATTTTCCAAATATTCAATGGTGCGCGGTGGATTATCCTCTTCCTTGGCAAGAGCAGTCATTCCTAATATAGCATTCATCGGTGTTCGCATATCATGACTCATACGTGAAAGGAATTCTCCCTTGGCACGGTTAGCCTGCTCCGCCTCGTTTAGGGCATTTACAAGCTCCTGATTTTTCTGCACCTCTTTAAATGCAAAGGAAGATATGTCCTTTCTCGTAATGATAATCAGCTCTCGCTGGCGGTCCATATAGTAAATGTTAATTTCCTTGTAACGAATCTCACCGTCAGGCAGAACCATACGATATGTATACTCCAACAGTTCCCTATCGGACAGATCCTTCTTGAGCATCTCTACATTTATTTTCTCTGTTATCATTTCCCGGTCATCGGGATGTATATAGTCCCTTACTATAACACGGACAGCCTCGTCCATATCGTTTCCTGGAACGGGAGACATCCCGTAGGCTTCCCCTGCATTTGTGATTATGTCGAAGTGGTGGTTCTCCCCATTAACACGTGCTACATAATCAAAGTTCTCACTGATAAGTGATTTATACATCAGTTCCTGTATTTTTTCTGCTTCAATATCGTAGCAATACTCAAAGAGCAATATATCATCCCCTCCGGGCTGACGAACCATCCTCAGCAGATTACGCACCCATATAACTTCGCCGTCAGACATCCTTCTTCGGTAGTCTAAGGAAAGCTCTGTTTCCCCATTTTGGTAACATTTAAGAAGTTTTTTCGGGTCGTTTAACTGTTTGTATCGTCTGCGCTCCTCATTGTCTATGATTATAAAATCAAGATTGTCCCCTCCAAAGAGAAATGCTGTTCTCTCCTCTTCAGGAACTATTGTGCCGTCACGATATGCATAGTCCAGTGTCTCTCCTGTGTTCAGGTTAAAAAGTGCATGAACCAGCAGATTCTTTTCACTTAAAGTAGGTCTACTCTGCTCCAGTTCGTATTGCAGATGCTGCTGGGTAGTGTCCTCCACGGCGATGATTGCCTTAACGGGCTTTCCGCCTGAATCAAAGACCGATGAAAACTCCGCACGCTTCCAATGCGTCGAGCCATCGACCCATTTTTCGCGATATTCAGTTTTGCCTGTAGGCTTACCTTCTCTGATTGCCTCATAAAATTCTATATATGTATCTACATATGCTTCATCAATTATGTCTGCATTCTTCACTATGTAAGGAATGTTGCAGAGCGATGTAGCTACGCCGTATTTTGCTGCATATTCATCGGGCATTGTAAGAATCCCGGATTGCACATCATATTCGCATAATATTCTACCCATCTGCAACATGACTAGGCCCATTTCTGCTTCATGTATCAAGGCTGATTCTTCTGCCAGCTTCTGCTCCGTAACATCATTAATTATGGCATTTGAGTAGCGAGTACTCCCCTGTTTCTCTTCAGGTGTAACACGTATACTGAGCCATTTGTATTCATCGCTGTTGGCAACATGAACACGGTAAGTACAATTAATAGGACTACCGTCTTCAATATGCCTATCTATCTGTTCCTGTAAATAGGGCACATCTTCGTCAAAAACTGCTGTAATAACGCTATCCTTTGTAGCACGCTCGTATTCTTCACGTGTATATCCCAGCATCCTGCACAGGCCCTCGTTAAAGTATATTATCTTCAGTCCCTCAGGTGAAAAGGTGTAAGTTGCAATACCGCCCTGAATGCTGTCGATAAGAGTTTTTAGCTGTTCCGGTGTTATTATCTCGGAACTACGGTCGTCCTTTTTACCATCAATCACTGTCTTTCGTAGCACTCTGCATACCTCCTAATATAGCATCTATTTTTTTACTGCAACAAAAGCTTTATCCAGTGCCTCGGCAAGTTCCTCCGTATCTATAGGCTTTGACACGTGGGCATTCATTCCGCAAGATAGGGATTTAGCAATGTCTTCATTAAATGCATTGGCGGTCAATGCTATTATCTGTATCCCAGCTGCATCAGGATGGCTTGACTCTCGTATACGTCTAGTGGCCTCCATACCATCCATATTCGGCATCTGAACATCCATCAAAATAGCATCATAGTATCCCTCAGGCGACTGGCAAAACTTTTCAAGAGCTAAATTTCCATCCTCTGCGCTCTCACAATCCGTGCCCAGCTTACCAAGCAATGCCTCTGCCACCATACGGTTCATAGCATTATCCTCTGCAAGAAGCACGCGCTTTCCCTCAAAGTTTCCAGTTTTAAAAATGTCCTTATTTTCACGTTCAGCCATATGACCTCCCGTAAAAGTCATGAATAGGTCGTAAAGTGCAGACTGGAACAATGGTTTTGGTATAAACATATTAGCCCCTGCCTCACTGGCACTTTCACCTGCCTGATTATGCTCATAGGCAGAAACCACAATAACAAGTACATTTTCGCCAAATTTTTCACGTATTTCTCGTGTGGTTTCTATGCCGTCCATATTGGGCATCTTCCAATCTATCAGACATATCTGATAGGAATCCTCCTGCCCTTGTTGGGAAGAAAGTTCACGAATGGCTTCTTCTCCGTCCGATACGCAAGTGTTTCTTACTCCCATTCGCTCTAAAACGACCTTAATATAATTACGCTCTATATCCTCATCGTCCACTACCAAAACCCTTAGGTTCTGTCCATCTGAAGACAACTCTATGTTTCCGCAAACATTGCCTTTAGTGAACGGGATTTCAACGATGAATTCAGACCCTTCACCCAGCTTGCTCTCAACGCGTATTGCTCCGTTCATCAAATTGCCCAGATTTTTGACTATGGAAAGCCCCAGTCCGCTGCCTCCGTACTGTGCTGCGGTAGTGCCATTCTCCTGTTCAAAAGGACTGAACAGGCGAGATTTCATATCCTCGCTCATGCCGCGGCCCGTATCGGAAACCTGAAAGCGTATGAAAACCTGATTGTTTTTGCTCTCGGTTTGACTTATAAACAGCCATATATGACCTGACTGCGTGAACTTAACCGCATTGCTCAGCAAATTGAACAGAATTTGATTTACACGGAGCTGGTCGCCTATAAGCCACTCGTCTACTGGCGTCACCAGCTTTGTTTCAAATTCGACTCCCTTTTCATGACATTGGGGGAGAAAGACATTGGTTACAGAGTGAACTAACTGCCTGAAATCAAAGATGGATTCCGCCAAAGTCAGCTTTCCTGCTTCGATAGAGGACATATCCAGCACATCATTGATAACTGATAACAGCTGTTTCGCCGCGATGTTGGAATTGGTTAAATACTCCTGAATTTCCTGTGAGCTTGCGTCCTTGGAAAGCTCCATAAAACCAATAATAGCATTGAGGGGTGTACGCATCTCATGGGATACTCGGGAAAGGAATTGACTCTTTGACGCATTGGCGTTTTCGGCTACTGCCAACGCCTCCCTTGCGTGCCTATAAGCCTCCTGCAGCTTCTTCTCCTCTCTGCCCTTCATTGAGAACAGCAGAACTACTATTCCTATGATTACTATGAAAAGAGCCCCTATTATGCATAAAGGGACACGATATTTATATACCCAATCGCCCAGAGAAAGTTCATATGAGTTCAAAACCGTGTAGTTGAGCATTATAGCATTGCGTTCTTCGTCGGTAATCATATCAAGGCCCTTGTTCACAATGCCTATGAGGGTCTCCTTATCCGATGAAAGCCCTGCCACACAGGATGCCACCTCCTTATTGAAGGACGGTATAGTTCTGAGCTCACTGTAATGCGGGTTCAGCAATGAGTAGAGCGCGTTGTTGCGTATGTACACTGCTGCGTCCGCCTCCCCGCTGGAAACCGCCTCGAGACATTGATCAAATGAATCAAGGGTAATTATCCTATGCTTAGGGAAATATTCCTTGATATATTCCTGTCCCGTCACAAAATCCACAGGCACCACTATGGTTTTTTCAGTCGGGTTTTTAGTAAAATCATCATCTATACGGCCTATCACCGTAATTGCATCCGCAATAAGGTCGTCGGATAAGACCAAATCATTGTTGTTAATAAAGGGATTGGTTTTCATGATACGCGCCACAATATCAACCTTACCCTTCTTCAATTCATCAATAGGTGTGCTTTCAAGAAGATCCAAGGGAACATATTTAAATACAAGTCCTGTCTTGTTACTTACGATTCTCAGCACATCCATAGATATGCCCTTATACCGCCCTGAATCATCATCTAGATAACAGACAGGAGCACCGCTAAGAATAATTCCTATTTTAATAGGTTTTTTTTGAGATGCTTGTATGATAGCGTTTTCTTTTAGCGTAAAGGCCACGTTATTACCATCGTCCGTCGAGTAATACTTACTCATAAGCGTTACATTAAGGTCAGGCTCTGTCTCATACAGCCTGTCCAGTGTACTGTTTACTTCCGACAGCAGATCGCTGTTGCCTTTCTTGACCATAACATAAAAAGGCGATGGGTTAAATTGGGCCAAGATCCATTCGTCTTCAATGCGTCGCAAATTGCTGGTAACCACAGCATCCACCTCGTTGTCCACCTTCAATGCTTCCAACACTTCGTCTGTACCTTCGTAATAAACGGCAGTATAGGTAAATCCCCGTTCCTTGGCAAACTGGGCAAAGCTATGGTTTCTGCTGTTGCCTTTTATCATTCCCACTCGCATACCGCTCCAGTTGGTATATCCGTTATGGGTGTATTCTGTGTTGCCTGCCTCTACTGTAAGAATGGCGGAAGATACGCCGATGGCTTTATTCGAAAAATCAAATTTCTCAACACGTTCCTTGGTTTTCTGCGCACTAGTGAGCATGTCTATCTCTCCCGAAGCCAGCATATCCTGTGCCTCGCTCCAGCTTGCATCATAGCCTGTGAATTCAAAATCCAGTCCTGTATAGCTAGACATTGCCTGCACTAAATCATATCCATAGCCTGAGCGATTGCCGCTCTGATCCTGCATATGATATCCATCAAAGGCAAAGAAACCCACTTTAACTGTGTTTCCCTGTGCTGCGGCAGCCTCTGCCGGAACGAAAGATGCTGCTACTATAAGACACAGCGCCAGGCTTGCTATCCTTGATAAAAACCGCCTTCTTTTCATTAGTTTCACTCCCTTTTTGCTCCATCTAAAACTTACCTTCATTATAACATCCCTAAAATAATTACCACAATAAAATCACAATGTCTCTAGCTGGGTGGAAGTAGACTTCCTTAGAGAATAATACTCCTGCATGTGCTTCTTATACATTGTTTTCACCGGGTCATGACTGGACTCTAGGTTTCTCATTATCATATCGTAGTTGCAGCAGATCGTATCCACAACTTTTGGACAGAGCTGTCCGGCGTCTTTCATCTCTTCTAATATGAAAATGACCTTTTCCTTGGGAAAAGGTTCCTTATATACTCTTCTCTGAGACAGGGCGCTTAATATATCTGCTACCGCAACTATGCGCTGCGAAACAGTAAGCTTGTCTCCTGTGAGTCCCAGGGGATAGCCGCTGCCGTCCATTTTTTCATGATGCCTCAATGCTATATCACAGATTTCATCGCTGACAACGCCTCGAAGAATAGCTTCTCCCTCTGCAATATGCTCCTTCACTATCTCATATTCTTCTGTTGTAAGTTTTCCCGGCTTTTCCAAAATATCATGGGGAATAGCTATTTTCCCAATATCATGAAGAAATGCTCCCAGGTACATGGTCTGCAACTCCTGGTCAGAAAGTCCGAGAAGTCTGCCTGTTTCCAAACTTATGATGGTAGTATCTGCAGTATGAGTAACGGTGTATGGGCTTCTGAAATCTATTGCATAGACAAGAAGTTTGAGATATTCCAGTATCTCCCCCGCCCTAATATCAACGGATTCCAGTATTTCACCCACTTCGTCTCGATACTGCCCTGAAGCTATCTTTTCCGAGAAGCTATACTTTTTCTCAGCCTTAAGCAACGCGTCTATATTAGCCGCATCAAACTGTCTTCCTGCCATTGTGCGCAGCACTGACAAATCAGCCGTCTTAGAGCCAAGAAGTATATCGGTACGGTCGGCAAGATATATTATCTGAGCATACCTGCTACAGAGGCTGCCATTGTCCTCCATTGCAGTATAATCCGTATGATGATACAGCAATACCTCCGCATGATCTGAAAGATGATTGGTGTTTCTGAGAAACAGATATCCATAAATGGCGTGTTCCAAAGTTCCTTCAGTCTCGAATCTCACCATATCATCTATCTCGTTTGTTTTGTAGGCGCCTATATCATGGAGCACACACAATATGAACAGCTTTGAAAAATCAAAACCGGCCTTGTTCTCGCTGACATCGTATATTTTTTTCGCAATGTATCCGACTCTTTCTCCATGCTCAACCAGCCGTGGGTCAATTTTGCTAAGTGTGCGTCGCACTATATTGATAATTTCTGAAGAATTCATTAGCACGATGTCCCCATAATAATCCACTACCGTATACTCCTTTTCATTTGTAAGAGCTTTCTTTAATCACATTTATTTTACCATAATATGGCGATAAAGCTACAAAAAAATGAATTTATGTCAGTTTTTGGCTTCTCATGTTTCATTCTGCAAGCAGCTTCATTTCATCCTTGTAGTTGAACAAGGTGCAGCCGCCGAGGTGATTCTCCACCCCTTTTTTCTCCAGCTCTCTCACCCTTTCAAAAAAGCTTGAGTTCACTATTTCCAAAAGACTGTGTTCTCTCACATTCCACCTTGAATAAGGTGCAAATGGACAAGCCTCCGCTCCGCCCTTAGGATTTATGTGGAAAAAGCCTCTTCCTGCAGCAAGGCATCCGCCCATATACTTTTCATCTCCCGGAAACAGGAGAACGCTCATGTCGCTGTACTGTTTCTTGAGCCTTTCACCCTTTGCAATAAGCTTCTCCGCCTGCTCCTTTGACAGAGCCAGGTCCTCGGTCCCTTCCTGCGCCGGAACATATTCTATGTAAAAGACAACGCCGCAGCCCTTTTCATGAAGCTCTTTCAAAAACTCATAGGATGTAACCTCCTCAAGGTTTTCCTTGTTCACCGTTATGGAAACGCCAAAAATCACCTTGCGGCGGCGGAGCTGAGCCATGGCATTTTCTAGCCTTTGAAAGACACCTGCTCCTCTTCGCTCATCCGTATTCTCTCTGTCGCCTTCCATGCTGAACACGGGAAACATGTTCCGGTTATCGTCAAACATCTGTATGTACTCCCCGTCTATCAAGGTTCCGTTTGTAAAGACGGGGAAAATCATATTCTTGAATTCAGTGGCACTCTTGAGTACATCCCTTCGAAGCATAGGTTCGCCTCCTGCAAGGAGTATAAAGGACACTCCTATATCCGATGCCTGCTGAAACACATTTCCCCATTGTTCGACATTCATTTCACGAATCGTCTCGAACTTCTCGTCGCACTCTTCTTCAGCATTTTTACTTTCACATAGACCTCCTGCCCTGGCATAGCAGCCTTTGCAGCGAAGATTACAGCCCGATGCTATGCTGGCAATGAGAAAGGGCGGCACATGCTGTCCCGTTCTTTCCAGCTCTTCCCGCCTTTTCATGCTCCTTTTAAGCTCCGGCACAAAATCCTTTAGGAACTTTATGCCCTTTACATTTGTCAGATAAAACTTTGACAAAGATGCTGCAAGATTCTTAATTCCGTCGTTTATATATTCACCCAGCTCCATTCCTGTTCGTCCTCCTAATTTATTGTGTAGTTTTAGTATGCTACGTTTTTCTAATATACTTCGCATTTCTAAGATGCTGCGGTCTTCTAAATTCACCGCCTATAATTCGATGGAAACGAAGGTTCCATCTCTGGCCTCCACGTGTACCGCCTCAAGCCCTTTGTTTTCCTTTAGGATTTCCTTACATTCTTCAAAAAGTATGAGCGCCGCTTCCTTGGTTATCATCTGGTCATATGGCTTCGACATATTTTCACGCATCTTGGCAAATTCGCTTTCAGGAATGGCGCGGATAGCAAGCCCCGCCATACCTATAGGCACCGCCAGTGAAAACCTAATCTTGCCTGCTCTTATTTTGATTTTCATAGTCCTTTACTTCCCCGCTTATTTTCCCACAAATACGCGAACTGTTGTACCGTCGGCTGCATTAACATTGACAAAATCTCCTTCTATTTCTTCATCAAGGCATTCTGCAATGGCATCCATCATTTCCGTCAAATCCACACCCTGCAATTCCTGTTCAGGAATCGGCAGTTTGCCTGTTACCTTGAGTATCTTCTTGATGGCTCCCACCGGGAACTGCACGTTAACCTTGTCGCCTTCCACGCTATCGACTATTACTCTGAACATTTTCTTATCGTATGGGGTTTTAACACTGATAGCATTCTGCTGTGCCTCTTCATCTACTCCCATAGTCTTCATCAATTCTGCGGCTTCCTCGGCCGTAATGGTTCCTTCTTCTATCATCTTTAATATTCTCAATTTCTCTTCCATTTGTTTTCTCCTCTCACTATTTTAGTTTTCGTATGGCCTCTTCGGCTGTGATTTCTCCCTGCTCAAGCTGTTTCAGGATTTCTTCCCGTTTAATCATTTCCTCGTCCTTCTTATCTTCGCTTTCGTATCCCAAAGTCTTGATAATGCCGTCCAGCTTGGCTCGAACAGTAGGATAGGAAATCTTTAATTCCTTTTCGACTTCCTTGATATTCCCTCTGCATCTTATGAAGGTTTCTGTAAAGTAAAGCTCCTCCGCCGACAGATAGTCGAACTTGCTAAGTGCGAAGTCGTTTTCAATCATAGTATCGCACTTGTTGCATTTAAGTCTTGCCACCTTCAGCTCACCGCCGCATACGGGGCATCTGCTTATGACCTGTTTCATATATCCGCCTCTTTTCCTTGATTTTGTTTTCTTTGCTCTTTATGATATAAATATAAACCCATTTATCAATAATGTCAATATATAAATCAATTATTTTAATATATACATTAATTTTATTGATTTTTTTATTAATTTTATCTCTATGAGCCTATTTTGTGAAAAAGGGAGCCGCTCCCATAATTTTCAGCTGCCGATGCCTGTTTTCAGCGGTAGGCGCCATTTATCCTCTGTCGCCGCTGAAACAGACTGCGACTTCATCGGGCGAATAAAGAATATAAACCTAATTCCGGTATTAACGTTATTACCCGACATAAGGTTAGTATCCAGGCTATTGTTTTTTCCCATAAAGGGTTCTGTATCTGTTCCATATCCTTCTCCTCAAATCCTTCTTCACGTAAACAACACATTTTGCCTTTATTGTCGGATAATTTTAAGCCTTTTGAATATTTTTATACTAAAAGGGCTTTTTTCTGCATAAAAAATAGTAATCCGTCGTTTTTTTGCACATCTATACAAGGCTATGACTGCTCTTCATCTCAATAAATGTAGCCACATCAGCCTGACATGTGCTTTTACTTATACAACAAAAAAACCCCACAAGGCTTAATACCTTACGGGGTTTATATAACTTGTGATAGCTTGTACTACAGATATGGGCAGTGCTTTATTTCTTAGCGGCTGCCTGCTGGGCGGCTACTTCTTCTGCGAAGTCTTCTTCCTTCTTTTCGATTCCTTCGCCTACCTCGTAGCGAATCATGGAAGCCACGGACATGTCCTTGCCAACTTCTTTAGCTACGCTGTCAACATACTGTGCTACAGTCATATCACTATTCTTTACGAACTTCTGGTCTACAAGACAAACCTCTTTGAGGATGGCCTTTACCTTGCCAGGTATGATTCTTTCCAGCATTGCCTCAGGCTTTCCTTCGTTGAGAAGCTGCTGCTTAGCGATTTCCTTCTCGGATTCCAGCCAAGCCTGGTCTACCTGAGTGTCATCTAAGAACTTAGGGTTCATTGAAGCTACCTGCATGGCCACATCCTTGCCCACTACTGCAATTTCATCAGCTGATGCATCGGTTTTGATTCCAACTATTACGCCGATAGTTCCGTTGCCGTGAATGTATCCGGTGTAAACAACTCCCGGCTGGGCGAACTTCTGGAATCTTCTGATGCTCATGTTTTCGCCGATAGTAACGATTTTGTTTGTAAGAGCCTCTGCTACTGTGCCTTCGTTTCCGTAAGGAAAAGCCATGAAAGCATCCATATCAGTAGCTTCGTTATCAAGAGCCATCTTTGCCAAAGTTTCCACGAAACCAATAAAATCTTCATTCTTAGCAACAAAGTCAGTCTCCGAGTTAACCTCTACAATAGCGGCAGCTTTACCGTCAGCGGCGAAAGCTGTCTTAACAAGACCCATGGCAGCAACTCTGCCTGCCTTCTTTGCAGCCTTTGCAAGTCCTTTTTCTCTCAGGGCCTCAACTGCCTTATTCATATCACCATCGGTTTCAACCAATGCTTTTTTGCAATCCATCATCCCTGCGCCTGTCATTTCGCGCAGTTCCTTTACCATTTGTGCTGTAACAGCCATAGTGTGTCCCTCCTATTTCAAACGTGTTAAATCAAACTATTCCGTTTTTGCTTCCGGTGTGGCTGCTTCCTTAGCTTCTTCTGCTTCAGGAGCACCCTCTTCAGCTTCACTTTCATCAAAACTTTCGCCCTGCTTAGCTTCAATAACAGCATCTGCCATGCAGCCTGCAATTAACTTGACTGCTCTGATAGCATCATCATTAGCAGGAATAATATAATCAACGTCATCAGGATCACAGTTTGTATCTACAATACCGATGATAGGAATTCCAAGAATTCTTGCTTCCTTAATGGCGATTCTTTCCTTCTTAGGGTCTACCACGAAAAGTGCTCCCGGCATTCCCCTCATGTCCTTGATCCCGCCTAAGAACTTTTCAAGCTTCTCAAGCTCCAGTCTCAGCTTGATAACTTCCTTCTTTGAAAGCTTATCAAAGGTTCCGTCTTCTTCCATCATCTTAATGTCGTTCAGTCTTCTGATTCTTCCGGAAATCGTCTTGTAGTTTGTGAGCATGCCGCCTAACCATCTCTGGTTAACGTAAAACATGTCGCATCTCTTAGCTTCGTCAACGATAGCTGCCTGAGCCTGCTTCTTCGTTCCTACAAACAGTACAGGCTTGCCGCTCTCTGCGATTTCCTTCATGAAAGCATATGCTTCATCGATTTTCTTTACGGTTTTCTGAAGGTCTATAATATAGATTCCGTTTCTTTCCGTAAAAATGTATGGAGCCATCTTAGGGTTCCATCTTCTTGTCTGGTGTCCAAAGTGAACACCGGCTTCCAACAACTGTTTCATTGAAATTACTGCCATTTTCGTTCTCCTCTCGGTTTTCCTCTTCCACCGCAGCATCTTCCGAAAAAAGCCATCTGCACATCTTGTGCATCCGGCACCGTATTCCGGTAAACTGCCGTGTGTAAACTATATTTCTTCGGCATCGAATCAAAACGATACCGACTAATAATATACTATATAATCATTGAAATTACAAGGAAAATCTACTTGTTACAGCAATTTTTCTTGGGTTTTTTTTGCAATAAGGCCTTTCAACTCATCTCTCGATAGGGATTCTAAATTATCAAAGGTAATATCAGCGGCTGATTCATAAAGCGGCAGCCGTTTTTTCCCCATTTCCTTTAGAGCAGATAGCCCCGCATAAAGGGGTCTGCCGCCTGTAGCAAGACTTTCGATAGGCCTACGTATATATATTATCAAGCCGTTCTGCTTAAGGGCCTCCAGATTTTCTCTGCGCAGAACCACTCCGCCTCCTGTGGCAATAATCAGGCTACGCTGTTTGCCAAGCTCTGTGGCCGTCTTGGTCTCGCGGGCGCGGAAGCCCTCTTCCCCTTCCTTAGCAAAAATTTCGGAGATAGTCATGCCTGCGGCCTTGATAATCTCCTCATCCATGTCCACAAATGCCTTGCCTGTTTTTTCCGCAAGCAGTCTGCCTATGGTCGTCTTGCCGGACCCCGGCATACCGATAAAAACGACATTTTGCATTTGCCCTTCCAGCTTCCTTATTATCCTCTCGTTTTCCCTGATGAAGGCTCCTGCGGTTCCGAGAAAATATCCGGCCGCGGCAGTTGCCTGCGCTACCAGCATGGGAAGACCATTGGATAATTTCAAGCCTAGCTCTTCCGCCTCAAGAAGCAGGGCTGTCTTAAATGGATTGTATATGACATCGATTACACCGCTGCAATTTGGAAAATCCTTCAAAGAGATTATCTTCGCCATAGTGTCGGGAAAGGTTCCCACAGGTGTGGTGTTCACTATAATATCTATTGCCTCGGCAATATCAGGCAAGTCTTTATATGAAATGCATCTCTCCTGCCCCCTGCGGGATGCGATAAGTACTCTGCCAGCCCCCATATCCCCTGCAGCCTTTTGCACCATTAAAGATGTTCCGCCAGAGCCAAGAACAAGAACATTTTTATGGGCAAAATCTATGTCTGCCCGGTCAGCGGCATAGAGAAAGCCTTCGTAGTCTGTATTGTGGCCTATGAGCTTGCGGCTACCTGCGTTTTCCCTGCTCCAATACAACGTATTGGCTGCTCCTATTTCCCTGACTAAATCAGATACTTCGTCACAAAACGGTATGACATCCTGCTTATAGGGTATAGTCACATTGAGTCCGCCAAAATTACGTCCGGCGACAAATTCCGGCATTTCATCAGCAGAAAGGCTGAATAAATCATATTCGTATTTCCCTAGAGACTCATGTATCTCCTTGGAATAGCTGTGTGCTAAAGGTTCTCCAATCAAACCGTATCTCATATTTCGCCTCCTGTCAGATTCGTGTATAGTTTTAAATGACTTCCGTATACGATCCTAAGAACAGGAAGGTCTCCGGCCTATTCTCAAGTTCACTGAGCAAATTGATAAGCTCCTGAGAGTATACTGATGCTTCCAAATCGAAGTAGAACATGAACTGGAAGTCACTTCCCGGAATAGGCCTTGATTCCAGCTTAGTCAGGTTGATGCCCAGTGCGGCGAACTTGGCGATAGTATGGTAAAGGGAACTCGGTACGTGAGGCAGTGAAAGTATCAGGCTTATCTTGTCAGCTCCTGGATATATTTCCATCTTCTCTGAAATGCAGATGAATCTGGTGTAGTTGTTGTCGCTTAATTGTATATGTTTTTTGAGCAGTTCAAGACTATACAAGTCGAGGCATTCCTTGGAGGCAATGGCGGCTACATCGCTCCTATCGCTTTCTGCCACCATTTTAGCAGCCAGCGCCGTGTTTTCGCAAACGGTTGTCTTCATATTTTTAAGACCCTTGAGAAATTTTCCGCACTGGCCGATCGCCTGCTCGTGAGAGAAAATCTCTTTGATGTCGGATATCTTTGTGCCCGGTTTTGCCATGAGATTATGGCTTATTCTAAGGCGTATGCTTCTGGCAATATGAAAGTTATAGTTCTGCATCAGGTCATAAACAGTATCTACTGAGCCGTAGGAGCTGTTTTCGATAGGAAGAATACCGTATTGACAGAGTCCTTTTCCCACGGCATTGAATACGCCCTCGAAGCTGTTGAAATACACTATGTCAGGAACCGGGAAGAGCTTTTCACAGGCAGCCTGGGAATATGAGCCTGCAACGCCCTGACATGCCACTACTGCCTTTTTCGGAAAAATATTAGGTGTCTCTTCAAGAGCTTTAGCGATTCGCTCAGCCAAATCTGACTTCCTTGCAAGAAAATTATTCTGGCACGACCTGCTGGCGTCGAATATGGTATTGAACAGCAGACGTGCATATCCGTCAAAGGGCTCGCCTATTTCCTCGGAAATTCTGTGCAAAATTTCTTTTTCCCGTTTATCGCTTAGTACAGGAAGACCATTCTCCTGTTTGTACTTGGCAATTTCCAAGGACGTTTCCATACGCTCCTTAAAAAATTCAATGATTCTCGAATCAATCCTATCTATCTCGGTTCTCATTTTGTCCAAATTCAATTCTGTCATTTCTGTACCTCCATAATAGAATCCAAAATTCCAAGTGCCAGAGCAGCTTCAACTATTGGAACAGCTCGTACCACTACGCACGGGTCATGTCTTCCCCTGATAATAAGCTTAGTGTTTTCCTTTTTATCTAAATCAACGGAATCCTGCTCTATCCCTATAGACGGTGTCGGTTTAAATGCCAGGCGGACTATAAGGGGCATTCCTGTAGTGATGCCTCCCAGTATTCCTCCGTGATTGTTGGTTCTTGTCCTGACATCATTACTGTCAAAGTAAAAAGGGTCGTTGTTCTCAGAGCCGTACATTTGGCAGGCTTTGAATCCCGCGCCAAACTCCACGCCTTTGACTGCAGGAATACCGAAGAAAATAGGTGCTAAAACGCTTTCAAGGCCGTCATACATAGCACCTCCGATTCCTGCCGGAACATCCAGAGAGCAGACCTCGACGATGCCGCCTACAGAGTCATTACATTTCTTAGCTGCCAGGATTTTTTTTGTCATTTCTATCTTGGCGTCTTCCGAAATAACTGCCATATCCTTTTCTTTCAGGGATGTCAGCAGCTCCGGGGAAACATTTACCGGATTAAAGGGGATATCCTGGGCCTCGGCCACAGAGTAAATATGAGCTCCAATTTCTATACCTTGTTTTTTCAAGAGCTGCATGGCGATGCCTCCTGCTATGCAAAGAGGGGCTGTCATTCTCGCGGAAAAAGGTCCGCCTCCCGCCATGTTCAAGCTGTCGCCATAGCGTATACATGCTGTAAAATCAGCGTGTCCCGGACGCGGTACAGACCTTAGCTTCACGTAGTCCGCAGAACGGGTATCGGTATTTTTTATTTCCAGAGAAATAATATCCTCCGTTACTACAGCTTGGTCTGTTAGCGTAAGCCCTTTTACGGGCAGAGGCAAATCCGGCTCTTTTCTACCTGTCGCCAGCGGACTGCTGCCCGGTGCCCGCCGCTTCAAAAATGCAGCAAGCTCCTTCATATCTATTTGGGTTCCCCGGGGAAGACCTGCTATGTCCACGCCTATGGCTGGTTCATGTGAACCGCCCCATATAGAAACCTTAATATTTTTTCCTATAGTAGTTCTCATTTGCCTGATTCTCCAGTCTTATATACTTCGCCTCCGAGGGACGCAAAATCATTAAAAAAATCAGGATAGGATTTTTTCACAGCCTCTGCGCCTTTGATAATTACCGGGGTTTGACATCCGCAGGATGCAACGGCAGCGGCCATTACGATGCGATGGTCATTGTATCCCTCTGCTTCACCGCCCTTTAAGGAAGTCAGCCCTGTTATGGAGAGGCTTTCGCCGCCGTAGGTTATATCCGCGCCAAGCTTCAAGAGAAAGTTGAATACTGTTTCCAGCCTGTTGGATTCTTTTATCTTTAGTCTACCCGCGTTGGCTATTATCGAAGAGCCCTTTGCAAGTGACATGACGGAGGCCAAGACAGGAACAATGTCGGGGGTTTGGGCTACGTTTACCTCCATAGCATGTAGGACATTGCCGCGACAACATATCTCCATCGATGCTACATCATCGTTATCTGTTATGCTGATTTCAGCGCCCATGTCTTCCAGCACTCCTACAATCTCCTTATCTCGCTGTGATGAACTTAAAGAAAGGCCGCGGCAGGTAACGTCTCCGCCAAGAGCTCCACAGGCCAGCCAAAAAGCAGCATTAGACCAGTCTCCCTCTATTGCCATATTATCAGGCTCCATGTAGCGTTGATTGCCTTTTATCTCATATATCTTGAATCCCTTTCGGGATTTGCTTTCCTTTATCTCTATGCCAAAATCTCGCAGGACATCTAAGGTCAAATCTACATAACCTGCGGATTCCAGCGTCGTTGTAAGCTCTAGGAGACTGTCGCCATCAAGAAGTGGAAGAGCGAGCAGCAGGCCTGATATGAATTGAGAGCTTATGTTGCCGGCAAGGCTATATTCTCCCGGCTGCAGCCTGCCTGCTATAGTACATATTTCCTTATATTTATCACTGACCTTCTGTTTACCGTTTCCCGGATAGAATATGCACCCGTGGCTTTCCATTTCCTCTTTTAGGGGAGAGAGGGGTCTATGGGGCAGCTTGCCTGTGCCCATAAAAATCGCCTCCTCTTTTAAAGCCATTGCCACCGGCATGATGAATCTCAAGGTGGAACCGCTCTCCCTGCAGTCCAGAAATGGCATTTCCTTATCCAGCTGAACCAAACAGTTTTTGGTGGCCTCAATGTCCTCTGAAAAAGCTGGTATCATCAGGGCATCCTGCTTATTCTGCCCCTGAAGCTGAGCCAGCTTCTGAGCTATAAGCACTCTGTGAGCGTGAGATTTTGAGGGAATGGCATCTATGGTGCCTTCTAATTTTGTTGGAATTATTTTTATATTCATTGATACAGTCCTTTCAGTATTGTTACAGACCGCTAGCTATAAAATTTCGCAAATTCAGTCCGCTTATATACCTGCCCCCTTGTGCAAGCAACCTTGGCTTCATAAGTATGTCGTATTTTTTTGATGCAGAAGCCGAAATCTTTATCATTTAAAAAACCTCTCCGTCAATCAGCACCTTCTTTTCACGGCCGTCCTTCAATAGCTCCCTAAGGGCATGACTGTCCTCTGCCTTTATGGCATCCCTGTACTTTTTAAGATTGTCAATCAATGTATCTATTTCATTTGTAAGATTATCCGAGTTTTCAAGGAAAAGCTCTGTCCACATATCTTCATTGAGCTTGGCAACTCTGGTCAGGTCCTTGTAGCTGCCTGCGGAAAATCCCATATGCTCCTGGGCTGTCGGACTCTTGATATATGCGTTAGAAACAACATGAGCCAGCTGGGATGTAAAGGCTATTTTCCTGTCATGCTCTTCCGGCGTTGCTATTTGTATATTTGTAAAGCCTATGGCCGTAAAGAGAGCCTTCAGCGTTTCAATGCTTTCTATAGGGCCTCTGGTGGTAGTAAAGACCATGGAGGCATTGTTAAAGAGAGACTCCTTTGCATAAGTGAAGCCTGAATGCTCCAAGCCTGCCATAGGATGTCCTCCTACGAAGAAAAAGCCCTGTTCTTCAGCAAGAGGAATCAACTCGTCGCAGATGATACCCTTGACCCCGCAACAGTCTATAAATATAGCTCCCTTTTTAAAAAGGTGGCAGTGAGCCTCTACATAATCAATGGTATTCTTAGGATAAAGTGCTGCAATTATTATATCGCACTGAGACAGTAGCTCATCCGTCAGGGGCTGCTCAATGGCATCCACCAGTACGGCTTTTTTCACTACCTGAGGCGAAATATCCGTGCCGTATACCGTGTTATCCGTATTTTGGCTTATAGCTTTAGCAAGGGACCCACCTATCAGGCCAAGCCCCACTATTCCTATTTCCATAATATCTCTCCTAACCTCTGTATGCCACAGGTCTGATTTTGCTTACCGCCTCCATCACATCGGCAAAGGCTTCCGGAGTGAGAGACTGTGCGCCGTCGCAAAGTGCGGCAGCGGGATTGTTGTGCACCTCTATCATCAAGCCATCTGCACCGGCTGCAGTTGCTGCCATGGCCATAGGCTTAACAAGATGCGCGATGCCCGTTGCGTGGCTAGGGTCTACAATAATTGGCAAATGGGTCATGGTTTTTAAAAGTGGGATGGATGCCAAATCCAAAGTGTTTCTTGTAGCTGTTTCAAAAGTCCTTATACCTCGTTCACAGAGGATTATCCGTTCATTGCCGCCGGCCATAATATATTCGGCACTCATAAGCAGCTCCTGAAGAGTGCTGGAAAGCCCTCTCTTGAGAAGTATTGGCTTGTCCATGCGCCCCAGCTCTTTCAGTAACTCGAAGTTCTGCATGTTTCTTGCTCCCACCTGTATAATATCTACGTTCTCAAAAAGCGGCAGATGAGAAATATCCATGACCTCAGTAACGATAGGAAGCCCTGACTTCTCCTTGGCTTCCAGCATAAGCTTGATGCCTTCGTCTCTCATGCCCTGAAAAGCGTATGGTGAGGTTCTCGGTTTGAATGCGCCACCTCTGTAAAGGCCTGCGCCTGATTTTTTAACCTCTTGGGCCACCAGACATACCTGTTCCTTTGACTCTACAGAGCAAGGGCCTGCGATAACCTGGAAGCTGCCTCCCCCTATCTTGATATCATCCGTAATCTCTACGACAGTATCCTCAGGGTGGAATTTTCTGTTTACGTTTTTGTATGGCTCCTGAACACGTTTTACCATCTCTACTATATCAAGAGCGTTTATCAAGTCGCTATCCACTGAAGCAGTATCGCCCACAAGGCCCATTATGGTTCTTGACTTTCCCTTGCTGAAGTGAATGTCCAGCCCCATGCTCTTTAGCCATGACACTAAATTATCCAATTGTTTCTTATCCGGGTTGTCCTTTAATACGACTATCATTTCTTACCTTCTTTCTTTTGTCTTTCATATAAGTTATGTGCTTCGTCATTAAAAAACTCCGCAAGTGAATTTCACCTACGGAGAGCTCTTTGACAACTTGGTTTTAATCAGTAACAGACAAGCTATCTTAATGCAGCGAAATCCACCTTACCGCTAAAGAACGTAAAGTAAGTATAAAAGTATTCAGCTGCAAACATCTTGTTTAACATAAGTCTGTCCTCTAATCTAAACTTGAGCTGCGAATTCATTTAACACACTGCTCATTTGCTTGGATTGTAACACTTTAATCAGGCAATGTAAAGGATTTTTTAGAAAAGCCCTTGTATAATCCTGTAAAATTCATGGCCGGCCACCTTGCTACAAATCTTTTGTCAGACCATATTCAAATACGCACTAAACACTTTTTTTGCCCTTTCATAGGTGGCTCTACCAAATAAAATACGCGGGCCATCTACTAGGAATATGGAGTTCCCGGCCATTACATTTATTTTATCCATGTTTATTATAAAGCTCCTGTGACAACACATAAACCGATTGTCCAGCGATGGTATCAGCTTGGAAAATGTGCCGTAAAACTCGATTTTCCCGTGAACCGTATGGGCTGTTATCTTTCGCAGCTCCTTCTCCATAAATATGACTTCCTCAGGTCTTAACGCATGAAGCTCCCCTCGCTTCCTCACTACAATCCGTTTCAAATCAAAACCCCCTCTCTGCAAAATAATTATTTCACAAGAAAAGGGGGAATTTTGTCGAAATTTGTTGTATTTTGATGTTTTTTTGCTACTCTGCGTCTTCTCTGTAGGTTATCAAGTCTTCAGCAATTTCATTTGCTGCAATGGATACAGGCTTCTCAACATCCGCCTCCGTAAGTTTTGGCATTCCCTCGATAATATCGCGGGACCTCTTAGCTGCCAGTACCACAAGAGTGTATCGGCTGTCAGCCTTTTCTCTTATCTTGTTGATAGATGGATATAACATTATTATTCCTCCTTATACTTTCCGATTATTCTCAAAGCTTCCCCTTCGTCTATCTTGCACCGTTCTGTCGTGATGATTCCTCTGACCTCCGCTATGGCCTTATGCAAATCGTCGTTTACAATCCTGTAGTCATACCGTCCGATAAAGGATATTTCATGCAGTGCTTCGCCAAGACGTCTTGTCATAGTCTCCTTCGTCTCCGAGCCTCTTCCTTCTATCCTGCTCTTGAGTTCTTCAAATGAAGGTGGCAAAATGAATATCAGCACGCATTGGGGATAATTTTTCTTTACCTGTAAAGCTCCCTGGACATCGATTTCAAGAATCACATCGTTTCCCTGGCTGAGCCATTGAAGCACCTGCTTCTTAGGAGTACCGTAATAATTGCCGTAGACACTGGCGTACTCCATAAATCCGCTTTCATCAATAAGCTGTTCAAAGATGCCCTGCTCCACAAAATAGTAATGTACCTTATCTACTTCGTCTTCTCTGGGGATCCTGGTTGTCATGGAAACAGACAGCTTAACGTCTGCTTCATTTTCTAAAATGCTTTTACAAATTGTGCCCTTCCCTGTGCCCGATGGGCCGGAAATAACAAACAACTTTCCCTTTGCCATATATTTTCTCCCAGAAAGAAATTAATCCGTTTACTGTTCTGAATAAATATTATACCATGCAGGATGGCTATCTTCAAGAAAAAACTTTGCTCCGCCTGCCGCCGTCAAGTCTCTACTCTATGTTTTGAACCTGTTCCCTTATCTTCTCTATCTCGCTCTTTGTTTCCAGCATAAGGGAAGTTATCTCCAAATCGTTGGACTTGGAGCCTATGGTGTTGGCTTCCCTGTTCATTTCCTGCACCAGGAAATCCAGCTTTTTGCCCACGGGCGCACTGCTGTCGGAAAGTATGGTCTGGAGCTGACGCATGTGGCTGTCCAATCTTACGAGTTCCTCTGTTATATTGGATTTATCCGCAAATATGGCGGCCTCTGTCAGTATCCTTTCCTCAGGAATGGCTGCTGCATCCTCTATAAGCTCCTTTATACGGCTTTGGAGTTTGTCTGTATAATCTTTGACTATGAGAGGGGCTCTCACCTCTATCTTTTCAATGAGACCTCTTACAAGCTGGCCTCTCATTATCAAATCCTCTGCCAGCTTTTCCCCTTCAACAGTACGCATATCGTCCAAATTATCCGTTGCAGCGGTTACAGCTTTTTCTATGACCGATGAAACATCATCTTCGTTTTCTATATCAGCAATAGCCTTCATAACATCAGGCAGGGAGGCTACAAGCTCTATGCCTATTTCACCTTTTAAATCGTAGGAACCTTTCAGCTCTCTCAGGTTTTCTATGTACTGCTCTGCCACCAAAGTGTTGAGCTTCACCTTCAGATCTTCCTCCGTAAGGTTCTCTACGATAACGGAAACTTCTGTCTTTCCTCTCTTTATCTTTCCCCTTATAATGCCCTTGATTTTTTCTTCTGCAAATGAATATCTCTTGGGCATTTTCACATTCACATCCAGATATCGATGATTTACAGTCTTTATCTCCACCAATATGTTCCTCTTGCCGTCAGAGTATTCTCCCCTGCCGAAGCCTGTCATACTTTTTATCATCTTTTTGTCCCCTTGACCTTTCTTTTATGATAATATAACCAGTATAGCATATTTTACCCTGTTCTTGTAGGAGGAATAGTAAATGTCTTTTGACGGAATGGTCACACTGGCTGCAGCCAAAGAGCTTCAAAGTACCCTTGCACTGGGAAAAATCGACAAGATATATCAGCCTCAGCCGGAGCAGCTGCTCTTTAACGTTCATACAAAGCAAGGCAACCGTAAGCTCTTCATTTCTGTAAGCGGCAATCATTCCGCACTGTACCTGGTGTACAGATCTCCGGAAAATCCGGCAAGCCCTCCTGTTTTCTGCATGGTACTGAGAAAGCATTTGAGTGCAGCCCGCATCACCGCAATAGTGCAGCATGAAAACGACAGGATAATTGAAATACTCATGGAAACGGTCAACGAACTGGGCTTCTCCGTAAACAAAAAACTAATTGTGGAAATAATGGGCAAGCACAGCAACGCCATACTGGTGGATATGGAAACAGAAAGGATAATCGACAGCATCAAGCACATTTCCATAGATGTAAACAGGGCAAGGCAGATACTTCCGGGCAAGGCCTATGTATATCCCCCGACTCAGGAAAAAATTCCCTTCACTCAAGTTACTCCCTCGCACATGGGAAGCATTACAGAAAAGCAGCTTCAGCCCGCACGCAGTATTCTTTCAAACATTCAGGGCATCTCTCCTGCTTTGGCAGAAACCCTGGCAGCATCAAAAAAAGGCGCCTACAATGCTTTACAAGAAATAACCAGCTCCATCATGGACGGAACGTCTGCCCCGCTGGTATATCTGGATGAAAAACAAAAGCCTGCCGATTTTCACATTACACCGCTTTCCGTATACGACAACGGCTTCGACACCATGTGTTTTGATACCTTCAGCCAGGCTGCCTCTTACTATTTTCAAAACAAGGAATCCTCCAACACCATAAAACAGCGGTCAAACGACCTTCAGAGAGTTATCAAGACTCACCTTGATAAACTGCGCCTGAAGACCCAGCGACTCAATGAGGACCTTTACAGAGCCGAGAATTCCGAGGATTGCAGAATTTTCGGAGAACTTCTTACGGCAAACCTTCACATAGTCAAGCCTGGAAACAAATCCGTAAGGGTGACAAACTACTACGATGGCACGGAAATCAGCATCCCTCTGGACCCTAAGCTGTCTCCTTCAAAAAACGCTCAGAATTATTATAAGAGATACGGTAAATCAAAAACTGCCGTAAAGGAAAAGAAGATACAGTTACAAGAGGTCTCCGAAGAGATAAACTATCTTGAATCCGTGGCTGAATTTACCGCAAAGGCTGATTCCATAGAAGAAATCGAATACCTAAGACAGGAGTTGACAGACTCAGGCTACATCAGAAATAAGAGGAAGAAAAACACATCGAAGAAAAAGGATAATCCCAAGCCCTACACCTATACACTTTCATCAGGTCTTAAGGTCATGGCTGGCAGGAACAACAAGGAAAATGATTGGCTTACACTAAAAAAAGCCGGCAACAATGACCTCTGGTTCCACACCAAGGATATTCCGGGTTCCCATGTTATCCTGCTTACCGAAGACACCCAGGTCTCTTCCGATGATTTGTTTGAAGCGGCATCCATAGCAGCACATCACAGCAAGGCAAGCGACTCGGAAAACGTTCCGGTTGACTACACAAAGGTCCGTTATGTAAAAAAACCAGCCGGTTCAAAGCCCGGCATGGTTATCTTCACTCACAATAAAACCTTGTACGTTACTCCAAGGCGGTAATCCACTCTGCCATTTTGGCAATTACTTCTTCACCTCTACCTTCTGCATTGCCGTTGTGAATCTCGTGGAACAGTCCTTCCCACTCTACATACTCTATGTTATCGCCGGCCTTCTCAAGCCTCTGGGCAATACATCTGCTTCCCTGGATGCTGCATATCTTATCAGCTCCCCCGTGCATCAAAAGGGTAGGTGTTTTTTTTGCAGCTCCGTCGTCTTCAATACTTCCGCCCTCCAGCTTTAATCCTATTTCAAACCCCTCTACGGCGCACAGAGCAGATATTCTGTTGTGTACCATAGGATTATCCTTGTAAGGCTTAACTGAATCAGGATGTCCCAGTTCTTCTTCGTCTACATCCGAGCCTATGGTAAAGGATGGCATCACCTTGGACATTGCCTTGACAACTTTATAAATCGATGCCGGTACAGGTCTTACAAGCCTTATCCAAGGGCCTGTTATTATGTATCCATGAGGTGCTCCGTTGAGCCGTCCTCTGCTCCTGTAATCGAGAACAATATTCCCTCCCATACTGTGTCCGTAAAGAATTATATCCTTACCAGGATATGTATCTTGGGCATACTCTATCAGAGCGCTTATATCCTCAAGTACGGCCTTCCGCGGAGCGCAGTGCCCTTTTTTTCCCAAGGAATTGCCGTGACCTCTCAGGTCCAAGGCTAGCACAGCCATTCCGCCGTCACGAAACTCCTCTGCTACCCGGTCAAATCTGCCGCCGTATTCCCCGATTCCGTGAACAATACAGACTATCTTTGAGGGCTCCTCCTTCGGCCATGAATAGCCTTCTATTTTTCCATCCTCCGTATTTCGCAAAACAAAACTTTGATACATGCTTCACCTCTTGTCCCTTTCTCAGCACAGCCGAAAGGTTTCAAACAATGCCTCGTTTATTACAAATCGACTGTTTTTATTTGCAATCTACATAATCTGTTATTATAGTTACCAATACACAACTTCGTAAGCTAAAGCTCGGACGAATGCACGTTAATCCCGATTTTCTTCAAGGAGGTGCACTTATGAAAATTTCTTGCACATTATGTGGTGGTTCGTACTATAAGACCTACGCATTTAGGGGCGGCCATGTGTGCGAAGACTGTTTGCAATTTCTGAAAAACCAAGCTCAGATTTGCGACCAAGTGCGTATTAATCGTTAATACACCACACCTAACTTCGTCCGGGCTTTCTTGCGGAGTTGTTTCTTCTCCTGGCTGTCGCAATACGCTTCCTGGTTTTTGGCTTCATTACCGAATACCCAAATCTGCCTATCGGCTGCTTGGTTATTCCGTAGTACTCTCCGTGATTATACGCCAAAAGTCCCGCTTTTTCCATGCACAGTCTGCCCTTATGGTCAATAAGTTCTTCATCCACGGAAACACTTACTATTTCGGCTATGAACATGTCATGGGTAGGATATTCCTTGATTTCCGCCACCTTACATTCAATGCTAACTGGAGATTCTCCTATGGATGGACATTTGACAATCACGCTATCAACCGGTGTTAAATGCTGTTCTTTGAACTTATCTATATCCCTGCCTGACTTGACACCGCAGTAATCAGTAGCGAATGCCAGTTTCTCTGTAGTGAGGTTTATTACGAATTCACCGGTCCTCTCAATAATATCGTGGGAATACCTTGTCTTCCTTACGGCGACATAGGTCATAGGAGGCTCGGAATTTATAACTCCTGTCCACGCTATGGTAATTATATTCTTCACATCCCCATCACCGCAAGATACCATAACTGCAGGTACGGGGCTCAACATTGTCCCCGGTTTAAATACTTTTTTTGCCATTAACTCTTTTCCTCTCTCAGTTTTTGTAAAACCGCCTCGAAATCCTCCGGCAAAGGTGCTTCAAATTCCATATACTCCCCTTTAGAAGGATGGGTGAATCCCAAGATTCCTGCATGAAGCATCTGGCGTTTGGCCCCCTGTTTGTTTTTTTCCGGCCCGTAAAGTCCGTCTCCCAAAAGCGGGTGCTTTATATATGCCATGTGTACTCTTATCTGATGGGTCCTTCCCGTTTCAAGAACAGCTTCAATGAAGGTAAACCTGCCGAAACGCTCCAATACCCTAAAATGGGTGATGGCCTCCCTGGAATTCATGTCGGTCACCGCATTTCTCAGCCTGTTCCTGGGATCCCGACCTACGGGCGCGTGAATGGTACCTTCATCCTCTTTTATATTATTATAAACTATAGCCCTGTATTTTCTTGTAATACTGTGTTGCGCAAGCTGCTCAGACAAACTGCCGTGGGCTTTGTCATTTTTGGCTATCATCAGAAGCCCGCTTGTGTCCTTATCTATCCTGTGAACGATACCTGGGCGCACGACTCCGTTTATAGACGATAAATTATCCCCGCAGTGGTAAAGCACTGCATTGACCAGGGTTCCCGTTTCATTTCCCGGTGCCGGGTGAACCACCATTCCTGCCGGTTTGTTTACAACGAGAAGCTCCTCATCCTCATAGCGTATTTCGATGGGAATATTCTCCGGCCTAGCTTCGGCCTTCTCTGCCGGAGGGATTTTCATGGAGACCCTTTCTCCCCTCTTGGCCTTGTACTTCTTGGCCTTGCAAGGCTGCCCGTCTACAGTTATACTACCGGCTTCAAAGAGCTTCTGTATAAAGCTTCTGGAAATATCCTCCAAAGCGGCGGCAAGAACGGAGTCCAACCTCTTTCCTTCCTCTGCCTCCGTAATCTCAAACTCTGTTATCTGTGATTCTGTACATGATTTTATCAGTGGTTTGTTAGCGGTCATCCTTTTTCTTTTTCCTTTCACTAAGCAGCGCATCCAGCAAAAGCAAACCGCATCCCAGACACACGAAAATGTCAGCTATGTTGAACACGGGAAACACTCTGAAATCAAACATATCCACTACGTACCCCATCTGAATCCTGTCTATTAAATTCCCAAGACCGCCGCCGCAAATAAATGCAATGGCCGTCAAGGTCAGGCGATTCCAATTTTTCCTCTTTAAAAAGAGTATTACAAGACCTGCCGCCAAAGCCACAAAAGGCAACACTATCAGCAGAACCCACTGATTTTCCCACATACTGAAGGCTGCTCCGCTGTTCTGCACATAGGTGATATGAAAAACGTTTTCTATGACCGGTATGGTTTCATGGGGCATCATCCCCGAAGATATGAGATGCTTGACTATCCTGTCACCTATTATCACGACTAATACTATTAAATAGTAAATCATATGAAAATGGGGCGGGATTGCCCCGCCTCCTTTAATACTTAATATTCCTGACTGTCCCCCTAGGTGGTTTCTCCACGTTGAGAGACTGGTTTGACATCATCTCAGGCAAATCATCAAAATCATCCACTCCAAGCTCAGGGAACATTTCTCCGCTGAGGGATTCAAACCTCTGTAGCTCTGACTGAAGAAGCTTCTTGTATCTGGTTCTGAAATCTATAAACCTTGCTTTGATGGCTTCGCTTTCTTCGGCTATCCTGTCGGACATTTCCTTGGCTTCCTTGGTCATGAGCTGAGCATCAAGCTCTGCGTTTTTCAAGAGAATATCTGCTCTCTTTTCAGCGCTGGAGGATATATCCGACATGAGAGTTTTGGCCGCCTCCAAAGTCTCAAGGACCGTTCCCTCTGAGCCTCTGTATCTTTCCAGCTCCCCTACAAGGTGACTGTTTTCTTCCTTTGTCTGGCGAAGCTCGTCCAAAAGCCTTTCAAGGTCCATAGTTATTTCGTCAAGGAATTCGTTTACTTCTTCTTCCTTGTATCCTCTCACAGCCCTTGTGAATTCCTTTTCCTGTATATCTATAGGTCTAATCATCTGTTCCTCCTATTTCCACGGATTCATGTCGCCGCTATCTCCATCAAAGGAATATGGCTTGTTGTCTCCTTCAGCGAATATTGCAACATTCTCAGGTGCAAATACGAAAATGTTATTTGCTACCTTCTGTACATTACCGTTCAAAGCATAGGTCGCCCCTCCGAGGAAATCGAATATTTTCCTGCCCGTATCGGTATCCAACTGCTCCAGGTTGACTATTATAGGCTTCCTGCTCTTCAAGCTGTCTACAAGTTTCGGACATTCATCAAATCCCTTCGGCTCTATTACGACCATCTTAAATGCATTGGTAAGAGCTTTTACCGTCCTGTTCTGCATAGGCACTACATTACTGCTGTCGAATCTGGGTGCGATAGGGGTGGAAGGTCTGGGCTCAAGGGGTTTCCTGTCATAGTAGCCCGGCTGCTTGTATTCTTCTTCCAGTTCTTCTTCCTCTTCGTACTCTTCGATTCCCATTAAGTCTTTAAATTTTGAAAAAACTCCCATAACAACCTCCTATTATTTGCTGTAATCCCTTTCTCCGAAAATAGCACTTCCCACTCTCACCAGGTTAGAACCGGCTTGTATAGCTACAGGGAAGTCATGGGACATGCCCATTGATAAATATTTGAAATCCAACCTTTGATGAACAATCCTGCCCAATTCATCGTACTGTTTTTTTACTTCTTCAAAGTATACCTTGATTTCCTCAGGATCGTCTGCATAAGGTGCTATGCACATCAACCCTCTAATCCTGACATTCTGACAATTATCGAGTATTTCTCTGATAAGTTCTTCCGTCTGGGAAGTGGTGATTCCGAATTTACTTTCTTCCTGAGCCGAATTCACCTGAATAAGAATATCCATAGTGAGTCCCTTCCCACCGGCCCGCTTGTCGATTTCCGCCGCCAGCTTATATGAATCTACGGAATGTATCATGGAAACCTTGTCTATGATATGCTTAACTTTGTTTGTCTGTAGGTGACCTATCATATGCCACTTAACGGGCTTGACCGCATCGAACTTATCCATGATTTCCTGAACCTTGTTCTCTCCGATATCGGTGGCTCCTGCATCTATTGCTATGTTTATCTCTTCCGGAGTCCTGGTCTTGCTGACTGCCACCAGCAAAACATCGTCGCTCTTTCTGCCACAGCCTTCTGCCATAGCGCTTATCTCTTTACGTATTCTGTCAATGTTTTTTCTTATGTCTTCCATGGCTATTCTTTCTCCTTCAGGTCTTTTTCCAAGGCGCTTTGAGGATGCTTCAGCACCTCGTCATAAACATCTACCGTATACACCTGGTTTCCTTCATCATCTATGAAGGTCACATCCTCGATTACCGATTCTTTATCATCGGAGGCTATTATCTTTATTTCGGTGAACTCATAATCACCGTTTTTATTCTTTACATAAACGCCGGTTTTGCCTCTCTTCTTAACTATACACTTATTGTTAACCAGCAGTCCCGTATTGTCGCTGGTAATGATATTCATATCTTCGGCTCTGCTCTCAGCAAAGGCTTCGTAATATACGTCCAAATAGAAAATAACTCTGTATTCACTGTCTTCTTTATGTATTTTATACACCTCTGCATCTACGGTGCCTTCCGGAAGCTCCAGTGAAACATCTCTGCCCTCCTGATACCTGTCAACCACCTTATCATCTACCCAGCACAGTATGTACCATTTATCATCGGCGGAAACCTTATATATAGGCTCCCCCTTTATTACAGTCTCCCTTTCAAGCTCTATGGAGTTGATTGGCAGCGCTTTGACATTGGAATTTTTTATTTTTTCCATCCTGTCAAAGGTAAAGTAATCCTCATAGCCGTCGATGTTCAGACTGTAAACTCCACTGATAGGAGAATTGTACTCCCTATACAGACCTTCATATCCTTTCAAGCGTTTGGTGTATTCCTCAAAGCGAACATCTTTTTTCTTATCCGTCTTTACAGGGTCTACTGCCACGAGAGGATATCCCTTCTTTATGGCCGTTCCCTCTTCCACAAGATACTGAATATCTCCGCTTTCACCGGCAATTCCCACAGCTTCGTTCTTAATAAAATAGCCTTTCGTCTCATAGGACAGGGTCAGATTGCCCGGCTCCAAAACCTGTACCGTTTCAAAAATATCTGTGACTTTGGGTAAAACCTCAACAACGACATATAGTAGAACAAGAGCGATTACATATATACATATCGCCTTTTTTGTCTTTTTCGTCAATTTCATTTTCATTAATTTATTTTACACCAAAGCTACTTATCTTGCAATGTTCTTTCGATAATCTTACGCTCTTCCTTAGAAAAGTCGTGATTTTTCTTTAAAAATTCTTCAAGGAGTTCCGGCCTGCGCTCCTTTGTAAGCAAGAGAGACTGTTCAAGCTTCCAAAGATCTATGAGCTTATGGTTGCCGTTAAGCAAAACCTCCGGCACTTCCATTCCTCTGTATTCACGCGGCTTAGTGTATTGAGGGTGCTCCAGAAGCCCTGAATATATGGATTCATCGAGAGCCGAATTTTCGTTACCCAAGACTCCCGGAAGCAGCCTGGATACGGCATCTATCAGGACCATAGCGGGAAGCTCTCCTCCTGTAAGCACATAATCGCCTATGGAAACCTCCTCTGCATCCCAATAGTCAATGACCCTTTGGTCTATACCCTCGTAATGGCCACACAAAATCACTAGTTGACCGTAGCCTGCCAGTTCCTCAATTTTAGTGCCGTCAAGCACAGTTCCTTTTGGCGACATGTATACAACCTTCTTATCTGCCGCACTCATCGATTCCATGGCTCCGAATATAGGGTCCGCCATCATGATCATCCCGCCGCCGCCGCCGAAGGGATAGTCATCAGCCTTGTTATGTTTATCATTGCTGAAATCCCTTATATCCGTAAGGCTTATTTCCAATATTCCCTTTTCCACAGCCCTTCCCAGCATGCTTTGGCCTGTGACGGCCTTAAACATTTCCGGGAAAAGTGTCAATATATCAATTTTCATTACAAATCTACTAGACCTTCTATCAGCTTCACCGTAACTTCTCTCCTATCTTTATCTATGTTCAAAACGAATTGGCTCACCTTAGGTATAAGGAACTTCCTTCCGTCCTCTCTTGCTATTTCAAAAATATCGTGAGCTCTGTTACTTATAACATCGGTAAGCGTTCCAAGATACTCCCCTTCTGCCTCCTTGACCTTCATGCCTATCAGGTCCCTAATATAAAACTGCCCCTCAGGCAACGGCGGCAAATCCTCTTCCCTCATGAATATCTCGCTTCCCCTGACCTTCTCAGCGTCATTTCTGTCGTCTATGCCTTCCAGCTTAAGCACTACAGTACCCTTCTGCCTCCTGGCCCCTTCTACTCGGTGGGCAGTATCGTCCACATAAAGAGTCTCTGTATTTTCATAGGCGGCGATGCTGTCTGAATAATTGTAGACCTTTACCTCTCCCTTGAGGCCGACTGCGTTTACTATTTTTCCAATTAGAATCTTTTCCATCTGCGATTCTCCTGTTTTATATTAAAACTAAGGCACATATATTGCGAAATACACGTGCCTCTCATCCTCGTCTTTTATTGAACGATTTCAACAACTACTCTCATGTTTGCCTTGGTAGCAGCTGCTTTTACTACGGTACGAATCGCCTTGGCGATTCTTCCCTGCTTGCCTATTACTTTGCCCATGTCCTCCGGAGCGACCTTGAGCTGTATAACGGACGTCCCTTCCTTCTGCAACTCCGTCACTTCAACTGCATCCGGATTTTCAACAAGAGACTTTGCAATCGCACTGACTAATTCAATCATTAGCTTCACCGCTTTCTATAAAATACCGCTTCTCTTGAAGAGAGCCTTTACCGTATCCGTAGCCTGTGCCCCGTTTTCCAGCCACTTCTTAGCCTTTTCCTCATCGATTTTGATGTCAGCCGGTTCTGTAAGCGGATTGTAATATCCGATTTCCTCTATGAATTTGCCGTCTCTGGGTGCCCTTGCATCCGCAACTACTACACGGTAAAAAGGCTTCTTGTGAGCTCCCATTCTCTTAAGTCTGATTTTAACCATTTTCTGATTCCTCCTAAAAAATATAATGTACTGATTATTATTTATTCTGTACAGGACTAAAAGCCCCGGAACATTCTATTCATTTTATTGCCGGGACGATTGAGTCCCTTCATCATCTTTCGCATTTCTTCATATCTCTTAATAAGCTGGTTTATCTTGGGAACGGGCTGTCCTGAACCTGTCGCTATCCTCCGTCTTCTGCTTGCATTTAGCAGGGAGGGATTTTCTCTCTCGGACTTTGTCATGGACTGTATTATGGCCTCGAACTGAACGAAGTCTCGTTCTCCCTGTTCCAGGTTGACGTTTTTGGCAGCTTTTCCGTTCATGCCCGGCATCATATCTAGCATTTTACCTATACCGCCCATCTTGCGTATCTGCCCCATCTGTTCCAGAAAGTCTTCCAGAGTAAACTTGTTTTTACGCAGCTTTTTTTCCAGCTCGGCGGCCTTTTTCTCGTCGTAGTCCTCCTGAGCCTTCTCAATAAGGGTGAGCATATCTCCCATGCCCAATATCCTGCCTGCCATCCTTTCAGGATGAAAAGGCTCGAGAGCGTCAAATTTTTCGCCCACACCTATGAACTTAATAGGTCTTCCCGTTACCTTCTTTGTGGAAAGAGCAGCACCGCCTCTTGAATCACCGTCCATCTTGGTCATGATTATGCCGTCTATCCCTAGCTTATCGTTAAAGCCTTGGGCGGCATTGACTGCATCCTGACCTGTAAGAGCATCTACTACAAGGAGTATTTCGTGAGGCTTGATGGATTTCTTCAACACAGCCAGTTCTTCCATCAGCTCTTCATCTATCTGCAAACGTCCTGCTGTATCTACGATTAGGACATTACATCCTTTTTTCTCGGCTTCCTTAACCGCAGCCGCTGCTATCTTCTCCGGCTTCTTGCTGTCTCGCATAGTGAATACCGGAACATCTACCGTTTTACCTACTACCTCCAGCTGATCTATAGCCGCAGGTCTGTATATATCACAGGCACAAAGCATAGGGCTCTTGCCATTTTTCTTGAGATAGTTTGCCAGCTTTCCGCAGGTGGTTGTCTTACCTGTACCCTGCAGACCTACCAGCATGTAAATCGTAAAACCCTTAGATGAATAGGTGAGCTTGCTTCCTGTTCCGCCCATAAGCTCCGTCAGCTCTTCGTTTACAATTTTTATTACCTGCTGCCCCGGAGTAAGGCTAGCCATAACTTCTTCACCCAGAGATTTTTCTTTAACTCCGGCAACGAATTCCTTAACCACCTTAAAGTTGACATCAGCCTCTAAAAGTGCTAGCTTGACCTCTCTCATAGCAGCATTGATATCGGCTTCCGTCAGGCTTCCTTTTCCCTTAAGTCCTTTGAAGACACCTTGCAGTTTTTCCGATAATCCCTCAAATGCCATGAATTACTCCTCCAATTTATCTATAATATCTTTAACTTCCTTCAAATCTCTGGCGGCATTCTCCGCCGCTTCCGTATCTTCATTGGCAAGGCTTGAAATGGTCCTGTCCATTATAACATCTATCTCCCTTATGGCCTGGCTGCTTCGTTGAAACCTCTCTACAAGACCCATCTTACCTTCGTATTCCTTCAGGTATCGTTCTGCGTTCTTCAGAGCATCATGGACGCCCTGTCTGCTTATGGCAAACTCGGCAGCTATTTCGGAAAGAGAAAGGTTCTCCTCGTGGTATAGCCTCATTACCTCTCTTTGGCGTTCCGTCAAAAGCCGTCCGTAAAAATCGCATAAAAGGCTGGTACGTTTTATATCATCAATTCCCATTGCTCATACCTCTCTGACAATTTTAACTGCTTGACACTGTATGAGTATACTCTAAAAGAAAAAGCCTGTCAAGCATTTTAACTTAACAGGCTCTCTTTAAACTCCTTATTCTGCCGTATATTCCTTGCATACATTGCCGCCCAGTATGTGTTCCTTTACCACTCTTGCCGCCTTGACTTCATCCATTTTAATGTATGTAGTCTTGGTGCCGCCTACATCGTAAACCTCTACAATAGGTTCAAGGCTGCACATCCCTATGCATCCCATCATTGCCAGCTCAACGTTCTTGATTCCCCTCGTTCTTATTTCGTTTGCAAAGGAATTCATTACAGGTCTGGCCCCTGCTGCAATGCCACATGTTGCCATGCCTACCAGTACCTTTATCTTGCCGCTCTTTTCGGCGGCCTCGTCATACCTGATTTTCTCCAGCTCTTTTAAGGTCTTCATTTATCTACCTCCTTTTCATTGTGCTGTTTATTATACATGCCCGTTCCGTTATCTGGCCGCGAACTACGTCCTCTGCGAAAGCCTTGCATGTAGGCGCTCCGCATACTCCACAGTCTATGCCCGGAAGCTCCTTAACTATTCGTTTCATCTCTTCCATCTTTTTCATGGACACATTAAGATCATCATCCAGCCTCAGCACTGGCCTGTAGGTCAGCTCTCTGTTTCTGTCAAGCTCTCCCTCTTGGCGAGAAACGTAGAGAAAACTATTGCCATATTTCTCCTTGGCTTCGTCTATTATTATCTTCATATTGGATTTTGCTGAATATATGTCCTCCACCGTAAGAGAACCGCCGAAGCAGCCTCCCACGCAGGCGTCTGCCTCTACAAATTCCAAATCGTCGATTTTTTCATCCTCTATCTTCTCCAGAATATCCATAACCTCATGAATACCGTCTACGGCAATAAATTTATCTGTATCCAAGGCTATGGCCTCGCCGCCTGTGTTGGTCCATCTCAGGCCCATTACACCTGTCTTTTCCAGCTCCTCCACCTGAGAGCCCTCCAACTCCTTCAGGTTTTTGAGTACCAGCTTATATACGTCTGATATGGCTACCATTTCATCTATATCCGTTTCAATTATTTCACCGCTCTCCTTGATAAAGGATATCTTAGCCGTACATGGAGCGATGAAGAATATGCCTATTTTCTTGTCTGGATACTTAGTCTCTGCATCTTTTCGTGCAAGTCCTGCCACCACCTCCACAGGCGGTCTGTAATCCAGCACATGCTCTATGAGGTTAGGGAATCTCACCTGTATCAGCTTTAGCACCGATGGGCATCCTGAGGATATGAGGGGGAGCTTTCGCCTACCGCTTTTTAAAAGCTTCCTTGTGGCATGGCTTATCATCTCCGCACCGATAGCTTCCTCGTATACATCATCGAAACCTACCTGCTTCAGAGCCGTAAGCAGATGATTCCTGGACTTGACGTTTCTGAACTGTCCAAGAAATGCCGATGCCGGTATGGCTATTCTGTAATCGTAATCCTTAAGAGTATCCAGAGTGTCTACGACAGGCTTTATGGCGTGTCTGGGACATACCTTTATGCACATTCCACACTCTATACAGCGCTCAGGCGTAATGAATGCCTTCCAATTTCGTATCCTTATGGCTTCTGTCGGGCAGTTTCTTACGCAGTGAATACATCCTATGCAGTGCTTCTCCGCCAGCCTAATGGAGGTCACATGACCTCCGTCGCCGCTTATAGGCCCTTCCCTCATTCCCAAGCTGTGGAGCTTGCCGCACACCGTGAATGTGGTATCCTCGGTTTCCACCAAGGCTATATTACGATTTTTCGCCAGCTCCATCATCATATCCGTAACGGTCTTCCCACAGGTTATTATGATGCAGGTAATGTTCATCATCTCAGATGCCCTAATTACCTGAGGATTTACCAGGCTGGTTATCAATATACTGTCGTCCGCTGTCTCCAGCATCACGTTGCTCATAAGGTCGGAAGCAACGGCATAGGAATACTCCCTGTTCATTATCTCTTCCGTTTCATAAAGAAGCTTCCCGTTTATAAGTCTAACGACTTCCTTTAATTCCAGATAAATCACCTCCCATCTCCGGCAATAGTTTCCCGAAAAGATCCTTAACCTTTTCATTTATAAGGGTCTCTGCCTCAAAGGCAGCATCTATATCGCCCTTTCCCTGTTCCTTCATTTTTTTCATATGCTCTCTGCTGTTAAAGGAATATCTGCCCTCAGTGCTTATAAGCTCAAGGCAAAGCTCAAGCTGTACGTATGATATCATGGTCAGAAAAAAGGTGTTCCCCAAATCGCCCAAGGGCTGTCTGTCAATAGAATGATTGAGCAATACCGCCCTGACCAGGGTTCCCTTTCCTTCTTGAGATTCTATTTCAAAGGTTCCCTCTGCCAGCTCCGTGGCTTCCTTAAACATAGGAATACCTAGGCCTATTTTTCTAGTGGTTCGCGATGTGTGAAAAGGGTCTACAGAATTCCTAAGAGTTTCCTCCTCCATGCCGCAGCCGTTATCTTCTACGGTGATAGCTAAGTACTTTTCTCTGTAGCCTACCTCAACCATGACCTTTATTTTCGAGCTTTCCGCCCCTATGGAGTTTTGCAAAACATCCATAATATGCAGGGATAATTCCTTCACAAAAAATCACCTCATCCTGTTTCCCTTTATCCAGTCTACTATATCCTTTGCCGTCAGCGTATCTCCCCTTATGTCTATTTCTATTTCATCTTCGCCTCTATTCATATCCGCCAGTCTGTGGCTATCAGAGGAAAACAGCAGCCTCCTGCCCTTTATTTCATCTCTTTGTGAAGCAAATCCTCTTCCCTCCGGGCTTCCTGTAACCTCCACCACATTGCCTGGTTCCTTCTCCGGGAATGCCCCCAGAACCGACAGCACGCTGTATGAGCTTCTGTCCACATGTGCGAAGAATCCACATCCTCCAAGTTCTTCAACCTTGGAAAAAATCTCTTCAATAGTAAGTGAAGAAGCGAAGAGAAGCATCTGCTCTTCCTCTCCCACACACCTGTCCATGCTGTCAAGAAGCTGCTGCCTTCCTAAGACATTCGGCTGGTTTTTAATAGACTTAAGGTTCTTACTGACGAAATCGCTCATACTTTCGGCCGATTCCACATTGGGAAACAGACAGCATATATGTACCTCCTCGGTGGACTCTACTTCCATTCCGGGAACAACAACCACAGACTTGCTGCGGGCACATTCCTCTACTGCTCTTACATTGCCTGTGGAATTATGATCTGTAACCGCAATAGCGTCCAGTCCGTTGAGCACAGCCATGTTCACAATATTATTAGGCGTCATTTCCTCCTCTGCACAGGGGGAAAGAGCCGAATGTATATGGAGGTCGTACTTTATTTTCATTTCAGTATATCATGGAGCTTCCAGCACATCTCGTAAGCGCTCAGCTTGCCGGAAAGCAACGCAATATCCTTATCCTCTGCCCTTGCAGCTATGTCCTTATCCACAGCTATTCCCTCAGGAATAATAACGCAAGCTGCCTCCGAAAGCTCAGCTACCGCCAGTACATTCAAATGAGTCTGTACCGTTATCCAGGCATCTCCCTCGTTACATCCCACCATAACCCTACTGAGAAGGTCACAGGTATACACACCCGTAACATCCTTATCCTGCCCGCAGGATGTCAGTTCCTCAAGTCCAAGCAGCTCAGCCAGTTTCTTAACCCTCATCTCTTCCTCCTTATTTTAATCTGATTATCATTCGTACTTGGGTTCCCTTTCCAGGTGCCGTATCTATTTCCAATTCATCTGTGTTTTTCTTAATATTAGGCAATCCCATTCCTGCACCAAATCCCATTCTTCGCACATGCTCCCCGGCAGTAGACCAGCCCTCCTGCATGGCAAGCTCAAGATTGGGTATTCCCTTCCCATAATCTTTAACTTCTATGAATATCTTTTCTTCGTCCACTTCAACATGGGCGCTACCCCCTCCGCCGTGTATAAATGCGTTTATCTCCGCTTCATACATTGCTATAGATACCCTCTTAATAACAGGCGGAGACACACCAAGCTGTGATAAGGTTTTCTTAACACTGCTTGATGCCTCTCCGGCCATGTCAAAATCGTTTCCATTAATATTAAAGTTCAGTTCCATATCACTCGCCCGATGCCTGTCGCTGTTGTGCAACCATCATATCCTTAATCTTCATTAGTCTCGCCAGATTACTTCTTTCGTTTTCGTCTAGCTTCATTGTAATACTTTTGATGGTTTCCTGCAACGTAGGAATCTGAACATATTCTAAAGCGTTTACTCTTCTTCTCGTTTTCTCGATTTCCTCTGCCAAAAGCTGTGTGGATTTTTCCACCTTGGCGAGCTCAAGCATGAGCGGAAGAACTTCCTGGAGCGCGTCCACGGAAGCATCCAGCTCTCCCGATGTAAAGGCGAATCCGTAAGGATATATCTCTCTAGTGTTGTCTCCCGTATCGGTAAACTGAAATTCTGGAACGTCAACACTCATTATATTTTTCGTTTTCACCTCGGCAAAAACCTTCCTTTGAGGAAGCATCAGCGCCTCCTGCAAAACAGCATCATCCATGGCTGCTCCGGCGATAACGAAGCCTTCATATACGGCCGCCATCTTTTCCTCCAGCTGCACGCGAAGGTCCATGTTCTTACGAATAAGCTCAAGAAATTTTTTCATCAGGTCATCACGCTTGTCTTTCAGCAGCTTATGGCCTCTTGTGGAAGTGGCCAGCCTCTTTTTTAGCTTGGAAAGCTCCATTCGAGTAGGATTTACCTGTAATACTGCCATTTGCTTTCTCCTTAATCCTGCTTCTTAATGCCATATTTTTCTATCATCTCCGGCTTTATTCTCTTAAGCTCGCTTACCGGAAGTATGGACAGAAGTTCCCAGCCTATATCCAGTGTCTCGCCGATTTCCCTGTTTGTGGTGAAGCCCTGGGAAACATATTTGCGTTCAAACTCTTCGGCAAACTTGGCATAGAGCAGGTCTGTCTCCGAAAGGGCCGCTTCGCCCAGGATTGTCATAAGCTCCTTGGCGTCTTTACCTCTTGCATAGGCTGCAAAAAGCTGGTTCATAGTTCCCGAATGATCTTCTCTTGTCTTTCCCTGGCCTATTCCCTTATCCTTAAGTCTGGAAAGGGAAGGCAAAATATCGATAGGAGGCATTACGTTCTTTCTGTAAAGCTCTCTCGAAAGGATTATCTGACCTTCCGTAATGTATCCCGTAAGGTCTGGAATCGGATGAGTCTTGTCATCCTCAGGCATGGTAAGAATAGGAATCATGGTAATAGAGCCTTCACTGTCTTCCTTTCTTCCTGCTCTCTCGTAAAGGGTAGCCAGATCCGTATAAAGGTATCCGGGATAGCCTCTCCTCCCCGGTACTTCTTTTCTCGCCGAGGACACCTCACGAAGGGCTTCTGCGTAGTTGGTAATATCAGTGAGTATTACGAGAACGTGCATGTCCTTCTGGAAGGCAAGGTATTCGGCAGCAGTCAGAGCCATTCGCGGGGTTGCGATACGCTCGATTGCAGGGTCGTTTGCCAAGTTGATGAACATTACGGTTCTGTCTATAGCGCCTGTATCCTTGAAGTCCGATACGAAGTAATCCGATTCTTCAAATGTAATACCAATCGCACAGAATACTACTGCGAAGTTGGACTCTCCCTTCAGCACCTTAGCCTGTCTTGCTATCTGTGCGGCCAGCTTGGCGTGAGGAAGACCTGAACCCGAAAATATAGGCAGCTTCTGACCTCTTACCAAAGTATTTAACCCATCTATAGCCGATACACCTGTCTGAATAAATTCATCCGGATATACCCGTGCTGATGGATTCATAGGCAATCCGTTTATATCTATCTTCTTCTCTGGTATCAATGCAGGGCCGCCGTCAATAGGCTCACCCATGCCGGAGAATACTCTCCCCAGCATATCCTCTGATACGGAAAGTTCCAGGCCCTTACCAAAAAAGCTAACCTTGCTATCCTGAAGATTTATTCCCGCGGAGCTTTCAAAAAGCTGTACCAGTACGTCATCTCCATTTACCTCCAGAACCTTACATCTTCTTCTTTCTCCGTTTTGCATCTGTATTTCGCCCAGTTCATCGTATGCTACTCCGTCAACACCCTTGACCAGCATCAGAGGGCCTGCAACTTCCGATATTGTCTTATATTCCTTTAACATTATGCAGATACCTCCTCTTTCATAAGTCTGTTGAGCGTTTCCGTAAGCTGAGCATTGGTGTCATCAATGTAGCTTACGATCTCTTCCTCGCTTACATATTTAGCTCTTGCTATTTTCTCACGAACATCCATAGCCAGTATTCTCGACACATCTACGCCCTTTTCCATAGCCTTGACCGATTCATTGTAGAATACTAGAACAAGCTTGAGTATCTTATACTGCTTCTTGAGAGAAGTGTAGGCATCTGTATCGTCAAAGGCGTTCTGCTGTAAATAGTCTTCTCTTATGGAACGTGAAGCTTCCAGGATAAGCCTGTCGGAGGGCGACAGTGAATCGTATCCTACCAGCTTGACTATTTCTTCAAGCTCCGATTCCACCTGCAGGAGCTTGTTTGTCTCAGTAACACACCTAGTCCAGTCATCTGCCACATTCTTATTCAGCCAGTTGCCGGTTGTGTCGCTGTAGAGAGAATAAGAGGTGAGCCAGTTTATGGATGGGAAATGCCTTTTGTATGCCAATCCCGAATCAAGACCCCAGAATACCTTTACAATACGGAGCGTTGACTGCACTACGGGATCGGAATTGTCTCCACCTGCAGGAGATACTGCTCCTATTGCCGTAAGGGTTCCCTTTCTTTCTTCCTGCCCCAGACATGACACCTCTCCTGCACGCTCATAAAACTGAGCCAGTCTCGATGTCAAATATGCAGGGTATCCTTCTTCACCCGGCATTTCCTCAAGACGACCGGACATTTCACGAAGGGCCTCAGCCCACCTTGATGTTGAATCCGCCATTATAGCCACTGAATATCCCATGTCGCGGAAGTATTCTGCTATGGTAATCCCGGTATAGATAGACGCTTCTCTCGCCGCTACCGGCATATCGGAAGTGTTTGCTATGAGAACCGTCCTGTTCATAAGGGATTCTCCCGAACGAGGATCCTTGAGCTCAGGGAACTCCATGAGAACCTCTGTCATTTCATTACCTCGCTCGCCACAGCCAACGTACACTACAAGGTCTACGTCCGACCACTTGGCAAGCTGATGCTGGACTACCGTCTTTCCTGAACCAAAAGGACCCGGAACGGCTGCCGCTCCGCCTCTTACTATAGGAAACAGAGTATCTATGACACGCTGTCCTGTTATCATAGGAACCTCAGGCGACAGCTTGTTCTTAAAAGGCCTCTGCTTTCTTACCGGCCATTTCTGCATCATCATAATGTCTGTAATACTTCCGTCTTCAGCCTTGACCTTAGCTACCGTATCTACGATAGTGTGCATCCCGCCGAATATTTCCTCTATGGTTCCTTCTATGCCTAGAGGAACCATAACCTTGTGAACTATGAGTTTGGTTTCATCTACTGTTCCGATAACATCTCCCGGCACCACCTTATCCCCTGCCTTTACTGCCGGCAGGAAATCCCACTGTTTTTCATGGTCCAGGGATGTTACCTCAACACCTCTGGCTATATTGCTTCCGGTCTTTGCCTTTATCACTTCGAGAGGCCTCTGAATACCATCGAATATCATCTCAAGTATTCCGGGTCCCAGCTCGGCTGAAAGAGGCTCACCAGTGGATACGACCTTGTCACCTGTTTTCAGGCCTGCCGTTTCCTCGTATACCTGTATGGAAGCCTTGTCCCCTCTCATCTCAATTATTTCACCGATAAGACCCAAGTCGCCGACGCGTACAACGTCAAACATATTGGCACTTTTCATGTTGTTCGCAACTACGAGAGGACCTGATATTTTTACTATCTGTCCATAATCCATATTTTTCTCCTACTCTTTATCAGTTATTAAAGATATCCGCACCAACGGCACGTTCTACGTTCTTGTGTATATTGTCCATCCCTATATTCAGGCTTCCGTTCCTGCTTGGAACGGGAATAATAGCGGGAAGCATATAATCCTTATATTTTTCCACTACATCAGGGTTGCTTGCAATGAGTTCTTCCGTCACAAAGATAATACCGTATTCACTTTTGGCAAGGTCGGTTACCAGCTCTGCTATGGAACTGTTATTCTCCGCTTCAAAAACATCAAACCCAACGGCCTTGAAACCCATTACGCTGCCCCTGTCTCCTATTATTGCAATTTTAGTCTGCATATATATACCTCAGCCTTTCCGCAATCTGCTCCTTGGGAATACCGAATATCTTCGATACAAGAACCAGCCTCACTGCCTTTATCTCTCTTTCCTTCAGGTAAAGGAACGTAATGACAGGCTCCAGCCCGAATGGAACGATTTTTGCTCCTGCAAACAAATCCTTAAAACACCCGTCTATGTTCTGTTCAAACACCGTCAAAGGCTCCCCGCGCTTGAGTGCGGCAACGCTGACGCTCATTCTTCTGGACATGTTGGCCTTGTCGATAAGCTTTCCTATACCTTCATACCCTGTAGAATAGCTTTCCTCGATGTCCGAAACATCTATGCTGCCGCCTTCTGCAAACATTTTTCTGACCTGATATGCGTCCTTTTTCATTCTCATCAGCCGCACTGCCGTTTCTATATTGACCACATCGGTTCTTGATGCAACATACCGGCATAAAAGAGGATTACCGATTTTCTCAGCCTTTTCCCTCATTACCAGAAGGACTGCCTTGTCAATGATAATATCCACAGCCTGAGAATCCCTGGTCTTTGCCAAACGGTCCATTGCCGTAAGAGCCGCTTCCCCTAGTTTTTGGGGAACTTTTTCAAACCGCCTGGAGTTAAGCTCCTCACGCATCTTGTCAATGGTAAATGTTCCCGTCTCCTTGTAAAGCTCCTCAAAGGACTTCTCCGTCATCTGAGACTTGACGTAGACCTTCAGGTTATGGCCGTCCATCGGATATCTGAAGATATATGTTATCTCTGAATTATCCGTAATGTTTTCAATCAGCTTATAGGTTTCTCCAAGGTCCACCTCAAAAGCCTTCTCGTAATCCTTTACGTTCCGGTTCCTAAACATTTCCTTCCCTGACAGGAACTTAAAGGCATCTTCAGCCTCGCCTACTTCTATTACTTTCATCAGTTCATTCCGAGAAATAAGCTTATTCTCAAGAGAATGAACTCTCGCTGCGGCATGAAGGTATTTCGTATCGTTTTTTTCCATGAATACATCCATTCCTTTCCCTTTATGCGAATAGCATTGCCGCCACGTCTGCTTCTGTTTCTTTCTTTATATCTTCCAGTATCACCTCAAAGGTGCAGTTTGTTTCCACTTCATCCTCCAAGAGAATTACTCCGCCCAGAAAAGCACCGGTCCTTTCAGACAAGGTAATTTCCTTGCCGTATTCCTTCTCTGCTCTCTTGATGAGCTTCTTTCCTATAGCATTTTTATCCTTCTCGTTAAGTACTATCGTCATCTTACCGGTGTCTCCGTACTTGCCGATGAGCCTAACGTATAAGCCGGCCTTTTCATCATCCGAAAGCTGCCCTAATTTTTCCGCCGCCATGCCAAAAGCCTTTTCAAGAGCCTGCCTTCTGGCAGTCAGTTTGATATTCCTGCTTTCGATCCCTGCCTGGGATATGCCTCTTTGGGTTATTTCATCCGCTTCCTTCTCTGCCTTCCTGATGATGTCTTCCTGTTCGCTGTGAGCCTCTTCACCGTACAGCTTTTTTACTGCATCGGCTCTCTTCCGACCCTCATTAAAAACCTTATCAGCTTCGGCCTGTCCGTCTTCCCGGATTGCTTCCAATATCTTTGAAATATTATCCATAAAACGTCCTTCCCATCATTACATTTTGATATTGAATATGAGCAGCATGGAGATTAAGAATGCCAAAATCGCATATGTTTCTACCAATGCTGCGGATACCATTGCCTTTGAAAGCTGGTCCGGCTTCTTTGCAATGATGTTAACTCCCGCTGCTGCAACTCTTCCTTGGGCTATGCCTGAAAGCAGTCCTACAAGTGCAATAGGAAGTGATGCAGCCAGAATATAAGCGCCTGTTCCAACGCTGAGCTGAGCGTCTCCACTCATCATTCCTGTGTTGAGCATGATTATAAATCCGATAAGAAATCCGTATATACCCTGTGTTCCCGGAAGAGCCTGAAGTACCAGACACTGCCCGAATCTTTCTGGGTCTTCGCTCAATACTCCCGATGACGCCTCACCTACAAGACCTACACCCTTGGCCGAGCCTATACCACATAAGCCTACAGCTAAAGCCACGCCTAAATATGCGTAAAAATTTCCGTTTGTAAATAACGTTGCAAAAGTTTCCATTTTATTCTTCCTCCATTACCTTCACGTACTTTGTTTTAGCTTTCAGTGGCTGAAATTTTTTGCCACCGCTTTCATAATATTTTCCGAAGAATTCAACATACTGCAATCTGGCTGAATGAACATAGGCACCCAAAGCGTTTATTGCCATGTTAAGAGCATGTCCTCCCACGAAAATAACTATAAACAGGATGGCACCTATGATGCCGCCTCCCGTCAATGTTCCTATTGTATTACCCACACTGGCTATTACCCCCGTCGCCAGTCCAAGCGCCAGTATTCTGGAATAGGCCAGCACATCCGAGAAGTATCCGGTCACATCATAGAGGCTCATTATACCTCCTGTTATCTTCCCGAAAATGGTAGGCTTCGCCCGACCCTGTGTAAGAATAAGGCCCAGCGCCCCGGCTATTGACATTACTATTCCAATCCATTTGAGCCCGCCCGGGAGTATAAGACAAGGCAGTCCTATGAGTAATATATACCAGAAGCCTACATCAAACAATGCTCCCCACTTGTCTCCTCGCTTTATCATCAAGTAGGCCTTGAAACCCATACCTATGAAAATGTGTATCACACCCATAGCACAGGCCATTACCAGTACTACCATAGGCTGATTCAATGGGTCTATGAGCTGAGGTATCTCCACATGTCTCCCGAAGAAAACATCAGCTACCGTAGGGATAACATCCCCGAAAAAGCTTCCGTATACCAGACCCCAAAACATTGTGGATATTCCCGATATACCAATCATGGTCATGAACCGTTTGCCGCCCTCATTCATATCTATGAGCTTGGCGCCGCCCAGTCCGCCTATTGTCAGAAGCAGTCCGTACCCTGCATCGGATAACATCATGCCAAAGAATATAAAGAAGAACAATCCTATGGCCCAGTTGCTGTCCATACTGCGGGAGCCCGGCAGAGAATACATCTCAGTCAACGCTCCGAAAGGAGCTACTATTTTACTGTTCTTCATAGAAACCGGAAAATCTTCATCTTCATCCGGCTCAACGCACTCATAACAACAGGTATACTTATCGAGAACCCGGCTGACCTTATCCTTCTTTTCGGCTACTATCCACCCTGTCAGCACGTCCACCTTGCCTGTATGCAAAAGGTTTTCCTTCCCCGAAAGGCAATCTATGCGCACCTTTATGGCATCCCATGCTTTTTCCAGTTCCTCTCGCTTTCCGGAGGCTGCTCGCAATTTTTCGTTCTCTTCTTCTATTTTGCTTTTCAGTCTTTCTATTTCTTTGTCACAGAGGGAAATATTATCGGCGAAGGTTCCGTCCATATCTCTAGGAACAAATTCCTTTGCTCCGAAGAGACTGAACATTTCCCTCACGGATTTCTCCCTATCCCCGTGACAAAGGGCTGTCACATATCTGCTTTCATCGTCCTCCGAAATGTTGCTCAGCCAGACGATAATATCCTTTTCATCCGCCGCCTCCTGTATTTCTTCCACCTGGCGAGGCGCAGGCAAAACATAGCATATTGTCCTTGTGTTAGCCGTCTTCAGGTCAGATACCTGTATATTAAGAGCTTCCCAAGGTATGAGGGCTGCTTTTTTAAGCTCCGTCTTCTGCAAGTCTTTTTCATATCCCTGGCGCTTTTTTACCACCTTTTCGATTTTCTCGCAGCTTCCTATTGCTTCCAAAAGGGTTTCATCATTTACCAGTTCCCCATATGTGACGTCGGGTCTTTGGTAAAACAGGCCTCTCTTTTCACCGAATTCCTTGAGGGCTTCTATGCATAACTCCAGTCTTTCACATAGTTCTTCCTCCCCCGAGAGATCCACCCCTTCATTGCGTTCCAGTTTCTGAGCAGTATCCAGCTCTAACATCTCTTCCGTTTTAACAGGTTGAATCACTCCGCACCGCATAATATCTTCCAAGATATCAGCAGATTGTTCTCGCAAACCGTAGACATAGATTTTTTTCATCTTTTCAATCATATATTGCCCACGACCCTTTCCACGATTTTAAGTGATACTGAGTCCATTTTGCCTTCAGCTGCTTCCAAAATATTTTTTGCTTCTTTTTCTGCCAGCTCTATCTTTTCGGATGCCAAGGCCGCCGCCTTTTTTTCTGCATCACTTCGCAAAACGGCTGCTTGCTGGTTTGCTTGGGCAATGGCGTCTTCAATCTGTTTTTTGCCGTCTATTCTTGCCTGAAATTCAGCTTCATCGGCCGCTTTTTGAGCCTGATTAAGCTTGTCCTGTGCGCCCTGCTCAACAGATTTGATTTTGTCAATCACCTCTTGCATATCACTTCCTCCTTTCGCTGTCCTATAAAAAAAGTACCATTTCTACATATATATTATCAGAGAAATATCTGATAAAGAAGCGCTTTTGCACTTTAGTAAAAAATAGTACTTTTCACTCAATTCTGATTTCCGAATCTTTTTACAATCTTGCTTATTTTTTCCTTTTCATCCTATTGAGCTCTTCTTTTTCCCCTGAATTAATTCGCAGACTTTCTCTGGCTTTTTGCAAGGCCTTATTATATGTAAAATCGTCCAGTCGGCAGTCCTCCATGAAGGCCTTTGTCTCATCGTAATATTTGACAAGGCATATGGAAATCAACCATGCATTTGCCATTCTGACATAATACCCCTCATGATCTATCCCTTGAGAAATACGGAATATGTCGAATAAATGCTCTTCGTCCAGATAGTATTCCAACAACATGACCAACCCGAAACGTATCTCAAATTCCTTGTCCGATTTCAAATATCTCTGTATGTATTCATAGGTCCCTTCTTTATGCTTTTTTATCTGCTTCAAACTGCTGCAAAACGAATCACAGATTGCCCAGTTATCTATCTTAGGGACGAAGTTACTAATTTGCTCATAAAGGTTTTCTATGTCTATTTTCTGCTGAAAACCAATTATCATTCCCTGAAGCATAACTTCTTCGTAATATTCGTCCCCAATAACCTCCAAAAGCCCCTTTGATGTTCCACTATTTTCCTTTAACAGTTCCTTTGCCAGGCCTCTCAAAACCGGTAGCCTTACTCCGATGATATTGTCCTTGCCTGGCACCAGCCCTTCGTGGAATTTTTTATATTTCGTATCTTGAAGTCCAAAAATTCTATCTAATATTCCCTGTCTTGTCATGAGCTTTTCCTTCCTTCTTTTATGCTTTCAATATACTTTTCAAGGTGGAGCCTCAAAGGTCCTTCGGTCTTCAAGGCCAGCATAAACCGCTTTCGTTCCTCCAGTTCTTCCCTCTGCTTTCTCAATTCGTCCTTTAATTCCTCGTACTTGATTATCACGTCATGCTCTATGGCCAACGCCCTTATCTTGGCAGACATGTGCATGGAATACCAAATATCCACAGCGAACACTCCGTAAAACATTGTGAACAGGGGACAGATAATACCTTGTATGTTTCCCTTGTTTTTACTGTAATCCCAAAGCTTGACTTTCATCCCCTTAATGAATATAAGACCTGCAATATATTCTATTATGGTCATTACGATGGCCATTATTACAAGTACAATGACAGTATCAAAAATTTTGTTGTCGGTCAGTGCAAGACGGCTTAGATATGATACGAAATACATGCCCCACAGTCCAAAGCCGTATATGGGAAGATAGGGTCCTGTGAGAAATCCGGGATTTATCCACTTTAGAACAGGTGTCTGGAAGGTCTCCCTCAACTCCATAACAGGCAAACGCAAGAAATAGGTTACAGCTCTCTTCCGTTGGACTTGGCTATCTTCAACATTGCCAATGCTGACAGCATAGCCGCCACTCCAAGACCTATAACTCCGTAAAAGGTCGTCACGTAATTCCCGGTCATATTGTAAAGCTTTCCCGCCAGGAAAGGTCCTATGATAGCTGCAAATATAAGCTGAGTACTGACTATGCCGAAGTTTGCAGAAAAATACCTTGACCCGTAAAGTTTGTTAACCACTGCAGAGCTGGACGTGGGTGCAGCTCCGAAGCTCATTCCCACCAGAATGCAGCCCGCCACTAATATTGGAATACTACCAGCTGTTACTGCAATGGCCGTCACTATTGTTGCAACAATAAAAATGCAATTGATTATAAGTTGAGTCCTCATAACTCCCAGCCTGTCATACAGCAAACCATATACTATCCTTCCCAAACCGTTGGACACAGAAACAGCTCCCGCTATTAACGCTGCAGTTGCCGCTGTCACACCTATCTGCATGGCGCATGGAGCTATATGTCCCATTAGGGCCAGGCCGGCAGCACTTACGAAAATGTGCCATATGTAAAGCATTTTGAAATCTCCGCTTTTTACCATTTCTTTTGAAGTCATGCTCTCATGGCTTCCGACGGACATACGGACATAAGAAGATGCGTTTTTCTCCTTATCATCAAAGGCCTTCACCTCTGGCCTTTGCTTTACAGTAGTCTGCAGCATGATGCCATCCAATAAAACCAGTATTCCAAATATGAATCCCAGGGCCAGGAAGGTAGTTCGCCATCCTATGGAATCCATCAATCCTGAGCATATAGTTCCCAGTATCATAGCTCCAAGGCCAAAACACATCATCAGAACACCTGATGTCAAGCCCTGTTTTCCCGGAAACCACTTTGTGGCTATGGCTATCATCTCCACATACGCAAATCCGATGCCGAATCCACAGCAAACACCATAAAAGATATAGAAGTGTATGAGCTGGCTTCCGCGGCTTGCCATTGCGAAGCCTATGAACAGCAGTACAGCTGATATAAACAGGGAAATAAAGGCCTTATCCCTATTTTTATTAAACTGTCCTCCCGCCATCATGCCGAGGCACATTGCGATTATGGAAATGGTAAACGTGAGGGAGGTCTCTGAGCGGAGCCAGCCGAATTCCCCTTCGAGAGGTACTACGAACACAGACCATCCGTAAACCAACCCGAGGCACAGCATAGTTATGAGAGTAAACAAAAACATCAACACTTTCTTATTCATTACTGTTCTTACCTTTCTTCCTATTCAATCACGACAAAGTTACAGCTAGGTCATATATTTCACGGGCAAATTCCCGTTTCATTTTTAGTGCTTCCGCCAAACCGTAGGCAACGATTTTGCTGCCGCATATTCCTATGGCCTTGCTGTCTTCATCGTCATAGAGAAGCTGCACGGCCTTTGTAGCAGTAAGACTTGCCAACATCCTGTCTCTTTCCGTAGGTGTTCCTCCTCGCTGGATGTAGCCCGGTACAACAGCCCTTACCTCTCTGCCGGTTCTTTCCTCTATGACCGATATAAGCTCGTCGGTAGAAATCTCCACACCCTCGGCCTTCACAATAATACTGTGGAGCTTACCTGACTGCTGTCCTCTCAACACGCTGCGACAGACTGCGTTAATATCAAGCTCCACCTCAGGCAGAAGTATGACATCAGCTCCGCCGGTAAGCCCTGCGTGAAGGGCAATATCGCCGCAGTGGCGGCCCATTACCTCTATTATGGTAGTTCTTTCATGAGCCGAAGATGTATCCCTTATGTTGGAAATTAAATACAAAACCGTATTTACGGCCGTATCAAAACCTATGGTAAAATCCGTGTATCCCAGATCGTTATCGATAGTTCCTGGCACTCCCATAACCTTTATTCCCCTTTGAGCAAGAGAAAGCCCTCCTTTGAGGGAGCCGTCTCCTCCTATGACAACCAGACCTTCAATACCGAAGGTTTCCAGCATTGTGACTGAGTGTTCCAGACCTTCCTGGGTCATGAACCTCTCGCTTCTGGCTGTTCTCAATATAGTCCCTCCACGCTGAAGCACATCTCCCACGGACCACCATTCCATCTTCTTGATTTCTCCGTCCAGAAGACCCTCATAGCCACGCTCTATACCGTATACCTCCATTCCCATGGAAATACCCTTTCGCACAACTGCTCTTACGGCGGCATTCATTCCGGGAGAATCTCCACCGCTTGTTAAAACGCCGATTTTTTTCATACTATACGCTCCTATCCGAAAACAATAATCTGCCTCTTCAATTTTTTCCTGCAATTACCCCTTGTAATTTTCTTCTCCCACTATAGCTACTATTTCACTTCTGAATCCTCCCTGAGGATTTACCCACAGATTCCTTTCTGTCCTGAACGAACCTCCCTCAGGCATATATATTATGGCCTGATAGTCACCCTTGTACCTTAGCATGACTGCCTTTATCTCATCAAGAACGCCATTCCCCCCTGAGGTTGGCAGCTTTATCTTAACCTGGCCTGCAGGAGTAATAGACCGGGCTTCTTTTATTTCCTTTAAGCTCACGATTTTTTCGGCGAGGAGCTTCGGCACTTCACCCTCCTTGAAGTTGATTTTTCCTGTTATGGACACTATGGCATCCTCCTGCGTTAAGGCACCGAATTTCTCGTAGACATTAGGGAAGACCACCACCTCTACTGTACCGTAAAGGTCCTCAAGGTTGACGAATGCCATCATCTTACTGCTCTTGGTCACAAGAGTCTTCTTATATGTAATTATTCCCGCCATTACGGCCTGCATACCGTCGTAAACCGGGCTGTTGAAATCTGTCCTTCCCTCGTTTTCCAGCACATCTACAAGCTCCTTGGAGGTAACGGTTACGAGTTTATCTATTCTCTCCTCATATTCCTTGAGAGGATGCCCGGAAATGTATACCCCAAGCATTTCTTTTTCCTGAGCAATAAGTTCATCCTTTTCAAAATTCTTCACGTCAGGTATCCTGTTGGATGCCCTGCTCTCTTCCATCGCTTGGGCGTTTAGCTGAAAGAGGGATATCTGCCCCTCCACATTGTGCTTGGCTCCCGACTGAGCCGATTCAATGAGCTTTTCATAGATGCCCAGATGAGCCGCCCTGTTTTCATTGAGAGAATCAAGAGCTCCTGCTTTAATAAGGCTTTCTATAGCCTTCTTATTTATCCTGTGAACGTCTAAGCCCTCCATGAAGGCAAATATATCACCGGGCTCGCCTTTGGCTCTGCGAGCTTCGATTATTGCGTCCACAACGCCTTCCCCAACATTCTTAACGCCCAGCATCCCGAATCTTATTTTACCCTCCCACACCGAAAAGTTTTTCTGGCTCTTGTTTATATCCGGCGGCAAAACTTCTATGCCCATTTCCGTGCAGTTCCTCATATAATTGGCAATGTCCTGAGGATCCCCCATAACGCTTGTCATAAGAGCAGCCATGAATTCAACGGGATAATGAGACTTGAGATAACCTGTCTCGTAAGCTATAACCGCATATGCAGCGGCATGGGATTTGTTAAAGGCGTATTCGGCAAAGCTGACCATCTGATTAAATATAGCCTCCGCAGCATCCCTCGGCACACCCCTTCTCACACAGCCTTCTATTTCCATATGATTTTCATCGTCTGTCTTGCCATTGATAAAGTATTCCTTTTCCTGAAGCATAACGTCCATCTTCTTCTTACTCATGGCACGTCTCACAAGGTCGGAACGCCCGTAGGAGTATCCGCCCAGCTCTCTCACTATCTGCATTACCTGCTCCTGATATACCAGACAGCCGTAGGTTACGGAAAGTATGGGCTCAAGGCTTTCGTGCATGTATATTATGTTCTCCGGATTCTTCTTGTTGTCTATGTATGTTGGGATAGATGCCATAGGCCCCGGTCTGTAAAGTGATATTCCCGCCACTATATCCTCAAAACAGTCAGGCTTTAGGTTCTTCATGAACTGGGTCATTCCGCCGCTTTCAAGCTGGAATATACCCTGGGTATTGCCCTTTGCTATCATATCGTATACGGCGGAATCGTCATATCCCATAGATTCAAAATCAATTTTAACATGGTGGTTTTTCTCTATCATTTCCAGGGCGTCCCTGATAATTGTCAAGGTTCTCAGTCCAAGAAAGTCCATTTTCAGCAGACCCAGCTCCTCTATTGTGGTCATATTAAATTGGGTGGAGAGGCCTTTGTCCGCCAGATAAAGAGGTACGTACTCGTCTATGCTCTCCTTTGATATTACAACTCCGGCGGCGTGAGTGGACGCGTGTCTCGGCATTCCCTCTATGGCCTTTGCCATATCTATTACCTTCCGCGTAGTTTCTTCACTGTCGTATTTTAATTTCAGCTCCGGACTGGTTTCAAGAGCCATATCGATGGTCATCTTTAGGGAAAACGGAATTGCCTTAGCAATGGCGTCGGTTTCTGGATAGCTTACGTTTAACACTCTACCTACATCTCTCACCGCCTGTTTTGCCTTCATGGTTCCGAAGGTGATTATCTGAGAAACCTTATCTTCTCCGTATTTTCCCGTAACGTAATCTATAACCTCGCCGCGTCTTTCGTAGCAGAAATCTATGTCTATATCAGGCATGCTTACTCGCTCCGGATTGAGAAACCTCTCAAATATCAACCCGTATCTGATAGGGTCTATATCTGTTATCTTCAGTGTGTATGCCACTATGCTGCCTGCGGCAGAGCCTCTTCCAGGGCCAACCATTATATTGTTCATCTTAGCATAATTAATAAAATCCCAGACTATGAGAAAATACTCCACATATCCCATGTTCTCTATGGTGGTAAGCTCATAGTCAAGTCTTTCTCTCAGCTCTTCCAGCCCCTGACCCTCCGCATTGGGATATCGCTCCTCGAAGCCGTCCCGGCAAAGCTTTCTCAGGTACTCTTTTTTCGTAAAGCCCTCCGGCACGTCAAAGTCAGGCAAATGAAGCTCTCCAAACTTAAAGGTAACGTCACAGGCCTCAGCAACAAGCTGAGTATTGTCACAGGCTTCCGGCATATTGGAAAATATTTTGCGCATTTCCTCCTCGGATTTTAGGTAAAACTGGTCGTTGGAAAATCTCATCCTGTTCTCTTCGTCTACCGTGGTGGCTGTCTGTATGCACATGAGTACATCCTGAGCCTCTGCATCCTCCTGCCTTACATAGTGAACGTCATTGGTGGCGACAAATGGAATACCTGTCTCAAGACTAAGCCTTTTCATGTCCGGCAATATGCGTGCTTCCTCCTCTAGGCCCTGGTCCTGTAGCTCAAGAAAATAGTTCCCCTCTCCGAATATCTCAAGCATTTCAAGAGCCTCCTTCTTGGCTCCCGTGTAATCACCATTTAAAAGTCGGTGTTGGACCTCGCCTGCAAGACAGGCAGACAAGGATATAAGGCCTTGACTGTACTTTCTCAAAACGCTTTTGTCTATTCTCGGCTTATAGTAAAACCCGTGTCGATATCCTTCCGACACTATCTTCATAAGATTCTTGTAGCCCTGATTGTTTTTTGCCAGTAAAACCAAGTGGCCCATTCTCTTGTCCTTCTCAACGTCCTTATCCAAGAGAGTCCTTGCAGCCGTGTAGACCTCGCAGCCTATTATTGGCTTTATTCCCTGCTTTTTACATTCTCTGTAAAAGTCAATGACTCCGAACATTACGCCATGGTCCGTAATGGCCAGTGATTCCATGCCTAAATCCTTTGCATGAGCCACTAAATCCTTGATTCTTGCGGCTCCGTCAAGGAGGCTGTATTCCGTATGAACGTGTAAATGTGTGAACGCCATAATAATTTCCTCATATATAGATATATTTATTTATATATTTTACCATAAAAACTGTTTTTTCTCTTTCAAAAACATAAAAAATAAAGTAAAATATACTGAGTTGAAGGAGTCGATATGAAAAAAGCTATTATTATTATTTCAGCAGTAGTATTATTACTCATTGCCGCACTAACATTCGCTACATTTTCTTACGCTAAAACGGCTGATTACAAAAGCGATGTCCTGCCTGACAACATCACCATCAATGGTGTGGACTGTTCCGGCTTGACTTATGATAAAGCCACCAAAAAGCTTACGGATGCATGGAACAGCAGATGTATCGTAGTTGTCGGCGGACTGGATGAAAAACTGGCCAGCTTTACGGATTTTGGCTGTACATACGATGTTAAAAAGAAAATCAAGAATGTAAAGCATAATTATCTTGTATTCGCCGCATCGAATCACTACTTCCATACAGCCATTGCGGCTCACGTGCCTATGGTCGTCAAGGATTATGACGAGGAATTTAAGAAAGAGGCCCTCTCCTCCAAGTTTCTCAATGACCCCAAAGCTAGGGAATGTCGTGACGCCTACGTGGACATGTCAAAGTCCTCCTTTCCTATTGTAAAGGAAGTATACGGGACAAAGGCCGATTCCGAAAGATTCTTCCAAGACCTTCTGGCGCACATACAGACGGGTGATTTGAATATTATCTTTGAAGAGAAAGATTATTACGATATGCCTAAGGTAAAGGCAGACGACAGAGACTTGAAGGCATATCAGAAATACTGCAAAAAATATCTAAAACAAAAAATTACATATGACCTGGGTGAATCCACCTTTACTCTGTCTGCTGAGCAGCTTGACGCCCTTATGAATGACGACAGGTCAGGCGATGCAGACGCCGAAGCAGTCAAAGCCTATGTATCACAGCTTGCAAACACCTATGACAACATAGGGGCTGACAGAGCCTTCACCTCCCTGACCGGCAGAAGTGTAAATGTCAGCGGCGGATCCTACGGCTGGGAGATAAACGAAAGCAAGGAAACCAATCAGCTTATAGCGGATATCAACAGTCACAAGGATGTTACGAGGGAGCCTGTTTTCTCAGACAAGGGCTACGGCAAGTATTCCAAGGACCTAGGAAATACATACATAGACGTGGATATTTCAAATCAGGCGGTAAATTTCTTTAAAAACGGAGAATTGATTTTCTCATCCCCTTGCGTTTCAGGATGTGTGACCGCCGGTCACTCTACATACACCGGAACCTTTTATGTAGCCAACAAGGTGCGGGATGTTGTCCTACGAGGAGATAACGGTGATGGCACTCAATATGCAAGCCCGGTAAAATACTGGGTGGGCATATGGGGAGGCCAAGGCTTCCACGATGCTGATTGGAGAGGCGCCTTCGGTGGAGGCATATATTACAGTGGAGGCAGCCATGGTTGCGTAAACATGCCTCCAAGCAGAATGCCTGCCCTGTATTCGGAAGCCGATATTGGTATCCCGGTGGTAATGCATTATTAATAATCAAAAAGAGCTTGCTTCATGGGACACTTCAGGCTTCTCCGAGCAAGCTCTTTTTTTGTGTAGGTTTATTTTCTAATTTTATTCTACAGTGTAGGGATTTGAAATTTCTTCGTAATAGGTATACATATTCTTGATTCCATAAAAGTCTATGAAGGTAATATTATCGCTGTTATAATCCTGCAATATGATATAATTTATCCCAACGCCTATAAGGTATCCGTCATGCTCTGCTATAGTATTGGATCCTATGAGCTGGTTCACCTTCACATATCTCCCAATTTGTGTTCTGAAGATACCGTTCATGTACTGTATTGAGTTGTAATCTAATATTTCACTGTACTGCGGCGGCAGCAGAGGATTGTTAGGAGCTGCGAACTGAGGACTGCTGGGAAATATCCTCGGGCTTCCCAGTTCACTGGCAACAGCACTTATGCCCTGGTCCGATGCGAGGGTCTCTAGCTCAGATATGGGAATGTCCCCCGGGCTCTCTCTGACAGCTTCCTGCATCATTTGTACCCCTTGCAAGAAGGAGGTCATTTCAGATACCGGAATCATATTGTTTGGCATTTCTTCCGCCACCGTTTCCTCCATAACTATTTCTTCTACACTCATCTCTTGTGTGGTTATCCCTTGTATAGCCATTTAATCACCTCTCTATTTTATGTTAATGCATAATAAGAGGTGGGTATATAGAAGCAATGATTGCCTACTCTATTGTGTATGACTCCTACTCTTGTAGGAAAATATGTTGCACAGGTTGTGCTGTAGGGATTGTAAAAAAACAGGGAATTATCTACTCCTCCGAGTATACCTCCGCCTAAGGCCCAGTCTGCAATATCATAATGCTCATCAGTGGGTATCATATTGTATATGTTCTGAGGATTATAATAGCCTCCCACCGATGTCTTCGTACAGGTAAACTGATTTTGCTGCAGAATAATATTTCTCACGTTTCCACCTTGGCTTATTCGCGAAAACTCTCCGTAACTTATATTGGTCCTATTCATTATAACCGATGCAACTCCCTGCATTCCGTTATAACCTTCTCCTCCTGCTTCACACTGTATCAGCCTGGCAAACAGTTCTCTCGTATCCATTGCCTCATATCCACCTTTCATCTATTGCTAGGTTATTATATGAAAGTTTCTATTTTTTTGTTCTAAATATGAGTTTTTTCAGCTTGCTTCCATCCCAGGGCACGAGAGGATATAGATATGACGTTCCTACTATGGTCCTTGTTGCCGCCATCACTCCTACCGATAGTACAAAAGCTACCGCGACTCCCGGCCAGCCTAAAAGATGTGCACCAATAAGCATCAACACGCGAACAAACTTTATGGCATAGCCCAGCTCTATACTAGGCTGAGTGAAGCTAGCTAAAGCAACAACAGCCATACACAGAATAGTCTGAGGAATAAACCATCCAGACGAAACGGAGAATTCTCCTAATATCAGTGCACCGATGACAGACAAAGACATTCCCAGAGATTCGGGAGTATTGAGAGACGCCAGCTTCAAGCCATCGATTGCCAACTCAAGGAGTATAAACTGCCAAAATATGCTTATGGCAAAATCTTCCTCTGTTATAAAAAATTTCAGAGAATCATATACAGGAATTTTCTCTTCCGCAAAGAGCAGGTACACCGGAGTTGCAAAGAGTATCACAAGTATGTTAGCTATTCTCAAAAGCCTGAAGTAATTGCCTGTTAGCATAGGAAAATAATAATCATCAACGTCCTGAACGAAATCAAATATCCCCGCAGGTAAAAGTATTATGGTAGGCGAATTATCAACTATAATCGCTATTTTACCTTCTTCAACGTGAGCAGCAGTTATGTCCGGCCTCTGCGTGTAGCGAACCTTTGGAAAAGGATTAAATTTGCAACATTTCTTGCCTGTTAAGGCCTCTATCAATGTTTGCTCCGTTACAGTCAATCCCTGTATCTTAAGAGATTGAAGTCCTTTGTCCAGTTTTTCCACCATTCCCATGTCTGCCTTGCCCTTCATATATGCTAATGCTACGTCTGTTTTAGTCATGCTACCTATGGCATAATTATTGAATATTAAACAATTGCTTCTTATTCTTCTCCTGATAAGAGCAATATTTGTCATCATTGATTCTACAAAGCCATCCTTGGAACCTCTCAGACTACGCTCTTTGGAAGGCTCTTCCACTCCCCTTAGTGGATAATCTCTGCAGTCTATTATAATGATTCCGTCATATCCTGATATCAGCAGCGGCACAAGGCCGGAGTACAAGAATTTTACCGCTTTGTCTATGTCCTTCACTATCAAGGCATCTAGAAATGGCAGATCTTTCTCCATAAACTCTTCGATAGTGTCAATTTTTTTTGTCTGTTCCACTTTTAAAGAAAGGAGACTGAAAAGAACTCTCTGCATCATACTACCGCTTACCAGACCGTCAACGAAAAACATGGTTGCTTCCCTTCCTGCAACGCTAAGCTTTCTCTCTAGAAGATCGAAGCTCTCTCCCACAGGTATTTGTACTTTCATCTCTTCAAGAAATTCTTTGTATTTATCCTTTTTTTCCATTAAAAAACCTCGCATCATTTTGATATTAGTTTTTGCCTAAATCATCAATATATGCGAGGTCTTTTTACATTTTTTAATCAAAGGTCCGGCGCTTTCTGTGAAAATTTATCGCCTCTTGTGAGATGCGCCCTTTCTGACAGGCTGCCTATTTTCTTCTTCTTTGGCTTCCCTCTTCTTTTTTCCAAAGTATCTTGCAAGCTGGTACACTACATATACGCCTGCAAGAGCCAGGCAAAAAATGACCATGGTCTTATCATCTTTGGTAAGACCCATCACCTTTGCTATAAACAATCCTCCAATAATAAATATCCAGAAATACAGAATTTTTCCAATTACACCGTTTCCCATATCCGTTTCTCCTCGATTACTTTAACTTTGCGATAAGCTCTCCCGCCTTTACCTGCTGGCCTTCATTGATATATATCTTATCAACTGTGCCCTTTGCAGTAGCTAGAATATTCGTTTCCATTTTCATAGCTTCAATTACAGCGATAGGCTGTTTTTCTACAACCGCATCTCCTTCATTGATAAGGATCTTAACAATATTGCCCGGAATATTAGCACCTATCTCCATTGGATCTTCGGCATCTGCATATACTATCTGAGATGATACAGCTGCTATATTGGCAGCATTATCCTTTATCTTAACCGCGCTTCTGTTGCCATTAACTTCAAAAACCACATTTCTGAAGCCATCCTCATCTGTTTCTCTAGCATTGGAAAGTCTAACTATAAGCTCCTTACCTTCTGCAATCTTAATTTCGCAGGTTTCCCCCTCAGAAAGCCCATGGAAAAAGATATCGCTTCCCATAAGTCTAAAGTTACCATCACTTTCCAGACTGTTTATATAGTCCTCGAATACCTTTGGGTACAGAGCATAGCTCAGCACCTCTTTATCAAACCCTTCAAGGCTGTATTTTTCCTGAAGCATCTTCTTGATACCTTCAAAATCCTCATCAGGAAGCAATTCTCCCGGCCTGCATGTAATCGGCTTCTTTCCATGGAGGACCAGCTTCTGGAGTCTTTCAGGGAATCCTCCCTCCGGCTGTCCCATCATGCCTTCAAAGTATGAAACTATAGAATCAGGGAAGTCTATATCTTTAGCCTTGTCATATATGTTCTCCGGAGTAAGCTCGTTCTGAACCATGAATATAGCCATATCGCCTACAGCCTTAGATGAAGGCGTTACCTTTACAATATCGCCAAGCATTTCATTTACGGATTTGTACATTTCCTTTACTTCCGTAAATTTATGTCCGAGACCGAAGCTTTCCACTTGAGATTTTAAATTGGAATACTGACCTCCCGGCATTTCATACTTATATATTTCTGCCGAGCCTGTCATCATGTCGGATTCAAATTCCTTATATACAGGTCTTACGGCAGCCCAGTAATCCGAAACCTTCTGTATGCCGTCTGTATCTATACCCGTATCTCTTTCCGTTCCCTCCATAGCCGCAACTATTGAGTTCAACGCTGGCTGACTGGTAAGCCCCGACATGCTGTTAAACGCTGCGTCTATAACGTCCACTCCCGCATTAGCTGCCATCATCAGCGATGCCACACCGTTGCCGCTAGTGTCATGAGTATGAAAATGGATAGGAATGGATATTTCATTCTTAAGAGCCTCAATAAGCTTTTTGGCTGCCATTGGCTTAACAAGCCCGGACATATCCTTGATTCCAAGTATATGAGTGCCTCGCTTTTCAAGCTCCTTTGCCATCCTTACGTAATAGTTAAGGTTATATTTTTCTCTGCTCTCATCAAGAATGTCTCCCGTATAACAGATACACGCCTCAGCTAATTTCCCCTGATTAAGAGTTTCATCAAGAGCTACTTCCATGCCCTGTATCCAGTTAAGTGAATCGAATATCCTAAATACATCTATCCCTGAGGCGGCTGATTCCTTGACGAATCTTCTTATTACGTTATCTGGGTAATTCTTATACCCTACTGCATTTGCTCCTCTTATGAGCATCTGAAACATAATGTTAGGTATCTTTGCCCTGAGAGTTTCAAGCCTTTCCCACGGAGATTCCTTTAGAAACCTATATGCCGTATCAAAGGTTGCTCCGCCCCACATTTCCAAAGAAAATAAGTCACTGCCGTAAAGTGCCACTGCAGGTGCAATCTTTTCCATATCCACTGTCCTCACTCTTGTAGCCATCAATGACTGTTGAGCATCTCTCATGGATGTGTCCGTAACGAGAAGCTTCTTTTGCTCTTTTATCCAGCTAACCACACCTTCAGCGCCATTTTCATCGAGGATTTGCTTCGTTCCTCTTAGCAATTCGATTTCTTGAGGCTTTATTCTAGGGAATACAGGTATGTCAAACTCGGGCTTGATGCCTTTATTGCCGTTAACGTATTTTTCGCCCAAGAAATTGAGCACCTTAAGCTCCTTGTCTTCTCTTGCCGCGATGTTGAGAAGCTCAGGGTTGTCGGCAATGAAACCTGTGTCACACTTACCTTCTCTGAATGTCTGATGATTAAGTACGTTCATCAGGAAGGATCTATTAGTCTTAACACCCTGAACCTTCATTTCCTTTAACGCACGCTTTGCCTTGTTAGTGGCATCCTCGAAGGTTCTGGCCCATGAGGTGACCTTTACGAGAAGACTGTCATAATAAGGAGAAATGGTGGAATTGACAAATGCATTGCCTCCATCCAGTCTTATCCCATATCCTCCCGCACTGGTATACTTTGTTATTACTCCAGTATCAGGTGCAAACCCGTTGATAGGGTCTTCCGTAGTCAGCCTGCACTGAATCGCATATCCCCTAGGCTTGATATCATCCTGACTTTTGATGTTCACCTTATCCGAAGCTAGCTCGTAGCCTTCAGCTATAAGTATCTGGGATTGAACTATGTCTATGCCTGTGGTCATCTCTGTAACCGTATGCTCCACCTGAATCCTAGGGTTCATTTCGATAAAATAATGATTTCCCTGATTGTCTACAAGGAATTCCACAGTTCCCGCACTCTTGTAATTTACTGCTCTTGCTATTTTAATAGCATCATTGCAGATATTCTGCCTTTGTTCTTCTGTAATGCAAAGTGCAGGGGTAAACTCAACTACCTTCTGGTGCCTCCTCTGAATCGAACAGTCACGTTCACATAAATGTACTATATTTCCGTAGTTGTCTCCCAAAACCTGTACTTCTATATGCTTAGGTCTTTCTAAGTATTTTTCTATAAAGATGTCGTCTATCCCGAAAGCCTTCTTGGCTTCGCTCTTGGCACTCCTGTACTGTTCAATCAGTTCATCGCTGCTTCTAACGATTCTCATACCCCTGCCACCGCCTCCGGCTGCCGCCTTCAGCATTACAGGATATCCACATTCATTAGCAAATTCAAGTGCAACTTCCTCCGATGGAATAGTCTCGGTAATTCCCGGAATTGTAGGTACTCCCACCTCATTAGCCACTATCTTGGACTTTATCTTATCTCCTAGGCTATCCATCATGTGATAGTCCGGTCCGATAAATACAATACCTTCATCCTGGCAAGCCTTTGCAAATTCAACGTTTTCTGCCAGAAATCCATATCCCGGATGTATGGCTTCTACACCTTTTGCCTTTGCCAATTCGATAATCTCATCAATTCCAAGATAAGCATCTACGGGTGATTTGTTTCTCCCGATCTGATATGATTCGTCTGCCTTTGTTCTGAATAATGTATTTTTATCCTCTTCGGAGTAAATTGCTACACTTCTTATTCCCAGTTCTTTGCAGGCTCTGAATATTCTGATCGCTATTTCACCCCTGTTGGCTACCAATACTCTCTTGAACTTTCTTATGTCTTTCATATTCCGAGTCTCCTTTCTTTAATTCTTTAAAGCATTGTCTTTCATTGTATCATTTTTACTTTACTTAGTCAATTTCACAGTGACGTGAGGATAAGGAATATTTATATCCTGCTCATCAAAAGCAACCTTGACCTTTTCCTCAAGAAAATACTTTACCTTGAAGTAATTTTCCGTACTGCACCACGCAAGAGCTTCTATTATGACAGCGCTATCCCCTTGCTCAGATACTCCTATGCTAGGCCTTGGTTCGTCCAGTATGTCCGGACATTCTACGCATATGTTTTGTAATATTTCCTTTGCCTTGGTTATATCGCTGTCATATCCTATACCGAATTTGCAGTCGACTCTCCTTATGGCCTCTCTGCTTCGATTTATCAATATGGATGTATTGATAAGACCGTTTGGTATTGTAATAGTTCTGTTATCCAAAGTAAGCAGCGTGGTCAGAAACAAATCTATGCTTTTTACCTTCCCGCTTACCTCTCCTATATCTATTAAATCGTCTCTCTTAAAAGGCTTGGTTATTATTATCATCATCCCACCTGCAATGTTAGCGAGACTGTCCTTCATGGCCAGAGCAACGGCCGCTCCTGCTGCACCTATAACTGCTATCAATGTGCTCATAGACACGCCAAGAGCCCCCAGACACATGGTAATCACTACTATAAGCAATACTACCTTTATGGAATTGACTACGAATTTAAAAAGCACAGGGTCAAGGTTGCTTTTTTTCAGTCCTTTCCTGAGGATAGCCAAAACTATCTTTATAGCGATAAGCCCTATTACTATAATCAGAGCTACCTGCAGTGCAACGGTGCCAAGATACTCAGCTCCACCGCTTCCTCCTATGCCATCGGTAATGCTCTTAAAAGTGATCTTTCCCATCTGTTAATCCTCCGACTTAACCTTTCTTCCGCTTCGCCTTCTTTCAAGCTCCTTAAGGTATTTCTTCCTGAGCCTGATGTCGTCCGGAACTATTTCCACCAGCTCATCATCGTCGATGAACTCAAGAGCCTCCTCCAGAGAGAATACTCTTGCAGGTGCCAGCTTAATATTGTCGTCGCTTCCTGCCGCTCTCATGTTGGTGGCTTTTTTGGCCTTACATGGATTGACCACCATATCATCGCTTCTGGCATTCATGCCTATAATCATGCCTTCGTAAACCTTGGTCCCCGGCTGTATAAACATCTGCACCCGTTCGCTTATGCTGAATATAGCATAGGGTGTAGCGACTCCCTCTTCCTGTGCAATGGCAACGCCGTTGGTTCTTTGGGGGATATCTCCCGTGAATTCATCAAACTTGACAAATCTCCTGACCATGGTTCCTTCACCCCTCGTATCGTTGATGAATTCACTTCTGTATCCCAGAAGACCTCTGGTCGGAACTATATATTCAAGCCTAGCGAATCCGTTTTCGCTTCTCATTTCCTGCATCATGCCTTTTCTCACATTCAGCTTTGAAATGACGGAGCCGGTATACTCATCAGGAACGGACAGAACCACCTCTTCAAAGGGTTCAAGAAGCTGTCCTTTGGCTCCTCTGCGCATTATTACCTCCGGCTTGGAAACAGCCAGTTCGTAGCCCTCGCGCCTCATGTTTTCTATCAGTATGGAAAGATGCAGCTCTCCCCTACCTGAAACCTTGAAGCTGTCCGTGGTGTCGGTTTCCTCCACCTTCAGCCCTACATTTACCTCCAGCTCTTTGCCGAGCCGTTCTCTGATATGCCTTGATGTGACGTACTTTCCTACCTTTCCTGCGAAAGGTGACTTGTTTACCATGAAGTACATGGAAAGGGTCGGCTCCTCAATGTGTATCATCTCAAGAGGCTGAGGATTTTCAGATGCGCATATAGTCTCTCCTATGGAAATATCCGGTATTCCCGAGATAACCACTATGTCTCCCGACTCTGCCTCATTGACGGCAACTCGCTTGAGACCTCTGTATACGAAAACCTGATTTATTTTTCTCTGCTCTATCTTTCCGTCACCCTTGGCTACTGCAATAATACTTCCTGTCCTGACAATGCCCTTTGTCACTCTTCCTATTCCCAGCCTGCCAATGTAATCGTCATATCCCAGAGCTGAAACCTGCAGCTGTAAAGGCTCATTGTTCAAATCCGGATATGGGGTTGTATGCTTGATAATGGTGTCGAAGAGGGGAGTCACGTCAAGGCCCATCATCCCATTGGCACTTTTCTCAATCTTCTTTTCTCCCGCCTCAATTTCTATTGTCTTCACATCCTCAGGGTCATAAACCACAATACCCTGTCTGGCTATCCCGTAAAGTATAGGGAAGTCAAGCTGTCTGTCGCTGGCTTCAAGGTCCATAAACAGCTCATAAACCTCATCCACCACTTCCTCAATTCTTGCATCCCTCTTGTCTATTTTGTTGATTAACAAAATAGGATTTATCCCCTGCTCCAGGGATTTCTTGAGGACGAACCTGGTCTGAGGCATAGGCCCCTCACTGGAATCCACCAAAAGTATAACCGTATCTACTGTCTTGATTATTCTTTCCACCTCTGACGAGAAGTCCGCATGCCCCGGAGTGTCCACTATGTTTATCTTCACATCCCCGTGCATTACAGAACAATTCTTGGAGTAAATAGTTATTCCTCTTTCTCTCTCTATATCATCGCTGTCCATGATACAGTCTGCAACCTGTTCATTGTCTCTGAACACTCCGCTCTGGTTTAAAAACGCATCAACCAGGGTGGATTTACCTGCATCTACGTGTGCGATAACTGCTATGTTTATTATTTTCTTCTTATCGGTCATTTCTTTTTCCTGCTTTCATGTAATTTCCCTTGACATTATATTTTAAAACAAATATGCCGCTGTGTCAAAAAATAAATATTCTGCGTACATTAAAATAGACGCTAAATCAAAATAATTAAAGGAGTTTTTTATGCCAAGCCTATTTTTGAGCCCCTCCGTTCAGGATTTTAATCCCTACACCAATGGACTGGGCAGTGAAGAATACAACATGAACCTTATCGCCGATGCCATGGAGCCATATCTGGTTGCATCGGGAATAACCTTCACGCGAAACAACCCCGACGACACCCTTTCGCAGGCCATAGCTCTTTCCAACGCGGGTAACTACGATTTTCATCTTGCCCTTCATTCCAATGCGGCGCCGCCGTCTCTTGCTGGTCAGATACAGGGACCCGATGTTTACTACTATGCTACCAGTACGGAAGGCAAGCGTGCCGCAGACATATTCGCAGACAATCTTAAGGTCATTTATCCCGACCCAGCTCTTGTAAACACAGTCCCCAACACAACTCTGGGAGAACTCCGTCTCGTTCGCGCGCCGTCTAACCTCATCGAGCTTGCCTATCACGACAACCTGGAAGACGCCCTGTGGATAGTAAACAATACGGATAACATAGCCCGTAACCTTGTGCTGAGCCTTACGGAATATTTTGGGATACCCTTTGTATTGCCTGAATAATTTCCCTGTGATAGTATATACTTATCAAATCCAATATAGGAGATATTATCATGGAAAAAATAACAAGTGTTCTCTGTTCGGCTATGGACGGCGGCAAGCTGGTTAAAATCGTATTTGCCGGCAAGAAGAAAAAATCACTGGAATACAAGAAGGTAATCCTTCGCCCTGTCACAATCAAAGGGGAGTACATGTGTCAGGCGGAGTTCCATTACGATAAAAAGGTCATCCATAAAAACATACCCTACTATGAGGCTGTTGATTTTGCCGGCGACTTAATAAGAAACGACTTCAAGCAAATCAACATCCTCACAGAGGATGAAGATATTCAAATTCTTGCTTCCAAGCCCGATAATCCTAAGATAACCTATCAGGAAACCAGTCGAAACATTGGAAGCATCCAGCATGACAGGAAGAAGCAGTACATCATCCCAGACGGGGAGCCTTGTGATTTCCTAATTAAGCTAGGGGTAATGTCGGAAGACGGCAAGGTAGTCCAAAAGCACTACTCCAAGTTCAGGCAGATAAACAGGTTCCTTGAAATCACCGATGATTCCTTTGAAAGCCTCCCCACCCAGGGGACTATCCGCATCATAGACTTTGGCTGTGGCAAAAGCTACCTGACCTTTGCGCTCTACTACTATTTGAAGCTTATGAAAAAAAGGGATGTGGAGATAGTAGGTCTTGACCTAAAGGAAGACGTTATACGCTTTTGCAATGATATTGCAGTTGATCTTGGATACGATGATTTGAAGTTCATAACGGGAGACATTGCCGACTATGAAAGCGACGGTGCCGATATGGTTGTGACGCTCCATGCCTGTGATACGGCCACGGACTTTGCCCTGATAAATGCCGTAAAATGGCACAGCAAGGTTATACTTTCCGTTCCATGTTGCCAGCACGAGCTATTTCCCCAGATTAAAAATCCCGTCAACCAGCCTATTCTGAAGCACGGCATTATCAAGGACAAGTTCACCGAGCTTCTGACCGACGGCCTGCGAGGTCTCAAGCTGGAGGAGGCTGGGTATCACGTGTCCATGATTGAGTTCACTTCTCTTGAACACACCTCCAAAAACATCATGATAAAGGCAGTCCTTCCTAAATCAAAGGATATGACTTCAATAAAAAAAGCCTCGGAAGAATACCGGGCTTTGAGAGATTTTTATAATGTTAAGCCTTCCTGCGAAAAAATAGGCACTATATCCCCATAACAACCGGCACCAGCGTCGATGTGACGATGCACATGAGGAAGCCTATGGCAAAGGAATAGACTACCGTATCAGGCCTGCAGGACCTTTCCACAATAGGCATACACACATCCATGGCTGCAACTCCCGGAACTCCCGTAGCTTCAAGATATCCGATTTTCTTGGCAATGAGCGGAATAAAGACCAGGCCAGCGGTTTCTCTTATTACGTTGTGCATAAATGATACTGCGCTTGCAATGGTATACTGGGTGCCTGCCGCCGCAATGACGTTAGGAGCATAAGTATACCATCCGAATCCAGCACAAATGGCGATTCCTTCTTTTATGGTAAATCCGAAGAAAAAGCAGCATATAGTACCTAGTAGTAAAGTTCCCAGCACTGCCGCAAAGGGAAAGGCAAAGGCTTTAAAGCCTACTGACTTCAAATTGGCTGCCACGGTCCCCGAAAGTCCCAAGTCAAAACCTACCAAGGTAAGAAGAACCGTTAATAGAACCACCAAGGATATATTGGAGTATTGGTCAAACTGCTCAAGGGCGGAGCCTGTCATTACCACCGCCGCAAGATGGCCGGCTACCATTCCCAATACCACCAGTGCCAAGATAATAATTGTACTCTTTAAATCCAGTTTATCCTCTTCCGGTTCTGCCAAACCACCATCCTCTTCTTCTTTTGATCTCTCAAGTCTTCCGTATCTATCTATCTTAAGCACCTTTCGCACTGCAAATATGGCCACCATGCTTCCGGCTATAGTTATGATTGTAATGACCAACGATTGAATGCCAATTGTCCCAAGATTATCTGTTATCTGTTTATTTGTTCCCATTCTAAGACCCATGATAAGCACCATCACGTAAATGGTAATCATCATGGCAGGGCTTACAAAGCTAAATTTTTCACTCTTACTGCGAAGCTTGGATGCCGCTATATACGCTCCGGCCATAAAGCTCCAGTACAGAATCAGAAGTTTCACTCCGGTATTCTCCAGTCTATAGGTTCCTGACCAGTGAATTTCAAAAATTCATTAGTCCGCGAGAAATACTTCCCGTCCCAGAATCCGTTATGGGCTGACAAAGGACTTGGATGTGCCCCCTTGATTATACAATGCTGCGGATTGGTAATAAGAGCGGTCTTGGCTTTGGCATTGGCTCCCCACAGAATGAATACCATAGGCTCCTTCCTTTCGTTGAGAAGCTCTATCACTCTATCGGTAAATATCTCCCAGCCCTTGCCCTTATGGGAATTAGCCTGATTCTGACGTACAGTGAGGACAGCATTGAGCAGAAGAACTCCGCTGTTCGCCCAGCTTTCGAGGTTCCCGTGATTCGGCGGCTCGATTCCCAAATCACTGTTCAGCTCCTTGAATATGTTCAAAAGTGACGGCGGCTTAGGAACGCCCTTTTGCACAGAAAAACACAGCCCGTGGGCCTGCCCAGGCTGGTGATAGGGGTCTTGACCGATAATGACGGCCTTAACCCTTTCATAAGGAGTGAACTTCAGTGCATTAAAAATATGGTACATATCAGGGTAAATAACCCTGCTGCTGTACTCCGACTTTAAAAATCCCCTTAATTTAAGGTAGTAATCCTTGTAGAATTCTCCCTTTAGGACTTCGTCCCAACTGTTTCCTATGTTAACCATGGTACTATTATACGTTTATTCCACTCTTATTACAAGTTTGAAATTAGCCTCATGTTGTTTGTAATTACTCCCATCAAAGGGTATAATAACCATATGAAAAAAGTTTATTTATCCAGCATGGCGAAAAAACCTTTAATTGAATACGTGACGAGCATCGGATATGAGCCTGTGTTCATAGACGGCAAGGATTCCCCTCTGTCCGACTCCGTCGCCACCCATCCCGATATATACATGTGTTCCCTTGGAACAAATGAAGATGCGGAGCTGTTCCACGGCAGCACGGATGCTCTTGGAAGCAGGTATCCTGCGGACATTATTTACAATGCTGTCTGCACGGAGGAATTCTTTATTCATAACATGGACTACACCGCAAAGGCTCTATCGGAAAAGGCTCTATCAAAGGAGACTCTCTCGGAAATTCGCCCTCCCGCAGGGGCTGCTGGCCGTAAAAAAGTCAACGTTTCTCAAGGATATACCCGCTGCTGCTGCTTGCCTGTGGATTCCCAGTCCTTCATTACTTCCGACCGGGGCATTGCAAAGGCTTTGGATGTTGCCGGGGCTGACGTTCTTCTTATCAGTCAGGGACATGTAAAGCTCCAAGGCTTTGAATATGGCTTTATAGGCGGCTGTGGCGGAAGGATTTTTACACATGGAAAACCCGTCGTGATTTTTAACGGCGATTTGTCATCTCACCCTGACTACTTAGCCATAAAGCAATTTATCGAAGATCGAAGTAACGCCATAATGTTTTTTGAAGAATACCAATTAGAAGATATAGGAAGTATAATACCGGAAGATATAGGAAATTCAACATCGGAGAAGCTATGAAAAAGCATGCAATAATACCGGTCTTCATACCTCACAGAGGCTGTCCCAACGACTGCGTCTTCTGCAACCAAAAGGCCATAACAGCCAGAGACGGTGATGTGAAACCTGAAGATGTAAAAAACATAATAGAAACATACCTGCCTACTCTTGAGGGCCGCGGCCTTGAAACTATTGAGCTAGCTTTTTTCGGCGGCAGCTTTACAGGAATCCCTATGGAGGATCAGTCCGCCTTCCTTAAAGTGGCTAAGAGGTACAAGGACGCAGGATATATCCACAAGATCCACATGTCTACAAGACCAGATTATATCGACGAAAGAATCCTCGACAACCTAAAGTTCTATGGCGCCGATATCATAGAACTGGGAGTCCAGTCCTTTGACGACAAGGTACTGGCTGCATCTGCCAGGGGTCATACCTCACAGGCCGTCTACCGGGCATGCGATTTAATCAAGGATTACAGCTTTGAACTGGGCATTCAGCTTATGATAGGTCTGCCTGAGGATTCTCTTAAGTCCTGCATCTATTCAGCAAAAGAAACCGTGAAGTTAGCTCCTTCAATAGCCAGACTCTATCCTACCATCGTCCTTAACGATACGAGACTTCTGGAAATGTACAAAGAGGGAGCTTACACGCCTCTAACTACAGAAGACGCCCTCAAAATCACCGTGGAAATGTATAAGATGATAGATTCTGCCGGCATCAACATCATCAGGGTAGGCCTTAAAAGCACTGACCTTATCACCGAAGGAGGCGAAATACAGGGCAACACATATCACCCTGCCTTCAGACAACTTGTCGAAGGGGAAATCGCCAAGGAATCCTTGGAAAATCAGCTAATAAAAAATCTGCTGGCGGAAAATCAGCCGCCAAACTTTTTTATAGAGCCGGAGCACAATTTTTCCTTTAGCTTTTACAGCAACGGCAATTCTTTTTCCAATATGGTAGGTAATTCCAAGAGGAACAAGCTCTACTTCCAGGGAAAATACAAAAAAATAAGAATCACCTACAGAGTAGATGATTCTCTTCAAGATGGACACTATGTGGTCAGAAACAGGGAGGGCTATTAGTCGCCACAACCGCATCTGCAGCCGCAGCCGCAGCCTCCTCCGCAGCTTCCACATCCACAATCACAGCTTCTGCAGCCACAGCCCCATCGTCTTCTCCTTCTTCCGCAACCACAAGTGGTTTCTTCCCTTTCACATCTTTCGGATGTCCAGGCAGTTCCTGCCGGTATCCAGTAACATCTATCACAATTTGTCATAAAAAAATCTCCTTTCATCCGTATGGTATATACTATGAAAAGAGATTTATTTAGGTTCTTCTTGGTCTTGGGCATGATGGTTATTATCCCCGTCCTCCATGTCCGTAGCATCGTCAGCCTCCTTAGCCCGCTTCACCGCTTCAATAAACTGGTCGGACTGCCGTTTATTGACCTTGAATATAGCCACAGCTATTATGAATACTATTATACCTAATACGACTAATACTGGCATGACCTGCTCCTTTCTGCAAAATTTGTTACCGCTACTTCAACTCTTCTATTCTCTTAAAAGTATACCCTATTTTCTCCCACTTCGTCAATAATCTATCTAGTATCCTACAGTTAGTTTCCGATGTGCTGTGCAGCAGCACTATTGCTCCCGGATGTATCCTCGGAATAAGTTTGTCAAAAGCCTCTTCATTTGTAGGCTGGTCCGACTCATACCAGTCCACATAGGCCAGACTCCAGAATATGGTCTTGTAGCCCATATCCTCCGCCATTTCAAGGTTAGCTTCACTGTATTTCCCCTGTGGCGGTCTATAGTACTTCTTCATTTTCTTACCGGTAACCTTTTCATAAGACTTTTCCAGTTTTGCAAGTTCCTCCTGAAAGGCCTCTTCCGTTGAAATTTCTGACATGTCAGGGTGAGTATAGGTATGGTTGCCTACGGTATGACCCTCCTTTACCATTCTATTTACCAAGTCAGGGCTTGTTTCGATATAGTTCCCCACCAGGAAAAATACGGCTGGAGCATTGTGTTTTTTTAGCACATCAAGTATCTTGGCCGTATACCCGTTTTCGTATCCCGCATCAAAGGTCAGATACAATACTTTTTTGTCCGTATCCTCAGCATAATACCCATTATATTTTTTTAGATAGTCAGCCGTAGCGTTCCCTATAGGGGCTTCACCCTCTTCCTGAAAGCTGAGCCCCCAGTTACCATCGGCCGTCGTGCTGACGGTCCTGCTTTCCATAAATGCTGTCAGCCCGTAAATCCCCAGACCTAATACAAAAACAACAGCTATACTTCCCAAGGCTCGTAACGCACCTCGCTTCTTAATCATAAGAATCATAATGTCATCACCTCGGAAAATTATATTAGCGCTGTCCTGTCCTTATTCCATGATTTATGCATCTATTTCCAAAACTACGGGACAGTGGTCGCTGCCGAGGACGTCAGTCAGTATCTCCGCCTTCTCCAATTTGTCATTCAGTGCCTCCGACACGAGAAAATAGTCGATACGCCATCCTGCGTTGTTAGCTCTTGCGTTAAACCTATAGCTCCACCATGAATAGACACCTTCTTTATCAGGATAAAAGTATCTGAAGGTATCTGTAAAGCCCGCTGCCTGTAGCTCCGTCATCTTATCTCTTTCTTCATGGGTAAAGCCTGCATTCTTCCTGTTGGTCTTGGGATTTTTTAAATCCAGCTCCCTGTGAGCTACGTTAAAATCGCCACAGGTTATCACTGGCTTTTTCGCTTCCAGCTTTTTAAGGTATGCGCGAAAATCATCCTCCCAATTCATTCTGTAATTCAACCTCTTAAGCTGATCCTGAGAATTAGGCACGTAGACGTTGACAAGATAGAAATCCTCATACTCTGCGGTTATCATCCTGCCCTCGTGGTCATGCTCGTCAATCTCCATTCCATAGGTAACGCTTACAGGCTCCCTTTTCGTAAACACAGCCGTTCCCGAATATCCCTTTTTGTCAGCTGAACACCAATATTGATGGTAGCCTTCAAGAGGCACCTCTGCCTGGCCCTCCTGCATCTTGGTCTCCTGTATACACAGGATGTCCGCCTCCGCTTCCTTTGCAAAGCCAAGAAAACCCTTGTTCATGGCTGCCCTTATCCCGTTTACATTCCACGATACTAATTTCATTTTGTTATCTTGAAGCTGTCCACCAGCTCCCCTCCTTCTTTAAAAACCTTGAATTCAATCTTATCTTTTGCCACCTTCACGTCAGAATACGTAGGCAGGTCCTGATAAAATTCTTTTACATAATTCGGCAACTTTATGCTCTCTTTCACGTAATTACTGGCCTTATTGCCGGAATTGCTCATTACATATGTGATGCCCTTTATAGGCTCTGTTCTCATATAGACGTGCTGATGACCGCACAGCACAAGGTCCACGTGGTTATCAGCAAATATCTCCTCCCAGTTGCTTCGCAGCTCCCTGTACAGCTCATCGTCCTCTGCAACAGGGTACATAGGGTGGTGCATGTACGCTATTGTCCACTTGGCCTGACTTTTTTGTAAATCCTGGGCAAGCCATTTATTTATGGCTTCTACTGTGTCCTCGTATCCCTCCTCGCTCTTTCTCTCCTTCATGAAAAGGCAGCTGTTGAGAGCTACAAAGTGGCACTGCCCGTAATCAAAGGAATAGAATTCTTCAGGCAAAGGGCTGTCTTCGGGCAAGACCATCATCTTCAGGTAAATCGTCGGCCTTATGGAAGTCTCGTGGTTTCCCACCGTGGTCATCATAGGTATTCTGGAAAAAACCGGCTCTCCGTTTGCAAATAAGGCATCCCAGTCATCTGTCTCCGAGGGCTTGTCCACCATGTCTCCTGCAAATACGCCAAAGGCCGCGTCACTGTTATCCTGATATGCGGCTTTTATCATATTCCCCCAGGCTCCATAGTCTCTGTCCCTAAGCTTGTACTGTATATCGCCTATGTAAAGAAATTCAAATTCCTCAGTCTCCTCGCCTCCTGCAGTAAATCTGCTTTTGGCGCTCATTTCCTTGCCGTCTCCCACAGAATACTCGTAATCCTTGCCGTCCTTAAGGTCCTCAAGAACAGCAGTATATCTGTAGTATCTTCCTTCTCTCACTTCGGTACACTGAGCCTTGAATTCTTTGCCGTTACATTCTACTATGCCATTATATTCTTCCTGGCTGCTCCAGGATATGGACACGGCGTTTTCTCCCATTATGGATATTGCTGCCTGTCTGTCCATAACGCCGTCTACTGGGTTATAATGAGCAGCAAATACGAAGGCAACTGCTAACACCGGTGCGGCAATAAGGATTGCAGCATCTCTTTTTTTCAGTTTCAATTTCCTCATATATGTTCTCTGGTTATATGCTCTGAACCCTCTGGCCTCCATAGCCACAGAGGTATCCTTAGCTCTTTCCAGCGCTCCTGCCAAAATAGGCATACATATACGCCTGAATGCCGTCAACTTATGCCTTACAGAGGTTCTTCTCAGCTCCGTGCCCCTCAGCTGTATACTGTAATACACGTCAAGGGCTTCCTCCCGCAGTATAGGAAAGAAGTGAAAGGCCAGCACAACCATATAAGCCAGCTCATAAGGCATCCTGCACTGTATCAGAGCGAGCAGATAATCTCGCATCTGTCCTGTAAGCAATATCATGGCTGACATGATGATTATCAGAAGCCTTACTGCCAGCAGTGCGCCTAAATATATATTGCCAAAGGCAGCCTGGAGTATGAACAGGAATACCACCATTCCCACAGCACCCATAAGCTGCTTCTTCAAACAGACAAAATCAATTTTCCCTATGAGCATGATAGCAACAGAAAGCAGGAGAAGTCCCACCAGCCAGCTAATCTTATCAACGAACATAGCGGCTCCGGATATGGCTATAATCATCATGATTCTCGTTCTGGGGTCAAGATTATTCATAAACCTTCTCCATAGCTACCACTTCATCGCAGTATGTCCTTATAAATTCAGCATCGTGACTGATGATTATGACCCCGCAGTCCAGCCCCTTAAGATGTTCCCCCAAGAAAGCCCTTCGCTTTAGGTCCAAGCTTGCCGTAGGTTCATCGAGGATAAGATACTTTGGCTTCATGGCAAGTATTGCCGCCAGCACAAGCCTCTGCTTTTCTCCGTGACTTAGAAGAAATGGAAAGCTCTTTCTATAGCTTTCCATACCAAAATACTCAAGGTATTGGGTAGTCCTCTTTTCCCTTTCCTCCTGAGAAAGCCCCAGATTTTTTAACCCGTAATCTATTTCTTCCTCCACTGAGGAGGAAAATATCTGTCTTGCCGGATTTTGCATTACATAGCCTATGAGCCTGCCTCTCTCCGCCAGGGTCTTATCCTTCATATTTTCTCCGTCAAGAATGATTTCTCCCGATTGAGGCTCCAGTATGCCCATAATAAGTCTCGACAGAGTGGTCTTGCCAACTCCGTTCCTCCCCGTAAGGGCCGTTATTCTGTCGCCGGAAAATTCAGCGGAAAAGTCGTTTATGATTTTGTTGCCGGTATTTTCATAGGAAAATACCAGACTCTCTATTATCAAGCTCATATATATTTCTTCACCTTTTCCGGAGCTCCAAAGGCCTTGACTTTACCGTCCTCAAGGAGTATCCATCTGTCCGCATCTTCAATGAGCCTATGGTCATGTTCTACAATAATAATAGTTTTACCCCTCAGCTTTAACCCACGAATTATATTGGTCAAGCAGCTCTTGTACTCCTCGTCCAAGTGGCTGAAGGGTTCATCTAATATTATTACCTCTGGGTCCATGGTTAGTATTGAACCTATGGCTACAAGCTGTTTCTGCCCGCCGGAAAGCTTGTTTGGATTCTCTTCTCTGATTTCTTTCAACCCCAACAGCTCCAGCACTTCATCTACTCTTTCTCTGACTTTTTTCGGTTCAAGACAAAGGTTTTCCGGGCCAAAGGCCAGCTCGTCCTCCACCGTTGAGGTGACTATCTGTCTATCTGGGTCCTGCATGACGAAGCCTACGGTTTCGGCCAGGTCCTTCATTTGGCAATCCCTAAGGTTCTTATCGCAGAGGTTTATCTGTCCCGATACCACTCCCCCTACTGCGTTGGGAATTATTCCACACAAAATATGACAAAGGGTGCTCTTGCCAGATCCTGAATCTCCCAGAAGTCCCGTTATCGATTCCTCCTCTATGGAAAAATCTATTCCATTGAGAATGGGTTTATTTTCATCATATGAAAATGTTAGGTTCTTTACATTAATAATATTCATGGAAGTATTTTAACATCTTTTTTCTACAAAAGTGTTATTCAGCCAACTTTTTAAAGAACCTTTCGCCTCTTAAACCGACGGCATAGATCCCTGTTGATAAAAATTATATCTGACGTTTGGCTCATTTTTACATTTGTACATTACACTGTCCGCGGCACGATACAAGTCATCAAAGCTGTAATCATGATCCTCATGGATGATTACAGCACCAAGGCTGGCTGAAAGTCTCTCCCCTGTCAGACCCGGCACGTTTGTATTCTGCAGTTTTTCATAGAATCTGTCTATGCAGACTTTAGCAACCTCGCTAGATGCTATTTCCTTTGCCAATACGGCGAACTCATCGCCCCCGAATCTGATAAGCACATCATTCCCTCTGAAAGAATCGCGCATACAGTCGGCCATAGCCTTTAGAGCGACATCGCCCACTCCATGGCCAAACATATCATTGATCTGTTTGAATCTGTCAATATCCAACAAGCAAAACAATCCTACTCCATTTGACTGTAAGAAATCACGAATACGCTTCTCGCCTCCCCCTCGATTAAATAGGCCTGTCAGTGCATCTGTCTCGGAGACCTCCTGCCACTGGCGGGCAATTTGCATCTGACGGTACAACTGTTCTGAGACGCTCCTTGCTTCGCTCTTAGCACTTTCCGCCAATTCCCTGGCTTGATATTCTTCTGTTACATCCTTGATGGTGAAGACAGCCCTTGCTGGTTTGCCGTCAGAATTAAATATGGTTTCATAGGTTATTCTTTCAAGATGCAAGGTCTTGTCTGTATAACGAATCAACATTAAGCAATCGCCATTTTCACTGCCATTATAAATATCTTGTATCACAGCCCTAAATTTCTCATACTCCTCTTCTGAAATAAACATAGTAGAGTCCTTTATTGATTCAGGTATATTCTGTATTGTTTCTTCAAGACCCAGCTTTTTCGCACTATCCTTTGAAAAAAACAGTATTCTTTTTTCCACATCCAAGCGGCAGATACTTCTTCCTATCTGTTCAAAGCAAAGCTGTAACTCTTTTTCACCAATTTGTGCAAGATTGGCCAGCTTCTTGGTTATTTCCTTATATCCCCAATGACCCCTCACACTTATAAAGAACAATACAATTAGCAGGATCAAAGTTCCGGCAAATATAAAGCCTTGGTACCGTTGCTCACTCCCGCTTCATCCGCCTTGAAGACAGGAACATTGGCCGCTGATGTTATCATTTGCACCCCCTCAGTCAGTGTATATCTTGTTCCTTCCCCATCCTCGTTAAAAACACAGTAAATCAGTATAGTGTCTTTTGTATATTGACTTATTCTTTCCTTAATCTCTTCTGCCGTCATCTCCGAACAATTGAACAGTGAAAAAGACAAGGCCGGAAAATTGCTCTGCTGTTCCAGTATCTGTCCGGCAGAGCCTTGCCCCGAAATAGAATCGGCAGGGATGTCGCTTATTCATATATAAGTGAAATATCGGGAAAATATTTATCTCTGTTTTCAATAGCATAATCAAACGCCGCTTCATCTCCCAAAATCACGGCATCATAAGTAAATTTTGAACAAAGGTCATCTAATTCATCAGTTAATTTCTCACTGGCAACACCCTCATCACAATATTTTTCATTCATAAAAAGATATTGTATAGATACCTTTCCCTTCAGTTCTTCCTCCACTTTCCCAATAATGGTGGATACCGGCTCAAAATCATAGCCGTAGGAATTAATAAACAGCTAAAATCCTTGTTTTTTTCATGTAGAGCATATCTCCTTGTGTAATTCTAACTCCTAGGATTCTTTTGTACACTGGGATTTATTTTAGCATATTATTATAGCACACTATGCCCCCGCTAACAATCTGAGAATATACCCGAAAACTCCTTTAAACATCATTAAAACGCCCTTGAAACATTACAAATAAACAAGTATACTATTCCTAATTAGTGTTTTAAACAGGTATATTAGTTAGGAGCGAGCCCAATATGAAACGAAAACTCTCTATTGCAATATTTACCCTTATGCTTATTCTTTTGGGCACATCAGCCTCTTTCTTTACCGAAGGAGCATATGCCGCCCTTCCCGACGATGACAACAACGAAATTACCTTTCCTGCACCTGATAACAAGGATGCCGGCGATGAACCTCCCGAGGATGCCTTGTTCTGGGTAACTACGGAAACCTTAACACCTAATTACGACAATAACCCTTATGATGTATCCACATATGGCATCAATACCCAGCTGCTTATAAACAAACCCGGAGATTACTATCTTAAAGGTGTTAGCACTAATGTTTTCGTTACCATCACCTCAGGGGGAGTTAATCTCTATCTCCAGGACGGACTGGTTATCGATCCCTTCGCAGGGGCCAATGTAGGGGCAGCGACGCCTGCTATTGATATCAAGGATCAGGGCGGCGAAGTGAAAATTATTACCTGCGCTGGTGCTAAATGTGCTCTTAGAGGATACTTCAGCGGAACAATCAGGAAAAACGGCACCAATACCAAGCTTACCTTTGCTACTGCAGGCACTTCAAACAGCGGGTACCTTCGCGTTGTCGGTGGTAGGGGCTTTGGAGATGCTGCCATAGGCAGCGAAACAGGTAAATCCACGGGGAATATTTTCTTTGAAAGCGGCCAGTGGAGAGTTGAACCCAGATCAGGCTCAAGTATAGGCGCAGGCGCAGACGGATCTGTTGATGGAATAACCTTTAACGGTGGGGCCGTAACGGCATTTGGAACAACGGATGAAAGATTCACTTATCCCCTGGGCACCGCTGCCATCGGAACTGCAGGAGGCCCTAATACCTGCGCAGATAATATCGTTATTAACGGCGGTACAGTTAAGGCCACAGGAGGAAGTGCCAACTTCGGCTATTACTGCGGAGCCGCTATCGGAGGCGGTTCCTACAGCTCTGTGGGTACTATCACTATTAATGGCGGAAATGTAAGGGCCAATGGGGGCAACACCAATCACGGTGGTGCCTCCGGTATTGGCGGAGGCAACGACTGTCCCAGCACAAAGCAAATAAAAATTAACGGAGGCTCCGTTAACGCCACCGGAGGAAATTCCTGTGACGGAATAGGCGGAAGCAGTACTGGCAATGTAACTATTACAGGGGGAAGCGTAACAGCCAGAGGAGGTGCTAACGGAGCACTCCCTAGCTGTGGATCAGGCATAGGAGCTCGCGGCTCTATTGTTATCACAGGAGGAAATGTTACGGCTACAGGCGGATCCGGAGGCATACGCGGCGGCGGCCAAGGCATTGCTTCAGGAAACGTAAACATTTCAGGGGGCATAATAAAAGCAACCGGTAGTGATAGAAATTCCGGGGGCATAGGCCACGGTGGAGGAACCCTATCCATAAGCGGAGGAACTATTATAGCCAGGGCTTCAAGTGGAGGCAAGGATCTCGCCCACGGCATGAACAATCTATATATTTCAGGTGGTACAATCAATGCCTCCTCATGGGGAGCCACGCCATATAATAAGGCCGATGGCGACGAGGTATATAAGACAGCAGTAACCCTTGAAGACTATGATACTAGCAGCAGTGGTAAAGCTACTAATGCTCTTGCTCAGGCTCTTACCGTCAAAGACCTATCTTATGATTACGGCCTTGATGATGTATATGGAAGAAATGCGAACGGCAACGACGGCAAGTCCTACTTTTTATTCCTTCCGGAAGGTAATGCGGTTACTACACTTCAGGCGAATGATAATGGCAGCGTTCCTGCCACCAGCACTACCTATGGAGGCTACATAGAAACAACCTCTGATCATACGGCTGAAGGCACTCTCTACCCTGCCGACAAGCTTATTTTGACTGCCGGAGAAGGTGGAACCAATGGCTCAGCCCTAGCCTCATACCTGCAATCAGAAGCACAAAGCTTTGTTCCTGCAACAAAGACAGGATATGTAGTTACAGGCTATAGTTTTGATATGGATGGAAAGGACCTTCTTCTTGGTAACGAAGGTCGCTTTTATAAAAGCGTTAGCTATGGTGACAAAATTTACACCGATAAAGACGGTAAATATCAAAAATCGGATAGCAGCTCCAATGCGGATATTCCCCTCTACGCTCAATACATAGCTGCCACTTACGATGTGGTATTCGATAAGAACCTGCCTGACGATGCCAGCACCAAAAGCGCAGCAACAGGCACTATGCAAAATCAGAAAATGATCTATGGTGTTTCTGCAAATCTCAAGGCCAACGCCTATGCCTTGCCGGGATATAATTTTGCAGGCTGGAATACCGAGGCAGATGGCAGTGGAGCAAGAAGCTATAGCGATGAATACTCTGTCAGTAATCTTACATCAGAGGACAAAGGCCATGTGACGCTCTACGCCCAGTGGACACCCAAGACCTACAGTGTCATATTTAATAATGGCGATTCATATGCTACAGGCACCATGGACCCTATCACATTGACCTTTGATAAACCTGTCTCACTTCCGCCTAACATCTACAGCCTAACTGACAAGACATTCGCAGGCTGGAGCAGAGGCGCTTTGGGGTCATTATATAAGAACGAAGCTACAGTATGCAATCTATGTGGCAAGCCTTACCTTCCCTCAGTTACCCTGACAGCTCAGTGGGCAGAAGAAGACTCTGTTACAGTTATCCTTACCGATAATGGCCAGCCTGTTAAAGCTGCAAAGGATCTTATCAAGCTTGAAAAAGATGAAACAAAATTTGGCGGCTTCACAGGAACCGATGGCATATATACAGTCAAAAATATAGCCACAGGCACCTATGATGTGATTCTGGACGGAGCTTTATCAGGTTACAGCACGGAAGGCAAAACTGTAACAGTAGCAGACAATACAGCATCACTAGTTCACCTAGATTATGCCACTGTTGAAATCAGCAAGGAGAATGAATTCATTACAGATACCTGGATAGAAGACCCTGTATCGAAAAAACCTGTAACCGAGCTTCTCCACCAGCCTATAGGTAGTCAGCTCAAAATAGGTTCTACTACGGCAGATGGCTACAGCTTTGAGTCCTATACAGCCCTCCTCAATGATCCGGTGTGGGAGAATGATGATAACACAGAACCTAATCAAACCATAACCATAACCGGAGAAACCATCATAGAGGCTCACCCTACGGCTAATCTATATAAGCTTTCATTTGACAAGAATGCTAATGATACGATAGGTTATATGGATAATCAGGATATGGTATACGACGAGCCTCAGGACATAAGCAAATGCCGCTTTACCCGCCCCGGATATGATTTTAAGGTTTGGACACTCACTGACAAATGGACCGGTACTGAATATAAGGACGGAGAAAACGTAACAAACCTCACTGATGTTAAGGATGCAGTAGTCAAGCTTTACGCACAGTGGGATTCTCAGCCATATTATATACATTTTGACGATAACGGCTCACATGGACTTATGCTGAACCAGAAGCTATTCCATGACACTGCAAGCAAGCTTAGTAAGTGTGAATTCGAGCTGGAGGACTGGCACTTCGCAGGCTGGAATACTCAGTCAAACGGCGAAGGAAAATCCTACGGCGATGAAGAAGAAGTTACCAATCTTACAAACAACATGAATGAAACAGCCACCCTATATGCACAGTGGGAGCACGATACCTTTACTCTAAGCTTCAACGCCAACGGAGGTGAGGGATCCATGGACCCTCAGGATGTTTGGACCAACTCAGGCTACCCAATGCCCCTCTGTGATTTTACAAAAAAGGGCTACAGCTTTACGGCATGGAACACCAAGGCCAATGGTTCGGGAACCTCTCTTAAAGCCGGGGATGTGGCAGACGATCTTGCTAAAAACGGTGAGACAGCTACAGTCTATGCTCAGTGGGAAAAGAACCCTGACGGCGGAGATAAGCACGACAATGGAACCAACACAGGGGACAGCCGCAACATACTCCTGCCGATTATCCTGATAATATTGGGAGCTGTGGGAATCATCGCATCAGCAATAGGCATCAGAAGGAGAAAATAGAAAAAGTGTAAATGACGGAATCATAAAAAAAGGGCTGCAAAGCAGCCACTATACTGAGAGGGGCTAAATCAGCCTCTCTTTTTTAGTATATTAAAGATAACATACAGTCCTACCAGGATTACGATGGTGCCAACGAGTACAAGATACATCTGCCATATCTCAACTTTGTTATCCATAAAGTACAGATTATTATCAAATCCATCCTTTATGACGTCCACCACTTCCTTAGGAAAATATTCTTCCTCCATTTCCATCAACGAGCCTCCCATAAGATGCTTGTGCAGCAACACCGTTCCATAAGTACCCGGCAGACAGGTGATGAAGTTCTGAATGCTTTCCGAAAACTGAGCAATAGGCATATATGCACCACACACAAATCCGTAGGCGGCACTGATAATAGTGCTTACTGCTGCAATGCCGCCCTGACTGGTCAGGAAAAAACAAACCAAGGAAGAAAAGGCCGTACCGAAGAGCACCATAATAAACACGTCGACAATTACCAGTAATGCATCCTGAGTAGATAGATACCAGCCCACCTGTGACAGATATATAAACCCCACCGCCGTTGTAATATAACATATTATCCCCGTTATAAGCGCCGTGGAAACATAATAGCTCAGCCCGATAACGGAACGCTTGACAGGAGCTATAGTTATATCGTCTCTTGCGCCCGTCACCTTGTCCTGCACCATAATCATGTTGGCACTAAAAGCCACGGTCACACAGCATACGGCCAGAAGTGATGAAAAGAGCCAACCGCCCACAAATCCGTCTATTATAGATTCAGGCACGTCAATGTTGGACGGAACACTTGAATGAAAGCTATCCTCGTAGACTTTCCCCAAAAATGTAATAAATAAAAGCAGCAGTATCAGCGGTGCCACCATGGCAGTAAATAAAGTCCCCTTATCCTTAAAAAACAGTTTAGTATTACGCCCTATCAAATATCCAAGTGTTCTCATCTCTCGTCCCCTCCTGTCAGCGTTTTGCCTGTCACCGCCAGGAAAACGTCGTCCATCTTCCCCTTAGTTATCTCATAGTCAGTAAATATCTCAGGATGTGCCACGATGAGCCTGGTAGCAGTTTCCGTGTCCGGCACTGCAATGCAATAGGCGTCTCTGATTTCTGAAATAGGTCTTCCGAAGCTTTCCGCTTGCTCTTTGGTTGCTCCGTAAAGGGTTATAAAGTCACCTGTATAGGCGTTTTTTAGCTCAAGAGGCGTACCGTCGGCTACGATTTTACCGTTATCCAGTATGACTACATAATCCGCATCGGCTGCCTCTTCCATGTAATGGGTGGTTAAAAATACGGTTATACCCTCGGTTTTTCTCAAATAGCCTATTACATTCCAAAGAGTTTTTCTCGTCTGAGGATCCAGCCCCGTAGTCGGTTCATCAAGAATCAAGATCTTCGGTCTGTGAAGCAGGGCTCTGGCTATATCTATACGCCTGCGCTGCCCGCCAGAAAGCTTACCTACGTTTCGCTTCAGCAAATCTCCAAATTCCAGAAGTTGGGTAAGCTCCCTGAGCCGTTCCTTAAACTCTTTTCCCGTAATCCCGTAGAGAGCCCCGCGGCTTCTGAGATTGTCCTGAACAGTCAAGGCCTTGTCTAATACGGAATTCTGGAATACGACTCCCAGTTCCCTCTTTATCTTGTCTGCGCTGTGGTCCAGGTCTGTGCCGTCTATAATGACGCTGCCTTCATTCTTAGAAAGCTGCGCGCACATTATGGATATAGTCGTGCTCTTGCCTGCTCCGTTCAGCCCCAGAAAAGCAAAAAGCTCTCCTTCCTTTACGCGAAAGCTAATATCCCGAACCGCCTTGATATCTCCAAAGTTCTTGCTTAGATGCTCTATTTCTATAATGTTCTTCTTAGTGCTTTTCATGCTCTCTTCCCCCTCTAAGATTGTATGCTGCTTTCCTACCATTTATTGAAAACCTTCTCCGCAAACCCGAAAAAGTCCTTAAGCTCTATTACACCGCCATCGTCCAGCACCGCCTTACCCGTGAATCTGCCGAAGACCTGATGCTGATCTGAACAAATAAGCCCTACGCTGGTTTTTGATGCTCTGTCCAGCACCGGTTCAAAATCCATTTCAAAACGTCCGTCATCACTGGTGAATGTCCAAGGCTTCATGTAATCGTCACTGCCCTTTTCGTCCTTGTGTATGTTAAAGCGCACCTGTGACAGCTTATGAGCCTTGCCGTCGTAAAAAATCATGTTTTCCGTGGCTGCCGAAGTGTCGCCGAAGCCATATCCGATGTTAAAGCCAAATGGCTTTCCTTGGTAAGTTCCGGACCCGCTTCCCCAGTACCATGTATTTTTGTATGTCCACACTCCTCTGCCCCAGTCAAGCAGACCGAAAGAATATGCCGGATCAAATGTGTACTTTCGTCCCTGCATTTCCACAAAACCTGAGGCAGGCATACAGTTTATCTTCTGGTTGTAGTAAAATGCAGTATCCTTTTCTGCAAAAGGCACCGCTATAACCATAGTATCAGCCCCTTCTCTACCCTTGTCGCCGCTCTCAGGAGTTCCCAGTACTATCTCTCCTCTTATAGGCTCTTTATGGTAAAAGTCATCCATCTTGAAGCTCAATACCCTACGATGTCCGTCGTTCTTGAAGGAAAGAAAATAGTTTTTTGCAAAGATTTCCGTATACCCCTTCTCCGAGGTTGAGGGCAGTCCGGTCTTCCCCCTGGGCATAAGCCTCATTGGGCTTTTGGTTTTCTCACTCTGCTTTTCAAAATCAAGGATGGATATGCTGTCAAGGCCCATATAGGAATTGTCTGCTATAGTAAGGGCTACCCCTACCTTGCCGTCTGTAATCAGGTAATAATCCCATTCCTTTATCCTTAAACTGCCGGCTTTTATGGCAGATCTGCTATAATCCAGTACGAGATTTGTAGCATAGCCTGCCTCTGTAAGCCTGCCCTTTTCATCAAGAAGCGGCTTTTTTTCTGTGATTTGATGCTGCATAATTACCTCCTCAGCCCCCTTGTTTTTCACTTAATTATACAATACCATTTAAAATAAGACAAGGAACCACTTGTTGCTGATAAAATTACCGCCCCTGTGGATTTTCTATGCTATAATACTTGCCATAAGGACGGTAAATGAAAATGAAAGAACAAAAAACCAATGTAATGCGCATATTGGATAAAAGTAAAATCGCCTATAAAAGCCATGACTATTCCCACACCGGAGTAATAAGCGGAACGGAAGTGGCGGCAGCACTGGGCCAGAACCCCAAGCAGGTATTCAAAACACTGGTTACAGAAGGCAAATCGGGGAATCACTATGTCTTTGTCATTCCTGTAGAGGATGAGCTAGATTTAAAAAAAGCCGCCAAAAGCGTAGGCGAAAAATACGTTGAAATGATAAAGCAAAAAGACATGCTAAAAATCACAGGCTACATCCACGGCGGATGCTCCCCTATTGGCATGAAGAAGCCATTTACAACTGTCATAAATAACACGGCGGCTGAATACGCTACCATCATATTCAGCGCCGGTAAAATCGGACATCAGGTAGAACTTGGTATTGATAGGCTGAGAAAGGTCATAGACTTTGATTTAGTCGATGTTGTGAAAAACATGCATTAAATATTTCTTAATAAAGAAATAACCGCCCAAGCTCACATCTTAGCGGTTATTCTTTATAATCACTTATTGAGCAACCGTTCATTGGCTTCTCTCTTTCTTCTCACTCACACCCCCTCCATGAGTTTTCTCACATACTTTGAAAAATAAGTCAGTGATGTGCTGCGTGGGCACGATCTTTTTTGCATGTTTTCTTGTAAAACTCAGTGTTTAGATCTCATATAGCCTTTAACTGAGGATTAAAATCATAAAACACGATGTTTTAGTAGAGAATAATCCCGAAAACTCAGTGATATGCTTTTGGATTATGGGAAGTTCCTCCTGCAGATGCTCCCCTATAGGCATGAAGAAGCAGTTTACTACCGTCATAAACATTACAGCGGCTGAATACGCTACAATGATATTCAGCGCCAGTAAAATCGGACATCAGGTAGAGCTTGCCATTTTAGATGAGATCGCCACCAAATACAACGGCGAAGTTCATATTGATACAAGTGAAAATATGTTTGATATCAAGGTCAGTATGCAAGCATAGGAATTGAGCCTTTACTTCTTCATCTTCTCATGAAAATCAGACATGTCCTGTGAAATTTTAATCTGCTGAGGGCACACTGCCTCACAGCTCCCACAGCCTATACATGCGCCTGGCTTTTTGTCATCAGACAATGTACTCATGGCCATAGGCGCTATGAAATCGTTGTCCGTAAAGCAGTTCTCATTATAGAGAGACAGAAGCCAGGAAATCTCCAGCCCCTGAGGACATTGACTTTCGCAGTAGCGACAGGCTGTGCAAGGGAGTACATTCTTATCAAGCATATTCTCTGCAACCTTTAGCAATGCAGTCCACTCCTCCTTGTTCAAAGGTTTTTCTTCTTCAAAGGTCTCAATATTCTCCTTTAGTTGCTTTAAGTCCGACATCCCCGAAAGAACCATCTTGATGTCAGGAATGCCCTGCAAAAATCTAAAGGCCCATGCCGGAATTTCCTCCTCTGGCCTAAGGGCCTTAAGGACTTTACTATCCTTCTGTGAAAGTGTCGCTAGCTTACCACCTCTTAAAGGCTCCATGACCCAAATAGGTATGCCATGCTTTTCCAAAATTTCCATCTTTTCCTTTGCTTTCTGGAAGGTCCAGTCCACGTAGTTTAGCTGTATCTGACAAAATTCCATGTAGCTTCCGTATTTCTCAAGGAAGCGCTCTGTCACTTCGTTACTGCCGTGCACTGAAAATCCCAGATGCCTAATACGCCCCTTTTCCTTCTGCTTCAGAAGATATTCCATGATTCCGTATTTTGCATCTAAATACTGCTCTATATTCATTTCGCATACGTTATGAAAAAGATAAAAGTCAAAGTACTCAACATCACACTTCTTTAGCTGCGCTTCAAATATTTCCTCAACCTTAGGGATGTTTTCAAGGTCATACCCGGGAAATTTTGTCGCTAGATAATAATTCTCACGAGGATATTTTTTCAGCAGTCTTCCCATTACAGGCTCCGACTGTCCATCGTGATACCCCCAGGCGGTATCGAAGTAATTGACCCCATGCTCAACAGCATAGTCTAACATCTTTTCACTCTGAGCCTCGTCTATCTGTGAATAGACTCCATCGATTACAGGAAGGCGCATTGCTCCCATCCCTAGCATGGATAACTTTAAATCTTTAAATCCCTTATATATCATCTTTTCTTACTCCTCCTCCCCGGTCAGCTTACCTGTTTTCACTGCAACCTCGTATCGTCCTATTTTGTATTCAAGACGCTCAAGGGTTTCATCTATCTGCTTTCTCTGCTTAATCAAAGCCTCTCGCTGATTAGCCAAAAGCTGAAGTCTTGCGGGAATAGTTTCATCCCCCTCCTGATACAACCTCAGATATTCTATCATCACCTCTACGGGAAGCCCTGCATTCCTCATGCACTTAGCCAGAATTACCCAGTTTATGTCCTCTTCCTGATAATCCGTATACCTCCAGCTATACGAGTGACAGGTGGAATCATACCTACACGTTCATAGTATCTCAAGGTGTCTGGGGAAATATCATACTTTTCACTGACCTCTTTAATAGTCATGGTTGTCCCTCCTGTTTTATCTTATTTATTGTTTCTGCCGCTCTGTAGCATATCCATTATAAAACCTGGATTTAACTCCAGGTCAATAGTTTTTTTGATATTTAATTGCATTATCTCCCCACCGTCTATGAGTATAATGCGCTCTGCATTTTTTATGGTAGCTCTTACCTGAGCCAGCTTGTCAAAGGCTCCCTGTATCCTAGCCCCTGTCACAGCATCCAGCGCGGATGTATCCTCGTCCAGAATCAGTATCGGCAAAGAGAAATACCTCCTGCTGAACTATGCCTATATTCTTTCTCAGCTCTGCCTTACTTAGTCTTCGGTAGCTTCATTAGCAAACGCCTTGGAGGTTCTTATCCCCGACAAGCCCAATTCTATTTCACTGTTTATTTCCGACATCTTGACCTTGACATTTTTTGATATCCTAACCATACTCTTACGGCAAATAATGACTATCAGCAGGAATACAGGTATTATTACAAGTATTACGAGAGCCAGGCGCCACTCTATTGTAAACATGATTATTATGGAGCCGACTATAGTCACAAAGGATATGAACAAGTCCTCAGGCCCGTGATGAGAAAGCTCTGTAATCTCAAAAAGGTCTCCTGTCATTCTGTTCATCAGCTGACCAGTCCTGTTTCTATCAAAAAATTCAAATTCAAGCTCCTGTATATGCACTAACAAATCATTGCGAAGATCCGCTTCCACTCTCACGCCAAACATATGCCCCAGTAGGTTATAATATAATTCATAACCACCCTCAGCAAAAAAGCAATAGCAACTATGGCCATTACCGTAAAGAATGTGTGATATTCCTTTCCTGGCAGCATCCTGTTCATGGCATCTCTTGCAACCAATGGAAAGGCCAAGTCAATAAGCGATGCCACAAGAGCACAGGATAAATCCAGTATGAACAGTTTGATATGAGGCCTGAAGTATCCCAGGAGTATTCTTAATACAGGCTTCGTGTAGTCTTTTTCTTTTTCATTATTTATATTTTTGCACTGCTTGATTATAAAGCTCTAAGGCCGTTTCATAGCTCTGAATCTTATCATTATTTGTGCTTGGAGCATATCCGGAAAATCCGGAAAGTACGTTGTACTCAGTCCCTCCGTTTGTCACAGAGTCCTTGCCAATCTTAGAAATCCATACTGTATAAGTCCCGGTGTTAAAGTTGTATCGAAGAGTAGGAACCGCTTCCCCCACCGCTTTATCCTTAATATCAACAGTTGACCAGTAAAGCATGTCATCTTTTTTATTATATCGCCATGACTGGGCGCCCATCTTTTTGAGGTCAATCCCGGCTGCCTTTAATTCTTTAAGAAACTCATTAGTGTAGGCATCATCCACTCCTTCAGCTCCGGAATCCATCTTGCTAACTGTATATTTAGATAATATATCCTTAAGGCTCATTATAACACCCTTGTTACCAAAAGAATTATTGCTGTGCTTAGAACAATACACGGAGAAGCTGCTTCCATCAAATGTAGCGGTAATTATACCATCCTCTGGACAAAAGGTGTCAAAGTCAAAATTCTTGCCATAATCCCTTTGAAGTGTGGCACTGCTTATCAGTCCCTCGTTGAAGATTTCTCCTGACATATAGCTTGAGGATAGCTCTGCTTTTAGGCTTCTTCTGTTGGCATCACATGTTGCTGCTCTAGCTTCTGCCAGCTTGCCTGTAAAAATAGGGATAGAAATAACCACCAGTATAGCTATAATTGCAACCACAATCATAAGCTCTATCAAGGTAAATCCATTATTTTGTTTTCTACATGTGTTTTTATTCATGATTACATTATACCTACTACCATAAACTTTTTCAACCAAAAGGGACCGGCTTTCGACCGATCCCCTCAAAACTCTCTGATTTAGTTATTACTTATTTTAAATCTCCTGCGGCCTTTATCTTTACCCTGTTGGTATTGCCTGGGTAATACTGAAGTGGAACATCCTCAACATCTATAATCTCGATGGTTTCTCTGACGGCTCCCGCATCAGCAGCGGCTTTTATTGCCTCCTCCTTGGCCTCCTCAAGGGCAATTTCTCTTGGAGTACTATCATAGTCTATAAGCTTTTCTACTATTCCGCTCACCTTAGATATAGCAGAGCCTATGGCATTAGCTGTGCCAAAGAATTCAGGCTTAATCACCGAGGCAGCACCCTCCAAATCCTGAGGAAGGGCAATGGAACCGCCGCCTACCAAGATAACGTCCACATCTGCACTGGAAACCTTCATAGCGTCTATAGCGTCTTCCGCCAAAGACCTGATTGCGGCCATTGCCTTCTCTGCGAAGTCTTCTTTCAAGTGCGCAACTTTTTCCTTATCGCCTAAATCAAACATGCTCAATCTTACTGCAATATCCGTTGCGGTTATAGTGTCGCCTCCGAATATCAGCGCCTTCTTCATTATTTCATAGCCGACACTGTCAGGTCCCACAGTTACGGTGCCATCGCTTTTTTCTCTTACTATGGAGCCTCCGCCCAGCCCGATGGTTACAACATCAGGCATCCTGAAGTTAGTTCTCACGCCGCCTATAGTTGCCGCAATACTGGACTCTCTTGGGAATCCATTCTGTATTACACCAAGGTCTGTAGTTGTGCCGCCAACGTCTATTACAAGAGCATTCTCCAGCTTAGAAAGATAGCTGGCCCCTCTTATGGAGTTGGTCGGCCCACAGGCTATGGTCAGTATAGGATAACGTCTGGCATGATCCATAGTCATCAAAGTCCCGTCATTCTGAGAAAGATATATATCGGCATCGGTTATTCCCATCTCCGCAAGGGATTTAGCAAACCCTTCTGTAAAGCTCTCGGCCACATGAAACAGGGCCGCGTTGAGTATTGTCGCGTTCTCTCTTTCGATAAGTCCCATAGAGCCTATTTCACTGGAAATAGATATGTGTACATCCTCGCCCATAACTTCGCGACATATTTCCGCAGCTCTTAGCTCATGCTCGTTCCTTACGGTAGAAAACACACATGAAATAGCAATGGATTCCACCTTGCCTCTAACTTCTTCAAAGAATTCTTTTATTCCATCCTCGTCAAGGGCTGTAAGCTCTTTGCCGTCGTATTCAAAGCCGCCTCGGACTATAGTGCTCGCAACTACCGTTCTCCGTATGTCCTCTTCCCAGTCAACCATGGGAGGCACGCCTACGGTGGCAGGAGCTCCTATCCTCATCATCGCTACATGAGCAAGATGCTTTCGCTCCACGATAGCGTTGGTACACTGAGTTGTCCCCAGCATTGCCTGGCTTACATCCTTAGGATTTACTCCTGATTGTGACAATATAGTTCTTATAGATTCCACTATACCGTCATATATGTCTGCTGATGTAGGGCTCTTTATCTCCGCTACCACATCGAGACTTTCATTTATCAGTACAGCATCCGTATTAGTTCCGCCTACATCTATACCAAGTTTATACATTTGCCCCACCTCCTTTGTATCTTTTTTCTACCGGAATGTACTCCGTATCGCATCCAAAGTATCTGGGCCCTACAAGCTCAAGGCCTTTCTCTGTACGCCACATTTCAAAGCACTTTAGCCCCACTACATATACGCGTTTCCCGTATTTAAGGGCATCTGTGGTTATAGGAGAAAAGGTTTCCGCATCCACCAGGCAAATAAGGTCAGGCACGGTTGCCAGTATCTGCCCATCCACATTTGCCAGCAGGTTTTCATTCTGAAATTCCACAAATGCTTCCTTTCCTTTATAGTCTCCTATTCCTTCAAGCATTACCTTGCCGAAGTTAAATGCTCCTCTTGTCTCTCTGAGAACGTCGGATATTTTTCCCTTAAAGAGCTTATACCCTTCGGAAAACTTTAAAAAATGCTCTTCCGGCGTTATATCATCTGTATGTTTTTTTACGGTGCGTATTGCCTCTCCCAACTTCTGACTTCTTGTAACGATATTCTTTACACCGTACTGCTTAAGCTGCTTTCCAGTCATAGGATAAAGGGCAACTGAAACCGCCCCTCCGCAGCTCATGGTAACAGAACGGGCAAGCTCCTCCGTCCACTTGTTGGAAATAGTCTTGTAAAGTACGCTGTTTCCCTTTTCATCGGTCAAAGCCATAGGGCATGAATTTATGCCTCCAATGGTAAAGGTCACCATCTGCAGCTCTGGAAATGCTCTTCCCATTCCGTCTGCATCCACAAGAGGCAATCCCAGATGGGCGCAGGCAGCTATAGGCAGCATAGAATTTACACCGCCTGCTTCTATGGGAATAACCGCATCTATCTCCTTACCCATGAACTGGGATACCATATCCCTAAGCGTATCGTATTCCTTTTCACCTACTGCTTTTTCTGCCAGAACCGTAGGGGCCCCCATCATAGCAATTGCTACTATAAGTGCATCGTCGGCCACTTCCTCAGGCTCTAACAACGTCACCGGTCCATTTTCCTTTATGGCTCCCATAGCCACAAGTTTCCCTATATAAGGGTCTCCGCCTCCCCCTGCACCAAGCAGCGCAGCTCCCAAAGCTATATCTTCAATTTCCTTTATATCTAGTTTTCGCATATCTTATGATCCTCCTGTATCGCCTATTTTGCCATAGCTGTCGCTTCTTCTATGGTCATTTCTCCCTGTCCTATCATCTTCGTATTCTTCAAGAGATTATAAAGAACAATGTACACTACAAAGGCTATTATTACTCCGTCAAGCGCGGCACTGAACACCGTTATAACCCCCAGTGTTTCGAGCAGTGCGAATACGCCGCTGCATACCCAGGCAATTATTCCCACCCAGCTTATACCACGCTGAGGCTTCCAGTTGTCCTTGTTGCCTTTGCAGATTACCCAGTAATCTGCAATGATGATGCCCATTATAGGCGGAACAACTGCCCCGATAATGCTGATATATGTATTCAGTGCATCTGCCAGTCCCATAATTGCCAATATGATTCCTAGCACTCCTACTATCATTGTTACCAACGGGCGTTTCTTGTCCTTTATGGAAAACATCTTGCACATTGCCAGTCCCGACATATATGCATTGCCTGTATTGGTCGTCCAGGTTGCAAGCACCAGAACCAGCATGGATAATATAGGCAGTCCAAGTCCGGCAAACATACTGGTAACATCATAGCTTCCTGTGCCTAGTGCCATGATAGCACCTACCATAATCATTATTGTTGCTGCCGGCAGTACTCCCAAAACCGTAGCCCTTATAACATCACCCCTTGACTTGCAGAAACGCGTATAATCAGAGTTGCAGGTTGCACCCAGGGCAAAGAGTCCTATTACAGTTGATACCGCCGCAGGGATGGCCATCGCATTGGTGGTTACCGTATCCGTTATAGTTCCCCAGCCAGCTGTATTTATGGAATGTACCGCACCATAAACGCAGAGTATTATCAGCAGCGGCACTGCAATATAGTTCAGCACCGACATCCATTTAACGCCGTATACTGCGGTCACACACATTACCGCTCCCCACAAAACGCAGGCTAACCAAAACGGGAAGTTCACACCCATGATTTGCATCAGAGTGTTAAAGGCCAATGCACAGGTTGCCGTCTGAACCGCGAACCACCCTGTCTCCGCTATGAATACAACAAGAGCCATGGAAAAGTTCGCTCCCATCATTCCAAAAGCTCTGGTCGATGTCATTGTAGCGTTAAGGCCCAAGTCGCTTCCTATTATCCCACCTAATACCATAAGCAAACAGCATATAGCGAACCCAACAACCGTTACCCAGAATATAGATGTAACGGTAAGGGCTCCTGCAAATATGCCTCCCACCATGAGCATAGGTATGCATATCATCGTTCCTATCCATATGAAAGCTACGCTTCCCCATGAACGTTTCTCTTCGGGCAAAATCTGAGATATGCCCTTGTCCTGTTTCGCAGCTGTATTCGTTGTTGCTTTGTTTTCTTCCATTGAAAAATTCCTCCTATTTCATAATGTGTACAACAGTACCATTCTATTATTACAGCCTTCAATTTGTAACTGTCTATAAAGCAGAAAAATAGTCCCATATCTTTGTCCTTTCGGACAAGTATATTTTCATTGAATTCTGACATGATCGCTACCAGTGCTTTCATTTTTTTGTTTTTTTATGCTTGTAACTATTAAATTTGCACATTATACTAGGTTTAGAGCGAATTATAAAGGAGGCAATGTCTATGAGCGTTACCGTATCTGATTTGTTAAATTTACCATCATTGAAGCAGGCAAAGGTTATTGCCGGCAAGAAGGGTCTCAATAAAATCGTTTCATCTATATCCGTACTGGAATCTGTCAATCCATCGGTACTCGTAGATGGATTGTTTCAGCAGGGCGAATTTTTTGGAAGTGAAATAGTAATTACAGGGTTTCTCAATTGTCCCGATGACGTTGACTGTCAATGCGCCAATATAAAAAGGCTGGCCGAGGGCGGAGAAATAGGCCTCATCCTCTTTTACGTAGGTATATATGTGCCTTGTGTAGACAAAAAGCTTATAGACCTTGCCAACGAAATGAACTTTGTCCTTATCCAGATGCCAAAATCCAAGGACCTGCGATACGGCGAGGTCATCAACGATGTTACGGAGCATTTATTCAACGACCGTTCAAAAAACGAATTTATCGTGTCAGATATTCTGGCCCGTGTTTCCATGCTTCCCGAACATCAGCGTTCCATCAACACTGTGCTGAGAATGGTCAGCGATGGAGTTATGTCCTCTGTTATACTGACCGATTCCTCTATGAATCTGCTGAATCTGGCGGCATGGCCCCAGAACATTGAAGAAAATATAAAAGATAATTTACAGAGCATATATGGAGCGGCAAACGCCGAAGACCCGGCCAGTAATCTTTTGCCTGATGCCCACACCTATTCCTTTTCCATTTTCCCGGACAACGAGCTGCCTATGAAGCTTTTTCTTGTAAAGGAAGGCGTGCCCTTAAGCCAGATGCTTCAGGAGCAGGTTGCCGATATCGTGCGTATATGTGTCAATATATGGGGTGAAAGCCACAGCAATGTGGCCATTAGAGAGCTTATCCGCGCCATACTTCAGGATGACCCAATTAAAATGCACCGTCTAGCCGAACTATTCCATGTGAACACTTCTGACATACACGATATGTGGATATTGTCAGGAGAGCTTGAGTCGTCACCGAAAACACTTCAAGAAAAGCTGGACCTGATATGTGATTATATGAACGTTTGCTCCAATATAGTTTTTGCAGATGTCTACGAAGATAAGCTCCTTATATTCGCCAGCACGCCTGACTCCGAAAAGGAAGCAGAAAAACAGGTGCTTTCCATCCTGTCCGAAATAAAGCCCTTCGATGCGACGGTTACCCTTTCTAAGTTCAGCAATCTTCAGAATACAACGGATGTCCGGAAAGCTTATCTATGCCACAAGGACAATCTTACGGATGCAAAAAAAATATTCCCGACACGCACCTGGTTCAGTGCCGGGAATATTGAGTTCTCACAGGAATGCCACAGTCTCATTGATAAAGGCGAGGATGCTATTTCTCATTACACCTCTATCTTCAAGAGCCTCCAGCAAAGAAACGATGACTGGAATGCAGTAGACACCCTGGGAGTTTATATGTTCGATGCAGACTGCAGCATAACCACCGCTTCCGAACTTTTGCACGTCCATAAGAATACTGTTAAATACCGCCTGAAGGTCATCGACAACCACCTGGGCTACAGCCATGATAAGATGCCTGACAATATGAAGATGTACTACGCCATCGCTCTTTACAGACTGCTCTCCTGAACCGGAATCCATATCTCGCAGTAATAGTTTTCGTCCTGAGTTCCCTTCGGGTACTTGTCGGGGAGGTCGTACATTTCAATACAATATCCCGCTGCGAATTCGTAATCCTTTAATGCAGGAAGCCACTCGGAGAATATCTTGGTGTTTACATCCTGAAGAGCTACGGGCATAGGTCCCCTGCAAGGGAAAACCGCCCATGTAAATGCCGGTATAGTCTTTGTCACAAATCCTTCCGGAATATCCGTAATAGGGTCGTACATATCCGCAATTAAATACTCAAACTCCTCATTTCCCATGCTCTCATCAATATTGATGCCAAACATCCCGCAGACGTGTTTCCCATTCCCATTGGCATAATGCTCCTGCCAAAACTTAGGAATTTCCTGTTTTGCATCCTCGTACTTAAAACGCTTAGAGGCTCCAAGTACCGTGAATGCATCCTTTTTTGTAATTTTGTAATCCATAAGATAACCACCTTCCAATGATACTTTTATTTTCAGCGGAGCAAATGATTTTAGCATAACGTCTCCTTTTTGGACCATAGAAGGCGTGAATCCATGAAATCTGTAAAAAGCTTTCGCAAAGCTGTCCGGTGAATCATACCCATACTTCATTGCAACGTCTATCACCTTTTTACCGCCTGCAGCCAGCTCGCTTCCCGCCAGAGCAAGCCTTCTATTGCGGATGTACTCCGCAACAGTTAGTCCGCACAGCATACCAAATCCCTTCTGAAAGTAAAAGGTCGATACATTTATATGCCTTGCCACATCCTCCACACTTACATCCTTGGTAATGTTTTTTTCGATATACTCTATGGATTGACTGATAGATTCCATCCATTCCATGCTTATCATCTCCTCGCTGTAAGAACATTATACCTTCCTGAGATGTTACCCTCCCGACAATATTTGCTCTCTTTTGTCTCCGGTATAAAATCTTTTTATCTGCATCTAAAGTCATTCCGCTTGCTGAAACAGGACCATCACAAATAAAATAAGTGATACCACTATGCCCATTGATATTATTTTGACTCATTATTCAAGGATACCTAATCTGTCGATTTTTCTTCATATGAAATATTATGTCCTATTTTGCAATTTCATGTCTTTTTTGTTGTTATTTGTCAAATAATTATGTAATCTCTACCCTATCGGAGGGTGGCTATGCAAACAATAGAAGAAAAAATATTGTCCAATGGGAAGTTCCGAAAATCCCTGACGGATATAGAAAAGATAAAAGTACGATATGCTTTGACATTGATACGAAATGAAGGAGTGAAACTTATTATCTTTTTTGTCCTCTTTTTCGCCACAGGATATATCAAAGAATTCCTGTTGTGTATTCTTATTGCCTGTACAGTCCGTGTATTTGCCGGCGGCATACATATGAAAACCAATATAGGCTGTTTCCTATTCAGCCTAGTCGTACTGGTTTCCCAAATTATCCTTCTGCCACAGATACATATGCCGGAAATCTGCTGTAACATAGCATTGATTCTTACTGTAGGTATAATTTGCGTTTTGTCACCTGTTGAATCTGCTAAGAAACCCTTCGTAGGCAGACAACGATATTTATTGTGTAAAAGAGTTTCAATTATTTCGAGTATTATCTGGGGTATAGTCTTAATTTTCTTTATCCCGGATATGCATATAAAACTATGCGGGGCATGGGTTCTAATAGTACAGGCATTGCAGATGTGCGGTGTTAAGGCATATCACTGTCTAAAATAAAGGGAGGTATTTTCATATGTTAAAAAAATTTAGTGCGTATTTGTTTTCCGTTATGTCTCTTGGACTTATTGCATTTGCTGATATTGCAACCTCAGCAAACACAATACTACTTCATGGTGAGCCGGATTGTCCTGAGGAATTATTAAAATAACACTTTAATAATTATTATTTCGTCATTCATGCTTATTTGTATTTTACCGTGATTTTTTTCGGCAATGGCTTTGATATTTGACAACCCCTGCCCCCGTTGTTTTCCCCGCTTAGTCGAAAATCCCCGCTTTAACATTTGGCTTTTTTCTAAAGCAAAATCCTCCGGAAGATTGTTGATGGTCTGAAAAAGGAATTTCCCCTGTTCCTCTCCAATCTCAAAGTATACCTTGCGCTTTTCTTCCGGTAGCTCCACTGCTGCCTCAAAGGCATTGTCTATAAGATTTCCCGTAATCTCTATAAGCTCTCTATGAGTACATGGTATGCTTTTTAATGAATTACCTATCAATATGCTCAGTTCAACATTCTTTTCCTGTCCCTCTCTTTCCTTGTTCATCAGGTAAGCCGATAGGACTCCATCACCCACATAAACAGCATTGGCTTTCTCTTTTTCCCGTTTTTCAATCAATTCATCTGTATAATCTCTGATTCTCCCTACGCTCTTCAAGCTGTCAGTTTCCGCAATACTCCTAATCGCCTGTATATGCTTTGAAAACTCGTGCTGCTCTGCCGCCATGCGACTGATAAATTCTTCTTTGGCTTCCACCAGGCTCTCCTGATAAGAAATCAGCTCCTTTTGCTTTACCCCAAACACAATATTATACGCCAAAGCGACATTCACCCCAACGACTACTATGGCCAATATGAAAATGCTTATATCCACCGTATTGGTTTCATTCCAATTATGGGTCAAGGCAATTTGTATAAGAAAAAGATTGAAAAAAATCACCTGTACAGCTTTTTTGTACTTACTGTAATATCTTTGGATTTTAGTCTTACATTTAGCAAAAATACTAAACATATATGTGATAGCTGTTAAAGTTGATAACATAATTATAACGTACATATAACTTTGAAGATATGTTGGAAATATAAGAATCAAAAAGAAATCAATTATAATTTCAAAAAGCACGTAAGTCGCCATTCCTCCGATGGAATCAAAAATCACATCCAATATCGACCCTCTGTAACATAGATACACTACTAACATTATACAAATACCGCTGATTCCTGCGTTAATATCAATGTCATTAAGAAATGTGATAAATGTAATTGCCGTCATAATCACAGAGACTACGAGGATTTTTAATATATTCAAATAGCGATTATCCAATATGCTTAGAATACCATTAACACCCAATATTTCTATCATCGATGCTGTTATTGTATACATTGATTCATTCATGTTCCTTACCTCCATCAAACATTATTTTAATAAAAAACAAAATGCTGTCGACTGTCTATATACTGTTTTTATCATACAGATATTTTTTATATTTATTGATAACTTCATCATAATATGTCTTGCTGACTTCACATTGAAAACATGTTTCAAAATCAAATAAGGGTGCCCAAATATTTCTGCGCACTTTTACAAAGTTTACTGCTTTTGCTATATTAAGAGCAAAAGATTTATGACACTGTATGAGATAAGCATAGTCAATATCTTCAAGAGCACGCCTCATTGGCCGGCGAGCTAACTGGTATCTTCCCTTCACAGTATACAAATAGCAATATCTTCCCAGCACCTCTAGGCCTATTATATCCTTGGCATATATTACCACATCTCCGGTGGTCGTGTTTAAGCTGACTACTTTTTTTAAGTCTGATTCCTTATCCTTTTTCTTCATGGCTTCAAGCAAAGAACCGATATGTTTCCTTATTATGTCCTTCTTAAAGGGCTTAAGTATATAACTATAACAATGGTATTCTTGGAAAGCATCAAGCTGACCCATTGCAAAGCCTGTAACAAAGACGATGGGCGTTTGAATGTATTTCTCCATGCTGCGAACTTTCTTTGCAAAATCAAACCCACTCAAAACCGGAAGGTCTCTGTCCACAAAAAAGATATCTATATTCCTATCTGAATCCACCACGTATTCCATGGCTTCCAACCCGTCTTCGCATACTACAAAATCAAGCTCTTTCCATATATCCGACAAGGTCTTCTGCAGGCTCATAGAGTCTTCTTTATTATCTTCTACAATCATCGCCATTATCATTGTTTTACACTAGCCTATCTACTACAAAAGATTCATAATCAAACTATATTCCTTTCCCCTGTTTCATCTTCTAACAATTCCTCGTAGGTTGCCTTGTATATCCTCTTCAATCCCAATAACACCCGAATTTTAATATGATGCTTCCCTGATTCAATTTGTGCGTAAATTTCTCTAGAAACAGGTAGCCCCATAACCTGAAGTTTAGCAGATACTTCAAGCTGAGTAAAGCCTGCCTTTTTTCGCAGCCTTTTTAAATTTTCTCCGATATTACAATCTTGTATTAAACGCTGATCCATAAGGTTATCTCCTATGTAACGATTTTATTACTTATTTAATTTTAGCTCAATAACCGCCTGTATATGTTATGTTTTTATTACACTAATTGCACTTCCATATGAAGACAGAAGCTCAACAATAATTCTTAAGAATTATTAAGAATTCCTTTGACCCTTTTTAAAGAAGTTACTTTTATAATAACATTAGAAACAGATTAAAAATAAACATTATGCGTTGACAAACAATATTATATAATATATAGTATTGACCAACGAACAATATTGTTTTGCTACAACCCACCTATGGAAGGAGGCTATTATGTACTTATTGGACAGAATAGAATATTTGGGGGAGGCCAAGGGAAGTAGACTGGCGGTGCACTCCCATAACGATTGCATAACATATAAAGGATTAGCGAAAGGTTCCGGCAGACTGGCATTCTGGCTGGATAAACAGCTTGGAAACGATAAGACTCCTGTGTTGGTCTACGGTCACAAGAGTCCTCTGATGATACTTTGCTTCCTAGCCTGTGTCAAATCCGGAAGAGCCTATTGCCCTGTGGATGTTTCCGTTCCAAGGAGCAGAGTGATAGAAATAGCCGAGGCTATGGAAACCAAAATTATACTTGCCACGGAGGATATAGATATGTCTTCAGCACCCTCCGTAAATGCAAAAGAAATATACGAAATAGCATATGGAACGTCAGAGGAGATCGAACGCAGCAAATGGGTAAAGCCTACTGACATTTTCTATATAATATACACCTCAGGAAGCACCGGAAAGCCAAAAGGTGTTCAAATCACCTACCATAATTTGAGCAACTTTCTCAACTGGTCCTCCACCGTTACCGGCAGCCCGTCAGATGAAGCAGTATTTTTAAATCAGGCACCCTTTTCCTTTGACCTGTCAGTAATGGATTTATATACATGCCTTTACGCAGGCGGCATGCTCTGGACGGTAAACAGGAATATGCAAAGGGATATGGCAAGCCTTTTCTCTTCTTTGAGAGCTTCGGGAATCACCACCTGGGTCTCCACTCCGTCCTTTGCAGACCTGTGCCTGAGCGACCCTGCTTTTTGCAGCAAGCTAATGCCGGATATTGAACAATTTCTCTTCTGCGGGGAAACTCTCAAGCCAGGAACTGCCGAAACTCTAATGAACAGGTTCCCCCATGCCCAAGTAGTCAATATGTACGGCCCTACAGAAAGCACGGTGGCTGTAACGAATATCACCATAACCGATAAAATGGTAACGAGCGGCAAGCCTCTGCCTGTAGGCATCCCTATGCCGGAAGCTTTCATTGAGATATGGGATGAAAATGGCAAACCTGTCACGGAGGGTACTAAGGGTGAAATAGTCATTATCTGCGACAGCGTAAGCCCCGGATATTTCAGAAACCGTGTAGCTACAGTAAAAAACTTTTTTACCTGCTCCCGCAGCGGTAGGATTTGTCGAGGCTACCACACCGGCGATGAGGGCTATATGGAGAATGGCATACTCTATTACTGCGGCAGAATAGATTTGCAGGTCAAGCTCCACGGATACAGAATAGAAGTGGAAGATATAGAGAACAACCTGCTTAAGGAGGATGATATTTTGGCTACGGCTGTAGTTCCTAAGCTAAAGGGCGATGTCATAAAATGCCTAGTGGCCTTTATCGTCAAGAACAGCAACTCCGCCAACGAGGGCTACGAAGAAATAAAGCAGATTAAAAGCAATCTCAAGAAACACCTTCCTGAATACATGATTCCCAAGAAGCTGGTCTTCATCAATGAAATGCCTATAACCAACAATGGCAAGGCAGACCGCAAGAAGCTGAGGGAAATGGTCTGATGGAGCTCTTCGGAAACTTTACATTCTTCGGTATTGCTGCTCTCGTAGCCATACCCGCCGTTGTGCTGGGAATCAAAGAAAAGTCGCTAAAGTATTATACGTTTTTTGCATCTCTATTTTTCATCTGGCTGGCTATGGGAGCTCATACCAAGGCATTGATATATTTAACAGTCTTTTGCCTGCTGGAATACGCCATAGTCGGAGGCTATCTGTATCTGAGAAAAAAATACGGCAGAAAGGAAAGCATCTACTGGTGCTTCCTGCTTCTGTCCATCACGCCCCTTACCATAAGCAAGATATCAGGATTCCTCGATATGCATATATTCGGGTTCCTGGGAATCTCCTATTTGACCTTTAAGGCAACACAGATGGTAATAGAAATTTACGATGGGATTATTAAGCAAGCCTCGGCCTTTGAATTTGCCAGCTTCCTGCTGTTCTTCCCAGCCATCACCTCTGGCCCTATTGACAGGAGTCGCAGATACAGTCAGAACCTTAACAGCATAATGCCAAAAAACGAGTATCTTGAACTCCTTGGCGAAGGACTTTACAAAATCGTAAAGGGCATGGTCTACAAATTCGTTATCGCCTCTACATTCTATCAGGGCATGCTGTGGCTGGGCATGGCACATACCTTTAAGAATGCGCTCGTTTACATGTACTGCTACGGATTCTACCTGTTCTTTGATTTTGCGGGATACAGTGCTATGGCTATCGGCATCAGCTATCTGTTCGGTATCAGAACACCTGAAAATTTCAAGGCACCTTTTGTCAGCAAGGATATAAAGGAATTCTGGAACCGCTGGCATATCACCTTGTCCTATTGGTTCAGGGATTTCGTCTTTTCCCGCCTGGTCATGAGAGCAATAAAGAAGAAATGGTTTAAAGCAAAGCTTACAGCGGCCTCATGGTGTTTTATTATCAACATGACTATAATGGGGCTCTGGCACGGCCTTGACAGCTATTACATACTATATGGACTTTATCACGGTGTGCTTTTGGCACTTACAGAGATATATCAGAAAAGGTCATACTTTCATAAGAAGCATAAAAAGGACAGATGGTATCAGTTTGTTTCCTGGTTCATAACCTTTAATCTGGTCATGTTCGGTTTCTTCATCTTCTCAGGAAGATTCACAACGCTATTGGGATTCTAGACATTACAAATTTAACCTACACAATTGGAGGGCAAAATAATGGAAGAAAGATTATTAAATTTACTGGCAGATGTATGCGAGGACGATATTGTCAAAACACAGAGAAACTTGAATCTGGTGGAAGAAGGTTTGCTGGACTCTCTCGGATACACTGAATTGCTGGTAGGCATTGAAGAGGAGCTCGGTGTGCTTCTTGCTCCCTCAGAAATAGCAAGAGAAGATGTGGAAACAGCTAATAAGATAATTGCTCTGGTAAAATCCAGAAGCTAGTCACATGAAAAAAATTGCTGCATTTCTGACAGCCTTTGTGCTTTTCATAGGAGCTGTTTCCAGTCTTCACGCTCTGACCTACGTAAAATTGGGGGTAGACAATCACACCTTCGGCACCTGGACAAATATATATAAATACAATTCCAGAAACGCTGTGGCTGAAAGATTGACGAACAATACTCTTTTGGTTTTTGGATCCTCGGAATTCAATCACGGCAGGAAAACACCATACCATCCAAGAGCCATCTTCAAGAATACGAACATGGCTCCTATGCTGATAGGAACGGCCTACTCTCAAAGCATGACCCACGCCATAGCTTTGGCATCGCTTGAACCGGATATGAAAAACCGCAAGGCAGTGCTTATACTGTCCCCTCAGTGGTTCTCGAAAGAAGGTGTCATACCTAAGGATTACGCCCTGCGATATTCGGAAAGCAATTACGCTGGGATGCTGAACAATAAACATATTTCCAAGGAATTAAAAAAGCGTATAGCCGCTCGCTCCGAAAGCCTGCTCAAGAGCAAGCCAGCTCTTTACAGCCGTATCCTGAAATACGATGAGTTTTATCTTGAAGGCAACAAAAGCTTTCTTGACAGCCTTTACATATGTATGCGAAAACAATTCGTAAATGAACAGGACAGCCTCTCTCTGCTGGCTTCCGCAAAATTTACCAGGCTCTACAAGAAAAATACGCAGACACCGCAGACTGCCAATAAAATAAATATTATAGAATGGAACCAACTTGCTGAAAATGCCACTAGAGATGCCAGAAAGGCTACCTGCAATAATCCATTTAATATGTCTGACAAAGCATATAAAAGGAATATAAGGCCAATAGAAAAGACCAAAAAAAACCGGGATAAAAATAGGCGCTTTGATACATCGCCGGAATACCACGACCTGATATGCTTCCTAGATGTCTGCAAGGAAACTGGCATTGAGCCTATGCTGGTAATGCTGCCCTTCAACGGACGCTGGTATGATTATACAGGTCTTCCAGAGGAACAGCGGGAAAACTATTACAGTAAAATAAGGGGGCTGGCTGAGGAATATAATGCACAGCTGGCCGATTTGTCGAGAAACGAATACTCGACCTGCTTTATGGAAGATGTAGCACACGTGGGATGGAAAGGCTGGGTATCAGTAAATGAAAGCATTTACAACTTTTATAATGAAAATTAAAACTAAGATAGACAAGGAATATCTGGTTTATACCGGGATATTCCTTGGTGGTATGCTGCTTATTTATCTGTATATGATATTCGGGAGCATGGTCGTAACACCAACCTTCACATATGCGCAGTTTTAATAGTGCTTAGGCAACTCAGAACACATTGAGCTGGAATATATAATCGAATATCATGTATCTGCCGTAATAAATTTTATAAATTACTGGTTCAATAGAAACAATGATCTGTCTATTGAAGAGCTGTTATCCTTACTTATAAATATTTCAAAAACAGGCTCCTTAAGCATGTTGGAGAATAAGGAATTCTTTGATAATAATAATTGATTCAAGTGATTTAAAATCCCAATTCTTCGTCAATCAGTACGACTTCTACATCCTCTATATCGTTGAGCTTTTTCATGTAAATCGTCATCGCATTGCATATTCTGTCAGGGCTGGAGCAGTTATAGCAATGGTCGCCATTTATAGCGCACGGTGTGCGCAGCGCATAGCGCTCTGCATTTTTAGGCGCCGCAATATTGCGAGCGCGCCATATTGCCCTTTCCAAATCAGGCTCTATCTTATTCGTGCTCACTACAAAATACACCCTCTCATGTCCGAATAACGAGCCTGCGATTCTGTTGCCGGTGCCGTCGATATTGACCATTTCCCCGGTTTCCGACATGGCATTTACAGAAGTCAGGTAGATTTCCGTTGTAAGACATTTTTGTGCAATCTCCAGGAATTCATCATTATCCTTGCTTTGGTTTGGGTCGTACACCGTATTGTGTGCAGATAGCCTGTCATACAATTTCATGTGATTCATTGTTGCTGAATCCCCAAAACCGATAATACGGCCGTCAAGCTTACTGTCTAAATAATCGGCAGCCTCCTCGCCTGTAGTAAAATAGCTCACGGAATAACGATTCTTCTTAAGCGCGTCTATAGCAGTTTGAATATTCATATTCAAACTCCTTCCCAATTTATTTTTTCTTTTAGCTATATTATAATTGCAGGAAACAAAAATACAAGTACGCACATTTTTGTGCCTTAATAAAAAGGATATTAATTATTGGTACTCTGTCAAGTTAACGGACAGAGTACCATGTATTATTATGGGGAGAGTATGATAAAAAGTCTGTAAATAGTGAGAAACACCCTAAAGCATGTTCCATACAAGGACAAGAAGACATTTGCCGGGGATTTAAAAACTATTTATCAAGCGGCTACAGAAGAAAAAGCACATGAAAGCCTGATGGAAGTCACAGAAAAATGGAGCGATAAATATCCTAACGCAATGAAAAGCTGGGGAACAAATTGGGATGCAATAGTGCCGATTTTCAAGTTTTCAGCCGCCGTCAGGAAGATTATATATACCACAAATGCAATAGAAAGCTTAAATAGCACATACAAGAAACTGAACCGCCAAAGAAGCGTATTTCCATCTGATAGAGCCCTACTGAAAGCTCTGTATTTTGGCAACAGGAATAGCTACCAAGAAATGGAGCACCCCTTTGCGTAATTGGGCGACTGTATACGGAGAATTCCAGATAATGTATCCTGATAGGATGCCGGAATAATCAACGAACCTACACATAAAAAAGCCAGGTCAGGCGCCTCTTAGGAAGGCTTCTCTTGACATGGCTTTTTTGGTATTTTATACTATGGATGTAAATCCGAGAGTCTAGATTACCACTTGACTCTCCATCAACTCAAAATCATAGAAGGTTAACAAGTCTATTTACAGAGATTTATTCACACGCTCTTTTTGTTTGTGAATATATCAAATGAGTTATAGATAAATCCATTACTCTGCTAACCTTTCTTGACTCATTCCCTTAGATTTTCACCTAATGTAATATCATCACTCCTTTTTTTGCATTCTATCATAATTTCAGTTACATACTCACTCATCTCGTTAATTGCCATTTCATTTAATCCTTGTTCGTATGAAAAGCCTACCAACTTTAGGTTGTTGCTCTTTGCAAATTGTAATATTCTTTGGTAAGTTTTAGGGAGATTTGACCATTCCCCAATACAAAATGTACGAATATAAGTGCCTGCCTCCTTTTTGAATAACCCTTTTTTGCTTTTCGGAGTTTGAATTTTAACAAAATAATGACTATATTCGTCAAATATACCTTGCTCCAAGTAATCAACAGGCATCATAGAGCCATAGCTTGTATTGAAAATTCGATTTACATTGTCCCTTTTTTCAAAGTTTGAAATTTCATTTAAAGCCTTTTCATCAATTTCCTCCTCGCTGTTTATGGATGTTAAGAATAAATATTCCGTAGAACAGGAAACTAATTCAATCTTATTTAAATCCACAGTTTTTAGTATGTTAAGGTTAGACTTTTTTTCTTCTAAAACTCCTTTTATTTGTTTTAGCTGCTTTATTTTTTTATCGATTTCCTCAACTTTATTAGAAAGCAGTGTTTCTAAATAGTTTGCACTTCTATTTTTAGTATAAGCTTTGATTTCTTCTAAACTCATTGAAAGTTCCCTAAGGGCTAAAATTATTTCAAATTCCGAACCCTGCATATAACTATAATACCGATATCCATTGTCGCCTTTATATTTTGGAGAAAACAATCCCACATCATCATAATAGTGAAGCTTTCTTGTATTTACATTGTGTATTTTAGCAAATTCTTTTATTGTTAAAAACTTCATATAAAATTCATCATCCTTTCTATTGACCTTACACTTACTGTAAAGTGTATCATGTAAATATAGCATAATCAAGAAAGGAATTGTAAATGAATGAAAAATGTTATTTTTAGAACTATTCAAAAATCAGACTATCATATGGTTGCTGATATTATCAGTGATACTTGGGGATATAGAAAGTTTTGCAGCGAGAAAACATCACATAAAATGGGACTGTTATATCTTGCAAGTTGCCTCTGTAACCAGACCTTTAATATGGTCGCAGTCAAGAATAATGACGTTGTGGGAATTATTATGGGAAACGATATTAAAAATTCCAAAACTTCTTTTTCTAATCGAATGTTTTTGACAAAAAACAGTATTCAAATGGTTTTGTCTTCCGAGAGAAGAAAAATCGTTAAAATGTTTAACGGATTTGACAGCATTGACAAAGAATTATTAAAAGAAAGCAAAAAAATCTTTGATGGCGAACTCTCGTTTTTTGCAGTAAAAGAGGAAACCCGAGGAACAGGTGTTGGAGGAAAGTTATATGAATATCTTGTAAAATATTTTCAAAATCACGGTATAAAAAACTTTTATCTATTTACAGATACATCTTGTAATTTTAGTTTCTACGAACATAAGGGTGTTGAGCGTATAGGAGAAAAAAACATTGATTTTAAACCTTATGATGATAGAACAATGACATTTTTCTTATACGGCAAAAACATAGAGGTAATTGCTGATGGAAAATAGCATTTATCAAAAAGAACTTAATACCAAAAATGTACTTTTATTTATTATACCTACCATGATAATGATTGTAATTCAATCTCTTTTTGGCATGATAGATGGAGTATTTATTTCAAATTATATGGGTACAGATGCACTTTCTGCACTTACTCTGATTTCTCCCTACTTCAATATACTTACTGCAATCGCTGCTATGTTTGCAAGTGGTGGTAGTGCAGTGGTTATGAAAAAAATGGGAGAAGGCAAGGAACTGGAAGCCAGACAAGATTTTACTATGCTCCTTATTGTTAATGTAATAATTGGTGCCTTGCTAACAATTGGAGGCACAGCTTTTGTATCTCAGCTAAGTGGGGCATTTGGTGCATCTGCTGTTGTTACTACTTATTGCAAAAACTATTTATTCACATACATAATTTTTATTGTTCCAGCACTTTTGTTTTCTAATCTACAAATGTACACCATTGCTTCCGGCGGTACCAAGCTCGCAATGGTTAGTTCAATAATTGGCGGTGTTTGTAACATTGTCTTAGACTTTGTTTTTATCAAAATCTGTGGATTTGGTATGATGGGAGCCGCCCTTGCAAGTGGTATCGGCATGACAATTCCTTGTATCATTATTGCAATCTATTTAATAAATAAAAATAGAATGTTACATTTTGTTTTTCCTAGATTTAGAGGAAGAGTTTTATTAAAAGCAGTAACAAATGGTGCCTCTGAGTTTTCTTCAAATCTTGTAAGTGGTATTGTTATCTTGCTGTTCAATCATTCGATGCTCAAATATGCAGGGGAAAGCGGAGTTGCTGCAAGCACTATCATTTTCTATATTTTTGGATTTATGAACGCTGTGTATATGGGATATATGATGGGAGCATCTCCCATGTTCAGCTATTTTTATGGAGAACAAAATCAGGATAAAATGAAGCGATTAAAGAAAATTAGTTTAGGTTTTATTTTCACTGTTTCCTTAATTACAACTGCGTTTTCTATTTTCGGTTCTGATTTGTTTGTCAGTATCTTTGCAGACCCCGATGATATAGCCTATGAGCTTGCCATTCACGGAAACAAATTGTTTTCAGCGGCATTACTGTTAGTTGGATTTAATACACTTGCTAGCTCCTTGTTTACAGCTTTGGGTAATGGATTTATTTCCGCAGTAATTTCTTTTTCTCGAACATTTATCTTTTTGGCGGGTAGTATTATCATCTTACCTCTATTTTTAGGCATTGATGGACTATGGCTTTCTGTTCCCGTTGCAGAATGTATAGCTATTATACTGTCGGTTTTCTTTGTTAAAAAGTATCAGGCAAAATATAGGTATTAGCATACCTTTTATTTGAAAATTAGGAGATCATAATGAATAATATTATCAATTGCGAAGCACTTACCGACCCCAATCGTTAATCTTTTTTGACAATGTAATATTTTAAATAGTAAACGGCAGTGCCGGTACTTGAATTTATCAAGCTGCCGACACTGCTTTTTTATTATTCAATTTCTCAATTAAATGAGGAATTATGACGGCCACCAGTTTTAGATGACCGCCAAAGGCAGGAATAGCTCCTCACAAGGAGGGGCTTCTATGCCTTATTTAAATAGTCTAATACCACAAATTCATATTTTTTTGCTCTATTTTGAAAAAAAGGCATAAAGTTTTACCTCGTTCCCGTTCACCGCCCACAGTCCTTTCGAATTCAACTCTTAACCAAAATTTGAAAGGATGGTACAGCCATGAATAGAATCAACTTAAAAGACTACTATGCTCATATAAGAATAGATACATACATTGATATTCCCGATGAAGTGTTTGATATCTTTGAGGAACACCGCATATAGAAACGCCCTTCCTAAGAATTCATCATGGTCATTTGATGCATAATACTGGAGTAACCCATCTATCTCATCTTTCTGCAAATCGGAATCTCTGATAAGATTAAGCATTGCTGAATACATCTGTGACTCCAACATTGGGTTAATAAGTTCATCAATGATGTTCTCATAAAAATACGTTCCAATGCTATCAATTAATTCTGGTATTCCTGTTGCAATTTTTATATTGCCGGGTATATCGCTTGTCTGCCCCCACCATGCCTTGGCCATAGTTGGAGTTATTGTATATGGATTTCCATTTCGGTTCAAAACATTTTCCATACTGATAATTGGTTCAAATAAGGCCTTGGCGATTTTCGTCATATTCGGTTTTGATATTCCCAGCTCCAAGGTCTGAGCATATGAAGCATAATTGAAAATGTGCATAAATCGCCATCCTCCTTTACATGATTCTATTTAGAAATTAAATTCGATTCCTGTGAGAACAGAATTAAAATCACAAGACGGTAATGCCTCAAAATAATCTGTTTTTAATCCTACATCCAGCACATACATAAAAGAATCAAAATCATAAATGATAGGTTCTCCATGATTGCTCATGATATTTTTTCTAATGCTCTCCGTCTTTGCAATCAAACAAGTATACTGATATGCCGGGTCAACAACGGAAGTATTTCCGTTTGGATGTGCTGCTTGTAAATGCTGGCCACTGGTTAATGCAATCAGATTCTCCATGTACTCTGCGATGATACGATACTGGTTTCTTGGAAAAATATGATGCATATGTGTTGCTGTTTCTCCAACTGAGAATCTATCCAACACCTCAGATTTTCCTTCATTATACTTGTCATTAAACTGACGCAAATACTTGATTGCTCTTGAGACTCTGTACTGATACATCTGATTATCCTGCTGTGGTGCTTGAATGAAGTCACCACGTGCAATATTTTTATCCTTACCCACAGCTTTATCACGCCAGTTTGCCTGATTATACATAATTTTATCATAGGTAATCATGGATTTTGAAAGATAGCCGCGTTCAACACCCCTTAAATGCATCTTACAAGCCAACGGATTTAATACTTTACTGAAGATACGATATGCCTCAACTGTTGTGTTAATAGGTGTGTAACGTATACAAAAATCAGAAAAAGTAGCTTTTAAATCCAATAATGCTTCCTTTGTCTGTAAATCAAAAAAAGTTTCAAAGCTATCCCACAGACCGCTATCTTTCAGAGTCTTTTCTATGTACATACATAAAAATTCAAATGAATTACGTTCACGCAAGGCAATATATTCCAGCACTTCCGTTTTCTCTACACTAAATTGAATCGTATTATTTACAACTCCATCTTCTCGAAGCACACCCGCTGCAGCCAACATTTTCATTGGCTGTCGAAAGAATTTATTATATTCATCGAGAGTGGTACGAATGGTAGGGTCTGGTTTCCCGAAAAGGTGTTGTACGTTTTGAATAGAATAATCTGCGTGCCAAATATCGGGGGATTGAAACGGCTGTTTCCCACCATTCTGAATATAATCGACTATACAGTCTGCTACAAAGCAGACTGCATCCAATGCACATTTCTGATCAATCCATCTTCCATTACCAGAAACTCGAACATCATAATTGTGTTCCTCTATAAATCTTGAAAGTATATTATTTGTCATCTTTTAGCACCCCGTAAAAAAATACACTGTTATTGTCAACATTAATTGACTGCGTAGAAAGATTTCTGGCAATGCCATAAAATCTTCTATACTCTTCGGTTGAGAAGAATGCCCTTTGCCTTACCGTCAATCTAAATGGCTTTTTTGGAATCAATACAGCTACTGAGCCATCTGGAATGGTATCTGGAATGTTTTCTATCACTCTTGGATTGTACGTCATATTTGGCGTCAGATAAACATTGTCATCATTCAAGAATCTTGTCACAGAAAATGATTCTGCTTTCTTCTCCGGCAAAAACACATCATAATTATCGATGTGCGTGATACCCAAACCGTCATCATTAATATTTCTTGCTTTGATAACCCAAAGAGTATCTTTTCCCTTCATTGACGTAGTTACCGACTTGGTAATCTGACGATCTCTGAACACCGTAAACACATTGAAATCAAGTTTATCAGCAACTTCGTCAAATTGCTCATCCCTATATATAATGAAAGAAGGAAACCTATTGTCGGTTATATAATTTTGTTCTCGTAGCAATCGTCTGTTGTACTTCATGCTGTAAATAGAGGTTTCTTTTGGTTTCTGCTTCGGATATACGATGATACACATGGTTTCAATAGAAACTCCTGTAAAACCATATCTACCAAAATCAATGATTGTATCCAAACGCATAGTACGCAGTAAATCTCTCGTAGCTGCATATTCTTCCGTGGCAAGAATATTTTTATTCAATACCAGTGCAACACAGTCACTGCAACGCATACATTTTTCTAAGAACATAGCCGCTAGGTTGTTGGTTTTCTGATTCACATTATCCTTCAGGCAAGCATCAATTTCCTTTGTATGCTTTTTAAGTTTTGAAAAAGGTGGATTCCCAACAGACAAATCATATGGAACCGCTCCTGCATTCCAAGTAAGAAAATCTTGGCAGATACAGTTCACGGTAAAGTTATTAGGAACACCTATTTGCTCAAGTAATATTTTGAATGCTTCTATACTTTCCGCATCAACATCAATAACATCTAAAATCACATGAGGAACATTTTCATACTGTTTAAACAGGAAGGGTACAAAACTACCTGCTCCAACAGACGGTTCAAGTATGCGAATAGTATCTTTACTAAAAACAGGCAATTGACCCATGATTTCATTCACAATGAACTTGTTAGTGTAAAAAGCTGCATTCTTCTCTCTACGTGCATTACACAATTCTGTAATACGCATAAGTGATGCCATATCCAAATCGAAGGGATTAGCCTTTAAGAATCCTGTCAAAGCCTCTCTGTCTGTCAGATTCTTTTCGACAATAATCTTATTTACCTCTGTTCCATCACACATTTTCCCAAAAAGAAAATGCTTGATTTTGACAGCAATCTGACGCATTATTTCAGTCGGAACAGCCTCTCCAATACACTGACGGATATTTACCTCATGTGTTTTGTAGATTTTCTTCTTTTCCGCATCGGACATTTCATTCAGTTCATCTATCGTATATTCCATCCATTGAAATTTCTCTGGTATAGTCATCATCGTCATAAGTTCTCTTATGCTATACACTCGATCTTGTTCTGGATGAATCGTGTTTTGCGCCGCCAATTGGTCATTCCTTGTATGAACACACTGAATAAACCTATCCCAAGGCTGTCTTGTATATTTATCTCTATTCTTACGAATATTCTCAACAATTTTCCCATCAACAACCCTATGTGGCCGTTTTAAAGGGTCCTTATTGTCAAAGGATGATTCTCCTTCTTTCAAGTCATGTATCCAATGGCGCATCTCATGGCTATACGTCCGGAATGCATGGTAAAAATCATTTTTATGGATTTCTCCCCACTCCAACCTTGGAAAATTATAAATGACCTCTCGCAAAGTTTTTTCCGGCTGATAATCCGGGTACAGGTCTAGTGGTGTACTATTGTTCCTGTATTTCTTATCAACACCAATCATCAATGTTCTTGTTCTTGATGAATTCGAGCCATAATTCATGAAATTGAGAATTCTGCCCGAAATTATATAATCTTCTCCAAGAGCCTCTCGAATGTAGTCTCCAATCGGTATTGTTCGGTTATCTGGAGTAATACACAGAGTTTTTTGAAATGCCATAACATTTTCAAAAATGAAAAATCTAGGTTTGATATTCTTAATAACATCTACAGATTCTACCACCAGACTATTTCGGTTGATTTCCTTTGATGTTTTTTTATGATTGATAACACTGATTCCTTGGCAAGGTGGTGTTGCAACCACAACATCTACTCGATCATTTCCTTTGTGTGACCATCTGGTAATTTCATCATATATATGCTGCTTCACTTCATCTGTTGTAATATCACCAGAGACATAGCCGCTGTCATATTCACATTTGTGATTTGCTTTCTGAACATCCAACCTTCTCGGTAAAAGTTCATTTGTTGCAACGCAATGGAAGTCTTCCATGTGAAAACCATAACAGCCCACACCTGCACAGCTGAATAACGAAACATATGTTAAACTCTTATCCTTCAGCATTATGCTCTACCTCCATATCTCTATCGTTGTCATCCGATTTTTTGTACTCAACTATATCGCCAAAATCCACATCAAGTGTCTCACATATTTTTTCTAAAACAAGCAAAGTGACCTCTTGGTCTTTTCTCATTCTTGTCATCGTGTTAGGAGCAATTTCTGCCGCTTTCCGTAACTCTGCAGCACTCATCTTTTTATCTATCAACAACTTCCACAGTTTGTTATACGATATGGACATCTGTTTCTCCTCTCGTTTCTATCTCTTTAAGCTTAAAATACTCTATTTTCAATTATATCACTTTGTTCTATTTAAAGCAACCGTTTTTCGCACCTCGATGCGATTACCTCTTTCTTCACACGCAGAACTTTTGTTCATGCATTTGTAATCATTCTGTCAACTCAACCTTATCCCCTTAACAATCCTATCTCCGCAACCCTACCCGTTTTCATCCTGTCAACTCAACCCTATGCAATTCAAGCTGATTTCTAAACTGCATAAGTCAAAAAATCGGTTCTAAAAAAATGTTGGGGTGGGCAACAAAAAAGTAGCCCACCTTTTTTAATAAAAAAGGAGCATTAGATGTCAATCTCTTGTAGAATTAAGTTGCGACAAAAATTCGAAAGGAGACAACTAATGCTCTACTCTGATTGTATCGAAAA
>JAAZCE010000099.1 GCA_012513435.1 Clostridiales bacterium
TCTACCTTTTAACGTTCCGTATTTTGCGGTTACTTTATTTATGTCTTGTATTGCACGCAGTGCGGCGGCATCGGGTTTGTGACCATAGTTATCGATTAATTGATCCGTGTAAGTCATTTGCGCCTTTCTTTCTCCATCGGTTTGCACTAAAGCGAATAACGCATCGCCTACAGCAGATACATATTCTTTTGATTTTTTAAATCTGTTTGCCCACTCATCACTATATCCTCCACCAAATGTCTGTCCAGATATAGCATTCCAATTTCCAGCAAATGTCAATAAACGTTCAGTGTCCTTAGGTGTCAATTTATAATCTTTTGCGCTTTCTAAAATGCGCTCACGTATAATTTCTTTCATACAGTATATGTATATACTGTCTGTATATTTAAAAGTAATGCGTGAGGGGGATTTTTCATAATCTACTAGGTATATTATTTAAACGTATAATTAAACGTAATTACATATCGGCAGTCTATGCATAAAAAGATTACCAATGTAACTAAAAAAAATTAATAATAAATTTTTACAATATTATCCCAAGTTTCAAAATTACCAGATTTTTTAATATCTTTTCGAACACCTTTCGTTGAAGAATGAATATAATCATTAATCCGTATAATCAATCTATCTAAATCAGGATATAAGTTCGAATAGTTGATCCATCCTTTCATCACTTTATTTGCGTTATCTGTTTTATGACCAGTATTTACATATAAAATTCCATTTTCAAGTTTCCACGCTTCGTATGTTTTTTGTGTTTTTAAATTTCCAGTTTTAATGTTGTATTTCGTAATTGTCATAGTATTAACAATATACTTTGCTTTTTCTAACTTTGATTTAGTAATAGGTTTAGTTAAAATTTCAACTGACATACTTAATAGTATGACGTTGTTATATATAAAAGTATCCTTGCTAATTAAAAAAAAAGATTTAGTATTTTACATCAGCTTTCCGCAAGCGCGAATTTCCCATCCATCCAAATATCGGGTTTCAATCTGATGTTCGACTTCGTCCCATGTATAAAACATGGGTTTATCGACTGTCTTACGCTGTAGCACGTAATTAACTGGATTACCTCCTTGATTTTCATAATGAGAAAGTTTAAATTCACCATTTTCATTATGATAAACATAAATATCTCCAGAAATAAGCGTATCCGTGATCAAAATATCTGTAATTTCAGCTTCTTTCATCACTTCATATGGCATGCTTTCACGGCGAAGATTTTGAATTTTTTTCGGTAAAGACATTTTATTCTATATAATATATGCGAGGCATGGTTATAAAGCTTTCTATTTTAAAAATTACATTCAGTTTGAAATATCATTTGAATATATAGAATTAGCTAATTCCAGACTTAATAAAGAAAAAGAAATAAAATATAAATAAAACAAATATTAGGTTTTAAATGATTTAAATAATTTATCTCCTATCATCTTCCATTGTTTTTCAATAGAGTTGCTGATTTCATATTGAATAGTTTCATCTTTAAAAATTCCGCGACCAGTAAATAATTCATACATTAACTTTTTAATACCAGTTGGCGTAGATAATAATTTTGAATATCTACCGTTAGTAATATATTCAAACTCAGATATTGACACCATAAGTATCCTCAATTCCTCTCGTAATTGGTTAATCACAGGGGTTGTAAATTTTAATTTGTCATATGTAGTTTGTAATGAATCGTCAATGACATCATTACGTATATCTGCATCCAACTCAGAGACATACCGCTTTTTTAATGCTAATTTTGACATGCCTCGGTGATTACTAGTTACATTAGCAAATGCATAATTGGCTAGTATTGCGGTGCGCTTTTTACAATTACGTTTAACGTTAGCAGTAATTTTAGAAAGTAATTTATTATTCATATTTACAGTTAGGCATTCTATATATTTATACCTTATGTCATATGAAAACATTTTTATACCACAAACACTAATATGTATAGTGTAA
>JAAZCE010000027.1 GCA_012513435.1 Clostridiales bacterium
ATATCCAGATTTGGCACTGGAGCATCAGGAAGTGATATATCACTTGAACGTTTTATCGATGAAGATGGCGGAGATGTGAGATCAGAGACAGATATAGAAGCTACGGTAATTAGGAATGGCCAGCTGAATGAACTTGCGAAGGCAATAGAGATGTTGGATAAGGATGAGCAGAAGATGCTTACACTTATTGCTTCCGGTAGAAAGAAGAAAGACTGTGCGGAAGAGCTTGGCATATCACCAAGGATGCTCAGACACAGGGAAGAGCGCATATACGAGAAGCTCAGAGCGCACCTCAAGAAAAACGGCTGGATATAAAAAATAAAAAAGTTTTCGAAAATCATGTAATTTTTGTTCCTTTCGTTCCTAGGGATAGTGAGAGGACAAATATCTTCGGCAAAGGGCCTGAGAAAAGGACCTCTATAGAACAATGATAATCGAATACACAGCTATCAGGTACGTTCTCTTTGGTATCGGTAATACGTGAGCATGCGGAAACGATGCGCCATGACCCTTCGGGCGAGCGAAAATGTCTTCGTTTCAAAAGATGGGCAGCACCCGTTACGTGCGACGAAAGCCAAAGAGGATAATGATACTCCCGTCCAGTCACAGCCCTCCAGTAATGCAGGAACACGCAATGAGGACGGCTCGGAGAGAACCTCGGAGGGGCATAAGGACCCGTGAGACTGCATCGCAAGCAGTCGCCTGACAGATTCCCGCAGACCAGGGGCGTCGTGGACAAATATGGATCTTAACAAAGAAATTCACCGGCATGGTTCTATGATTCTTGCTTGTCAAGTATGCGATCCTGTGCCGGTCTACATGTTAGATCCGCCAAGACGTCGTCCTGCGGGATATGTGTATTCATGTCAGGAAACGAGGAAAAGGATGCAGAAAAGGGAAAACGGAATAATCATTTATTCAGATGACATGAGCAAGATCATCGATATGCTGCTTTCAGCAGATGACCTAAAGGGAAGTTATCAAAAGAAGCATGACAGGAGTTGGATAAAAAAGGCCGATGACGACCTAGAAAATGGCTTACTTAAACTTTCAGATGTGCAGCTCAGTATCATCGAGGAATTCATATTTGAGGATAAAAGCATAGTAGATCTAAAAGATGAACTTGGGTTATCGCTTAAAGACATAAGAGCCGAGATAGGGAAGGCAAGAGAGATCCTTATCAGATGCATCTAGGAGGTGGCTATGAGTAAAAAGAGTGCCGTGTTCGGCGATGTAAAACCGGTGAAGCGCGGAGAAATATATTATGCAGACCTTCCGGAAGATGAGATCGGAAGTGTCCAGGCGGGAAGAAGACCAGTCCTGATAACACAGAGCAACTGGCTGAATAAGAACTCGCCAACGGTCATCGTTGCAATGGTGACTACCAAGATAAAAAATCCGGGGATGAAAACCCATGTGGTCATTCCTATGAGGAAAGGCCTGAGACAGGATTCTATGGTTATGACCGAACAGAGGAAGACTATATCCAAGAGGCAGCTTTTGGAGCATCGTAGCACGCTTGATAAAAGCGAAATGAAAGCTGTCAAGAGAGCATGTCATGCAAGCGAGTGCGACGAAACCGGATACAGTCGGCAAAAGAAGTAGAAATAAGTAATCAAGGTATATCAAATGGCTAATGCAAGTATGCGAATATCTAAATCGCATCATGGATAAAAATATAAACAGGCTTTAATATGAGCAAGGAGGGAGTCAAAGCATGGAAGCAGTAAGTAACAGGGCAACGCAGCGTCAGTATATTTCCAGCGAGGTCAGATTTTACACCATAGATCAATTAACCAAGATGCTGGGCTGGAGTGAGAGTACTGTGCAGAAATTGTTCAACGACCCAAAGTTTCCATCAGCAGATTTTGGCAAGAATAAGGTCGTTGAGGCCCATGCTCTGATTGATTTTTTTTCAAAGAAGAACAATAAAGAAATGAGCAGGCATTGGACTGGGAAAGGAAGCAGAAATGAGAGAGGTAAAATCATTAAGAAACGCTAAAGGAGACGGATCCTTTAGAAAGAAGGGATATAGGGTAGAATACCGTATTACATATACGGATGAGTTCGGTATCAGTAGGAAGAAATCCTTTACTGCAGATGATGAGGAGACCTGCCTAGACAGGGCTGAGGAATTTTATGAAAAACTGGATCAGAGACTGTGTGGCATTGCTGTTGATGCCACTATTCCTGATATACTCAGAAAAAAGATCGAGGGAGACTATAGAAAGAACTACACAGGTGAGCAAGGCTATGGAAGAAATCTTGCTACGATCAAGATAATAGAGAAGCATGGCATAGGGCATATGCCAGTAGCCGAGATAACAGAAGGGCACTTGAATTTGTTCCTTCAAGCTATCACCCATTATTCCAATAACATGATCAGCAAGATATATTCTATGATACGTATGGCATTCAATATAGCCTATGATGAAAAAATCGTAGAGAGAAACTACATGCTTCTCAGGAGTCTCAGGTGTCCGCGTTCAGATAAGCCGGACAAAAAAGTGCGGGGCCTGACCGAGGATGAGCAGAAACGTTTTGTTGTCGCGTTGAAAAAACATAAAGTTCCGTATGGCCGCAATTCATATAAACTGCAATTATTAATAGAGCTTTATGGGGGCTTGCGTATGGGTGAGATCAATGCGCTCACACCTGAAAATATAAATTTTGAGAAGGGGTATATTCACGTGTCGCGTACAGTATCGCGTGGAATAGAGTGTAGGGAGTTCATAAAGGAGACGCCGAAAACATATGCCGGAATCAGAGATATTCCCATAAACAAAATGTTAGAGCCATTGCTCAGGGAGGCCATCGCAATCATGAAGGATAACCCTGAGGGGTTGATTTTCTACGATTATAACAAAGGGTCAGTCGTCACTACATATCAGGTCAATTGCTTTTACAGGCGCATGTGCGAAAAGGCTAAGATACCATATAATGGTCAGCATGCCTTGAGGCATACCTTTGCGTCAAGGTGTATAGAGGCGGATATACCTGCTTTGGTCCTCAAAAGCTGGCTTGGACATACAAATATTCATGTCACACTTGATACATATGCGGATGTGTTCAATCGTATGAATTTTAACGCTATGGAAAAATTCGACTCGTATATAGACAAACTGAAGGATGAAGAAGAGTAGTTTCTTTTGGGTAGAGTGATAATAGAGGGA
>JAAZCE010000028.1 GCA_012513435.1 Clostridiales bacterium
GCTACCTTCTCACCTAACTGATATCTCTGCTGCAGTGTAGTTGTGATTGCTGCTGTCAGTGTTGTCTTACCGTGGTCTACGTGACCGATGGTTCCGATATTGATATGCGGCTTATTTCTTTCAAATTTTTGCTTTGCCATTCTAATTCTCCTTTTTACTTGTTAATAGAATCAACTAAATTATTCGGCAACTTCTCAAAGTGGTCAAATTGCATTATATATACGCCTCGTCCCTGAGTTCTCGACCTGAGGTCCGTAGCATATCCGAACATCTCCGAAAGCGGTACATATCCCCTTACGGCTACTGCTCCGTTGTTCATATCGGAGCCTTCTATTCGACCTCTCCTTGAGCTTATATCACCGATAACATCTCCCATATACTCTTCAGGAACCGTGACTTCAACCTTGAATATAGGTTCCAGCAATACAGGGTTCGCCTTTCGGGCTGCTTCCCTGAATGCCATTGATGCTGCAATCTTAAATGCCATTTCAGATGAGTCGACTTCGTGATATGAACCATCATACAGTTCAACGCCTACATCTACTACCTGATAACCTGCCATAGGACCGGTTTCCATAGCCTCTTTGATTCCATCCTCGATTTTAGGGATGTATTCCTTAGGTATAGCTCCTCCGATGATAGAATTCTTAAATTCAAATCCTTCACCCGGCTCTCTCGGATAAACCTTAATCTTTACATGTCCGTACTGACCTCGTCCACCCGATTGTTTTGCGTACTTGTGGTCTACATCTGCAGCGGTGGTTATAGTTTCCTTATATGAAACCTGTGGCTTGCCGACATTGGCTTCGACCTTAAACTCTCGAAGCAGTCTGTCCACAATGATTTCCAAGTGAAGCTCACCCATTCCTGCAATAATAGTTTGACCTGTTTCTTCGTTTGTATAAGTCTTAAAGGTAGGGTCTTCCTCTGCCAGCTTGGCAAGGGCAATTCCCATCTTTTCCTGTCCGGCCTTGGTCTTAGGCTCAATAGCTATTTCTATTACCGGATCAGGGAATTCCATTGACTCCAATATGATAGCTCTCTTTTCGTCACATAGAGTATCACCTGTAGTAGTAACCTTGAGTCCTACTGCTGCTGCGATGTCGCCAGAGTATACCGTTTCGATATCCTCTCTCTTGTTGGCGTGCATCTGAAGTATTCTTCCTATTCTCTCCTTCTTATCCTTCGTTGAGTTGTACACATATGAACCTGATTTCAGCGTTCCTGAATACACCCTAAAGAATGCCAGCTTACCCACAAACGGGTCAACCATTATTTTAAATGCTAAGGCTGAGAATGGACCTTTATCATCCGCATGTCTTTCTTCCTCCGCACCTGTTCTTGGTATAGTCCCCATTATAGGCGGAATATCCAAAGGTGACGGCATATAATCGACAACTGCATCCAACATCATCTGAACACCTTTGTTTCTGTATGCGGAGCCACACGTTACAGGTACGAGTTTACCTGCAATAGTAGCTGTTCTGATTGCCTTCTTGATTTCCTCCTGGCTGATTTCTTCTCCTTCGAGGAATTTCATCATCAGCTCTTCATCAAATTCGGATACGGCTTCCAGAAGACTTTCTCTCCATTCTTCCGCCTCTGCCTTCAATTCTTCAGGAATATGGGTTTTCTCATATTCCATGCCGAGGTCATCCTTGTAAATCTCCGCTTCCATTTCTATCAAATCCACAATACCGATAAAGGCTTTTTCCTTGCCTATAGGTAGTTGTATAGGAATTGCATTGGCTTTAAGCCTATCCTTTACCATACCTAAGACTCTATAGAAATCCGCTCCCGTGATATCCATCTTGTTGACAAATATCATTCTAGGGACCCCATATTTCTCGGCCTGTCTCCAAACAGTTTCGGACTGTGGCTCAACTCCGCCCTTGGCACAGAGAACCGTAACGGCTCCGTCCAAGACTCTAAGAGACCTCTCGACCTCAACTGTAAAGTCCACATGTCCCGGTGTATCAATGATATTGATTCTGGTGTCTTCCCATTGGGCTGTAGTAGCAGCAGAGGTTATGGTGATACCACGCTCCTGCTCCTGCTCCATCCAGTCCATAGTGGCCGCACCCTCGTGGGTTTCACCCAGCTTATGGGTTCTTCCTGTATAAAACAGAATCCTTTCCGTGGTGGTTGTCTTTCCGGCATCTATATGCGCCATGATTCCGATGTTTCTAGTCTTTTCCAACGGAAAACTTCTAGTTGGCATCTTTTCCTCCTTTCTGCTCTTTAAGCGATTGTAATCCCATACATTAGATTACCATCTGTAATGTGCGAAAGCCTTGTTGGCTTCTGCCATCTTGTGTGTATCTTCTTTTTTCTTAACCGATGCGCCTGTATTGTTAGCTGCGTCCATCAGTTCCTTTGCCAGTCTCTCTGACATAGTTTTTTCGCCTCTGGCTCTTGTGTACTTAGTAAGCCATCTGAGTCCCAATGTCTGACGTCTATCAGTTCTTACTTCCATTGGAACCTGGTAGTTCGCACCACCCACACGTCTAGCTTTTACTTCAAGAGTAGGCATGATGTTATTTATAGCTTTTTCAAAAACTTCCAAAGGTTCTTCGCCTGACATTTCCTTTACTTTGCCGAAAGCATCGTAAACGATTTTCTGAGCGACTCCCTTCTTTCCGTCTAACATAACGCTGTTTATCAGCTTCGCGACAACAACGCTTCCGTATACCGGATCTGGAAGTACTTCACGCTTAGGTACATTTCCTTTTCTTGGCACTGCTCTTCCCTCCTTGTTAAATTTTACAGTCGGTACTCGTAAGCGGCATCTGGTTTTTCTTCAAATGGCCGATACAGCCATCTTACTCCATATGCCGTTTCCGTGATGCCCTATATATATCACCGAAAATCTAGATTCGTCAGTTCAAAAAAGGGCACTTTCAAATTTACCGATTACTACTTCTTAGGCCTTTTTGATCCATACTTGGATCTGGCCTGTCTTCTTTCTGCCACACCTGCAGTATCCAGTGTGCCCCTTACGATATGGTATCTTACACCCGGAAGGTCCTTGACTCTTCCGCCTCTTATAAGCACAACACTATGCTCCTGAAGGTTATGACCGATTCCAGGAATATAAGCTGTAACTTCGATACCATTAGTAAGGCGAACTCTGGCTACTTTTCTCAAAGCCGAGTTAGGCTTCTTAGGAGTAACCGTCTTTACTGAAGTGCAAACGCCTCTTTTTTGAGGTGAGTTTACATCTGTCGCAGTTCTTCTTAATGAGTTCATACCCTTATTAAGAGCTGGAGCTGTTGACTTCTTTTCACTGCTGGTTCTGCCCTGACGTACTAATTGGTTAATTGTAGGCATCCTTTTTCTCCTTTCTTCACAAGTTTAGCTTTGAGCTGAAAGAAGCCCAAAGCTAATCATAATTTTATCATATTTTTAGCATTAATGTCAATCGTTTTCAAGCTCTGTATTTTCAAGTACGGCCTCGAAGTCCTCAACGACTACCACTTCTTCGACAGCTGCCATCTCAGACACCACCTCTTCTACCTCATCATCGTAGTCATCTTCCATATCCATCTCCCGCTGCATTTCCTTAAATGCCTCTATCAAAGCTGTATTTACACCGTAATCCAGCTGAATGGATCCATACTTTTTCATTCCTGTACCTGCAGGTATGAGCTTGCCTATGATAACGTTTTCCTTAAGGCCCTGAAGTTTGTCGTTCTTACCCTTGATGGCCGCGTCTGTCAGAACTCTCGTAGTTTCCTGGAAGGATGCCGCCGATAAGAAGGAGCTTGTAGCCAGAGACGCCTTGGTAATGCCCAGAAGCAGTCTTTCTGCCTCTGCCGCTTCTCCGCCGGCACTAACTGCTGCTTCATTGGCTTGCTCAATCTCGAACTTATTATACTGTCCACCAGGCAAAAGCCCCGTGTCCCCAGGGTCATTGACCTTCATCTTAGAAAGCATCTGTCCCACTATTACTTCGATATGCTTATCATTGATATCTACACCCTGCTGCTTGTATACACGCTGAACTTCCTTGAGCAGATACTGATAAACACCTTCGACGCCGTTGAGCCTTAAGATATCCTTAGGGTCAAGAGGCCCCTTGGTAATATTGTCGCCTGCCAAAATATAGTCTCCTTCAGACACACATATCCTTGCGCCGTAAGGGATCTCATAAACCTTTTCCTCTTCGCCTCTTACCGTTACCTGTGTTTTGTTATCCATGGTAGGCTCTACCACAACCACAGTACCGTCGGCTTCACAGATTACTGCAAGGCCCTTAGGCTTTCTCGCTTCAAACAGCTCCTCAACTCTAGGAAGACCGTGAGTGATATCCGAACCTGCAACACCACCTGTATGGAATGTTCTCATTGTAAGCTGTGTACCAGGCTCGCCAATGGACTGTGCAGCCGTTATGCCAACAGCTTCACCGATATTGACGTTCTCGCCTGTAGCCAGGTTTCTACCGTAGCACTTGGCACATACGCCTGTTGTGCTGTGACATGTCATTACCGACCTTATGGCCACGGATTCGATGCCTACAACCTCTATCTGCTCGGCTGCCTCTTCCCTTATCTCGCAGTCCTGTTCAACAATTACTTCGCCTGTTTCAGGATGAAGAATATCCGTAAGTGCAGTTCTTCCTACAATACGATCCTTCAGCTTCTCGATAACTTCCTTGCCGTCTGTAAATGCCTTGACCTCGATACCTTCATCTGTTCCGCAGTCGTCCTCTCTTACTATAACATTATGAGATACGTCTACAAGTCTTCTGGTCAGGTACCCTGAGTCGGCAGTTCTAAGTGCTGTATCAGCAAGTCCCTTTCTCGCACCGTTTGTTGAAATGAAGTATTCCAGTACGGAAAGGCCTTCTCGGAAGTTAGCCTTAATAGGTATCTCTATGGTCTTACCTGTGGCATTAGCCATAAGTCCACGCATACCGCCTATCTGTCTTATCTGGTTCTTGCTACCTCTTGCTCCTGAATGGGCCATGATAAACAGATTGTTAAGAGAATCCAGTGAATTCATCAACGCATCTGCCACATCATCGGTAGTCTTGTTCCATATCTCTATAACCTTTTCATATCTTTCCTTATCAGAAACCAGGCCCTTCCTGTATGCCTTTTCATATTTGTCGACCATCTTCTCCGATTCATCGATAATCTCCTGTTTTGCCTCAGGAATCTCCATGTCGGAGATGCCGATGGTTATTGCTGCTATGGTGGAATAGTGGAATCCCATGTCCTTGATGTAATCAAGCATTATTGCGGTTTCCGTATTGCCATGTATCCTATAGCATCTGTCGATTATCTGTCCCAGCTTCTTCTTATCGCAGAGAAAATCTATTTCCAGTGAATAAGGGTCCGCTTCTCTATCCTCTACGTATCCTAAGTCCTGAGGTATCTGTTCGTTGAAAATAAATCTTCCTACAGTGGATTCTACAAGTTTGCCTCTTTCATCACCCTCGCCTGCATATCTTCTCACCTTTACTCTGGCGTGAAGACCCACCATACCGTTTTGGTATGCCATAAGCATTTCTGCCATGTCTGTAAAGGCTTTACCGTCGCCTCTTTCTGCCGGTGATATCCTCTTGCCCTCTTCCTGTCCCTGATGAGTTAGGTAGTAGCTTCCCAGTATCATGTCCTGAGTAGGTGTGGTAATAGGTGTACCATCCTTAGGTGCTAAGATATTGTTTACGGAAAGCATGAGGAATCTTGCCTCTGCTTGGGCCTCCACGGAAAGTGGTACGTGAACGGCCATCTGATCTCCGTCAAAGTCAGCGTTAAATGCAGTACATGCCAGAGGATGGAGCTTTATAGCCTTACCCTCTACCAACACAGGCTCAAAGGCCTGTATCCCCAGCCTATGCAAGGTCGGGGCACGGTTCAGCATTACAGGATGCTCCTTGATAACGCCCTCCAGTATATCCCAAACCTCAGGACTTACCTTTTCGACCATCTTCTTGGCATTCTTGATGTTGTGGGCGTTCTCGTTCTCAACCAGCTTTTTCATTATAAATGGCTTAAACAGTTCAAGGGCCATCTTCTTGGGAAGTCCGCACTGATAGAACTTCAACTCCGGTCCTACTACTATTACGGAACGTCCCGAATAATCGACACGCTTACCCAGCAGGTTCTGTCTGAATCTTCCCTGCTTGCCCTTGAGCATATCTGACAATGACTTGAGGGGCCTTGAACCCGGCCCTGTTACAGGCCTGCCTCTTCTGCCGTTGTCGATTAAAGCGTCAACGGCTTCCTGAAGCATTCTCTTTTCGTTTCTCACGATGATGTCGGGAGCTCCCAGCTCAAGAAGCCTGTTAAGCCTGTTGTTTCTGTTTATCACACGTCTATAGAGATCGTTTAAGTCTGATGTTGCGAATCTTCCACCGTCCAACTGTACCATAGGTCTCAAATCAGGAGGAATTACAGGGACAACTTCTAAAACCATCCATTCAGGTCTGTTCCCAGAAACTCTCAACGCCTCTATCACTTCCAGCCTTCTTACTATCCTTATCTTCTTCTGTCCCGTTGCCACCTTCAGCTTAGCCCTCAAGTCCTCCGAAAGCTCATCTAAATCAATCTGTGCCAACAGCTCTTTTACGGCTTCCGCGCCCATTCCGGCCTTAAACTGCTTGGAAGGGTCATCCTTAGCTTCTCTGTACTGAGTTTCAGTCAGTATTTCTTTGTATGCGAATTCCGTATTGCCCTTATCCGTTACGATAAAGTTAGCAAAGTAAAGGACTTTCTCAAGTGTTCTCGGCGATATGTCGAGAACAAGTCCCATCCTTGAAGGTATGCCTTTAAAGTACCAAATGTGAGATACGGGGGAAGCCAGCTTGATGTGGCCCATCCTCTCTCTTCTTACCTTGGCCTTGGTAACCTCAACGCCGCACTTATCGCATACGATGCCCTTGTATCTTATTCTCTTGTATTTACCGCAATGACATTCCCAGTCCTTTGTCGGTCCGAATATTTTTTCACAGAACAGACCATCCTTTTCAGGCTTCAATGTTCTGTAATTTATAGTTTCGGGTTTCGTAACCTCTCCGCGGGACCAGCCTAATATCTTCTCTGTCGATGCCAATCCAATCTGCAGGGACTCGAAATTATTCAATTCATAATTATTATTATCGTTCATCGGTCACTTCCCCTTTCCTATAACTCTTCAATGGACTCTGCACTGGCTTCATCGATTTCATCTACGACGTCGTCTTCCTCATTTTCTTCATCGTACACTTCTTCGCCGTTGATTTCTATGAGTTCTTCCTCCTCATGAATTTCCTCAAGGTCTGTCTCTACCTCGACCATGCCTTCTATTGCAGGTATATCTTCCAACTCACTGGTCTCCTTTATTTCAATTTCCTCATTATCTTCCGTCAGAACCTTGACATCGAGACACAAGCTCTGCATTTCCTTAATGAGTACCTTGAAGGATTCAGGTATGCCGGGTTCGGGAATGTTTTCACCCTTGACGATTGCCTCGTAAGTTTTCACACGACCTACTATATCATCAGACTTCACAGTAAGTATTTCCTGCAAAGTATATGCGGCGCCGTAGGCTTCAAGAGCCCAAACTTCCATTTCTCCGAAACGCTGTCCGCCAAACTGAGCTTTACCACCTAAAGGTTGCTGAGTAACAAGTGAATACGGTCCAGTGCTTCTTGCATGTATCTTGTCATCAACCAGGTGATGGAGCTTAAGCATATACATATATCCGACTGTAACAGGGTTGTCAAAATAATCGCCTGTTCTGCCGTCTCTGAGACGTAACTTGCCGCTTTCGTCATAGCCGCTTTCCTTGAGGAGCTGGATTATATCCTTTTCATTGGCACCATCAAATACAGGGGTGGCTATATACCAGTCTCTGCTTCTGGCAGCAAGTCCCAAATGAACCTCCAGAACCTGACCGACGTTCATACGCGAAGGAACTCCCAGAGGATTGAGCATTACTTGGAGCGGCTGCCCGTTTTCCATAAATGGCATATCTTCTTCAGGGAGTATTCTGGAAATAACACCCTTGTTACCGTGTCTTCCTGCCATCTTGTCGCCTACGCTTATCTTTCTCTTGGTGGCGATGTAGCACCTAACCAGCTTGTTTACTCCTGGAGGAAGTTCGTCGCCGTTCTCCCTTGAGAAAATCTTTACATCTACCACTATACCCGTTTCTCCGTGAGGAACCTTCAGGGAAGTGTCTCTTACTTCTCTTACTTTTTCTCCGAAAATAGCTCTGAGAAGTCTTTCCTCTGCCGTAGGCTCGGTCTCTCCCTTAGGCGTAACCTTTCCTACCAGTATATCTGATGAGTTGACCTCTGCACCTATTCTGATGATGCCCTCCTCGTCCAGATCCTTCAGCGCGTCCTCTCCCACGTTAGGAATATCCCTGGTTATTTCCTCAGGTCCCAGCTTGGTATCTCTGGCTTCCGCTTCGTATTTTTCTATATGGATGGATGTAAGAATGTCCTCCATTATCAGTCTTTCGTTGAGAACGATAGCATCCTCGTAGTTATAACCTTCCCATGTCATGAATCCTATGAGCAGGTTCTTTCCGAGAGCTACTTCGCCGTTATCCGTAGAAGGTCCATCTGCTACTACCTCGCCCTTCTCAACGTGTTCGCCGTTGTATACGATAGGTCTCTGATTTATGCAGGTTCCCTGGTTGGAACGCTTAAACTTCAAAAGTCTGTACTGGTCCTTGCCCTCCCCGTCATCTCTTGCAATGACTATCTTGTTGGCATCTACAAAATCAACGGTTCCGGAATGCTTGGCAATAATAGCCACGCCGGAATCCTTAGCGGCCTTATGCTCCATGCCAGTTCCTACGATAGGAGTCTCCGTAACCATGAGGGGTACTGCCTGACGCTGCATGTTGGAACCCATGAGAGCTCTGTTGGCGTCATCGTTTTCCAGGAATGGAATCATGGCCGTTGCTACGGACACTACCTGCTTAGGCGATACATCCATGTAGTCTACCGCTTCCCTGGGAACCAGATCAATATCTCCGCCCTGGCCTCTTGCGGCAACCTTAAGATTGACAAAATAACCCTTTGAATCAAGCGGTTCATTTGCCTGAGCAACGATTTTATCTTCTTCATCGTCTGCTGTGAGATAATGTATCTCTTTAGTTACTATACCAGTTTTTTTATCCACTACTCTGTAAGGCGTTTCAATAAATCCATATTGATTTATTATTCCATAGGTAGTCAATGAGCCAATAAGACCGATATTAGGTCCTTCAGGAGTTTCTATAGGGCACATTCTCCCATAATGTGAGTGATGAACATCTCTAACCTCGAATCCGGCTCTTTCTCTGGAAAGACCTCCCGGTCCCAAAGCGGAAAGTCTTCTCTTATGCGTCAGCTCTGCCAAAGGATTGGTCTGGTCCATAAACTGAGACAGCTGGGAGCTTCCAAAGAATTCCTTTACTGCGGCAGTAACAGGTCTGATATTCATCAGGCCCTGAGGCGTTACTTCAGCTATATCCTGAGTGGTCATTCTTTCCTTTATGGACCTTTCCATTCTGGAAAGCCCTATTCTAATCTGGTTCTGCAAAAGTTCTCCTACGGTCCTCAATCTTCTGTTGCCCAGATGGTCTATATCGTCTACATTTCCTATACCGTAATTCAAGTTGAGAATGTAGCTTACCGATGCGAAAACGTCATCCCTGAGAATGTGCTTAGGCGAAAGCTCGTTTTTCCTGATTTTAAGAGCCTCTCTCACGGCCTCCTGGTCTTCATTTTCTTGCAGAATCTCCATCAGCACAGGATAGTACACCTGTTCGGCTATCTTAAGATCCGATATGTCGAATTCAATGTAGGTCTTAATATCGACAAACCTATTCCCTATTACTTTGGTCACTCTGGTCTCATCCATAGGGTCCTGAGCCATGATGTATTCGACTCCTGCATTTTCTATCTGCCTTGCCAGTACCTTGCCTATCTTCTGTCCCTTTTCGGCCAGTATCTCTCCCGTATTAGGGTCAATAACGTCTTCATCGGTTATGGAGCCTACAATACGGTTAAATAGTCCCAGCTTCTTATTGTATTTATATCTTCCAACCTTAGCCAAGTCATATCTCTTAGGGTCAAAAAACATAGAATCAAAGAGGGAACGCGCACTTTCTACTGTAGGAGGCTCGCCCGGTCTCAGCTTCTTGTATATGTCCTTCAGCCCTTCTTCGTAACTTGTGGTCGTATCCTTTTCCAGAGTTCTAAGCAGTCTTGGCTCTTCTCCGAAAAAGTCTATTATCTCCTGATTGCTGGCCATACCAAGTGCTCTCAAAAGAGTAGTGACAGGCTGTTTTCTCGTCCTGTCAACTCTAGCTGAAATCACTTCATTTGAGTCTGTTTCATATTCCAGCCAAGCCCCTCTGTTAGGTATAACCGTGGTCTTATACAGGCTTTTGCCCGATTTATCTATGGTCTTCTCATAATAAGGTCCCGGTGAACGAACCAGCTGTGTTACTACGACTCTCTCGGCTCCATTATAAATGAAGGTGCCTTTCTCCGTCATCAACGGAAAGTCGCCCATAAACACTTCCTGCTCTTTAACTTCGCCTGTGCTCTTGTTCTGCAACCTGACTTTAACCTTCAATGGTGCCGCGTAAGTTACATCTCGCTCTTTACATTCCTCCTGTTCATACTTGGGAGGGTCTGTAAGTGAATAATCGATAAATTCAAGAACAAGACTATCCGCATAATCTTTTATTGGTGAAATGTCTTCAAAAACTTCACGAAGACCTTCTCTCACAAACCAATCATACGAGTCCGTCTGTATCTGAATCAGATTGGGCATCTCTGCCACTTCGTTGATTTTTGAAAAGGTCATTCGTTCTTTTCTACCTAATTTTACCGGATTTGGCATAGTCATCACTCCTTATATATTCAACAAATTATATTTGCAGGGCAGTTTAATATGTTATCATATATATGTCAAATCGTCAAGGGAAAATTGAAAAATTTTTCCATTATTTTTTGTTCCTCCTATTCTGACAACCTGTCCTGACGATTGTCCATAAGCAAGACAGCAAGACACCAAAAACACATGGAGAATGCTTACCTCTTAAGTGTCCTGGTGCCTTGTTAACCTGTTATTTGCTTAGATCTATTTAGCGTATTCTTCCATAAGGCTTATAGTGCTTTCAAGACCTACCTTTTCCGATGCAAGCATTGCATCATAGTAAGACTGCTGCTGTTCCCGCAGCTCCTTGAGCTTTGCTATCTCTGCCGATACATCAGGCTTCTTCACATCGTACTTGTCTTGGAGACTCTTCACTACGCCTCCGATGTCAGCATGACGGTACTGTATCAGACCTTCCCCCCATGTGCCTTCGCGATTATCAAAGAGCTGGTTTTCAAGAGTCTTAACGGTTGATTCGTCAAAGTACATATAATACCATGCCCAGTCTATCGCCCACAGATATTCATCGTAGGCTGTCTGCACATCGCCGTCCTCCAGCGCTTTGATGGTTCCATCGATGGCTTCCAGATTTGACTGATAGAGCTCATGTTTTATTACAACCTCGGGGTCGAAGTTCAAGCCCACAAGAGAATCCTGGAAGGATTTATAAACAGCCTGAGTCTTAACGTTAAGTTCTACTGCAACATCCTTATCTCCGGATTCTTCAACAGCTGCCATCTTTTCTTCCAAAGCAGCCGATGCTTCATATCCTTTGTCCAGCAAATCCTTGAATTCCGATTTGTCGGATAAGGACTTCTCGAAGCTCTTAAGCCTTACGGTGAAATTCATAGGTCTCACCAGCGTATTGTCAAGGTCTATTACCAGCTTGCCGTATGTCTGTATAACTTCTCTGAAGCCATCTTCATCGAGAGGCTGTGCATCGAAGCTGTCATATGTGGAATGATATCCCATATTATCGTACTTTTCTCCGTCACCTTCTCCGGCTACGATTGCCGGTATTCCCATACGTGCCCACTGGAAATCCTCTGTATAGGTGCTGGTATTCCTGTAGGACCATTCATACTTGGATTCTTCGTTTAACTGACCTATGCTCTCTTTTATAAAGGACTTAAGCTCAATAGCGCTTCTCGTACCCATGTAGGTTTCGCCTTCTACAGAGTATCCGCCATCATTGTTGACTATGGCGAAGGCTCCGTTTACCCATTCAGGATGAGTAGTCATTATTTCTTCATATGCACCTGCTGACCAGTCGTATTCGCTTCCGCTAACGCCCCATTCCTCTGAGCCATGCATACAGAACCTTATTGTCTTTTCAGGCTTGTAATCGCTGTCTATTAGAGCCTTGGCTATAGCCATGGAAACTCCCACACCCTGAGCATCATCGTACTGCGAATGAAAATATCCATCCATGTGTGCAAACACAAATACTGTCTCAGGGGTTTCCCCCGGAATCTCTCCCCAAAGATTATGAGTTGTTGCATCCTCCGTAACCGTAGAGTCGCAGTTAAGAACTACGCTTACAGAATCTCCGCCTCCAGCCTTGATGGCTTTTCTGAGTGCCTTGCTGTCCTTTTCACTTATTGCAAGTGCAGGTGCATCTGCTGGTGCGCATACGTCCTGTACTCCTACGCGATCAGCTCCATCCTCCGGATAAAGGGAGACAGCCACTACTGCTTTTGCACCCTTGAGCTTAGCCTGAACCGTAGGATAACTTATCCACCAGTTTTCATTCTGGTCAACATCTATAAGAACCAGCTTGTCGGTTACGTCAACTCCTTCATAATCCCCTTCGGTCCCCTCTTTTAAGTAAACAAGCTGGCATGTCTCGTTATCAGCCTGAAGTGTGGTCTGATACGATGCTAAATCTATTTTCTGTTCTTTGCCCTTAGCATTGGTGAAGGTAACATTGGCACCATTAAATGTCCATCCGTCAACGGTAGCTTCATCAACAGTGATATTTTGAAGACCAATATCCTTCATAACACCTTCAAGATACTTGACCGTCTCTCCCTCTGCAGGCGAACCCGCCGAGCGCATACCCATTACAGGGTCATCACCGAAACTGCCGATGTTTTCAATCACTTCCTTTGCAAAATCCATATCTATGGATTCATCAAAGCCTGTAAACTCTTCGCCGTAATCCGCTCTCCCGCACGAGCCTAAGCCTAAAGCCAGCATCAATACCAGAAGAATGACTATAAATTTCTTATACATACTTACCTCCCTCTTCAATTAACTCAATTGTTTGAATATTATATCATTTTATCACTTTAATTACAATGGTTAATAGACACAATGAAAAAGAACCCGCACCATTATGCAGATTCTTCTCGATGTTTATACCTTACTCCCTTTTATTGCCCACTTTTAACAAACCCTACTTCTTTTACGAGGTTAGTATACACCAATCTACCCCCTTGTTCAAGAAAAAAAAATGGAAAACATAAATTTTTAGCAGATTAATTGCTAAAAAGAGCAAATACACAACAGGGCTGTTGCGGCTCTGCTCATAGAAAAACCCACACCATTCGGTGCGGGCTTTTATGTTTTTGCCGATTGGAACTATTTCAGTTCAATAACTGCTCCTACTTCTTCCAACTGAGCCTTGTATCCTTCAGCCTCAGACTTCTCGCATCCTTCCTTAACGTTGGATGGAGCTCCGTCTACTAATGCCTTAGCTTCCTTAAGTCCTAAGCCTGTGATTTCTCTTACAGTCTTGATAACCTTAATCTTTTCTCCGCCAACTTCCTTAAGAACTACTGCGAATTCAGTCTGTTCCTCTGCTGCTGCACCGCCGTCTGCTGCTGCTGCAACTACAACGCCTGCTGCTGCACTTACGCCGAATTCTTCTTCGCAAGCCTTAACCAGTTCGTTTAATTCCAAAACGGACATTTCTTTTATAGCTTCAATAATTTGATCTTTATTCATCGTTTTTCTCCTTTTAAATAATTTCTAATCGTATGCTAGGGTTACGCTTCCTTCTGCTCAGCAATCTGGCCGACAACCCTTGCAAAGTTAGCAATAGGTGACTGGATGCTTCCCATAAACTTGGAAATAAGTGCATCTCTTGAAGGAATAGATGCAATCTGAACAATCTGTTCTTTGTCGCAGTATTCTCCTTCAACAAAGCCGCCCTTCATCTCCATTTTCTTGTATGCCTTAATCGATTCGTTGAGAAGTCTTGCAGGTGCAGTCGCATCATCATAACTGAATGCGAATCCGCTAGGTCCTTCAAGAACCTCTGACAATGCTTCGTATTCTGTTCCGGCGATAGCTCTCTTCACGAGAGTATTCTTGTAAACTGTATAGTCTACATCAGCTTCACGAAGCTTCTTTCTCATAGCATCAGCCTCTGCTACCGTAATACCGATATAGTCGATAACTACTGCGGACTGTGCTCTTTCAAACTTGTCTTTTATCTCATCGATAACTGCCTGTTTCTGTATATAAGCTTCTTTCATGTTTGACGTTTTCTCCTTTCTGAATAGTTACGGTACTCCGTAATAAAAACCTTGCCATCGATAATAGACAGCAAGGCACATTTATTGACATTGTACCTCGGCGGGTAATGCTATTAAGAACTCCTGTAAAGGTTTCTGCGTGCATCAGTAGGGCTCTGCAGTAGCTTCCTGCCAAATCTGAGATTTGGGGAAGCTTCACATGACACCTACCGCAACTCGCGAAGCTCATTGGATTAGGGGTTCGCCCGCTGTCTAAGGTTATTCATTTTCGTTGTTATTGTTTAGCCAATTTTCATTGGGTTGACCTTCACTCCAGGGCCCATTGTCGCAGCAACGGTTACACTTCTGAGATACTGTCCCTTTGCAGCAGCCGGTTTAGCCTTGATAATAGCTCCCAGCAGTGCATTGAAATTCTCAGCAAGCTTCTCCGCTCCAAATGACGCCTTGCCAATAGGAGTATGGATGATGTTCGTCTTATCAAGACGATACTCAACCTTGCCGGCCTTTACTTCCTGGATAGCCTTATTGACATCCATAGTAACCGTACCGGACTTAGGGTTTGGCATTAACCCCTTAGGTCCTAAGATTTTTCCCAGTCTTCCTACAACACCCATCATATCAGGAGTTGCGATAACTACATCAAAATCAAACCAGCCTTCACTCTGGATTTTCTGGGCCATTTCTTCTGCTCCCACAAAATCAGCTCCGGCTTCCTCGGCTTCTGTAGCTTTAGGTCCCTTTGCGAATACTAATACTCTCTTGGTTTTACCTACACCGTTAGGAAGAACGATAGCGCCTCTGACCTGCTGGTCAGCATGTCTTCCGTCAACACCCAGTCTAATGTGTGCTTCTACAGTCTCATCGAACTTTGCCTTGGCAGTCTTACATACTATATCCATAGCCTGTTCAACTTCGTACTGTTCAACTTTATCATAGTTTTCTAAAGCTGCTCTGTAATTCTTACCTCTTTTAGGCATGTTGTTTACCTCCTTGTGGTTCCAGCGGCCTATGCTTGTCTTTTCCCTCAGCATACAGCTTGATTTTAGCTGTAACGGCCTCCCACTCTACTAATCTTCAATAACGATTCCCATGCTTCTTGCTGTTCCCTTTATCATCTCTGTTGCTGATTCAAGGTTTGCTGCATTCAGGTCCGGCATTTTTGTCTTGGCAATTTCTTCAGCTTGCGCTCTTGTCAGTGTAGCCACCTTTGTCTTGTTAGGCTCACCTGAAGCTGCATCCAACCCAGCTGCCTTCTTGAGCAATACTGCTGCAGGCGGTGTTTTACAAATAAATGAAAACGAATGGTCTGCATATACAGTGATTACTACAGGAATAATCATTCCCGGCTGATCCTGTGTCTTGGCGTTAAACTGTTTACAGAAATCCATAATGTTTACGCCGTGCTGACCTAGAGCAGGTCCTACAGGAGGTGCCGGATTCGCATTGCCGGCGGGAATTTGAAGTTTAATATAGCCTTCAATCTTCTTAGCCATCCTTTGCTGTCTCCTTTCTTATATATTCCCTCTAAAGGGTCGAATTCAGATAAAATCGGCCTTGCTTACATCTTGTCGACTTGAGCAAAATCCAATTCTACCGGTGTATCTCTTCCGAACATCGAAACCTTGGCACGCAGCGTCTGCTTTTCCATATTGACCTCTTCTACAACTCCCATGAAGTTTTCAAAAGGCCCGTTTATAACCTTAACTGTGTCGCCAACCTTCACGTTCAAATCGATATATATCTTTTCTATTCCCATTCTTCTTACTTCTTCAACCGTAAGAGGAACAGGGTCGGAACCATGCCCCACAAATCCCGTTACGCCCTGGGTGTTTCTCACCAGGTACCAGGATTCATTGGTTACTATCATCTTAACAAGGACATATCCGGGGAACATTTTTCTCGTCTTTAACTTGCGCTGTCCGCCTTTAACTTCGACTCTGTCTTCCGTAGGCACAATAACATCAAGTATAAGGTCCTGCATTCCTCTGTTCTCGACGATTTTCTCAATATTCACTTTTACCTTATTTTCGTGGCCGGAATAAGTATGAACTACATACCATTTTGCCTCGCCATCGCCTCGCAGGCCCTCAAGCCCTTCAATGTCCAATTTTTTCTTTTCATTGTTTTCACACATTGTACCTTAAGCCCCCATTTCGGTTTACCCTAGAAACAAACAGCTTTAATAGCCGCTAAAACTCCGGTGTCAACTGCCCAAAATACAATCGCAAAAGCCGCACATGCAACAAGCACTACAACCGTAAAGGAGCCAAGCTCTTTTTTCGTAGGCCATACAACTTTTTTCATTTCAAGTTTTACGCCTTTGAAATATTCTTTTATGCTGCCCTTTTTACGCTTCTGCGTTGCTTTTTGCGTAGTTTTTTGTGCCGCCTTGACAAGAGATCCCTTCTTGGCAGGATTCTTGTCGCCGGTGCCCTTTAATGAATTTGCAGGCACCTTATCCTTTGACTGCTTTGCCATAGTTTTACTCCCTTATTTCGTTTCCTTATGAAGTGTATGCTTCTTGCAGAACGGACAATACTTGTTCATTTCAATACGGTCCGCAGTATTCTTCTTATTCTTCATAGTGTTGTAATTTCTCTGCTTGCACTCAGTACACGCAAGTGTAACTTTTACTCTCATTTCAACTGTCCTCCGTTAACCTAAATTAAGAGCAGTGTCTGCTCCGATTCTTAATTATTCTCACAAAGTCGCTAGATAATTGTATATTACAAAGCTGTCAATGTCAAGGGAAAAACCGCCATTTGCCTTAAAATAGCTCAACTGCTTCTCCTATTCCTTCGCTGAATGTAGGATGGGGGTAAATTACCGATGACATTTGCTCTTTGGTTAAGCCGCAGGCTATGGCTTCTGCGAATATAGCTATCATGTCGGTAGCTCTGGCGCACATCATCTGCGCTCCGAGAATTTTACCTGTGGAAGCATCTGCCGTAACCTTGATGAAGCCTCTCCCCTCCATGGAAAGCAGTGATTTGCCGTTGGCTGACATAGGATATTTGACAGTCTTTGCATCCATCTCCGCCGCCTTTGCTTCTTCGGGAGTTATGCCTACTGATGCGATTTCAGGACTTGTATATATACAGGAAGGAATTACATTTATATCCTTAGCCGGCTTTTCCCCTGCCATATGACACACAGCATTGACTGCCTCTGCGCTAGCCACATGAGCTAGCTGTATGCCTCCTATTACATCTCCTGCTGCATATATGTTAGGGACGCTTGTCTGATAGTTCTCGTTTACAATTATCCTTCCCTTTTCCGTGTCCACCGTCACATCACTGCCTAAGAGGCCCTCCGTATTAGGTCTTCTTCCTGTAGCCACCAAAACAGCATCGGCATCTATCTCTATGTCTTCATCCTTTTCAGTAAAAATACAGGAAACGCCCTTATCCTTAGAGCGTATTTCCTTTACAGAAGCCTTAGTATGAATCTCTGTCCCTCTCTTCTTTGCCAGCATCTTAAGACTCTGGGAAAACTCCTTGTCCATGTTAACCAGTATCCTGTCGAGAGCTTCGATAACCACTACCTCTGTACCTAGCCTGCTGTAGATAGATGCGAGCTCCATCCCTATTACTCCGCCTCCTATTATAACCAATCGCTTATATACGATAGTGCTGTCAAGAAGGTCATCACTGGTCACCACCTTGTCCAGGTCCATGCCTGGTATGGTCGGAACAGCGGTCCTGGAGCCTGTACAAATCAATATTTTATCCGTGGTCAGTATCTGGCTTCCCACGATCACGGTATGCTTATCTGTTATCTTTGCTGTTCCTTGATAAAAGTCGACTTTTCCTTTTTTGAGCATCATGGCAATGCCGCTTCTAAGTTGCTCCAGCACCTCCTGCTTATGGTTCTGAATTTCTGCCATGCTGTATGATATACCATCAGCGTGGATTCCCGCAGCCTCTGCAGCTTTCAATTCTGCGTACAGCTCCGTGCTGTGCATTATGGTCTTGGTAGGTATGCAGCCGTGGTTGAGACATGTCCCGCCAAGCTCTTCCTTTTCTATTACAGCTGTCTTCATTCCCTTGCCGGCTGCCACCGCTGCCGAAACATATCCCCCCGGGCCTGCTCCTATTACAATCAAATCGTATTCCATTGACATATCAAATTCCTCCTAAATATTCTCCTTGATAAAGACAATAAGGTCACCCTTGACTTCATGGGGAAAATCCTTGACCAAAGCGCATATTTCCTCACAGTCGTACCTGCATCCCGGCAGCCGGTCCGAAAGGTACATGACCCACTGAATGTCCATGGCATCGGAGTAGACATTAGCGCTTTCTATAATCCCTTCTTTTACACTGAACTGAAGCTGAATATTGCCCCAGCTAAATCTTTTCTCAAACTCATTATGAAAGGGGCTGCTTTTGCCATATTTCCATTCCCAAGATTCAAAGCGCCGGCGGTTTTCCTGCAAAGGCTTCTCTGCTGCTTTGGGAATTTTCAACTCCTCTACAGGCAAGCCGTAAACCCCTCCGAAGGCTTTCCTAAGATTTTGAGACATTGACTCCACCGTAAGTCCTTCACAAAACTCGCAGAGATTTGTCACCCTGGAGGGAACGGAATTGACGCCCTTTGACCTTAGTTTTTCCGCAGAAACCGTAAGATACTTTGACATCTTTACCTTGTCTGCCTTAAGGAGAATAGTTCCGTGATGATAGCAGTAGTCTCCCCTTTTGTAAAAGGCATTCCCCGAGAATTTCATTCCTTCTACTGTTATATCGTTGCGACCTGTCCTCTCAGCATGGATTCCCAGAAGGCCTACGGCTTTTTTTATTACTTCCGTTTGCTTATCTATATCGTAGTTGTCTTTTCTCACTAAAAAGGTAAAATTTAAATTTCCCAAATCATGGTAAACCGCTCCACCGCCTGAAAGACGGCGAACAAGAAATCCGCCGTCTTTTTCAAGCTGTTTAACATCACATTCTTTCCAGCAGTTCTGGTTCCTGCCCACAACCACGGTCCTTCTGTTTTGCCACAGATACAAGATACCTTCGTCCTGACCGCAGTTCATCATCAGGTATTCCTCCATTGCAAGATTTTCGTATGGATTTGTTCCCCCAACCTGCAGGAATGATGCTTTTTTTATCATAATTTTCTACTCCGAAAAAACAAATTTGACTATCGGCGTTCTTGCAGCCTTGACCTCATCAGGTCTTCCTATAGATGCCTTCTGTGGACTCTTATGCAAAGCTTCACCATCTTCTTGAGCCTTGCCGTGAACCTCTCTGAAAACGGCAATAGCTTCGTCTAGAGTCTCCTTGGATTCCGTCTCCGTAGGTTCAACCATCAACGCTTCGTGAACTATGAGAGGGAAATACATCGTAGGAGGATGCATACCGTAATCAAGAAGAGTCTTGGCAACGTCCAGAGCCGATGCTCCCGTTTCCTTCTTCAGCATGTCGAGGCTCATTACGAATTCATGCATGCATGTTACATCGTAAGCCATAGGATATATATCCTTGAGAGCTTCCATCATGTAGTTGGCGTTAAGTACCGCATTGCATGAAGCTTCCTTGATACCCTCCCTGCCAAGCATCAATATATATGTGAGGGCGCGAACCACAACCAAGAAGTTGCCGTAAAATTCCTTTACATATCCTACCGAATTCTCTCTTTCTACCATCGTATAGCTATTACCCTCTTCTTTGCGTCCTTCGCCTGCTAAGACCTGAGGTCCTGGAAGAAACTCCACAAGAAAATCTTTGCACCCGCAAGGTCCGCTTCCCGGACCGCCGCCGCCGTGAGGCGATGAAAATGTCTTGTGCAGGTTGAGATGCATGCAGTCAAATCCCATGTCTCCCGGTCTTGCAACTCCCATAATAGCGTTGAGGTTGGCGCCATCGTAGTAGCAAAGGCCTCCTGCATCGTGAATTATTCTGGTAATTTCAAGAATATTCCTGTCAAAGAGACCCACCGTATTAGGATTGGTAAGCATAAGCCCGGCTATATCCTCGCCTACAGCCTTTTTCAAGGCTTCCAGGTCCACGCATCCGTCATCACCCGAATCAATGTTGACTATGGTGAAGCCCGCCATAATGGCGCTGGCAGGATTTGTACCATGAGCCGAATCAGGAACTATTATCTTTGTACGCTTAGTGTCTCCTCTGCTCGCATGGTATGCCTTTATTAGCAGCAGACCCGCGAACTCTCCATGAGCTCCCGCTGCAGGCTGGAAGGACATGCCATCCATACCTGTGATTTCGCAGAGATACTTTTCCGCCTTATACATGACCTCAAGGCATCCTTGAGCTGTTTCGGCAGGCTGCAAAGGATGTATTCCTGTAAAGCCCTTGAGCTGGGCCATCTCTTCATTTACCTTGGGATTGTATTTCATGGTACAGGACCCCAGAGGATAAAATCCGTTATTTACACCGTGAGTGTGCTCTGCAAGCTCTGTGTAATGTCTGCTCAAATCGTTCTCTGACATTTCAGGAAGTCTAAGATCTATTTTTCTTTCAAATCCTTCAAGAGATACCTCTGGCACATCGCACTTAGGCAATATGGACAATCCTCTCCCAGGCATGCTTTTTTCAAATATCAGCTTCATATATAGCACACCTCCTTCAGTATTTCTATCATCTTATCTATTGATTCCTTACTGTTCTTTTCCGTGGCACACCAAAGTATTTCATTTTCCTCAAGAGGAAGTCCTCCCAGTATTCCCGCATCTTCAAGCCTGCCTAATATCACTGCCGCAGGAATAGGTGTTACCGTTACAAATTCATTAAAGAAAGGCTTCATGTACTTAGGCTCAAAGCCTATCTCCGCCAGTTCCTCCTGTAAATAGTGAGCCTTGGATGCCGACTGCATCGCCACATCCCTTAGCCCTGACTTGCTCATGGTGCTTAGGTATACTCCAGCAGTAAGGGCACAGAGAGCTTGATTAGAACATATGTTGCTTCCCGCTTTCTCTCTTCTTATATGCTGTTCTCTGGCCTGCAGGGTAAGGACGAAAGCCCTGTTACCATCATCATCGGTAGTCTCTCCTACGATACGTCCCGGCAGCTTTCTCATCATAGCAGATGCAGCTGTCATAAACCCAAGATAAGGTCCTCCAAATGACATTGGCATTCCAAGTGACTGGCCTTCGCCTACAGCAATATCCGCACCGTATTCTGCCGGTGTTTTGAGTATTGCAAGACCCACGGGGTCAGAGCCCATAATGAACTTCACGCCCTTGTCATGAACTGTGTCTGCCAAAGCGTCATAGTCCTCAAGTATTCCGAAGAAATTAGGCTGCTGAACGTAGAAGCATGCCGTATCGTTTGCCAAGGCGGCAGCGAGGGCCTCCATGTCCGTAACTCCGCCCTTTTCCGGAATTATCACAATCTTGGTATTGCTCCCATAGCAGTATGTCTTTATTACATCCATAACCTGGGGATTGGTAGTCGCAGATACAAGCACTGTGCTTCTTTTTCTATCCTTGCACATGGCCGTAGCCTCTGCCGCAGCAGTCGCTCCGTCATATACCGAAGCGTTTGATACGTCAAGTCCTGTAAGCTCGCACATCATAGTCTGAAACTCAAATATAGACTGGAGTATTCCTTGGCTTATCTCTGCCTGGTAAGGTGTATATGCGGTTACGAACTCTTCCTTGGATACTATCTTTTTAACGGCAGCGGGAATGTATCTGTCGTAGGCTCCCGCCCCTCTGAATATCTGTTTAAAAACCTTGTTGCTTTCGGCCATTTCTTCCAGCTTTTCGCTTACTTCCATTTCTGAAAGCCCCTGAGGTATAGCCATCCCTTCTTTAAGCTTCACCTCGTCAGGAACATCAGCAAACATTTCATCAAAAGATGTGAAGCCTATGGCTTTCAACATTTCCTGCTGTTCTTTTGAGGTCGATGCAACGAATCTGCCCATTTTATGCCCCCGCTTCTGCTGTTGCGTGAGCCTCATAAGCTGCTGCATCCAGTAAATCTCTGTGCTCTGTTACATTTTCGACTTTGATGAACCACGAATCGTAAGGTGCGCCGTTTATGAGTGCCGGGTCATCCATTATCTCTTCATTGACAGACACAACTGTTCCCGTTACAGGTGAAAATATATCCGACACGGCTTTAACCGACTCAACGTCAGCAAAGGCTTCTCCCGCCGTAACTTCATCGCCTTCTTCTGGCAAATTAACAAAAACTATATCCCCAAGGGCGTCCTGAGCAAAATCAGAAATTCCTATGACTACTGTATTTCCTTCTTCCTTTAACCATTCGTGGGATTTAGCATACTTTAATTCTTCTGGGTAATTCATTTTCATTCCTCCTATATATCTATACTTTATTTTTTATAAAACTGCAACTTAACTATCTCTGCGGCCACACGCCTGCCCCTCACATCAGCTTCAACTTCTGCGCCAATCTGAGCCTTTGTCTTATCTACCAGCGCCATAGCTATGGGATACCCCAGATACGGAGCATGAGTTCCTGACGTGCTGTGTCCTATCTTTTCATCGCCTATGTGAATATCGCAATGCTCTCTGATTATGCCTCTTCCCGTAACCTTAAGGCCTATCCTCTTAATAGTGGGGGTTCCTCTTTCTTCAAGGGATGCCTTGCCTATAAAGTTTTCCTTGTCCATCTTGACGAATATTCCAAGGCCTGTTTCTCTAGGTGAGATTTCATCATCCATCTCATGACCGTAAAGAGGCATTCCGGCTTCAAGTCTCAAAGTATCTCTGGCTCCCAGTCCGCAAGGTATAAGTCCCTCATCCTTACCGGCCTCTAAGAGCTTGCTCCAAAGCTCTACTCCCTTGTCTGCGGGACAGTAAAATTCAAATCCGTCCTCTCCCGTATATCCCGTCCTTGATATAATGCAAGGGATACCGGCGGCTTCACCCTGAAATACTACGCTGTAGTAGGCCTTAGGTATGGATTCGCTTGCTGCCAGCTTTTCTATAATAACCTCGGACTTAGGTCCTTGGAGGGCTATCTGTGCGTACAGGTCTGATTCATCGTCAAATGATACTTCTCCCACCTGGTGAGCCTTCATCCATGCGTGGTCCTTATCCTTATTAGCCGCGTTCACTACAAAAAGATACTCTTCGTCACTTTTTTTATAAACTATAAGGTCGTCTACCACTCCGCCCTTTTCGTTGCACATGGGGCTGTACCTTGCCTGCCCGTCATGCATGCCGTTAAAATCATTTGTCAGCAAAAGGTTAAGGTTTTTTAAGGCATCCTTACCTCTGCAAAAAATTTCTCCCATATGAGAAACATCAAAGATGCCGCAGGCCTCTCTTACTGCTTTATGCTCCGCTATTACTCCTGCAGAATATTGAACCGGTAGCAGATATCCTGCAAATGGCACGATTTTTCCGCCTGCCTCTACGTGCTTTTCATACAACGGTGTTTTCCTTTCCATTCAAACCTCCTATCTTCCTTTTATCGCTGCTTCACCACTTCACATTGGTAAAATCCGTAAATATTAAAAAACAGGATTCTCTCCGCAACAACAAACGCTGTCACATAATCCTGTCCTTTTACCTGATAGCTTCCTTGCTTACCTTCGCAAATTGCTTCTTCGGTGATGTTCTTAGCATTCTCTCCAAAATCGTATCCGCTCACTATCCTGGGCCTGAAAGCTTCAACACGGCATGACAAGTGCAGTGCCTTTCTTCTTCGGCTATTTCTCTCCATTGGATGCAGAAAGGAAATATCTCTAGCAAGCTTCATATACAACTATTCTTGTTTATATCATTTTACTATAGCAGAGAATATTTTTGTAGGTTTTTTTAAATTTTTTTGGCTGTTTTTTTGTATACAATAATTCGCCATTAAAATACTGCCATTAAAACAGCCCACGACCATTAAGGCCTTGGGCTGTTTTTGTATCTGAAATTATTTCATTTCGAGTGCTTCAGCTGGGCACTCATCTACACAGGCTGCACAGCTTACGCATTTTTCTTCGTCAAGCTGCCAATCGTCCGGATCTGCAACGATAGCCTCGCTTGGACAAACATTTTCGCAAGCCCTGCAATAAACACATTTCTCTTCATCGAGTTTAGGCAATTTAACTGATTCAGGTTCAACGGCAGCCTCTGATTTTTCCTCAGCAGCCTTTTCTCCGAAAGACAAACACTTCTTAGGGCACTTGTCGATACATGCTCCGCATTTAACACATGAATCAAGGTCAACTTGCCAAACTTTTTCTTTTCTGTCAACTGTAAGGGCATCGACAGGACAAGCCTTTGCGCAAAGCCCACAAAATACGCAAACCTCCTTATCGCATACGAGATTGTCGTCGTCGGAA
>JAAZCE010000054.1 GCA_012513435.1 Clostridiales bacterium
CTCTAGTCAGTTTACAATGGATATGTTCAATATTCTTGCTTTTTCAAAACTCTCAAGATACTTTGGAGATATAATAGCAATAGAAAATCGTTCAAAGAAAAAGGAAAGTCAAACAATGTCAAAGTTTTCTACAATGACAGGAGTAACATTTATATCTAAGTCTGCAAGAACAACAACAAGAGGAACTGTAAAGGTAGATATCACAGATGATGGAAATGTTGAAACCAAAAGACCCAAAAAGATAATTTTTGATGATATAGAGAACGAAAACACAATCAGATCATTAGCAAACACAGAACAGATTTATCAAGTTATGGAAGCCTCTATAGATGGACTAGACCAAATTGTCGGTTGCTTTACTTTATTGGGCAACTATTTATCACTTAGAGGAAATGTTGCTAAGTATTTAAGAAAGTATAAAGACGATGAAAATGTAAAGATAATAAACATACCGATTTTAGATGATTTAGGAAAACCAACATGGGAAGATAAATATTGCCGAACAAACAAAGAAGCAAGCGAATTAGCAAAGAAAGGAAAGATTAAAAAATCAGTAGAGCAAATACAAAAAGATAGTGATAATTTTCAGACCGAATATATGAATAATCCTAGTCGGTCAACGGTTTATTTTGAAGATGATTTAATAAAATATCTAAATATTGAAACTCTAGCAAAAGAAAGCAACAGAACAGACGAGGGACTTTTAATTATTGAAGAACCTGACAACAAGTCAGTTTATATTATGTCTGTTGACTGTGCTAAAGGTGTTGGTGGCGACCAGTCTGCTTTTGTAATAACAAAGATAAGTGGAATAAGATATAAAGAAGTAGCCAATTTTAAATCAAACAAAATAAGCCCTGAAAACCTAGCACCTTATTGTGTTGGATTAGCACAGAAATATAACCAAGCCTTGATAATACCTGAAAACAATTATCCAGGAAACGAATTTATAGCTTTCTTAACTCCTATTTACAAGAACATATTTAAGAGAGTTGTCAAGAAAGACGAAAAAGGAATTGATATTTATGAATATGGGGTAAATACCAACCCAAAGACTAAACCTGAAATGCTTTTGTTTACCAAGCGAATACTTAAAGATAAATTATTGGAAGTTTCATCGCAAATCCTTTACGACCAAATAAGTGAATATCCAGCAGATGATGTTCACACAATAAAACAAAAAGATGGGTCTGGTGGACACTTCGACTTGTTTATGAGTTTCATTATCGGAATAGCAAACGCTGGTTTTATTTCAGAAAAAACAGCAAGTGATGAAATGGTAGATAAAATATACGAAGCACAGATTGACAAAATCTTCAAAAAAGGGTATAATTATAGATAGATATTAACTAAAAAATAAAATTATGGACAAAGACAAAACAAAAATGATTGAAAAAATCAAAAAGCATATTGATGACTATAACACAGGTTATCTTGAGATGTCGTTAGGTTATAAGTTTAGAACAAAACAGTTCCTAGATGTGTTATTTCTTTACACAAACTCTGTTGATACAAAAAATCCTGACTTGTTAGGTGTAAATAATAAAAATACTTTTGTTTATGAAGCTCAATCATCTATAAGAAAAGTAAAAGAACAAATCAGACTAGATATTAAAGATATAAACTTTATGATTGAGGGGGCTATGCCACTTTCTCGTTTTATTCCAAAGGCGGCAAACAGAAAAGTCTTAAAAGATAATAACTTTGCACCAACACTAGATGAAGTTCCTGATAACGCAGTTGATTATGGTTCAGGATTTTTAAAAGTATGGAAAACAACAGATAATAAAATACATTTGAAGTCTATTGATCCGTATTATATGATTTTTAACCAATATAATTTCAAAGATGGATTAAAGACAGAGAAGTTTCCAAGGTCAATAAGAGAAGTTATAGAAGATGACAAATACAACTCTGACGCAAGGTTAAAGTTAAAGGAAAAAACAGACGAAAAGAACCTAGATGATATGATGGCTTTATATCAAACAGTTCAAGACTTGCCAGATGGCTCTCAAAGAGTAATGGTTTCAGAACCATATCAAGATTTGTTATTCTATGAC
>JAAZCE010000065.1 GCA_012513435.1 Clostridiales bacterium
AATAGTCAAAATATTCATCAATATATTTCTTCTTATTTTTAGAACAAAAAGTATCGCATGTAGCCCAGTTATCTATAAATGGCAAGAATTTTTCTAAATAATTATAAAATACATTATCTTCGCTTATTTCATTTAGTAATAGAGCATGAATAATAGTTTCTTCTAAATAATTATGTTCTATTAAATCTATAAATTTGATATAGTCCCCTTTAGATATAGATTTTGTAATGGATCTTAATATAGGTATTTTAATACCTATAATTTCATATTTAGTTTTTATTAATTTTTCATTAAAATTTTTATCTTTTAAGTTTCCTAAAGATTTTAAATATTTAATAAATTCTTTGTATCTTTTATTATTCCATTTAATTTTATCTAATTCCATAAATAACACCTACATATATTATACCGTAAATTTTACTTGATTATATAAAATTCTTATGATAATATTATATGTGTTCTGGGGAATTGGCTCAGTTGGTAGAGCATCTGCCTTGCACGCAGAGGGTCAGGAGTTCGAGTCTCCTATTCTCCACCATAAGAATATGAAATGGCTTCCAAAAGTTGGAATGAAAGTTGTATAATGAATACAACTTCAAGAAAACTGAAGGGAGCTGTTTTTTAATGAAATTAACGATGCAAGATAAATTAAATATATGTAAAGAACATATTATAGAAGGAAAAACACTCTCACATATAAGTGAGAGATATGATAATTTTCCAACATCAAGTATAAAGTATATGGTAAAACTATATAAAAAACATGGTGAAGAACCATTTAATGATAGAGAAAGAAGAATTTATTGTCGGGATACAAAACTACTGTTAATAAATAGAGTAAAAAATGGAGAATCAATACGAAGTGTAGCAGTAGATTTTGGATTAACCGATCCTAAAATACTAGCAGATTGGATTAAGCTGTACGATAATGAGGGAAAAGACAGAATTCAAGACACATATCCTAGAAAGAACTACTTAAACGAAGATGAACGCTACAAAAAGGCAGTTGATAAAAGATTAGAAGAAGAAAATATTAGATTAAAAGCAGAAATTGAATACTTAAAAAAATCGCAGTCCTTAGCCAAAAAACTAGAAGACCTAACAATAAAAGAAAAAGTTAAAGTTGTTAGTGAGCTAAGGGCAGAATTTGAATTGAAAGTTCTTCTAGAAATAACTAAAGTACCATTATCAGTATATTACTACAATGTTAAATCAATAAAAAATAGGATTAATAAGTACGAAGATGTTGAATCAAAAATAGATTATTTATATTTAAAGAAACATAAAAAAAGAATAGGATATCAAAGGATATATATAGAATTAAAAAATGAAGGAGTTATAATTGGTAAAAATAAAGTATTAGAAATAATGAGAAGTAAAGGATATAGTAAAAAGAATAAAATTAATTATAAATATAATTCATATAGAGGTGATTTAGGAGGCATAGTATCAAACATCTTAAACCAAGATTTTAAAGCAAACAAGCCATATGAAAAAGCAGGAACAGATATAACAATGTTTAGAATCAAAGAAGAGGCGGTGTATTTATCTCCAATAATAGATTTCAAAACAAGAGAAGTACTTGCATATGAAGTTGGATATGATTCTAAAGTAAAAAGAGTTATTAGAATGCTTGATAATCTAAAAGAAACTCATAAAGAACAAATCAAAGGAATGATAATTCAGAGTGATCAGGGAGTACAATATCAAAATTCAAGATACTCTGATGCCTTAAAAGAACTAGGAATAATTCAATCGATGAGTAGAAAAGGAAATTGTTTAGATAATTCTCCAACAGAAAATTTCTTTGGTCGGTTAAAACAAGAAATATGGTATAATAAAGAATATCAATATGATACATCAAAAGATTTAATAACAGAAATTCATGAATATATAAAATATTATAACGAAACAAGAATTGTAACTAGATTAAAATCAAGTCCAATTGACTATAGAAATAAGTTATTAAGTATCCGTTAGAAAGGTAGCGGGTTGCTTAATATTACTTCCAACTTTTGGAAGCCATTTCACAACATTAATGGTATGTTTGATTATTACTCTAATCCGATAAAACAAGCTGAGAATATGTTTGACTATTATGATGGAACACTTAAAAATAAGAAATTTAATTTAGTGTTAGAAGATGGCAGTTATGCTACTAAAAAAGAAATCGATAAAAGAAAAACTGATTATCAAAAATATCTTAAGAAATCTAATTTATGGAAAGGAATAGTAAGTTTCAATAACGATTATATTGATTCTAATATTTCATTAGAAGATTTAGAAAAGAAAATGATAAGTGAAATACTACCTAGATTTTTTAAAGAATGTGGCTTTAAAAATACAAGTAATATGTCATATCAAGTGGCATTACATACCGATACAGATAACTACCACTTTCACTTCTCTTTTATTGAAAAGAAACCTAATTATGTTACTAAACAGAATAAATTGTCATATAGAACAAAAGGACAATTATCACAAAGAGAAATGAATTATTTAAAAGATCAAGTCATTTTATCAGTTGAAAGAGGAAATTATTATACTAATCTATTAACTAAGACTAATAAAGATATTGATTACTTAAAATCATATTTTAATCCTAAGGATAAGAATTTTATCCTAAGAAATAAGAAAGACATTTTCTTAGAAGAAAAAATATTAAGACTTGGTGATTTAGTTAGTAAGTATCAAGGTGCTGATAATTACAACAAAGTTAAATATAATTCAATTAGAAACAATGAGATTAAGAAATTAACTAATGAAATAAAG
>JAAZCE010000103.1 GCA_012513435.1 Clostridiales bacterium
GGTTTGTACATACCCGTTATAATTCCCAATGGGTTTGTCAAAGCACTTTCCGGATGCAAGAACAAACGGGACCCTACAGAAACGGCATGTTTTTCATGCCATGTAAAAAACCCCGAGAGTGCACCCATATGGTTTACAAGTCCTGTTTGCCATAACGTATAGGATGCTTGTGCAGCCCCTTTGCCTTCTGACCAAACGGCGGCTGCGCTGTTGTTGTATAAAGAAAAAGCGCTTGTTGTTGCTACAGCACCGGTTCCACCCATAGCCAACACAGCCGGATCCGGCCACAGCCCCAGGAAAGGTATGCTTTGCGCTGCTGTAGACACCGGGACCAGCAAGAACAGAAGAAGGATATGCTTATAATAGACACGTTTCATATTTGATTACAATTTGATGATGGTTTTTTTGTGCTCCACACCCTCCAGTAGTATGGTTACTGTATACGTACCGCTGCGCAGACCTGCTACATCTATAGAAGCCGGATGGAACGGTCCCGTATTGAACGTTCCGTGGATCACTTTCGATCCCAGGGCAGAAGTGAGGGCAATTTCGGCTGTTACAGGTGCTCCCGTACGCACGTATAACACATCAGTTACCGGATTGGGGTATAAATCAACGGGTTGACGCCCATCGCGTACAAGCACGGAAACATCCATATGACAACTTGCTCCCAAACCATCTGTGGCTGTAATGGTAATTGTAGAATAACCGTAATTTTTTCCTGTTATATAGACCATATTGTTTTCCAATGTGGCCAATGCGTTGGAGGTAGATGAAGAAAACGTGTATTGCAATATTTCTCCGTCCGGATCGTGGAAATAATCATCTATCAGAATCCTTTTTGTTCCTCCCAAATTGCCAAAATAAATATCATCTATTGTCTTTACGACAACGGGCGGGTTGTTCTTAAGGATTTTATAAGTAAACGATATGGAAGAAGACAAACAGTACGCATCGGTAGCCGTTAACGTGCCGGAATACATTCCTTCCGACGCATTGGGTGCATGAAAATGCACTACGGCCGTTGAATCATTCTTCATAGATAAAGTAGCCGCATCCGACCCGGGAGTAAGGGTACAGGTGAATGCATGCAAATCCGGCTCCACTACCGCAAACGACAGCGAACCGCTTTCGTGGGCTTTCAAGGTGATGGTCGTGGAGTCAATGGGAATAAGAATGGGAGCGTTGTTCTCTTTTGTAATTACTTGGATGTATGCAGAGGTTTCAGCTGCATTTCCTGCATAGTCAAAGGCTTGCACAGCCAAACTGTATGTGGTGGAAAAATCCAAATCACCGATTTGAGCAAAAACGGTGTCACCCGGTTGACGCCAACGTTCCGTATAAGCACGAACAGTAAAAACGCTATCCGGTGTTTCAGCTCTGTGACCGTATACGGTATAACTGTATGCTTTCCCGTCGTCTGTATCTATGGGCACGAGCCAAGATAAGGCAATACGGTTGGCCAGAACGTTGTGGTATATACCTTGGACCGGTTCCGGTGCCGTTGTACTGAAACCGGCTAACGCCGCATACGCATCTACCAAGCCCGATCCCAATAGGTTTTTATATTGTGGATTGTACGTATTGATGTCTTTTGTATTATGAATCAAAGCGTCCCGGAGCATGGTGTTTGTAAAACCCGGTCCTCCAAAATGGGAAACAACCAACGCTGCCACACCGGAAACATGTGGGCAGGCCATGGATGTACCCATTAGATAACCGTATTTGTTTTCAGCAAAAGTACTATGAACCATTCCTTTGGGGAAAGCGCCGGATCCTTCTCCTCCGGGAGCCGCTATGTCTATCCATTCTCCAAAATTGGAATACCCGGCTTTTTCGTAATTGTGTTTTAGGGCAGAGACAGCCATCACGCCTTCGTAAGAAGCGGGGTAACCCGTGTCTGTATTGTTGTTACCGGCAGCAAACACAACAAGTCCGCCTGCCATGGGACCCGTTTGGTTGCCGTTTTCATCCATTCCGGCGTATGTGTTGAAATAGTCGATGGCCGCTTCTATATAGGCTTTGGTAGCGTTTGTATATTCTCTATATGACCAAC
>JAAZCE010000029.1 GCA_012513435.1 Clostridiales bacterium
CATGAACAGCACAGTGATGTATGTACTGAGATGGTTATTCCTGTGCTTCCGTCGCATTTTGATATCTCTTCCATACACAGCGCATAGCTTAGGTAATCTCCGCCTACTCCTCCGTACTCCTTGGCGTATGGGATTCCCATCAGGCCATACTTATGCATTTTCTTTAGCAGCTCCATATCAAACTGCTCGCTCTCATCCATTTCCTCTGCCAATGGCTTTACTTCATTCTCTGCGAACCTTCGATACATTTCCTGCTGCAGTAAATGTGTCTTTGATAATTTGAAATCCATTATTTCCCTCCTTATTTTCCTTCCGGTATGCCTACTATCTCTTCCTTGATCAATGCTTCAATTTCTTCCTGGGCGTAGCCTATTTCCTTCAGTACAGCACAGGTATCCTCGCCGAGAAGCGGTGACGGCTTATTGATACAACCAGGAGTTTCGCTGAATTTGACCGGTATCCCAAATCCCCTGAAGTGTCCTACGTTAGGGTCTTCAATATCTATAATCATGTCTCTTGCAATAATCTGAGGGTGAGCCATAGCTTCAATAGGCGCATATACCTTCATTGCAGGAACCTTGTACTGCTCAAATCGCTCAAGCAGCCACTTTTCTGTCTTACCTGACATTACCTTCTTCATAAGCTCCGTGAACTTTTCATAGTTCTTACATCTAAGGTCATTTGTGGCATAGAGAGGATCCTCTATAAGCTGGGGCATATCAAGAGCCTTACAAAACTCAGGCCACATTGAATCCTCCGTAATAGTTACAGCTACATATCCGTCTGCGCAATCGTATGCATCGTATGGCACGATTTCTCTCGGTTTAGCATTGCCCGCACGGCTTATCTGCTCTCCCGTCAAGCTGTATGCAAGCACTGCATCTTCAATGGTTGCGAACATTGTATCGAGCATAGATACATCAACTCTTCTGCCTTTTCCTGTGCGCTTTCTATCATAGCATGCCAAAGCAATCGCCAAGCTCATTGTAAGTCCGGTATAACTGTCTCCCACCGAAGCACCGGAACGTAGAGGAGGGTCTTCCGGGAATCCTGTCATGTCCATGAATCCGCACATACACTCTATTACGTTGTCATATGCGGTGTTCTTTCTCAATGGTCCCGTCTGTCCAAATCCGGTGATTGATGAAAAAATAATGCTTGGATTGATTTCCTTTGCAACATCATAACCCAGGCTCAGTTTCTCAAGAGTGCCGTACTTGAAGTTTTCCAGCACTACGTCAACCTCAGCGTAGAGCTTCTTTATTATTTCTTTCCCTTCAGGTTCTCCCAAGTCAACGGTTATGCCTTCTTTGTTACGATTGTAGATTGCGAAGTAACCACTGTTTCCATTTGCTGCGTAAGGGTTCCAAAATCTTGACTGGTCTCCTCCGTCAACTCTTTCCACTTTGATTACTCTGGCGCCATAATCGGCCAAGTTCATTGCGCAGTACGGACCGCTGTACGCCTGTGTGAAGTCAAGCACTGTAATTCCTTCTAATGGTCTCATCATTTGTTACCTCCCTCACACATCACTATATTATTACTAACCATAGCTTCTATTTCACTTTCCCGACAGCCTATGCTCTTAAGGAACTCCGCCGTATCCTCGCCGAGAATAGGGGCTGAACCCGATGGCATATCCTCTATGCCGGATATCTTTATTGGAAGTCCCGGCATCTTAATACTGCCCAGGACCTTATCTTCTACTTCTACTACCATATTTCTGGATTGCAGCTGCTCGTTTTCAAAAGCCTCAGCTACTGTGAACCCCGGACCGCTTGGAATGTTATATGGTCTCAGCAAATCTTCGATCTCCCATTTTGACATATCCTTGAATTTGTCAGCTATTATCTTTCGCAGGCTACTGTCATAGTTCTTTCCACGAGATTCATTGCTGTCATACCTTGGGTCATCCAAGAGCTGGGGCATATCCATAGCCTCGCAAAACTTCTCCCACTGTGAGTTTGTGGACACTGCCGTGGATACGATACCGTCCTTGACTTCAAATGTATCGTAAGGGGCAATACTGCGAGAGCGGTTTCCTTCTCTCTCAAACTTCTTTCCTGACATTGCGGCTTCCACTACGCTATCTTCCAATGCCGTAAACATGCAGTCAGCCGACGAAATATCTATTTGCTGACCCTTTCCTGTTTCATCCTTGGCCATCAATGCAATTACCATTGAAAATGCCAGAAACACTCCGCCAAACTGGTCTGCCATTCTGGAGCCGTGAGCCGTAGGCTTTCCTCCCGGGAATCCCGTAATCTGCATAAGCCCGCAAAGAGCTTCCGCAGCCAAATCGCTTCCTGCCGTATAGCTTAAGGGACCTGTCTTACCAAAACCTGTCTGAGATGCATAGATGATGGCAGGGTTTACCTTACATGCATCCTCGTATCCCAAACCGCACTTCTCAAGCTCTCCTGCAGGGAAACTGTCGCAAACTACATCTGCAGTTCCTATGAGCTTCAATATCATTGCCTGCCCTTGAGATGAAAATCTGTCAATACAGACGCTTCTTTTCCCTCTGTTCATATATGCGTGATACGCACTACCCTTTTCATTTTTGGGGCAACATCCTCTTAAAACATCTCCACCTAAATTATGGTCTTCTATCTTAATTACTTCTGCTCCAAAATCGGCAAGAAGCATGGTCGCATAGCTTCCCGTGTGCCCCTGTGTAAAATCAATTATCCTTATTCCATCTAATATTTTAGACATAGTTATCCTCCGCACTTTTTGAACCAATTCAGTATCCTTGGGGACCCTCCCCAAGGATACTGCAAATTCATAGCTTAATTAACGACTGATTAACGTTCATAACCTACTACGAATGTAACTTCACCCTTTACGGTAAGAACTGGCTCATCGAATACCGTTGAAAAGTCCGTCTCGTGATTGTATTCCGAAGTTTTGTACATTTCATATCCGTAAACCCTAGAACGAGTTCCCTGCTTCTTTACCCAAACGATGATTTCTACTGCATCCAGCATATGAACAGGAGTCAGGATATTTCCCTCGGTACGTACGAAGAGACCGCCATCTCCATTATCTCTGATGTTGCTAAGTTCAGTACAGCAGTCAATACACTTTTCCATAAGCTTACAGCCTGAAATCATTTCTCCCGGATAATGCAGATCTTCTCCGTGAATCGAAAGTCTGAACTTCAATTCAGTAACATCAGCGCCCTTTTTAACTTCACTTACCAGTGCTCTCTTTTCAGCTTCAACCTTTGCCATTTTTATTCCCTCCTTGATATAAAATAAGAAATGTTTTGTCAACACGCATACAATATTTCTGTGTGCTTCTATATTGTATATGCATAAACAATGCCAACTTCACATGGAAGCTGGCATCCTTTTAGTTCTTTGAAATTTCAATAGTATTCAAGTGCTCGGCAATTTCTCAAAGTCCAAATCACCGGTAGGATAACACAACGGTTGCATTTTTGCAACTTATAGTTGTAGCAATGCAACTACTCCTCGAGGGTTGTTATTCTGCCCTTCATCCCATCTCTCATAGTCCCTGTCAGCACTACCCTGACAAACCTATTGAGAAATTGTCTGCCGTCAAATCCGGCATCGTACTCCGCATATACCCGCGTGTAATTATCCGCATACCCAGTTATTATTCCCTTCTCTTCATCTATATCTTCCATGAGTACAAAGGCTTCTTCTCCTATACATCTGACAAAAAACTTGTCCGCTGCCTCTTTCCCCACCTCCTGCAGACCATCACTTCTCCTGTTTTTAACCTGAGGCGCTACGTGCCCCTCCATTCCAGCCGCTTTGGTAAAGGGCCTCTTGGAATATTTGAAAACATGGGTTTTGCAAAAATCACACTCCCTCACCAGGCTGCAGCTTTCTTCAAAGTCTGCCTCCTTTTCCCCCGGAAAGCCTGCTATTATGTCCGTGGATATACCGTAATGAGGGTCAAAGTCTCTCAAAGCTCTGACTATTTCCATGTACTGCTTCCTGCTATATGGCCTGTTCATTGCTGCCAACACCCTGTCACTTCCACTCTGAGCCGAAAGGTGCATATGGTGGCAGAGTTTATCGTACTTAAAGAGTCTTTTCACATAATCAGCATTTACAACGGCCGGTTCAAGGGAACTGAGCCTTATTCTAAAATCTCCGTCAATACGGTCCATGGCTCTGATCACTTCCTCAATACCAGGTGAGGCTGCTTTTTCTCCGCCATAAAGGGCCGTGTTTATACCAGTCAGCACGATCTCCTTATATCCGGCTCGGACCAGAGCTTCGGCCTCCGAAACAATATCAGCCAATTCTCTGCTTCTCACCTTGCCCCTTGCGTAGGGAATCACACAGTAGGTACAAAATCTGTTGCAACCCTCCTGCACCTTGATATATGCTCTCGTTCTGTTTTCTGTACTTGTGACGCAGCCCGTTTCCTCATATACATCAAGCTCCTCATAGCCTTTAATGTGTATCTGTTTTATTCTGTCCTCTGCAAAGTTCTTCACATACTCTGTAAGCCGACCTTTTTCATTTGTTCCTGCTACGATATCAACCCCTTGAACCGCCCCAACCTCATCAGAGCTTATCTGTGCATAGCAGCCTGTAACAACAACGATGCTGTCCGGATTGACCTTTTTCATGCGCCTTATATACTGTCTTGATTTCTTATCAGCAACAGCTGTGACCGTACACGTATTGATTACATAAACATTGGCGTATTCCCTTTCATCAACCACAATATAGCCTTCTCTTCGGAAAGCCTCCGCCATAGCCTCTGATTCGTACTGGTTTACCTTACAGCCAAGGGTATGAAATGCTACCTTCACCTCTATTTCCTCCTGTCACCCGTCGATTATAACACATAAAAACTATTTTATGTTCATATTTTGTTATGTTGAAGGAGGTGTCTGAATGATAAAAAGCAAGGCAAAGTTCATAGCTGCAGGAGCAATATTACTGTGTGCAGCGATTTCCCTCGGTCTTTCTTCCTTACTGTCCGAAAACTTGCTAATCACCGCGCAGAAACAGACCTCTGCCGAAAAGCCAATAAAATGGGTGGAATTCGATGTTCCTTATGAAGTCATGAAGGAAGCCATGGATATAGATATAGAGACTTATAATAACAACATACACATAAACTGGGTTGATATTTTAGCCTACCTTGGCGCAAAATACGGTGGACAATTCGATTACTACCAAAGTTCCGACATGACGCAGTTTGTAAATAAGATAAAAAAGGGATGCTCCCCATCATCTCTTACGAAAGATATGAAGTATTTTGATTACTACAGCCGGGCATATGGGGCGATTCTAAACGGTTTCCTGGGAGAATACCAGATAAAACTCCCCGACAAAAAAACAAAGGAGCTGACATGGAAGAAAGCATACGGCCTAAAGGCCTTCTCCCCTGTAGCCGAAGGCTATTATTATTCGGACTTCGATGATTTCGGTGAAAACAGAAGCTACGGCTACAGCAGGAGGCACCTTGGACACGATATGATTACATCGGTTGGAACCCCTGTGGTGGCTGTTGAAAGCGGAACGGTGGAGGCCCTTGGCTGGAACCAGTACGGAGGCTGGCGAATAGGAATACGAAGCTACGACAAGGAACGTTACTATTATTACGCTCACCTGCGAAAGGACTCTCCCTTCGCCGACAATCTCTATATAGGCGCTCAGGTCACCGGTGGAGATGTTATCGGCTACACAGGTCAAACTGGCTATAGCATTAAAGAAAACGTCAACAATATAGACACGCCCCACCTTCACTTCGGGCTCCAACTTATCTTCGAAGAAGACGCCAAGGACAGCCCTACCCAAATATGGATCGACCTTTTTGATATTGCCCGATTGCTTTCCACCCACAGATGCACCGTTGTAGAAGATAAAAAAACTCATGAATACAAGAGAAAATATCCTTTCATAGAGGACAATTACTATTTAAACGAGATACAGACCTCCGTTCCTACTACCAATTCCAAAGAAGTGGAGCTGCCCGTTTTGATGTACCATTCTCTCCTTAAAGACCCCTCCCGTCAAAACCAGTATGTGGTCTCCCCAGACCTCTTTGAAAAGGACCTGAAGTACATAAAAGATAAGGGCTATACAACGGTTTTCATGAAGGATGTTATAGATTATGTAGAGGGCAAAGGCAAGCTGCCTAAGAAGCCCATCGTCATAACCTTCGATGACGGCTACTACAACAATTACTACTACGCCTTCCCTTTACTGAAAAAATACAATATGAAGGCTGTAATCTCAGTAGTCGGAAAAATGTCCGATGAGTTTACCAACAATCCTGATGAGAATCCCAACTATTCCCACTTGACCTGGGACCATATTTTGGAGATGCATATGTCCGGCCACTGGGAAATACAGAATCATTCCTACGACTGTCATACCTATACCGACAGAAATGGTGTGTCTCAGAAGAAAGACGAAACAGTTACTGCTTATAAAGACTTTTTGACCTCCGACATATATCACCTTCAAAACAAAATAGCCTACGTTACAGGCGTGGCTCCAAATACCTTCACCTATCCCTTCGGCGCTTTTAGCGAAAAAACCGACGACGTTATCAAAGAAATGGGCTTCAAAGCCACCCTGGGCTGCACGGAAGGCGTCAGTATAATAAAAAAAGGCGAACCTCAATGTCTTTACAAGATAAAGAGACATCTGCGCCCGCCTGATAAATCATCTAGGGAATTCTTTGATTTTTTACGTTAAAGTTCAAGTTCATACATTACCATGGCCAGAACAGCCATGCCTGCGGTTTCGGTCCTTAGAGTAGTTCTGCCCAGAGACAATGACCGGCCTCCAGCCTCGACAATTGCCTCTGCCTCTCCATGGGAAAATCCTCCCTCAGGACCGATTATGACGGCCACCCTGGTAGCCGTGTCATCAACATGTGTCAGAACATCCTTTATGGTTGTCCCCGCTTCGTTTTCATAGGGAAAAAGCACCAAGTCGAACTCATGGAAAGTTCCAATCATATCGTCAGTTTTCATTGCTTCTCCAACATGAGGAACAATCCCTCTCTTGCACTGCTTCACAGCCTCAGAAGAAATTCTCTGCCACCGCTGTCTTTTTTTATGAAAATTGCCCTTTTCCGTAACGACACTTCTTTCCATGAATACGGGCACTATGCAGTTCACGCCAAGCTCCACGCACTTCTGAATGATGCCCTCCATCTTGCCCTGCTTAGGCACTCCCTGGAACAAGGTTACCTTAATAACCGGCTCGTTGGCAAAGCTCTGTTTATCTATTATCTTCGCCTCGGCCCCGTCTGTATCGAGTGACTCTATAGCCGCCGTATATTCCCACTCCTGAGTATCCGACACCTCAATGATATCGCCCACGCCAAGGCGTAAAACCTTTATCATGTGATGCAGGTCCTCTCTGCTCTCTATTAATATTGTCTTTTCTCCCACCTGACGTGGCTCCACAAAAAATCTGCTCATAGTTTTTATCTGGCGGCAATAGCACACCACTCTCCATCTCTTGCAACTTCAAGTATAGTGAATCCCGTAGCCTTGATGGCTTCAGAAACCATTTCTTCTTTTTCAGTCAGAATTCCTGATGAAATAAACACTCCGTCATCTTTGAGCAGCTTTCTCGCTCCTGGAGCAAGCTTCACAACCAGGTCAGCCATAAGATTGGCCAGAATCACATGAGCCTCAAAATCAACGCTATCTGTTAGGTCACCTGCCACTATCTTTACAAAATCGCTTACCTTATTTTTCTCTGCATTTTCCCTGGCAACTTCAGCCGCATCTTCATCGATCTCCACTCCAAGAACGTCTCTGCAGCCTAGAAGGGCCGCTCCTATTGAAAGGATGCCTGAGCCACAGCCTACATCTAGGACCTTCTTTTGTTCCGGGGCTTTTCCTAGGTATTTCTCCATAAGCTTCATGCAAAGAGAGGTAGTTTCATGAGTCCCGGTTCCAAAGGCCATTCCAGGGTCTATCTCAAGTACCGTCTCTCCCTCTCCGGGTTCGTATTCTTCCCATGTAGGTTTAACCACTATTCTCTCCGTCACCTTGGTTGGCTTGAAGTATTCCTTCCATTTATCCTTCCACTGTGAATCATCTGTTTCTATCATTTCTCCGTAAAGCCGTCCAAAATCCACGTCCCATCCGTAAAATCCCTCCAGCTCCTTGCTCTTCAGCTTCATAACCTCTATCTTAAGAGCCTGTATGAATTCCCGATTTTCCTTAGTGTCTTCAAAGTAAACCGATGCCGTAGGCTCTCTGTCCAAAGTATCCTTAAGTTCATCGTCTATATAATCCCAGCCATATTCGTTCTTCTTGTTCAGAATATCCTCCATATCCTCGGGGTCATCAATGGAAATCGTATCTATTCCACATTTCATAAAAAGAGCCGTCACCTGTTCTATTCCCTGCCTGCTGGCATGTATTCTGAATTCTAAATATTTCATATTACCTCCACGTCAAAGTCTTCTTGATTTCAGCTTTCATTGTACCATATATTTGACCGGTGTGTTACAATGTTATCATAATTTAATTCTAATGAAACTCTAATTTTTCTTAAATCCCGTTCTAATTTCCGTGAGTTATTATAACATCATAGAAAACAATATGATTTAAAAACGGAGGTAATATAGAAATGAATAACTTAGAAAAAGTCGAAAAACTACAGGAAAAGGCAAACATAACTGCCGAAGAAGCAAAAAAAATCCTGGAAGAATGTAATTGGGATATTCTAGACGCTGTAATAAAGCTTGAGGCTGAAGGCAGAATTAAGGACAGCAGTGGCACCGCATATACTACAGAGTCCGGCAACGAGGACCGCGCCCCAAAGAGCACTCAGGAAGTCGTGGAAAGCTACCAGCAGTATCAAAAAGAACAGAAAAAAAAGGAAAAAGGTATTTTCCACTCACTTTGGGCAGGAATCAAATACCTTTTCAAGAAGGGCTGTGAAAACAAGTTCGTCGTAGACAGAAAAAACGAAACCATAATGGAAATACCGGTAGTTCTGTTGATAGTACTGCTTCTCGCCTTCTTTTGGGCAATAATAATATTGGTACTGGTAAGTCTTTTCTTCGGCTTTAAATACAGTTTTGCAGGCCCCGACCTCGGCAAGGACAGCGTAAACAACGTAATGGATAAAGCCTCGAATATGGCCGAAGACCTGAAGAGCGACATCTACGAAGAAGATGCAGCTTATGCCAAACCATCGGATTCCGAAAAAACAGATAATAACTAAGGAGACAAAATAAAAATGTCCGAAAAAATACTTATCGTTGAAGATGAAGAAAAAATTGCACGATTCATCGAACTGGAATTGACCCATGAAGGCTATGAAATATCAAAAGCCTTAAACGGCAGAGAAGGTCTCGAAATGGCGGAAAACGGTCATTTTGACCTTCTTTTGCTTGACATAATGCTCCCTGAGCTAAGTGGTCTGGAGGTCCTTCGGCGCATAAGAAAACATTCCAGCATTCCAATCATAATGCTTACGGCAAGAGATGCCATATCCGACAAGGTATCCGGCCTGGACATGGGTGCAGATGACTATATAACCAAGCCCTTTGCAATAGAAGAGCTTTTAGCACGTATCAGAGTAGCCCTAAAGAGAAAGCCCGCCGATTCTATTTATCAAAACAACGTTTTGGAAGCAGGCATGCTCAGCCTTGATACGGATTCACATCAGGTAACATATGACGGCGAGCCTATCGAGCTGACCAACAGAGAGTTCAATCTTCTCCAGGTTTTGCTGGAAAACAAATCCATAGTCTTGTCCAGAGATACGCTTCTTGAAAGAGTATGGGGCTACGACTACATGGGAGAAACAAACGTTGTGGACGTTTATGTCTATTATCTGAGAAGCAAAATCGATGATGTGGTGGGAGAAAAAATAATAGAGACCGTCAGAGGCGTGGGGTATGTGATAAAATGAAAACCAACAAAAGAACCAAATCAATTTCAAGAAGGATAAGCGGTACAATAGTGCTAAAACTATTCCTGTCCTTTCTTCTTATAGATATACTGCTGGTATCATTGGCTGCAACAATGTGGACATACGACAGCCGGACCTACGATGACCGCAATAATCTGATATCCTTTGATGCCAAGCTGGTATCAACAGAATCGCTTCTTACGGAAGAAGAAAATCATTTTAAAAAGTCCGATGCTTACACCCAATACAAAAACTATCTGACTAACGGCAGAGCCTTGAGCGCGGTCTTTCCTAAAAAGATGAGAAACGAACTAAAGGAAGCGGTCTACGTTTATGAAGATAGCAATAAAAACACATACTACACATATGCGGGAAATGCTCTCAACCTCCTTATGTCGTGCCTCTATATCACTATAATAGTACAGCTGCTTATCATCATAGGAAGCATTGCATCAGGAGCGCGTAAAATCAGGAATTCCTTATCTCCTCTAGATGAGCTAGCCTTTACGGCCCAGGTTCTCAGCAAGTCTCCAAGCTTTGACCAAAATGCTATCGACGAGCTTGAAGAAGCCATCAATGCCATCAGCCCCTCAAGTGAAGGAGCTCGCCTGAACACAGGCAATTCGGAAATGGAAGAACTTGAAAAATCCATCAATCGACTCATCGACAGAATGCGTGACAACTACAAAAGACAGTCCAGGTTTGTATCTGATGCTTCCCATGAGCTGAGAACGCCTATATCTGTCCTTCAAGGCTATGCCAATATGCTAGACAGATGGGGCAAGGATGATGAGAGGGTTCTTGAAGAATCCATAGAAGCCATCAAGAGCGAAACAGACCATATGAAAATGCTGGTGGAACAGCTTCTGTTCCTGGCACGAGGAGACAGCGGCAAGACTCAGCTGAAGCTGGAAGACTTTTCCTTAAACAATATGCTTCATGAAGTTTATGATGAGTCCGTCATGATAGACACAAACCATGTTTACATCTTCAGTCCAAGCCAAGAGGAAATCACTGTCAAGGGCGATATTGCCATGCTTAAGCAGACCGTCAGAATTCTTACCGATAATGCTGCCAAATACACACCCTCTGGTTCGGGCATCACTTTAAGAACCTTTCTTTCCCATGAAGGCTCCCCTGCTTTCTCAATCCAGGATGAAGGCATAGGCATTACTGGAGATGATGCTTCTCATATGTTTGAACGCTTTTACCGTGCAGATCCGGCTAGAGCTAAGGACAGCGGAGGCACGGGCTTGGGTCTTGCCATAGCCAAGTGGATAATAGACAGACACGGCGGCCACTTCGATGTGGTCTCAAGACAGGACATAGGAACAAGAATCACGGTAATTCTACCGTGATTCTTCAACTTCCTTTTTTACTTGTAGCTCAATTTCCTTTTCAAACTTGATGACATCATCCAGACTCCACATCTCTATGTCCTTATCTTGACACGTGGCTGCGGCCTCTTTCGTATAGCCCTTCAATGCTACCACCATGCCCTCTTTAATTCTGTTTCTCTCCATTGCCTTTACCAGCCTTATCACTTCTTCGGCTTCAGCTTCCTTACCGGTAACACACAGAACGGCACAGCGCTCATCATCGTAGCCCTCATACACCATAGACATATCCCGTTTTTCCGCAAAATCAGAATCATATCCGAAGGTCTTGAACATGCTTATCAGCTCTGACTGAAACATCTTATCAGAAAACTTCTTCCAAGAGGATGGGTTTCTTCGTCTTTCCCAAGCTTCATAGTCGTAGATTGCTCTCGCATACCTTACTAGGCTGCTGTATGCCTCCTCATATTCGTATTCCTCCCTGTCTATCCTTCTTTGCCTCTCACTTATCTTCTCAAGCTGTTTCTTTAGGTTAATCTGCTTTTTTCGCAGCCTGTAATAGTATAAGAAAAAGAATACCATGGAGCCTATGGCAAGAAAGCCAAAGACCACGTATGTAGGGTTGTTTGAGAAAACCTGATATGCCACCATACCCATCATAAACAATATGGCTATATACCCTTCCCAGCTGAAGCTGGCTCTCGGATTCTTTGCAGGTAAATTCTTTCTCAACTCCTCACTGCGAAACTCCTTGTCATCCTCAAATCGCATCTTGCTCTTATACAGACTATTTAAATTATAATCCTCTAAATGAAACCCCTCAATGGTAGGCTGATTGTTCAGCCATTTATGAGATAAACTCTTCGTCTTCGGTATTTGATTGACTAGCTTTCTCCAGCCCTCTTTGTTATTTGCCATTTGTCTCTTCCTCCGTTATCCAGTTATCACTATATGAATGGTATAAACAAGTGCCTCACTACGGGTATACCTGTCACCAATTCCCTAAAGCCTGCGTTCCCTTCGGCCAAAGCGATGGTCCCGAAAAACCATAGCGCAAGACAGGCTAATAAAATCATAGGCTTTAACCATCTGTCTCTCGTCTGCTTCCTCATGAATTTCTCAAAATTCTGCTTTTCCCTTTCGATGGTATCATATATCAGTGTTTCAAGGTCTTCGGGAATCTCCGGAGATTCATACACGTCTATCAGCTCCTGAAGCTTTTCTCCAGATTCATCCTCCAAGGACGAATCTATTCCCAGCTCTTTTCTTACATACTTCAGTCTCTTCTCTACCTCTCCCTGTTTAAGGCGAAGGATCTCTCCTGTTTCGGATATGCTCAGTTCTTCAAAATAATAGAGCTTAAAGGCGTTAACTGCTGAAGGCTCTATGGTTTCCATAAAGGCATATATCTGGGAATCGTATGTGAAATCCCTCTTGTATCTGTCAAGCTCATGCATTTTTCGCATACCGTCCTTGATAACCAGTTGATAAAACCAAGTTGTCAGCTTCGGCATTTTCTTTAGCTTACGCCCGTTGTAAAGGCTGAAATATATGGCCTTAGCCATTATTCGCTTCGTCTGCTCCTGGTTTTTCACTATGCTGTATGCGAAGAGATAATATCTCTCGTATTTCTCAAGCAGGAAATCAACCATATTTCCGTTTATGGCAGTCGCTAATCCATAATCTATTCTGGCCATAACATTACCTCCTATTGCTCATTACCGATATTTTCCGCAAATTCATTCTTATACATTACTATTCTGTTCTTTACGTCACTGTTTTCAGGCAGAATCAAGCTAAACACCACAAACAACACAATATTGAATATGAAGCCGATAATCGCTGCATATACGGTTGGGTATTTAAGAATCCACCAACATACCAGGCTGGTGATGGTCCCTACCCATACGCCTACAAAAGCGGCCTTACTGTTTGATTTATCCCAGGCAAGCGCACCTACGGTGGGAACAAATATCTGCATAGTCCCTGAAAAACTCAGAGTTCCTATTTCTACAATGCTTCCCGAGGAAAAGAGTATCAGCATATAGGCCGCAACGGAAACCGCCAGCACAGCCCACTTTCCTACATTCAACAGCTGTCTTTCCTTAACCTTGGGATTTATGTACCTTCTATGTATATCTATAGCATATATGGCAGCCATAGCTTGTATCTGCGAATTGGCTGTAGACAGGGATGCTGCAGCGATACCGCACAGTATTACCACAGCCATTATTATAGGCAGCTTCTCCATTATCATCATCACAAGGAGATTATCCGAGGCTTCCACGTTGGGATACAAATATTTGGCTGTTATACCTGCCAGCAAAGGTCCCATATACATGATAGGAATAATTGCCAAAAGCAAAGGAAGTATCTTAAATATTTTTTGGTTAGCTATAGAATACATCCTTATCCATATAGGAGGTCCCATAAAAGCACCTATAGGTATCACCAAAAACATTGCCAGCCACATCAAAACGGAGTTGCTGTCACCAAGTCCTCCCAGCGTACAGTAGCCGTCCTCCTTGCTCAAAATGGTTTGAAAGGCATTTCTCGGGCCATCCACCTCTTGTATCAAAGCGACTCCCGCTATGAGCATAGTCACGAAGGTGAGGATCCCGTAGTAAATATCGGCCAGTGCAACAGCTCTCAAGCCGCCTGCCCACAGATAGATGATAATAACCAAATAAAACAGTAGCCCTGCAGCCTTCCAGGGTATCAATCCATTGCTGACGGTTTCAATCAGAAACGCACCACCGTACAACTGAATCACCAGATATGGTATTGTAAAAACAGCTATGATTATAGTTACAGACAGTGAAAGCAGCCTGTTTCTATAAATATCGTCAAAAAAATCCGTCGCCGTAATATATCCCCTGCTTTTGCCATAGTACCATATACGCCTACCTACCAGATAAAAGAGTACTGCGAAAAGAACATTCCAAGCAAAGGAGGTCATGTAAAGAGGCCCTTCCTGAAAAAAAGATTTAGTAGAACCCAAGAAGGCAAAGGAGCTTACCCATGTGGCATATATGGTGAAAAATGCCATTATTAAGGGCATTGTCCTGCTTTGCAGAAAAAAATCCTCCAACGTCCACCTGAACTTGGCTCTTGTCACCTCAGCTATCACAAGAGGGATAAATATGAAAACAAATATAATCATAAGAACAATTGTCGTAATATTCATATCACAATTTTATCATATTTGTCTGACTATCCGGTAATATTCATTATTTTTTAAGGTTTTTTTAAGGTTGAGATAGGTTATAATGTTATTATGAATACTATGTCACTGTTTTATATGATATTCAGTGGAATGACTCTTGGAATAAGCGTGTTCTACTTTTATATTTTTGCCAGAAGCCGAGAAGTCTTCGTACAGTATTGGGGACTCAGCTGGGTGCTGTATTCTTGCGGCCTGCTTTTCCTCTCCTTTGGAAACAATTCCGGTATTGAACTCTTCTTCTGCTTCAAGAGTGTGCTGGATTTGTTCAATGTTTTATTTCTTCTATGCAGCGCCTATGCCTTTGTCGGCAGGAAGACTCCCGGAGTATGGACTCGCTTTTCCTTTTACATATGCATATGGGTAGCAACATCTCAAATTTACAGCTTTGACCCTATGTCTTCGTCCCTACCATTGTCCATGTACCAAGCTATAGTAACTCTAGTGCTTATATACGTTGTGTATAACTATTGGAATGTGCTTTTCTTTGAAAAGATAATAACCATTATTACCTTTTTCATATGGGGCATAGGTAAAGCGGCCATTCCCATTATAGAGGCCTTGGATCCCGCAATAAACATAGACACCTTTTACGTAGGTGAAATAATCATATACAATGTGGTGACTATCATCACCTTCCTGCTTTTCTTCCAGCGCTCTCAAAAAAAGCTGGATACGACACAACATATGTTCCAAATTATTGCAGAAAACGCATCCGATGTTCTGTTTCTTTATGGAAATACAAATGGATCCAAATTTGAATACATAACACCATCCATCGAAAAAATGATTGGGATAGGTCCTTCCAGGTTTTACAGCAACGGCCGTTGCTACATGGACTTTATCCATCCTGACGATTGCCCCGTGTTCCAACGCCTTCTGGACACTGATGACCCCGAAACAGATAGGAAGGCAACTCTCAGACTATATCACAAAAATGGAAATATGCTCTGGTGTGAAGTAGCTACCACCAAAGTAACCGAAAACGGAATCACCGTTGCTACAGAGGGCATCATTCGTGATATTACCCTTACCAAGGAAGCCGAGGAGCAGCTGATATCCTCCAAGGAAGCACGGAATGTACTGCTCTCCTATGTATCTCACGAACTAAAAACGCCTATAACCTCTATCCTGGGATATGTTACAGCCCTCACGGATGGCTCTGTCTCTGAGGATAATCAGAAAAATGAAATGCTCCATGTCATATATGATAAGACGCGCACATTGGATAGGCTCATATTTGATTTGACACAGCTTTCAAAGCTGGAAACAAAACAGTTTTCCTTTGATTTTTCTATTGTAAACTGTATAGAGCTTTCTTCCAGCCTTATCCTTAGCCATATCCACGATGGAGACAGCAGGGGCATTAAGCTTTATTTCAATATAAACAAGCGCAGAATGGGGGACAAAAGCATTATTGCCGACCCTGACAGACTGGATCAGGTTTTTACCAATATACTTTCAAATAGCCTGAGATTCAGCCAAGCAGGACAGGATATAACCATAAAATTCGATGTGGATAAAAGCATGAAGTTCTATACCTTTTCTTTAACTAACCGAGGGCCTGTAATCTCGCGTGAGGACATACCCGACATCTTTGATCGCTTCTACAGAATCAAAAGAGGTCAACAGTCCGCCAATGAGAACAACAGCGGTCTCGGACTTACCATATCAAAGGAAATGATTGCAGCCCACAAAGGCAATATTGGCGTAACCAGCAGCAATGAGAGAGGAACCACCTTTACCGTATCCGTTCCTCTGTTTGACGAAAGTGAGTACTAAATGAGTAATCTGTCAAGAAAGAAAATCCTCATAGTGGATGATGAAAGCAGTATAAGGGATTTAATAAAGTTCTATTTAGAAAAGGAGGACTTCATAGTTCTCAGCGCCAAAAACGGCGAGGATGCAATCCAGATAATATCGGACCACTCTCCCGATCTTATACTGCTGGACATAATGCTCCCCGATATAAACGGGGTAGACCTTTGTCTTGAAATCAGGAAGACCTATGGCACCCCTATTCTTTTTCTCAGCTGCAAAAGCCAGGAAATTGACAAGATTATAGCCCTTTCCGTAGGCGGAGACGACTACATAACCAAACCTTTCCTTCCTGGAGAGCTTATAGCGCGAGTCAAGGCCAACCTTAGACGTTCCGAATATTTGACCCCCGAACCCAAGGAAGTAATATACCAGGTTCCCGGAATGGTCATCAACAACACCACAAGAGAGGTCCTCATAGACAATAAAGTTACGTCCCTGACTGCAAAGGAATTTGATATTCTCCTTCTCTTTGTCAAAAGCCCCAAGCGTATATACAGTGCGGAACAACTATTCGAGTACGCATGGAAGGAAGAAAGCTTCAAATCAGACAAAAATACCATCATGGTATACATAAGCAATTTAAGAAAGAAAATTGACAACAACAAGAACGGATATAAATACATACTTAGTATGCGCGGCTTGGGATATAAGTTCAACCATCATCTGCTGGAGGATAAGCCTAAGGCTAGGTAGCAGATGCGCGACGATAGGATGAACTGCAATTTAGGCAAGACCATTGGCTATATTCTGAGTTTAAATGTTTTCGGTGCGAACTTGTAAATCAATACGCTGGCAACAATGCCATATAAAATGCAGAATGCGATACACAAAATTCCGAAGGCAAATGTCGTCATCTTTACTTGCATCATTAAGAAACACACAAAATAAGTGGCAGAAAGAACTATTTGATAAGTAGCGCTTTTGGCTTCTGTAGCTGCGTTATAAGGCTGGAGCAAATAGTAAATCGTCAAGTAGTGGACGGAAAAGAAAACACTCATACACAAAATTGTAACCAACAGAACTCCATAGTTCGCCATGTTTTCCGTACCTCCCGAAGCGTATAGCAGAACCGCTAGTCCAGTGCCAATGACAGCCGCCGGAAGAAGGTTAATTTTAATGATTTCCCACAAACGAATCTGGAACAGCTTTAGAACAAGCACAGGCTGTTTATAAAACGTATATGTAAGCAGGCTGTGATCGCAGTTCATAAATAGTGCTCTTGTAAAACCAGTACCTCTGTTCACACCACACATGATAAACACGAAATAGGGCAGGAAGGTTAAGAGCATTTAGTTTATTTTTTCTTTCATCTCAGGAACTAAATAAAAAACAAGTAGGAGTCCCAGCATCACAAATAAAGAAATATATGCAATCCTCTTTGCTGATTTCCAGAGAATTTTCTGATGTCTTTTAATAAACAACTCGTTTAGGTAGGCGAATCCTTTTTTCTTACTGGTAATGGATGTGTTCGCAGAAATCGCCTTCTGGCTCATCTGCCGTGGCATCTCTTTGGCTTCGTCCATTTGATTCATAGTCTTTGCTAAAATCTGCTGATACATATCCCGATAACTTTGAAAGGTTAAGATTTTGCGTAAAGAGATAGCACCGCATAAAACAGCCAACAGCATAATCCCCACCGTAACAAAAACAGGCATTACCATTTTTAGTGCCGGCAAACCATAGGCACAAGCTAAGAATACAAATACTGCCCCCCACATGAATTTTCCAAGTCCGTTTTCATTGGTAGTTTTTCCGGTTTTATCATAATCCCTGAGAGAGAAAGCCACCATCGTCAGTTTAAGACCCACTATAAAAAAAGGAATCAGCAAACAAAGCCAAAGCGGTATACTCTCTCTATAACCATAAATCAGCACCAAAGGCAAAATTCCGATTATCACCTTCAATATGGCATAAAAATAATTGATCAGCGCATAATCTCGGGGATCCATTCTCATCAGAATCATTGCATAATACTTATCTCTAGTCGGGTTGAACATATAGGTATTCACAAAAGCACCGATGACACTCAGAAACAGCAGGATATGGAGCGTGGTTTCTACGGTCGGAACATCTTTGTAAAGACTTACTGCTCCAATAATCATAAATGCGAAATACAAGAATTTTCCTAAAAATGTGGAAATAATCTCCCATATAACAGAAAGCACATTGGCAAAATTTTTGAATCCTTGTACCTGATACAGCGAATTCGGTAACAGCTTTTTAATCAACGGAATCTGTTTTATGGAGTATAAGATGCTATTGACACGATATGTATTTTTTAGAGAGAAGGATATCCTAAGTGTTTTATTCATGAACTTCCTCCCGTAATGCTGCAATAATCTTATCTTTAAACTTGCGACTGTCCAAATTTGATTTTTCCACTACCTGCAGTTCTCCGTGATTTAACAAAACAATCTCGTCACACAAGTCGAGAGCCAGATCCATAATATGCGTTGAAAAAATTGTAATGCGTCCCTTTATGAGGGATCGAAGCAACTGCTTCATCTCTTCTGCCATAACAACATCAAGGGAAGTCAGAGGCTCATCGAGCAGGAGGATATTGGGCTGTGCAATGATATTTATCAACATCTGCATTTTGTTCTTCATGCCGTGAGAGTAATCCTTTAGGAGCTTGTCCTGATCTTCTACAGCAATACTCATTGAGTCAAAATACTCGTCAATTGTTTTGAGAATCTTTACCCTCTTTTCGTTGATGTCCAGAAAAAATTTCAGGAATTCCCTGCCTGTCAAAAACTCCGGCACAGCAGGGGTGGAGAGCACGTAACCGATATCTTCAGCTGTAACCTCACGTCGGGTTCCGTCCGACTCTAAGTAAAAATTGCCTCCGTCCGATTTCATATCACGGTTCAGGCAATTGAACAGCGTTGTTTTACCCGCTCCGTTTCTTCCCAAAAGACCGTAAATTTTACCATCTTCAAAGGTAAAGTCGATGTCCCGGAGGACTTCTTTTTTTTCAAAGTGTTTTTCCAAATGTTCAATTATAAATTTCATATTAGGCTTGTATGATGTTTATAGAAGCAAAACTCCATAACTTCCTTTCTTTTTAATATTATGGTTATAATACATTAGCAATTTGTTCCTCCATTCTTCCCACCCCTTTCCCATTTTATCTTGGTTTCATTATACCATTACTAAAAGATAAAATCACCGTCCTTATATAAGGAAACTCTGAAGCATGCTCGTCACATATCTTTGACAACACAATGCTCAAAAAAGGGACCCTCAGCTTTTGCCGAGGGTCCCTTTTCCTTAAAGGTATTAAATTAGTAAAGTCAACACTACACTTTCATATTAATACATATCAACCTGATGATAGTAGTCAGCGTACTGCTGCTTCAGCTCGTTCATAAGCTTTTCAGGTCTTGGCTTAGTGAGCATTGAAACAACCACGAATACTACTACGTTGCACAGGAATGCGAATAAACCCGTACCGCCTGTAGCAAATGGTCCCGGAGCTGCTATCAGTCCAAGTCCACATACAGCGTTGATTCCGCCGCCTACTACAATACCTGCAATGGATCCTGCAACGGTTGACCTCTTCCAGAACAATGCACCACATGTAGGTACCATAACCTGAGCGGTAAAGCCTAGAGTTACAAGTCCGATGGATACTAGCAGTCCAGGAATGAAGAGACACATAATATAAGCGCCTGCAGAGAATACGAGGATTGCAATACGGCCAATCCAGATGGTCTTGCTCTCCGTCATGTTCTTGTTTATGTAATTTCTGTGGAAGTCCATAGTCCATACAGTCGACAGTGCCAGCACCTGAGCATTTGCCGTAGACATTGCCGCTGCAGCACCGCAGGCCATCAGTATCGAGCCAAGCACAAATGGAGCGTTGTTGAACAGCACTGTAGGAAGGATATAGTCTGCATTACTGTTAATCAGTTCGCTAACGTCAGGATACAATATCTTACCTGCGTTACCTGTTAACATTGAACCCACATAAGCGATTGCTGCAAATGCCAGTAAGAACGGCATGATGTCAAATGTCTGTGCAGATTTTACAGAGTAGAACCTAGCCCACATCTGAGGTCCCATGAATGAACCAATAGGTGTAATAATAAACATCGACAGCCATCCCATCCAGTTGCCTGGCAACAGATGAGTGTGTCCAGGGAATAGATTTTCAACCTGATGGAACATTGCCGTAGGTCCACCTACAAGGCTTGCTACGTAGAAGCCTGCGAATACCATTCCGAAGAAAAGTAATACACCATAGAAAATATCGCACCAGGCAATAGCTCTGATACCGCCGGCCCACACGTAAATGATGATAACAACGTAGAACAGTAAAGCTGCTGCTGCGAACGGAATCAATCCACCGGATGCTACCTCTATGAGGTATGCACCACCTGATAATTGAACCTGAAGATAAGGAACAGTACCTACTATCATTATGATTGCAACTATATTTCCCAGTGCAACTGAACCGTACTGGTGCTTGAAGAAGTCCGTAGCTGTTACATATCCGTTGAGCTTTCCGAAATACCAAACTTTTTTACCAACGCCGAAGTACAGAATACCAAACAGGATATTCCATGCGATGGCTGTCCAATAAAGAGGTCCCGTGGTGTAAAAGTAACCGTTTGACCCTAGGAATGCGAAGGCACTCCACCATGTAGCCGCAACAGAGAAGAACACCGCTATTCCGCCCATACCTCTGGACTGAATAAAGTAATCCTCTGCCGAGCCTGAAGCCTTCCCCTTCGCTGTAAATCCGATGACTAACGGGAACACCATAAAGAAGCCTATTACACATAATGCAATTACATTCTGACTCATTTAGCTTCACCTCCCGCTTGTTTTTTTGCAGCCTTTGGTTCACCCCAGTTGCTGAAGTAACCAAACCCGATTGCTACTACCAAATATGCCCACATTATAAGGTTCCAGCTGTAAATGAACGGGAATCCAAAAATATACGGTTCGGACATATTTTGGAAGAAAAATACGCCAGGAAATTCCATGCACGCAAATCCGATTATGATTAAAATCCAAATCAATTTTGCACGCCCTGACATTTTAGCATCACTAGGTCTCATTTTCTTCTCCTTTCCAAATAAGATTAAGTTATAATTTCTTATCTTGAGTCTAGCAAAGCAAACTTAATCCATAATCAATAAAATCTTAAAATTACCTTAAAAATCAGAAATTGTAAAAAAATAGTGCAACAGTTAATTGCCGTTGCACTATAACTTCAGTCTATAATTTGTAATTATATACGCTCTTATACTTTATCAACATCCCGAAGGTCAGCCCCATTGTAGTCACCTCTGCGAAGGTAAGAGTCAGCCATACCCCCGTAATACCGAAAAGCCAAGCGAGCAGATACATCCCTGCTATAACCATGACCAAGGCTCTTGATGTGGATATCAGAGCCGATATTATCCCATTGCCGTACGCTGTGAAGAAGCCCGACGCATAGACATTGAATCCGCACATAAGCAGGGCAATTGAAAGCAACCTGGTTCCTTCAAGGGCTATATCGTAAAGCTCCGTTCCCGGACTCTCAAAGGCCATAACAATTACATTGGCAAACGCTAGACACAGCACAGCGCCGGCGACAGATGCAACGAGGATGAAGTTTCGCGAATACCTTATGAATATATTTACCTTATCATAATCCTTTGCACCATAATAATAGCTTAGGAGAGGCGCCACTCCCATTATGAATCCCAAATGAAGGGAAATAAACAGATAATGCACATTCAGTACTATGCTTACAGCCGCCACTCCCACTTCTCCAGCCAGATCTATAACCACTATATTGAAGAAAAATGTCGTTATGCCCGCGGAAGCCTCAGTCACCAGTTCCGATGATCCGTTGACAAAACAATGTCCAACAAATCCGGCATGGTACCTGAACCTTCTGAATTTCAGTTTTGTCTTCTTGATGATAAAATAAAGCCATCCTATTACAGCCATGACCACAAGGCCAGCCAAATTGCCATAAGCAGCTCCACTTATTCCCATATCCATAGGACCTATACATATATATGCTACAGCCAGATGAACAAATCCGTTAAAGAGATATAAAAACAGAGTAAATCCCGGATCCCCTTCTATCCTTATATAATATTCAAATATCAAGCCCACGAAGGCTGCCGGATAGCTCCACGCGAATATGTTCAGAAAATCGTAGCAGTTCTGTTTCAAGGCGTCGGTAGCACCCAGAAAATCGATTATCTGATCCATAAAAATGAAATTAGCCGCTGTGAAGGCAATACCCATCAATATAGAAAGAACACATACAAGGGAAAACCTTTCGTTTGCCTTGTCCTGATCGCCCTCGCCCATATTTATAGCCACTATAGCGCTTGAGCCTGCGGCGAACATTACAGAAACGCCCCACATCAGCCCCTGAACAGGATATGCTATGGAGAGGGCAGCCAGCGCCGTCTCACCTGCTAAATTACTGACTAAAATAGAGTCTATACCGTAGTACAGAGCTATCACTATCATCATCAGCACAGAAGGCCAAACGAATTTATAGAATTTTTTTGGTGTAACACCATCATTAAATAAAGTTTCCATATTCCAACTCTCCTGGATTTATGATAAAGTATATGGTAACAGTATAGTCAATAGATTTGGAGAAAAAATCATTAAATTGGAGAAAAAAATGGAAAAAGCTATTGTTAAATCCAAAGGTTATCTTACCACGGGAGAATTTGCCAAGCTTTGCAATGTAAAGAAGCAGACCCTCTTTCACTACGACCACATAGGAATCCTGCAGCCCGAAGTCCTGGGGGAAAACGGATACCGATATTACTCCTATCTTCAGCTGGCTACCTTCAATACCATATCAATGCTAAAAGAAATGGATATGCCTCTTGCGGAAATCAAGGCCTACTTAAACAAACGCAACCCCCAGGACTTTCTTAAACTTATGCAGGAGCAAGAAAAAATTCTGGAAGACAAGATATCTGAAATGATTTGGCTAAAATCCTTTATCAGACGCCGCATGGAGCTGACAAAGGAAGGCATTGCTGCCCTGCACAATGTAGTATATCTGGAAAAGCGTCCCGAAGAATTCTATATTATAACAGAATACCGCGGAGGTCCTGAAGATAAGGATATTTATCGAGCTGTTGCAGAGCACCTGAATTACTGCCATAAGAACCAAATATACAGCCCCTACGCCATCGGAGGGCTTATCTCTTCATCGGGACCCTTTAATTCCGACGGGGAGGCCGACTATACCCACCTGTATACACGCATAGAGGCTGTGGATGCCGAGATTACGGAATATGTCACCAAGGTACCCCCAAGAACATGTGCCGTCATATGCAGTACTGACGGCTATGAATCATTTTCCCATATGCTGAAAACACTTCTTGAGTACGCCGCAAAGAACCGCTATGAAATAGGCAAGTACTTCTATGAAGACTGTCTTCTGGATGAGCTTACGAAATTTCACGAGGACGAATTCACTATAAAGATTTCATTGCCCATAAAAGAATAAAGGACTTCTTACGAGAAGAAATCCTTTATTGAATCTAAGAAACTGCTTTTTTTCTGATAGCAATCGTCAGTGACCGATTTACCCATGGCCTCGATTGCTTTTTTTTGTTTGGCGTTGAGCTTACTAGGAACCTCCAGGGTGACCTTGACATAAAGGTCTCCCTTCTTGTTGCCCCTTACACCCTGTATTCCTTTATTCTTTAATCTGAATACCGTGCCCGGCTGGGTTCCGGCCGGAACCTTATAGGACACCTTTCCCTCTAGTGTAGGAACAACTATTTCATCTCCAAGGGCAGCCTGATTAAAGGCTATTGGTATCTCAAGCCACAAGTCCTGACCTTTTCTCTCGAAAAGTTTGTGAGGCTTAACTGTTATAACAATGTAAAGGTCTCCATCGGGACCGCCGTTTATCCCCGGCTCTCCCTGCCCTCTGATAGGTATTACCGAATCATTATCTACACCGGCAGGAATATTGACGGAAATTGTAACGTTGTCACGAACCTTGCCGCTGCCTCCGCAGTCCTTGCATGGGCTTTCATTTATTTCACCCGTGCCGTTACAGTCAGGACAAGGAGAAACGCTCTGGAAAGTTCCCAAAGGAGTTCTCTGAGAAGTCCTCACCTCCCCTGTGCCTCCGCATTTAGGGCACTGCTTCTTGGATGTTCCCGGTGTAGCCCCCGTGCCGTCACAGGTCTTGCACTTCACATATTTGTTGATTCTAATCTGCTTCTTGGTTCCAAAGGCTGCCTCTGTAAACTCTATGACTATGTTCTTTTGAAGGTCGCTGCCCTTTTTAGGCCCGTTCCTTCTGCCGCGGCTTCCGCCGCCGCCGCCAAATCCTCCAAAGCCGCCACCAAATGCGCCGCCAAACATATCAAATATGTCCTCAAAACCGCCAAATCCTCCGAAGCCGCCTGCCCCTCCTCCAAAGCCTGAATTAGGGTCTACCCCTGCATGGCCGAACTTATCGTACTTACCCTTCTTCTCAGGGTCTGACAGCACGGCATAGGCCTCGTTGACTTCCTTGAATTTCTCCTCGGCAATTTTATCACCCGGATTTTTATCCGGGTGATACTTCATAGCCATTTTTCTGAATGCCCTTTTTATCTCATCTTCGCTGGCACCCTTTTTTAACCCTAAGACTTCGTAGTAATCTCTTTTATCTGCCATGTTACTTTACTTTTCCTCGTTTTTGTCTTCATCTACAACTTCATAATCAGCATCCACTACATTATCATCATTAGGCTGTGCGCTACCGGCGTCCGCATCCGCTGCGCCTGCTCCTCCGCCCATATTAGGGTCTGCGCCTGCCGCCTGAGCCTGCTGATACATCTTGGATGAAATAGTATGGAACTTTTCTGTAAGGGTTTCCGTCTTTGCCTTGATGTCCTCGATATTATTTGCTTCCAATGCTTTGGAAAGCTCATCCTTGGCAGCACTGATGTCGTTCTTTTCTTCTTCAGAAAGAGCACTTTCAAGCTCCTTAATATTCTTTTCCGTTTCATAAACGAGAGTTTCTGCTCTGTTTCTTACTTCAACTTCTTCCTTCTTCTTCTTGTCTTCATCGGCATACTGAGCAGCTTCCTTAACCTTTGCCTGAATCTCATCATCAGACAGCTTAGTAGAAGAAGTTATTGTTATTCTCTGCTCCTTGCCTGTTCCCATGTCCTTAGCGCTTACATTAACGATACCGTTGGCATCTATATCAAATGTAACCTCAATCTGAGGAATGCCGCGTGGTGCAGGCGGAATGCCCGAAAGCTGGAATCGTCCGAGAGTGGTGTTCCCTGACGCCATATCTCTTTCACCCTGCATAACGTGAATGTCTACCGCTGTCTGATTGTCTGCTGCTGTTGAGAATACTTGGCTCTTCTTAGTAGGAATAGTCGTATTTCTCTCTATGAGCTTTGTAGCCACTCCTCCCAGTGTCTCGATGGACAGTGAAAGCGGAGTTACGTCCAGAAGAAGCACATCGTTTACTTCGCCTGTCAGTACACCTGCCTGTATAGCTGCACCTATTGCAACACATTCATCAGGGTTGATTCCCTTAAAAGGGTCCTTGCCTGTAATATTCTTTACTGCATCCTGAACTGCAGGTATTCTCGTGGAACCACCTACCAGGATTACCTTGGAAAGGTCGCTGTTGCTTACCCCGGCATCTGTCATGGCCTTCTTCATAGGATCAATCGTCTTCTTTACCAGATCTGCGGTAAGCTGGTCGAACTTAGCCCTTGTAATGTCCATGTTCATATGGAGAGGTCCGTTTTCGTTTACGGTAATAAATGGCAGATTTACATTTGTCGTCTGAGCGCTTGACAGTTCCTTCTTGGCCTTTTCTGCCGCTTCCTTAAGTCTCTGAAGAGCCATCTTGTCATTCCTAAGGTCAACTCCATTTTCCTTAGCGAAGCTGTCTGCCATGAATTTAAGGAGCGCTTCATCGAAGTCATCTCCACCCAGCATGTTGTTTCCGCTTGTTGCCAGTACCTCAAATACGCCGTCGCCAAGCTCCAGTATGGACACATCGAATGTACCGCCGCCTAAATCGTATACGAGAATCTTATGTGGATTGGCATCCTTGTCCAGCCCGTATGCCAGAGAGGCTGCCGTAGGCTCGTTGATGATTCTCTTTACATCGAGACCTGCTATTTTGCCTGCATCCTTTGTTGCCTGTTTCTGGCTGTCTGTGAAGTAAGCAGGTACAGTTATAACTGCCTCTGTTACCTTCTCGCCCAAGTAGCTTTCTGCATCTGTCTTAAGCTTGCCTAAAACCATAGCCGAAATGTCCTGCGGAGTATACTTCTTGCTGTCAATTTCAATTGCGTAATCCGTACCCATATGTCTCTTTATGGATGCGATGGTCCTTTCCGGATTGGTTATGGCCTGCCTCTTAGCAGTTTCTCCTACCAATCTCTCCCCGTTCTTGGCAAAGCCTACAACGGACGGTGTTGTTCTGTTTCCTTCTGCATTAGCGATAACTACAGGTTCTCCGCCTTCCAGAACCGCTACGCATGAATTTGTAGTTCCTAAATCGATTCCTATTACTTTTCCCATTTTATTTTCCTCCTCGTTATATGTTTTTGAAAGCTAGCTGACTACCTTGACCATGGATGGCCTTATTACCTTGCCGTTCAACGTATAGCCCTTCTGCATTACGCCGGAAACTTTGCCGCTTTCATATTCCTCAGTTTCCTCGGTCATTACGGCATTGTGGTAGTTAGGATCAAAATCCTCTCCCAGCGCCGCAATTTCTGCCAGACCCGACTTATTCAGTACGTCGCCCAGCTGTTTTAATATCATATCCATACCTTCCTTAAAGCCTGCATCGCAAACCTCCTGATCAAATGCCCTCTCAAAGTTGTCGAGGACCGCCAAAAGCTCTGTAATCAGCTTCTCGTTAGCATAAGAATAAATATCTGATTTTTCTTTTTCTACTCTCTTCCTGTAGTTCTGAAAATCCGCCATGAGCCTTAGATACCGTGTATCTGCATCTTCTTCGGCTTCGGGTCTTTCTTCCTTATCCGTTTCTTTCTTTGGTTCAGCCGTCTCGGCTTTTTCATCTTCCGCTTCAGTCTTTTCCCCAGATGTTTCTTCAGCAGTATCTTCAAATATTTCATCTTCCTGCCGCGGAATACCCTTCTTTATTTCTTCTGCATCAACCTTCGTCATCATCGTCTCCTTCCGTTACCTTAAACGCTTTGCTTATATTATCAGTAAGATATTCAACAACGGATGTCACTTCTCCGTATCTCATTCTTGTAGGTCCGATTACTCCGATTTTACCGAGAAGTTTACCGTCTACATGATAGGTAGCAGTAATCAAGCTACAGTCATGCATGAATTCATCCTGGTTCTCATTACCTATGGTGATTATCACACCGTTCTCTCTGTTTATAAGAGTCTTGGTAAGATCCTCTTTCTTATTTACCATTTCCAGAAACATCTTAGCCTTATCCATATCGTTATATTCCGGAATGGAAAATATATTGGTAAGTCCATCCATATAAAGGTTGACGTTAAGCATATCCTCCAGAGTTTTCACAAAGCTTGGCACGATGTTCTTCTCCAATACAGCCATAGCTTCGGCGTCATCCTTGACTGTTTTTATTATGTCCACAGTAAGCGCTTCACTCAAAGTCTTTCCTCTGTAGTTATATGTCATATTCTTAGCCAATATCCTCAGAGTCTCTTCAGAAACAGGTTTTTCCATCCTTAGAGTTGTATTGGATATCTTCCCGCTTTCGGAAACAAGCATAATCACTACGGTGTAATCATCCACCGGCAGCAGATTTATATACTTGAGAGTGTCCTGCTCCTTTCTCGGTGTCAAGGCAAAAGCAGTAAGGTTGGTTATCTCCGACAGTATGTGAGCGGCTCTCTCCACCATGCTTTCAAGCTCCTTCACATTGCTGTAAAGATTTACCGCAATAGCATCCTTTTCTTCTTCCGTCAGCTCTCTCTTGTTCATCAGCTCGTTGACATACAGTCTGTATGCTTTCTCGGAAGGAACTCTCCCGGAAGACGTATGAGGATGAGTCAAATACCCTAGCTCTTCAAGGTCGGACATCTCGTTTCTTACGGTGGCAGGACTGATTCCCAGTTCATAGTTCTTGGAAATCGTTCTGGAACCAACCGGTTCAGCCGTTTTAATAAAATCCGATATTATGGCCTGTAATATTTTCAGTTTTCTTACACTTAAACCCATACCTGGCCTCCCGTTGTTAGCACTCATTGAATGCGAGTGCTAACTTTAGTTTAAATTTACCACTCCTATGGTCTGATGTCAACACCTATTTAGCAAAAATATCTATTAAATTTACCTGATTTAAACAGCTATTTTAACACTTCAAAATTTATGATATAATAAAGTCCTAACATCCTCTAGGTATTTTCCCCAATGGCAGTGTATAAAGACACATAGAGCCGCTTCATGCGCATATGAAAAAAACAGAACTACCAAACTACCGATATCATCTCCAGCAGATATTATGCCATAGGCAGATACAAGCACTAGGAACAAATGGAAAAGCCTTATGAGTCCATGACTCTCAAAATTGAATGACATAAATCCCCTTAATTATGATCGTACTAGTATGGCTATAGCTACAATATCATAATATTCCCCCTCAATGATTTTTACTGAAGATGAATAAAGGAGAAACGAACTATATGTGGAAAAACAAACAGCTCAAAAAACGTGCCAGAAAAACCCTGAAGTCTAACTATTTTACTATTGTCGCTCTATGCTTCGTTCTATCCTTCTTCGGAATAATCTCAAGCTTCGGACCAAACATAACAAGCCTGTCATTTACCAAAGAAGCCAGTAAAACTCAACAGGTGGCCAATGATGTCACTCCTTCCTATACTCCTGGGCTTATACATTATCTTACAGATTTTACAGATGGCAGTGATAAAACAGCGCAGGTTGCTTCTAAGGTGCTTTCGAGCTTTAAAGGCACAGGCGGCATACTATATAACCTGATGTACAAGATTGATCAGTTCGTATTCACTCACAACTGGGCCGCCAGAGCTATCGTCGGCTTAGCCATAATAGTTTATCTAATCTATGTGGTTCTCATTAAAAATATCCTGACGGTGGGCTTTTCAAGATGCTTGATAGAAACAAGAACATACAGCAAAACGAAATTCGGAAGAGTTTTTTTTCTTTTCGCCAAAGGTGGAGTGCTTAATGCCTCCTACACTATGATAGTCCGTACTATGTTTATAGCACTGCTGGGACTTATAGCCATCACTCCCATTTCGGCAGGAGTGCTTATATTTCTCAAAATATCACAAAATGCCCTATGGCTGCTGCTCGGCTTAGCCGGCTCGCTTATCGCGACGTACTTTCTTATCTCGCAGTCTTTCGGATTGCTTATGATCCCATACATACTGGCTGAAAATCCTTTAATCCAAAGAAAACATGCTTTCAAACTTTCACGTAATATGATGAAAGGGAATAAATTGCATGCCTTCGGTCTTGAGCTTTCGTTTATCGGTTGGATACTTCTGTCGCTGATTACGGGCGGCCTGCTCAGTATATTCTTCCTTACGGGATATCGCTACAACTCCCGCAGTGAACTGTTTCTTACATTGAGGGAAGCAGCGCTAGACAATAACATAGAATACTGCATCAATCTTTGTGATGATAATCTCATGAAACCTCCAACAAGCCTTCTCCGCGCTGAGGGAATAGATGTCACTGAAGGAATGGATCTTTTTCCTGTGTCATATCCGGCTATGGTGCCCTTTAAAACCACCTGGTTCTCAAGGCATGTAGAAAATATGGATCCTATGAGAAAGTATACTCTGCTCACATATGTATTATTTTTCTTTATTTTCTCATTCATCGGCTGGTGCTGGGAAGTCAGCATCCATCTGGTGAAGGACGGTGTATTCATAAACAGAGGTACTATGTTCGGTCCATGGCTTCCAATATACGGCACCGGAGGAGTTATGATTATATTTCTGCTCAAAAGATTTGCCAAAAAACCGGCATTACTGTTCGCCTGCACCATGGTTTTGTGTTCTATCGTAGAATACCTCACAAGCTGGTTTCTGGAAGTTACCAAAGGCATGGAATGGTGGAATTACAGCCATTACTTCTTCAATTTAAACGGGCGTATCTGCCTTGAAGGAGCCTTGACATTCGCACTGGGTGGCTGCATATTCGTATATCTTGCAGGCCCGATGCTCGATAATCTGCTGTCTAAGCTACCCGCAAGGCCAAAAATCATCGCCTGCGTAGTACTTGTGCTGCTGTTTTCTGCAGACTCCGCTTATTCCCATTTCCACCCCAATACCGGTAAAGGAATCACCGATTACAGCCTTGAAAAACAAACTATGTACGGCGTAAAATATAAAGAAATCTGTCACTTCTCGCAGAATTGTATAGCATCAGCTCCGAACAAATACAAATAAGCCTCTTTCACATTTTTACCTGTAGAGGCTTCCAGAGCTTCTCTATATATAACCAGCTGCTCCCTGTAGCGTTGGAGAATCTGTTCTTCGCTTACACTCATGCCCAGATAGCTGTTCTTGTAATCTATGAGGACGATTTCACCATCTTCCTCAAAATAGCAGTCTATAACTCCCTGAACGATGGTTTCCACCCCGTCTATTTCCTTTCGCATCAGGAATTCTCTTTCCTTTTCAAGAACCTCAGCCTGGGCCGCCCGTCTGCCTATTTCACTTTCAAAAAAACCCCTTACCTTCTTGGGATCAATAGCCCTTTTTTCCTCTTCCGTCAGCAATCCGTCCTCACAGAGGGCCTCTATCCTGTCATCTACATATTCCCTGCCCTCCCTCAAGGCCTTCCCGAAGTCCAGCTTTTGCATGACTAAATGCATAGCAATTCCTATTTCCGAAGGGCTCAGCACCCTTTTTTCATCAAGAAACATAGGCACAGTCAAAGGCGGTAGCCCTACTCTTCCCTTATGGTTTTTCGTATTCAGCTCCGTAACGGAGTATTTGCTCTTTACCTTTCCAAGATGTTCATATCCGTATTTAAAATCCAGAATACTATGAATTTGCTCTATCTTTTCCCTGTTTCCGGCTTCCGAGGCTTTTTCAAACAGCTCTCCTTCACTCTTCCTTGCGGCAACCCGCCCTTCTTCCTTCGGCCGGGAATCATCGTGGACTATGACAGGCCACCGATTTTTTGCGAAAGCATCGTAAACCATTTCTATAAAGGAGCCTCTTCGGCCTTCCCCCGAATCTACTGTCTTTATATCCTTAGCTGTCCCCACCACAAGCAGCCCGTCCATAGCTCTCGTAAGAGCAACATACAGTATGCGTACCTCTTCTTCATACTGCTCTTTAGCCTTCTTTCTTGCAATTACCGTCTGGAGGTAGCTTTTTTTATGCCACAGGTATTCCTTGTTGACAACAGGCAAGGTTATGGCAAAATCCTTGTGCACAAGCCCTGAGCCTGACGGAGAACCACCTCTTATGCTTCGGCCCGCAGATGCCAGAATGACCACGGGGAATTCCAGCCCCTTACTCTTGTGAACCGTCATTACCCTTACTACATCGTCACTATCGCTTAGGACCTTAGCCTCCCCTATGTTGAGCTGATTCTTATCCAGAGCCTCTACATAGGACAGGAATCCATAAAGTCCGCTGAAGCTTCTTTCCTCGAATTCGGCGGCCTTCTCTATTAGCAGCCTTAGATTTGATGTTCTCTGTCTGCCCATAGGCAAACCACTGCAGTAGTCGTAGTACCCCGTATCATACATTATAGTTCTGACAAGGTCCTCAAGAGGAACCATCCTGCTTATTTTTCTCCAATAGGATATACGCTGAAACATGCTGTCAATTTTATCTCTCAGCTCTTCGTCCCTGCCCGATTCAGCGTAATTGCTTAAGGCACAGTAGAAGCTACTTTCTCTATTTTCTATCCTTATTTCCGCAAGCTCCTTAATGCTAAAATCAAAAACCACGGAACGCATTGCCGATATTAAAGGCACGTCCTGCCTCGTATTGTCTATGATCTTGAGTATGTTTATGAACACCAGTATCTCAACGGTGCTGAAATACCCTCCCGTGTTTTCTCCATAGGCCGGTATCCCCTCGTTGTTCAAATATCTTTCTATGGCGGCGATAGCGGTCTTGTTTCGTGCTAGTACCACTACATCCTTGTATCTTATCCGCCGTTCTTCTTCCCTCTTGGTGTCGAATATCACTTCCCCTAGCTTTTCGCGTATCAGCTCTGCAACGAGAGCCTCCTCTGGCAAATGTTCCTCCTTGTTGCTGTCTATTATATGAAGTTCGCTCTGAAGTCCCGAATAATTCCGGTCCACACCACAGTTCAGGACCTCGTTTTCACCATAATCCTCCATAACGTTTTTGAAGACCTGGTTCACAGTGTCTATTACGCTGCCCTTGCTCCTGAAGTTCATGTTCAAGTCTATTTTCTTACTGTTTGCCTCTGATTCCAAGGCGTACCACCTGTACTTCTCTTTAAAAATCTCCGGCTCCGCCAATCTGAATTTGTATATACTCTGCTTAACGTCTCCTACCATGAAAACGTTGTTTTCCCCGGCAATACGGCTTATTATTTCCTCCTGAAGCATATTGCTGTCCTGGAATTCATCTATAAATATGTATTCAAATCTGCTGCGATACTCCATAGCTGCCGTCCTATCGTCCAGTATTTCTATGGCATAGTGCATGGCATCGTCAAAATCTACTACATTTTCAGCATTTTTCTTTCCCTTGACCTTTTGGCGAAACTGCTCCACTAGTCCTATGAAATACACAACATCATCATACTGAGATATGAATTCTTCATTGATTTCCTCAAGGCTCATGGGAAATAGTTTTGTTCTTATTTCTTCAAGTATGCCTTTTCCCTTTTTTCTAATCTTGGCTATCTCATCCCTGCAAAGCTCATATCTCTCTTTTTCTTCCGAATTAGCTCTTATAGTGGTAAGGCTTGGCAAGCAGACGCACTGAGCCATTTCATCGAAATCGAGCTTACCTCCTTCCGCCCATTCGACTTTTAACTCTTCCATATCTCCCAGCCCGGACCTTACGGCAATCAAATCTCTTTCGGCCGTAGCGCCCAGTCTTTCCAGCCCTTCGTCCTTTAAAATTCCCACAACCTTGCTATAGCAATATTCGGCTTCCTTAAGGGCTTCGTAGGTCTCTTCTATCAAAAATGGGAGAACACCCAAGTCCTCAAGAGGTTCTTGACTCTTATACAACTCTACCCGCTCCTTTGCCCACTCCATGTAGTTTGGTATACTTCTAAGTTCCTTATATAATGCCAAGATGTTTTCCTTGACCTTATTCTCGTTTCTGTCACTGCCATATTTAGTCAGAAATGACTTGAGTCTGTCGTAATCTTCGGCAAATCTATCCTCCATCACCTGGTCCAGGGCGTCCTTTTCCATTATGCCCATCCTAGTTTCATCGCATATGGCAAATCCCGGCTCAAGGTCCGTCAGGTAAAAGTAATGCTTCATTACTTCCAGAGCAAAATTGTGGAAGGTTCCTATATTTGCTCTTGGTATAAGCGAAAGCTGTTTCTTTAGAAACTCCCTGTCAGCTCCTGGCTTTTCCATTTCATTCCTAAAAGCCTTTTCCAACCTTTCCTTCATTTCCGCCGATGCCGCATTGGTAAATGTCGTTATGAGAAACCTGTCAACATCAACCTTATCATCTATTATCAGGGTTTTGATTCTCTCTATGAGCACGGCAGTTTTCCCGGAGCCTGCCGCAGCTGACACCAGAATATTCTGCCCTCTTGAATCGATCACTTCACTTTGCTGGGCTGTCCATTTCATATCGCTCATTCCCGTCCTTCTCCAATTTTATAAGGAAATTATACCATAAAAATAGTGGTATGCTTCATTTTGTTTTGATGATATAATTATGACTGTAATGATACTAATAATTCGCGTTTCTGGAGGTATGCTATATGAAGAGTTTCAATCGTCCGACCATGCTGATGATTTTAGACGGCTACGGTATAAATCCAAGCCCTAAGGATAATGCCATATCAATGGCAGATACCCCTTCCCTCGATAATATTTTTTCAAAGTATCCATCCACCACCCTAAAGGCCTGTGGACTTGCGGTAGGTCTTCCTGAGGGACAGATGGGGAATTCCGAGGTAGGGCATCTCAACATAGGTGCGGGGCGGGTGGTATATCAAGATTTGACCATGATAACAAAGTCTATCGAAGATGGCTCATTTTTTGAAAACAAGGCGTTTCTCAAGGCTATCGACAATGTTCTCGCTAAGGATTCCACCCTTCATCTCCTCGGGCTTCTGTCGGATGGAGGTGTCCACAGTCACATAACACATTTGACAGCTCTGATAGATTTGGTGAAATCCAAGGGAGTAAAAAAGCTCTGTATACACTGCTTCCTAGACGGTAGGGATGTTCCGCCAAGATGCGCTCTAACCTATGTTGACCGCCTTGAGGAACACATGAAGAAAACCGGCTTGGGAACCATAGGCATTATCTCCGGAAGATACTATGCAATGGACAGAGATAAACGCTGGGAAAGACTTGTAAAGGCATACGATGCTATGACCATAGGGGAAGGGTTCCACGCTCCAAACGCCTCCGCCGCCGTTGAAGCTGCCTATGACCGTGATGAAAACGACGAATTCGTGCTACCTACCGTAGTCGACGGTGCACTGCCCGTACAGAACGGGGACTCTATGATAATGTACAACTTCAGACCTGATCGAGCAAGAGAAATCACCCGTGCCTTTGTGGATGCCGGCTTTGACGGCTTTACAAGAAAAAAGACCGTGAAGGATATATGCTACATATGCATGACCCAGTACGATGCTGAGATGCCAAATGTAACTTTGGCTTTCCCTCCCGAAACCTTGAAAAACACTCTGGGAGAATATGTAGCTGATAAAGGCCTCACTCAGCTTAGAATAGCCGAAACAGAAAAATACGCTCATGTCACATTTTTCTTCAATGGAGGAGTTGAAGCTCCTAACAGGAATGAGGACAGGATACTTGTTCCGTCCCCTAAGGTTCCCACCTACGATTTGCAGCCTGAAATGAGTGCCTACGAAGTGACCGACAAGGTTCTGGAGGCCATAGCCACCGACAAATACGACCTTATCATACTGAACTTTGCCAATGCTGACATGGTGGGACACACCGGCGTGATGGAGGCAGCAGTTGCTGCTGTGGAAGTCCTGGATAAATGCGTTCCCAGGATTGTCAGTGCCGTTCTCGCTGAAGGCGGTCAGATACTTCTTACGGCAGACCACGGCAATGCAGATGTAATGAAGGATGAAGATGGCAACGTCGTAACGGCCCACTCCTTAAACGATGTGCCTTTAGCACATATTGCAGCAAATCCTGTGAAGCTGCGGGACGGCGGACGTCTCTGTGACATTGCACCAACCCTGCTGAAGCTCATGGGTCTTCCTATTCCAGAAGGAATGACAGGAAAGCCTCTGGTATAAAATTAGAATTATTCTAGCTTTCAAAAAATCGCCTTGACTATCATATCAAAGCGATTTTTTTGAATTCATTTTTTGTGCTTTACAGCAGTTCTTTTCTCGATAGGTTAATCCTGTTTTGGTTATCTATCTCGGTTACCTTAACCTTAACTATATCACCGATGTTCATTACGTCTTCAACCTTTTCTACGCGCTCCTTAGCCATCTTGGAGATGTGCAGGAGGCCTTCTTTTCCAGGTAATATTTCGATAAAGGCTCCGAAAGGCATAACTCTCATTACTTTACCTTCGTAAATTTCTCCCGGTTCCACTTCCTTGACCAGCAGTTCTATTTCTTTCACGCCTGCTTCTGCACTTTCCATATCCGGTGCAGCAATGTATATAAGACCGGTGTCGTCTATATCAATCTTAACTCCTGTTTCGGCAATGATTCTGTTTATAGTTTTGCCTCCCGGTCCGATAACAGTTCTGATGTGGTCAGGGTCAATCTGCATGGAGATGATTCTAGGAGCATACGGTGAAAGCTCTGCTCTAGGCTCAGGCAGCTCATCCAGCATTTCCTTCATGATATGCATTCTTCCTTCATAAGCCTGCTTGAGTGCATCCTGCAGCACTTGCTTTGAAAGTCCGTGAACCTTTATATCCATCTGTATAGCAGTAACGCCCTTAGCCGTTCCCGCTACCTTGAAGTCCATGTCGCCCAGGAAGTCTTCCATTCCCTGAATATCCGACAGAATAGCCATCTTGCTTGTTCCGTCTTCTTCAACTCTTTCTATAAGACCCATTGCGATACCCGCTACTGGAGCCTTGATAGGAACGCCTGCGTCCATGAGGGACAAACAGCTTCCGCAAACCGAAGCCTGTGACGTTGAACCGTTTGACGACAATACTTCCGATACGACTCTGATAGCATACGGGAATTCTTCCACGCTAGGAAGTACAGGCATCAAGGCTCTTTCGGCAAGAGCGCCGTGACCTATCTCTCTTCTTCCTGGACTTCTCATTCTGCCGGCTTCGCCAACTGAATAAGGAGGGAAATTGTAGTGATGCATATATCTCTTCTCTGTAAGCTCGGTGATTCCGTCTATAGTCTGGGAATCTCCCATAGCTCCAAGAGTTGTTACTGAAAGCACCTGAGTCTGACCTCTCTTGAAAAGGCCTGTTCCGTGAGTTCTAGGAAGCACCCCCGTATCACACCATATAGGTCTGATTTCGTTTCCTTTTCTGTTGTCAGGTCTGATGCCATCGTCTAAAATAAGGCTTCTTACCTGTTCCTTCGTTATAGCATAGAGAACATTGCCGATATCCTTGCCGTTATCAGGATAGATTTCTGCGAAATGCTCCTTTGTCTCTGCTTCAACTGCATCCATGTTATCCAGTCTTTCCATCTTGTCGTATGTCTGAATGGCGGCTCTCATTTTATCTTCAGCATAAGCTCTTACTGCGGCTTCAATATCTTCAGGAGCCTTATAGAGTTCAACCTCCATCTTAGGCTTACCTACCTCAGCGACTATTGCTTCGATAAACTCAACTATCTTCTTTATTTCCTCGTGAGCAAACATTATAGCATCCAGAATAATATCTTCCGGTACTTCTTCTGCTCCGGCCTCTACCATCATGATAGCTTCCTTGGTTCCGGATACTACCAGATGCAGGGAGCTTTCTTCTCTCTGCGCCAGAGAAGGATTCACAACAAACTGTCCATCAACCATTCCTATAAGAACGGAGCCCGTAGGGCCGTCCCAAGGTATATCTGAAATAGACAAAGCTACCGAAGAGCCTATCATGGCTGCTATTTCCGATGGCGCATCGTTGTCGGCGCACATAACCGTGGCGACTACCTGTACGTCATTGAAAAATCCCTTTGGAAAGAGAGGTCTCAGCGGCCGATCCATGAGTCTGCAATTAAGGACAGCTTTCTCGCTTGGTCTTCCTTCCCTTTTGATGAATCCGCCAGGTATCTTACCTGCTGCATACATCTTTTCCTCATAATCACATGACAATGGGAAAAAATCGATGTCAGGTCTCGGCTCCTTTGACGCACATACTGTAACGTTCACAACTGTGTCACCGTACTTGACCATAACTTGTCCGTTTGCCATCTCACAAACCTTGCCGATTTCCAGCTCCAAAAGTTTGCCTCCGACTGCCGTCTTAAATGTTCTGTAATCTGTAAATTTCATAATAAACAACTACCTCCTGTTTATCTCTCTAAAGTGTATGACTGCTCTAAGTTGTAGATTTGAGCTGGTCATAAAACTGCAATAATAAAGGCGGGGTATAGCCCCGCCTAAATTTCTAAGTTTGTTACTTTCTCAAACCTAAACGAGCAATAAGGCCTCTGTATCTTTCAAGGTCCTTTTCCTTTAAGTAATTGAGAAGGTTTCTCCTCTGTCCTACCATCTTCAGAAGGCCTCTTCTTGAGTGATGGTCCTTCTTATGGACTTTTAAATGTTCATTCAAATCGTTTATTCTGTAAGTCAAAACTGCAATCTGTACCTCAGGAGAACCTGTGTCTCCTTCTTTAAGCTGATACTCTTTAATAATTTCTGCTTTCTTTTCAGTAGTAATCATAAATTTTCCTCCTTTTTTTCATTCGCCTGAAGCTGAGTCGTCGTCGGAGTTTCGTCCGGCTAAGCTACAGGTAAAATTACTAACGATTAATGTTAACACAAAGCCTGATTTTTTGCAAGGACAAATGCATCAAACCTATGTGAAATGTGGTAAGCCGCTGGGAAAATCAGCATGCCGCTACTTTTTCTGCTTAACCAGATTCGATTCCTTCATCTTAGCCACAATAGGTATCTCTACGACGGTCAGTGCAACCAGACCCAGCATCGGAATTACAACAGAACCGAATGAGCCGTCAAGTATCTCAAAAAGAAAGACAAACAATGTTCCCGAAATCTGGCCCATCAGTAGTATCATACCCAGTGAAGTTCCCTCCTGGGCAGGATAAGCCACCTCGGAGCTGTGCTGGAACAATATAGGAGCAACACCCATAATAGAGAATCCCGCAACCGCAGCTATTATAACGAGAATCATATAGCTTGACACGAAGGTAAGGCTCAGATAAAGAGGAACCAGAAGAACTATGGCAGCAACGAGAAAACCTATTCTCTTGCCTGCCTTATCGGAAATAATCGGCAGTATTATCGCCCCCAAAACACCGGCGACAACAAATGCCGCACCGATTATCCCAGCTTCCGCCGAAGTGATGCCTCTAGGCATAAGAATACTTTCTATTAATGTCAATATAGTATTGAATATTCCTATGGAAATGAAGGCTGCCGCTAAAGCCAAAACATATTCTTTATTTTTGAAAAGCACTTTCAATGCCGACAGGCTAAAGTCCTCTTTTTCCGCTGCCGGTCCCGGAGGAGCAAGCCTTGGCCTTTCCCTTGAAAATACAAGTACGAGGACTGCCGCTGCTGTTCCCACGGCTGCAAAGACCTTGAGCATTGCAGATATTCCGTACTGCTCCGCAAGCATTGGAGATAAAACCATAGGTATGGCAAACCCCAGATACTGAGCCATGGTCAGAATGCCGTCAGCTGTAGCTCTTTCCTCAAATGGGAACCAGTTGACCGCCACCTTGGTGGTTACATTGAGAAGAAATGGCTGCCCAGCCGCCAGCAGGAACTGTGAAAGGGCAATAATGGCGAAGGAATCCGCAAAAGCCGCTCTCGTGAAGCCGAATATCCCTGTAAGCAATGCGCCGATAAACAATGAAGTCCTGAAACCGAATCTGTCTATCACATAGGATGCCGGTATGCAAAAAATTATAAACATTATCATATAGCTTGTCGCCAACATATTCACGGCAAAATTGCTTATTCCGTAGCTTGCTTCCATAACGCTGGCAATAGGCGAAAAGGTCAGCCACATCATCTCCGTTGCCACTATAATAGGCACCGTCGTAAATAGTATCACCCATCTGTATGGCGATATTCCGCTGATTGCCTTACCGTTCATGCCCACTGCTCCATCTGATTTTTCCTTCATCTTCCCTAACTCCTCCCATTCAACGCTCCGAAACTCTTCTTATTATTCTTGTAAAGGTCTTTGAAAACCCCGAACAGGCTTTCGTATTTCTTCGTGTTCTCTTTTCGAGGCAAGTATTCCCCAGCTATAGGAATACTTTTGCCTGTGCTCTCGATAGAGCCCATCAGTCCAAGACCCACTGACATTATCGCCGCAGCTCCTACAGCACCTGCATTCTGAGGATTTTCTACTGCCTCGATCTTCTTGCCTAGCACATCAGCCAGTATCTGACAGGTCAATTCCGCCAAAGCACCTCCTCCGGCAAACCTTATGACATCGGAAGATCTTATCAGCTTTTCCATAGCCGACATCTGCCATTTCAGATGCAGACAGACTCCCTCAATAACGGCATGTATCATATCCAAGGCCGTAGTCTCTATCCCCAGATTGAAGAACATACCTCTCGAATCGGGGTCCTCGAAGGGGCACCTGTTGCCATGGAGCCAAGGTGTGAACATTACACCGTTGCTTCCGGCAGGTACGTCCTCTATCCTCTCCATAATAACGCTGTAGACATTTTTCTTATTGCTCTCTATATCTTCAACGAATTTCTTTTCGCTGAAAAGTCCTATCTCGTCCAGACCGATATGGTCTCTCGCCCATTCTAAACACTTTCCGGCAGTTTCCAGCTCTGCAAAACAGTTGAATTTGCCGGGATCAGCCCCGACTATAGAGGCTATCATCGAGCCTACATCAAGCTTCTGCTTGCCAATGACAGTAGACACCCAGCCCGAAGTCCCCATGTATATATGGGTATCGCCCTCCTTGACGGCACCTGCGCCTACCCCTATGAGCGATGCATCCCCGCCGCCGGAAAATACCGGAGTCCCTTGCGCGAGCCCCAGCTCTTCGGCGGCTCTTTCGATGATACCGCCCGCTTCATCACTGCTGGATATTATCTCCGGCAAATGCTTCATATCAACGCCCATCATATTGCAAAGAGTTTTGCTGAAGCATTTCCTGCCCTTTCTCGTATCGTATATAAGCGTAGAAAAAGCGCTGTCCTCGGACATCACAAATTTTCCACTGGCTCTGCACACCAAAAAATCCTTGACATCCAGCCATTTATATATCCTACTTAATGTTTGCGGCTCGTTTTCCGCCACCCACCTGTATTTCCATACCGGATCCTTGACACTGGCCGAAACGGCACCACTTATCTGCAGCGACCTCAACAGTTTCCATGCATTCATCCCCGCAACCTTAAAGCCTCTTTTAAGTATCCTTTCTATTTGAGCCTTTCCCCTGTTGTCCATATAGCTCATGGCGTTTCTCACAGGCTGCCCCTGTTCATCCACAAGCACCACCGCCTGCATCTGCGCGCAAAAAGAGATTCCTTTTATATCCTCTTTGGCAAGCTTCGCCTTTTCCAAAAGCCTTTTTGTCGTTATGCACATGGCATCCCACCACTGCTCAGGGTCCTGCTCAACACCACCGTTTTCCAAGATATAAAGGTCATAATCCTGCATTTCGCCTGCTACAAGCTCTATGGGCCAATTCTTTTCTATACGGAACAAACAACTTTTCAATCCCGTCGTGCCCACATCATAGGCTATTACATACATGAGTTTTCTCCCTACTCTCCCAGCTTGGAGTATTTTTTCAGGTATATTTGTCTCATTAGGGCACATTCCCATGACTTTATGGGTTTACCCGCAGCACCATTAGTATACGCCTGTGCTGCAAAGAAAGCTCTGCAGTTCTTCTCTATGACCATGTAAAGAGCTTCCCTGTCACCCTGTCTTGTTGCCACGCAAAGGGCACCCTTGCCCTTTACAAGAATCGGGGTGTTTTCATTCATGGCTTTTTTTATCTCTTCTTCACTGTCAGTCACCTTCAATTTGGTTCCCGCCAGCTGTGCAAAATCATCAAGATAAGGCTTAAGTATTTTCTGTTCTTCCGTGAATTTCAAAACCAAGGGACTTTTGTTCCAAAGCGTGCAGTTCTGGTAATCATCTTGTTGCTTGTTACCTGACCATTCCTGCACCCAGGACTCTACGCCTATGCTTTCAAGATATCTTCCGCAAGCTTCTTCAAGTACGTGAGCCACCTCAAACGCCTCATCGTAATCCCTGCCATAGCATACAGCTCCGTGATGTTTCATGATTATCGCTTTACCATCTGATGCTTTAACCGCTTCTGCTGTATTGAAGCATAATTTTTTAGTACCCGGAAGCCCATACTCCGCACACAATATTTTATCACCTATACTCGGATATTCCTTATCCAACGTTATCTGGGAAACTCCCATTGCCGAAACCGCTGAGGCATTGTTTTGATGTGTATGTATCACAAAGTTTGCCTCCGGCTTCAGTCTGTATATCTCCCGGTGGACTTTTTTCTCCGATGACGGCTTGATATCTCCTTCGTAGCTCAAATCGGAAATCTTCACTTCAATGACCTCATCATCGGTCAGGGTCATATAATTTCTCCCGCTGGCGGTGATAACGAATGAGTCTTCGCCTGTACGACAACTGACATTACCCCAGGTCCTGGCAATGAGCCCCGACTGGCAAAGCTCCTGCCCTGCTTTTATTACCTGCTGTTTTGCGTCTCTTATATCCATATATGCTATTTTATCTCCTCCACATTGGCAAATATCTTATCAAATCTTCCAAGTATATCATCCAGCATACTGTCATCGTATGCCCCGCTGGTATAAAGCCTACTTCCTGCAAGTGTCACTATGCCTTCTGCCATATATGCAGCTCCCATATGCTCCATTTCCTGCTTCCTCGCAGAAGTCTGCTTCAGAACTTCCGGTATACCCCAAGGCTTTGACCAGTTTATGGCGAAATGCATGGCTCCGGTAGTATCCAGATGGCATATGGAGCCTTGATTGAATGCTACAAACGGCAGACTATATTTATCTATCAGCTTGTTTACACCGTCTATAAGCTTGTCGGCAAACTGCCCCGCCCTTGGGATGGCTCCCGATTTTTCTATCTCGCAAATCGTATAATATCCAGCAACACAGCTTATAGGTGCCGCCGCCATAGTCCCGCCAACGAGAGCCTTAGGATGCTTTGCTTCTCCACCTATGCCTGAAGAAAGATACTTCATGTACTCCCTCTTTCCACCTAAACCGCCTGCTCCTGGATAGCCTCCGGCAATGACTTTTCCAAATATGGTCAGATCCGGCGATATCCCGAAATACCCCTGAGCACCCGACATACCGATACGAAAACCGGAAACCACCTCATCGCAGATCAGCAGGGCACCGTATTTACGGCAAAGCTCCTGCACGCCCTTTGGAAAATTGTAATCTACGGGCCTAGTGCCGCTTTCCGGTCCTATAGTCTCCAAAAATACGGCGGCAGTTCCGCCCTTCATGCTGTTTCTCTTCAGCTTCTTTTCCAGATCGTTTAAATCATTAGGGAAAAACTCGTCGGTGTATTTGAACATCTTCTTGGGAACACCGCTGGCCTGCGTCCATTTAGAACCCGGTATCCTGATGCCGTATGCCAATTGATCGCTCCATCCGTGATAAGCGCCGCCCATCTTTAATATACGCTTGTTCTTTGTTGCCAGCCTTGCTACCCTGATAGCTCCCATACATGCTTCCGTACCGGAGCCCATCATCCTGAACATCTCCACCGATTCCATGCTGTCGCAGATCTTCTTGGCCAGCTTGTATTCGTATTCGTGAAAAAGCCCTGTCGATGGTCCACAGATTTCCAAAAGTTCGATTACTTTTTCTCTTACCACCTTAGGATTGCTTCCCAAAACTATCGGACCTCCCGCCTGCAGGAAATCGTAGTATTTGTTGCCATCTACATCGTATAGATATGCGCCCTCGGCTTTATTAAATGCCAACGGAAACGGGTGGTTGAAGGCCAGATTGTGCTGGACACCGCCCGGTATTATATCTATGGCTTCATCTATCATAGCCTTTGATTTAGTGCATTTCTTGCCGAAATACTCATCCTCGTATTCCTTTAGTGCCGACGGTTTTATGGAGTATATAGGCAGCTTGATCAACTCGTCAAGTTGCCTCGTTACCTCGCCCGCATCTAAATATTTCGAAATTGCGAATTGTTGTTTTTGTTGTTCCATTTTCTTTACCTCTTTCCTGCTTTCTGTTCTGCTTTTTATAATGTAGGAAATATCATTTTGTGAGATTTCCGGAATGTAACAAAGTTTACTGCTCAACAGAAATAGTTACTATTTCTGTTGATAAACGCCCGATAAGGCCAAATCCAATATGTCATTTACCTTACTCTCGCATTCCTCTTCGGTCATCTTATCTACATCTTTCCAGTAAAACTGTGAGCCAAGATATATGTTCATCAATATCTCAACGATATCATCTACGTTGCTTTCTTTTTTTAGAATGCCCTGCTGCTGTGCCTCCGACACCATCGGTACGAAAAGATTTTCAATTTGATTTGCCTTACCGTACATATGGCTACCTTCGCATGCATTCAAAAATAATATCCTCCTGCTGACTCCGATGAAGGGGATGCTGTCCCATATAAGAAATGTCAAGGCTTGCCTTATTTTTTCACCAATGTCTGATATATCCTTGAGTTCCTCGTCTATATATCTGCGAAAACTCTCCGCTTCGTCGTCCATCGTCCCCATCAAAAGGCTTTCCTTATTGGGAAAGTAATTGTAAAGGGTCGCCTTGGACACCTGGGCTTTTTCCGCCACATCCTCGATCATCGTATTTTCATAACCCTTAGCCTTAAAAAGACGTCTCGAAGCCTTGAGTATCTTAGCTCTGCATTTTATCTTGTTGCTCTCTCTTCTGGACTCCGCCATAGTTTCACCTCTAATGTCTTTCGTCATATCACCTGGAAAGCAAATTTTTATGCCTTCTGTGCAATATGCCTTTTGTTCTACCTATAAAATACACCCTCACAGAATAAATTGCAACAAAAAATAAACTTGAGTCTAAATTTTTACTTGAGTTTATTTTTTGTAAACTAAAATATTTGCTTTTTTCAATAAATAATTGTATTTAATTTAAAATGTATGCTATTATATCATCAACAGAAGGAGAACTGTAACAGATAGCCTTCTACTTTAGCAAAAGACCGCCTTAGTTGTTAGCTCGGGGCGGTCTTTTTATGTTTATCGTAACTCTCAGCTTATGAAAGCTTATGGTTATTCTAATCATATTGCACCATCCCTTTCTGTCTAATCCTATACCGCTTCTCAGTGCTAACCGCTTCCGTTCCTATATTGTGTTGCATATATATCACCATAATTGTAATTATTTTATAATTAATCTTCTGTATTAATCTTTTCCTGTCCACCAATCACAGACACAATGTCCCTAGTGGCACTCTTCGCTCGTTAGGCATACAATAATTAAAAGTTGTGACTTGTAAAACCGTACCCGAAGTGGTAGTATGAAAATGCATGTTTGAATGAGCGAGTCGAAGCAAAGTAAAGATAAAAGTGTTCAGAATTTGAAAGTTTAAATAGAATATCGGGATGTGGCTCAGTTTGGTAGAGCGTTGCGTTCGGGACGCAAAGGCCGCAGGTTCAAATCCTGTCATCCCGACCATAAAATAAAAAAGCACTTAGCGGGTGTGTTTTTAATGGAAAAGATTTGAAAAAAGACTGCCTGATTTACGCAGCTTCAGCTGCAATGTATTGACATAGGGCCATATCACCCTACCTCCTTTTGAATCTTTCGCTCCATTTCCATTACAGAAACTTCCCCGCTACTATGACCTCGGCTGACTTCTCACAGTTCGTTGTTATTACGGCAAATGTGATCGCCTGTGAGACCTCACGGGATAAGCTCCTCATACTTAAAAAGACGTTCCGGGGAAATTTTCCGCAACGTCTTTTGTTTTAGCTTATAAAATCTTTAAGCCTTTATCGTTCTTTGCTTCTCTGCTTCTTTTACATATGCTCCTGCTGAGCTATCACTATAGCCTGCTCTGCGCTCTGGAAGACGTATTGCTCACCAATCAGATCAATCAGACCTCCCTGCTTCATCGCCTCCATTACCTTTGGCTGAACACTGGTGAGATATACCTCTGTGTCATGGCCTTCAAGCTCTTCTACCAGCTCAATAAGCGCCTGTATACCAGAAAGGTCTATGACCGGCACTCCGCGCACTGACAGTATCAGCACCTCCGTCATTTCCTCCTGCTCCGAAAGCTTCTTAACCAGTTTGTCTACCACTGCGAAGAAAATAGCCCCCGTAAGGTATGCTATACGCACCTTGCCGGAAACATTGGGGATGTTTATCCCTATATCCTCCAAACGATCCTTTTCTATCTCGCTGACTGTAATATCTATGTCTGTAAGCTTTACCAATATCAGGAATGTCGAGAATGCCACCCCTATGATTATCGCCTGCGTCAGGTCAAACACCACCGTTGCGATCATCGTAATAAGGAATTTCATGATTCCTGACTTAAATTTATGATCAAATATAAAATGAATATTTTTCCAGTCGTTCATGCGCCACGCAGTAACTATGAGAACGCCTGCAAGTGCCGAAAGTGGTATTGCAGACATTACCGGAGCTAAAACGAACATGGAAAGCAGCAACACCAATGCATGAAAGACTCCTGAAAGCCTGGTCCCGCACCCTGCCTTTATTGCAACACTGGTTCTAGCGATAGCCGCTGTAGCGGGTACGCCGCCAAAAAACGGTATAATTATGTTGCCAATGCCCTGCGCAATGAGCTCCCGATCTGCATTAAGCTCCTCTTTCTTCATTTTCCCTGCCGATGCTCCGCAAAGCAAACTTTCTATCATTCCCAATGCTGCTATAGAAAGCGCGGGAACAAACAAATCCCAAAACTTTTCCAGCCCAAGGCCGCCTACAGCCAGACGCTCGTCCAGCAACAGGGTTTTAGGTATCGCCCCCACTACTGCTACATCCAGCTTCATAAAATAATTGGCCGCGAGCACTATTATAAGTGCCCCTAGCGATGATGGTATCTTGGCATTAAGCTTTTGAGGCCATATCAGCATTATGACAATAACTGCCAGGCCTATGCCCATTGTGGCAATATCGGGATGAAAGCCATTAGTAAAATATGATGCTACCTTGGTTATTGCCAGATTTCCTTCAGATGTAACACCAAAGAAATTGTCAAGCTGGCCAAGTGCAATTATTATTGCAATACCCGATGTAAATCCGGTGATCACCGAAGACGGTATATAATATATTACTCTCCCCAGTTTTAAGACCCCTGCTACTATAAGAATTATGCCCGCAAAAAAGCAGGATATCAGTATACCCTGCATCCCGTATTTAGCCGCCAATGTTACAATTATAGCCGTCATAGCTCCTGTCGGCCCGGATATTTGAAAAGACGCTCCCGAAAAAGCGCTTATCACTATTCCCCCGATTATAGCAGTCACAAGTCCTGCCGCCGCAGTTGCCCCCGAGCTTACTCCGAAAGCCAGAGCCAGTGGCAGTGCAACAGCCGCAACTGTTATCCCCGACATAATATCTCGCGACAACCGTTTGCCGTTATATCCCTTGAACTCGCTCTTGATATCATTAAAATAGTCTTTAAATAAATTCATTGCTCCTCCGATAAAATATAACTGTATCATATTATTTCATTATATCTCATCAGAGAAATTCTTCAAGGCGGTAAAACCTAATTAGTTTGCTGAATTTATCTTATATTGAATCGGCTTTTTCCATCATATCGATCAGCTCATTGACCACTGATGCTAGTATATAAGTATAGACACGAAAAGTTGAACTCCTTATAATGAATTTGCATCACAGATGCATAACATCATTATAAGATTTATAGAAACTGATTTCCTTAATCGGAATCATGATTTCTCAAAAAACGCAACTTTGATTTCCAAGTGTCCGACAGGTGATGTACCGGACGCCGGCATACTCAAACGTAGGAGTGAACCATGAAATGGTGAACGTTGTCATCCCGACCATATACATGCAACCCACTATAAATCACAACCATGAGTTTTTAAAATTATTTCTCATAAATACACCGTTTTTTTAGTTTTAAATCAAGAATTGAGGGTTTCCAATAGCCAAACACTGAGTTTTTACAAGGCAAGATATTAAAAGCACCGGTTCTAACAAGTGAACCGGTGCTTTTAATATGTAATCACATAAAAAACTCATGGTGGGGCTGACTCGGACCATCGCATACTCTAGCCTTATTCATTTCGGCACTTACAAAATGCCCTTTTCCCTATGATAGGCCTTTGCCATTATGCAGTCGCTTTTTATCTGGTCGCTTAGGGCCTGGATGCTGTCGAATTTCTTTTCGAGGCGCGTTCTCTTGATGAATTCGACCCTGATGTTCTTGCCGTACAGCTCCTTGTCAAAATTAAAAATATGAGTTTCTACGTTTTTCTTGTATCTGCCTATAGTCGGTTTTACACCTACGTTGGTGACGCTTGGATATTTAACTCCGTTATAAGTGCAATAGGTTATATAAACTCCGTTTGGAGGCGATGCCATAGTGTCGTCAATCATTACGTTTGATGTAGGGAATCCTATAGTTCTTCCCAGCTTATTACCGACTACCACCTCGCCGCCTATTTCGTAAGATCTGCCCATGAACTTGCAGCAGCCCTCCATATCTCCTGCTTCAATAAGTTTGCGAATGTGTGTGCTGCTCACCACGATGCTGTCTATCATGAATGGCTCCTGAACATGTATGCCAAAGCCATGCTTCAGCCCTTCTCTCATCAGCACTTCAGGCGTTCCCGATGCCTTGTGTCCGAACCTGTAGTTGAATCCGCAGTAGGCTTCTCTTAATTTCAATTTATCTACCAGTATTTCCTTTACAAACCGTTCCGGCTCCATAATCAATATGTCTCGTGTAAAAGGGATGGTAAACAGGTAGTCGATTCCCATGCTTTCTATTATTTCAGCCTTCTCTTCAGGATAAAGAATATTCTTCACCTGAGGAGTGTCCTTCAGCAAAGTCCTGGTATGATTTGAAAATGTAAATACGGCACTTTTCAGCCCTGCATCCTTGGCGCTGCTGACAGTCCTGCCTATTATCTCCTGATGGCCTCTATGAATTCCATCAAAATTCCCAAGAGCTACCACCGTGTTTTCATTTATAAATATTTCTTCCAGTGAATTAAATATTTTCATTTACTCTCTCCGCAGCAAAAATCTTATCAGCCTTTAACAGCCTGTTATCCTCGTCTAAATATCCTGTTCCCAAAAAACGCCTCTCATTCTCACCATGCAATTGGGTATCCCTTTCGTATACCTTGTATATGTTGCTATAGGAAATGCCTCGTTTGTTCTTCACGTCTCCGGAATATGCCGGAGCTACTGGCACCTTGAACTGGCCGTAGCGAATACTGTTGCCCCTGGCAAAGTATCTGGCCCTGTCACGGCTCATTTCAATGATTCCAAAATGAACAAGAGGCCTGTCCGTAGGTATGAGCATCTTCTCTATTTCGAATTCGCTCATAGTCTTAAGCTCCTCAGGGCTAAGGGCACCTGATAAATCAAATATACCGCTAGACATTCTCTTCAGCGCACACAGCGTCCCTCCGCACCCAAGGCGGTCTCCCAAATCGCTGCAGATAGTCCTTACATAAGTCCCCTTGGAACATTCTATATCAAAGGTTACCTCCTTTGATTCCATATCCATGGAAATTATGTCGATTCTTCTGATATGAACCTGCCTGGGGGCAATCTCTACTTCCTTGCCGGCTCTGGCATACTCATACAGCTTTTTGCCTTTGTGCTTTATTGCCGAATACTTGGGAGGTGTCTGACTAATATCTCCTGCAAAAAAATCCAGTGCATATATTATATCATCTCTCGTGATATTCGCAGTTTCGTGAAGGGCCGTGACCTCTCCCCATATATCCTGGGTATCCGTCTCAACTCCCAGCCTTGCACTGCACCTGTATGTTTTGTAGTCCAAATCAAGATATTCCATTATTCTGGTAGCCTTGCCAATAAAAACAGGGAGCATCCCCTCCGCCATAGGGTCTAGTGTTCCTCCGTGTCCTGTTTTCATATTGCCTACCGCTCTGCGACACACTGCAACACAGTCGTGTGATGTCCAATTTTGTGGCTTATCTATTATTAATATGCCGTCCTTCATTTTAAATTCCTTGTGCTTTCAGCCTTCTAAATTCTTTATTATTTCAGTCTTCAATTTTTCTACTGCGTCTGCCAAAGGCATATTCAAGGTGCATCCTGCTGCCTTAACATGGCCTCCCCCGCCAAATGTCATGGCAATCTCGTCTACCCTGCCGTAGGATTTTGCTCTCAGGCTTGCCTTTACGACATCGCCCTTTTCCTTCAAGAATCCGGCTATTTCAACGCCCTCTATGTTTCGCAAAATATCCACCATGTTATCGGCATCTTCCAGAGATGCTCCTGCTTCCTTGAGCATTTCGGCCGACACATACCCTACCGCACCCTTTCCATCCGCTACGAGTTCCACTGTATTCAGGAATCTTCTCTCTATTTCTATTCTGTCCCATCTTATGTTCTGGTACAGCTTCACCATGATACCCATATGGTCTATATCCGCTTCAAGTAATTGAGCGGCTATCATATGAGTCTCCGGCGTTGTGTTTGAATACTGGAAACAGCCAGTGTCGGTAACCAATCCCACATAAAGATGCTCTGCTATTGACCGAGTTATTTCAACATCGGAAGCCTTTAACATCTTGTATATTATCTGTGCTGTGGCTGCTTCCTCGTCATCGATATAATAGTAGTCTCCCAGACCCTCCGAAGTAGCATGATGGTCTATGCATATTCTGGTCTTCCCTTTGTTAAAAACCGAAGCTCTAGCCGGAAATCTGGTTTCCTCACTACAGTCCACGCATACACAAACATCCGGTGCATTTATTGCATCGGCATTTTGTGTACAGCACTCTTTGTCAACGAAATCTATATAGTGAGGCACTTTTTCTTCCATCAGGACTACGGAATCTTTTCCTCTTTGCCGCAAAGCAAGGCAGAGAGATATTGCTGAGCCCAATGCATCACCGTCCGGGTTTAAATGAGGGAATATCACTATGCTTTTCGCTTCCAGCAGGATACTCCCTATTTCTTTTAATGAAGCGTTGTTTTTCACTGCTCGTCTTCCTCGTCGTGGTCGATGTCAAGCGTATTTATTATCTTGGATATATGTCTTCCGTATTCCATAGATTTATCAATTTTAAAAATCAGGTCAGGCACATGTCTAAGCTTTACTTGTCTTCCTATCTCCTTGCGAATTAGTCCCTTGGCATGCTTCATAGCTTCAAGAACTTCAAGCTGTTCCGCTTCTGCCGTCTCTGCCCCGGGATTTGTTTCAAGCACCGAAAGGAAAACGGTGGCATAGCTTCCGTCGCTAGTAACCTCCACTGCCGTCACGCTTATCATTGCGTCTAATCGAGGATCCTTCAGTTCTCTAAGCAACAAATTGCTTATTATTTTTTTTATTTCTTCTCCGAGCCTTCCCTGTCTATATCCTTTGCCCATTATTAATCCCTCTTAATTTCCTCCATAGTGAAGCATTCGATGACATCGCCCTCTTTGATGTCGTTGTAATTCTCAATGCCTATACCACACTCATATCCTTGAGCAACTTCCTTGGCATCGTCCTTGAATCTCTTAAGTGACGATATCTTGCCTTCATGTATCACTATGCCGTCTCTTACTAGTCTAATCTGTTCATTACGAACGACCTTACCGTCTGTAACATATGCACCACCTACAATTCCCACTCCCGGAACCTTGAAGGTGTTTCTAATCTCAACTGTGCCCAATACGGCCTCTCTGAATTCAGGGTCAAGCATACCCTTCATAGCGTTTTCAACATCGTCTATTATGTCATATATTACTCTATAGGTTCTTATCTGTATGCTTTCTCTTTCTGCAATGGCTGCTACAGAAGTGCTAGGCCTTACATTGAATCCAATGATTACGGAACCTGATGTTCCTGCAAGCATAATATCCGACTCATTTACCGTTCCTACTCCTGTATGGACTATCTTAACTCTAACCTTGTCGTTTGAAAGCTTCTCAAGGGACGATACTATAGCTCCTACGGAACCTTGAACGTCTCCCTTGACTATAAGGTTAAGCTCCTTGACTTGGCCTTCCTGTATATGGCTGAACAATTCTTCCAAGGTAGTACTGGAATTTCTGGCCATGACCTCTTCTCTCTGCTTAATCTGTCTGTTCTCTGCAATTTCCTTAGCCTGACTAGCATCCTTGACTGCGTTGAACACATCTCCTGCATGAGGAACATCTGTAAGCCCTAAAACTTCAACAGCTGTCGCCGGTCCAGCGGAACGTATCTTTTCACCCTTGTGATTGGTCATAAGCCTTATCCTGCCAGAGGAGGTTCCTGCAACAATGCTCATCCCCGACTTAAGTGTACCGTTTAATACTAACAAGCTGGCAACAGGACCCTTAGCCTTGTCAAGTCTTGCCTCAAGAACCGTACCAAGAGCAAGCCTTTCGGGATTTGCCTTTAATTCCAGAACCTCTGCTTGAAGAAGTATCATTTCCAACAAATTTACGATACCATCTCCCGTCTTGGCTGATACAGGAACGGAGATAACATCTCCTCCCCAGTCCTCAACGAGAACGCCCTTGTCTGCCAGGTCCTTCTTTACTACGTCGGGATTGGCTCCCGGCTTATCCATCTTATTGATGGCAACAATAATAGGAACCCCTGCAGCCTTGGCATGACTGATGGACTCAACTGTCTGCGGCTTAACGCTGTCATCGGCAGCAACTACAAGAACAGCTATATCCGTGGAATGTGCGCCTCTGGCTCTCATGGCCGTGAAGGCCTCATGTCCCGGAGTATCCAAAAATACTATCTTCTGCCCTTTTATCTCGACCTCGGAAGCACCTATATGCTGGGTGATACCGCCTGATTCCGATGCGGTAACATTCGTCTTTCTTATTGCATCCAAAAGGGATGTTTTACCGTGGGCTACGTGACCCATTACAGTGATGATCGGTGCTCTGTGAATGAGATCCTCTTCACTGTCTTCAAAGGTTTCTATTCCTTCTTCTTCTATTTTTTCCTTAACCTTGCCTATGACAACTTGTATGCCTAATTCTTCGGCAAGAAGTAGAACCGTATCCTCATCCAGATTCTGGTTAACGTTAGCCATAACCCCCAGCCTCATAAGAGACATTATTATTCTAGACGCAGTAGTCTTGGTCTGTTCTGCAAAACCTGCAACCGTAATAGGCACATTCACCTGAACTGTTCCTACAGGCAATGCTACTTCTTCAACCTCAGGCTCGATTATCGGTTTTGGCTTGTAATGTTTCTTGTTCCTAACCTGCTTTTCCAAAGACCTCGGCGGCATAGCAGCTCTTCCTGGCTTCTTCCCACCTCTTTCCAGCTTGTTGAATTTGTCGTGACCCTTATCCTTGACCTTTTTCTCGCCTCTGTGAGAAGTTGGCTTCGTTGCTATTACCGCAGGCGTAGCTCCGTCCTTTTTAGGAGGGCGCGCAGACCTTTCTCCTCTTTCGGGTTGCGTGCCTCTGCCCTGCTGTTCTGTTCTCTTCGGCCTTCTATCCGGACTGCTGCTGTCTCTCTTTTCACCAGGTCTTCTCTCGTATGGCTTCTTTGATGCAGGTCTCTTTTCGGAAGCTCTCTTTTCAGCCGCTTTCTTTTCCTCTGCCTTCCTCGCTGCAGCTCTCTTTTCGGCAGCCTCTGCTTCCTCTCTTCTTACATCCTCGGCTCTCTTTATGACTTTCAACCCACTTCTGCGCCTAGGCTCTTCCTTTTTCACAGGTTCCTGCTTCACGGGCTCCTTCTTTACGGTCTCTATCTTTTCAGCCACCTTTGCAGGAGCTTTAGCAGCGACCTTCTTTTCGCCCTTTTCTTCCACCTTTTCACCAGCCAGCCTCTTTTCCAGCATGGCTTTAGATACAACCGATTTGCCGTCCGGCGTCTTCGGTCTTTCTTCAACCTCCTTAGGCACTATAGGCTTCCCCGTAGGAACCTTTGCCGCAGACGTTCTCGTGGAGGTCTTAGCTGCAGGCTTTGCTGTCTTTCTTATTTCAGGCAAAGTAATGTTAGCAGCCTTTACCGTAACCTTAGGCTCACCCTCCTTCTTTTCCTTTTCGGATTTTTTGGTTTTCGCCCTTACCACCTTTGTTTCAGCATGAGCCACGCTTCTCAAAATAGTATTTCTCACAGCTGCCACGTCAATCTCGGACATCTCGTCGCTGATTTTTGATACTTTTATTCCCATGGATTTAGCCTTTTCCAGAACTTCCTTTCCGGTCAGGCTAAGCTCTGTAGCCAATTCTTTTATTTTCATACGCACTTCCTCCTTTACTCTACTTCTTCGTTTATTTCCTTCAGAATGACATTTGAAAAATTATCGTCGCATAAAGCAAAAACGCTTCTTCCTTCCGCTCCTATTGCGTGTGAAAGCTCTTCACTCATTCCGTATTTCACATAAGGCACATCATGCTTCCTGATTTCTTTCAGTATCTTCTTTTGGCTGTTCTCCGAAATATCCTCTGCCAATATCACCAACCGCACTTTGCCCTTTATCATTGCAAAGGTGCAGGTGTTGACTCCGCTAAGCAGATTTCCGGACTTCTTGGCGAAGCCTAAATAGCTAATTACCTTTTTCTTCATATTCGGCCAACTCCCCGAAAATATTATCAATATCTTCCTGTGAAAGCTCAACTTCAAGGCTTCTTTGAACAGCGCGCCGTTTCTTTGCCTTTTCCATACATTCTCTGTCAAGGCAAATATACACGCCGCGACCCTTAGCCTTCCCTGTAGTGTCCAGGGTAAGGCTCCCTTCATAATATGCTATTCGCACCATGCTGCCTTTTGGCTTTGACTCCATGCAACCGATACATCTTCTCATTGGAGTGTTTTTATTCTTCGATTTGTTCTTCAATTCCGTCCTCTTCTTCGTACTCCTCATACTCTTCGTATTCTTCAAAATCCTCTGCTTCTCCATCACCGAAGTACTGCGTATGACTCTTTATGTCTATCTTCCAGCCGCACAGCTTTGCTGCAAGCCTAACATTTTGTCCTTCCTTGCCTATAGCCAGAGAAAGCTGATAGTCGGGCACAACCACTGTGGCTGACTTTTCATCATCTGCAGTTATTACTTCCTCAACCTTGGCAGGGCTCAATACATTACTGATAAGTACATTAGGATCCTCATCCCATGTGGTTATATCTATCTTTTCACCGAAAAGTTCATCTACCACGTTCTTGACTCTCATGCCGCCTGTTCCCACACATGCACCTACAGGGTCCACGTTTTCATCATCTGTGTATACGGCTATCTTGGTTCTTGAGCCTGCTTCTCTGGCAATGCTCTTGATTACCACCGTACCGTCTTCAATTTCGGGAACCTCCAGCTCAAAAAGCTTTTCCACAAAGCCCGGATGGGTTCTGGAAAGGAAAACCTGCGGGCCCTTGGTACTCTTCCTTACGTCCATAATATATGCTTTTATCCTGTCGTTTACCCTATATCTTTCTCCGTAGGCTCTCTCGCTGGCAACGAGAATGCCTTCGGTATTGCCCATATTTACGAATATAGTCTCATTGCTTATTCTCTGTACAACACCTGTAATGAGATCTCCTTGTCTGCTGATGTAGTTATCAAATACCATTCCGCGCTCAGCTTCTCTGATTCTCTGAACTACTACCTGCTTGGCTGTCTGTGCTGCTATTCTTCCGAAATCCTTAGGCGTAACCTGATATTCCACGGCATCGCCTACCTGATATCTGGGATCTATTTCCAGAGCTTCCTCCAGAGATATCTCGGTGAACTCATCCTCCACCTCCTCAACTACATCTCTCCTCATTAAAACATCGACATCACCTGTCTCGTTGTCGATACTTACTCTCACGTTCTGTGATGTCCCGTAGTTTTTCTTATAGGCAGATACCAGTGCTGATTCAATAGCCTCCAAAAGCACATCCTTGGATATGCCCTTTTCCTTTACGAGATCATCAATTGCGCTAATAAAATCATTGTTCATAGCTTTCCAACTTCCTCCTGTCTAAAACGTTGCTGCCAACTTAGCCTTGGCAATTTCTGATAGTTCCAGTACCCATTCTTTATTGTCATAGTCTGTGACCTTGATAGTATCTCCCGTCAACTCTCCCAAAACACCTTGAATGTTTTTCGTTCCATCTTTTCCTTTATAAAGGCTTATTTCCACTTCGCTTCCAGCATACCTTGTATAGTGTTCATGCCTTAGAAGCGGTCGGTCCATTCCCGGCGACGAAACCTCAAGGTAATAATTCTGCTCGATGGGATCTTCTTCATCAAGCCTCTCACTTAGGTATCGGCTAACCTTTTCACAGTCATCTGTTCCGATATAACCCTCGCCCTTCGACCTGTCTATATAGACACGCAGAAACCAGTCCTTTCCTTCCTTCAAGAATTCAGATGAATACAGCTCGTATCCTTCACTTTCCAGAAATTCCGAGAGCAGTTCTGCTGTTATTTCTGTTATTTTCTTTCTTCCCATAGTCGCTCCTTTACCCAAGTCATAAAATAAGAGTGGGTTTTCCACCCACTCTTGCTAAATCGACTAGTATTACACTGTCATAATATCACATAAGTATTGTAATTGCAAGCAATATGTACACATTTAAAAAAGACTTATCTGTGCTGTTTCCGGCAGTCCTTCAAGGACTCCGTGGTCCCGCAGTTCATCTATTGAGCTTTTGTTTATCTTCCCTCGGTCGCTTATGTCTTCCACGGTCTCGTAGGGTCTCCTGTTGTATTCCTCCACGAAACTCTGAGCCGCACCGTCTCCTATCCCCGGTATTACCACAAAGGGTAGCAGTACCTTGCCTTCATAAGATAAAAACCTCAGAGAATCAGAAATTCCCAAACGTGCTGGAGCGAATTCATAGCCTCGGCAACACATTTCGTAGGCAACCTCCAGAACGGAAATCTCGTCCTCCTCCTTCTTGGTGGCATCGTTGCCCTTCTTAATGATTCCATCCATGCGGGCTTCAATGGCCGCCTTGCCCTTTATCATAGTCCTGGCGTCGAAGTTGGCTGCTTTGGCAGTAAAGTAAACTGCGTAAAACTCAACAGGATGGTAAACCTTGTAGTACGCTATTCTGTTGGACATCATCACGTAGGCTACTGCATGAGCCCTTGGGAACATATACTGTATTTTCTTACATGAGTTTATATACCAGTCGGGAACATTCTTTTCCCTCATAAGAAGCTCCTGCTCCTCGCTCAGTCCCTTACCCTTACGAACCTTTTCCATAATGGTAAAGGCATCCTTATTTGGAACTCCCTTAAGTCGCAGGTAGTTCATAATGTCATCTCTCGTAGAAATGGCATCCTTCATAGTGGCCGTTCCGTTTATTATAAGCTCCTGGGCGTTGCCTAGCCATACATCTGTACCGTGCGAAAAACCGGATATTCGTACAAGGTCCGCAAAAGCCTTAGGCTTGGTATCGTCCAGCATCTGGCGGACAAATTTAGTCCCGAATTCCGGTACACCATAGCTTCCGTGGGTAAACCTGTACTTTTCTTCCTTTATATCAAGACCTTCCACTCCATTGAATATGCTCATGACCTTCTCGTCCCTTATAGGTACCGCCAGCGGGTCTACTCCCGTCATATCCTGAAGCTGACGTATCATGGAAGGGGCATCATGTCCCAGAATATCCAGCTTCAAAAGGTTCTGGTCTATTGAATGATAGTCAAAATG
>JAAZCE010000003.1 GCA_012513435.1 Clostridiales bacterium
AACTGAAAAAGAGAAGAAATAAAAAATAGCTCGCGAAGTTATTTGGAGGAAACTTTTAATATGAATTATTCAGAAAAATGGGGAGTTGACGTTGATGAAGCGGTCAAATTGGCCCTAACGGATCTTAAGCTTTCGAGAGAGGAAGTTGAGGTTACTGTTTTAGAAGAGCCTTCAAAGGGATTTTTCGGAATAGGTTCTAAACTTGCGAAGGTTAGAGTTGAAAAGAAGAAAGCCGAAAAGCCTGAAAAAAAGGCAGAAGGAACCTTTGAAAAAAAGACAGAAGAAAAACCTAGGCCTCAAAAGAAAGAGAAAAGAGAAAAAAGAGAAAATAGGGAAAAAAAGATTGCGGAAGTAGTCGAGGACAGAGAAGCTAAGGAAAACCTCAAGGAAGTTGAGGATCACCAGGCTTTGACATTCCTCAGAGAGATAACAGATAAGATGGGACTTTCACTCAGCTTCAAGGCTAAAGTTGGAGAGGAAATCATTTATCTGGAGATGGATGGTAAGGATTCCGGCACCGTTATCGGCAAGAGAGGTCAGACTCTTGATGCTATTCAGTATCTTACAAGCCTTGTAGTCAACAAGGATCGTGAGAAATATATGAAGGTCGTTGTTGATGCGGAGAACTACAGGGCCAAGAGACAGAGAACTCTTGAACAGCTGGCCGGCAGGCTTGCAGCTAAAGTGGAGAAGACCAGAAAGTATGTAAGACTTGAACCTATGAATCCGTATGAAAGAAAAGTAATACACGCTACTCTGCAGCAGAATCCTAATGTCACTACGAGAAGTGAAGGCGAAGAGCCTTACAGAAGAGTAGTGATTGAGCTCAAGAAATAAGACTTATACAAACACCTTTCAAATCCCTGAAAGGTGTTTTTCATTTTTGAATTTCATGGTATAATCTATACCATTGGTTTTACTTTTTTATTTGTTTTGGAAACGAGGGCGCTATGGAAGATACTATTGCCGCAATAGCCACCGCATACGGTGAAGGTGGAATTGGGATAATAAGAATAAGCGGGGAATGTTCCTTCTCTGTTCTCAACAGTATTTTTGTACCCCAAACATCTGAAACCCTTGAAGGAAGGAAGCTGACATACGGCAAAATAACAGACCCACAAAGCGGAGAGACTATAGATGAAGTTCTTGCCGTATTCATGAAGGGTCCCAAGACATATACAACAGAGGATGTTGCTGAAATATACTGTCACGGTAGCGTGGTCGCCCTGAGAAAAACCTTGGCTGCCGCTTTGAGAAACGGTGCCAGAATGGCAGAGCCAGGGGAATTCACAAAGAGGGCATTTTTAAACGGACGACTGGACCTTTCTCAGGCTGAGTCCGTTATAGATATGGTAAAGGCCAAGACCGACAAGAGCTTTGACGTAGCACTTTCCCAGCTTGAAGGCAACCTTTCGGCGAAGGTTTCTGAGATAAGGATCAAGCTTCTTGACCTGTTGGTTGACTTGGCGGTAAATATAGATTATCCCGATGAAGATATTGAAGAAATAGAATACGACAATCTGGAAGAAAAAACATTGTCAATAGGCAATTTGATTGAAAAATTGCTATCTACAGCCTCTACAGGCCGTATGATTCGAGAGGGTATTCGTGTTGCAATAGTAGGAAAACCCAATGTAGGGAAGTCTTCCTTGATGAACGGTCTTATGAAGGAATCGAGAGCTATCGTAACGGAAATACCGGGAACTACGAGAGACACCATAGAAGAAGTCATAAGTATTAGGAGCATCCCCGTATACCTTATTGATACTGCGGGAATCAGACAAACCTCCAACAAGGTGGAGCTTCTTGGAATAGAAAAATCCAAGCAGGCCTTTAACAGTGCAGATTTCGTAATATTTATAATAGATGGCAGCCAGGAGCTCACCCGTGAGGATTTTGAAATAATCCAATATCTTAAGACGAGAAAAACTCTTGTTTTGATTAACAAGAAGGATATAGGACAGAAGATATTAGAGGAAAATATAAAGGAACTTTTGCCCGATGCAGAGATTGCACATACGGCTCTTCTAAAGGGAGAAGGCGTTGAGGATGTGGAGGAGACCATAGAGAGGCTTGTTTACGGAGGAGAAATATCTCAGAGCGAAAGCCTTCTTGTGAATAACCTTCGTCATACAGAACTTTTGAAAAAAGGGAGAGATTATCTGACGGATGCCCTTGATATGACTAAGAAGAGAGAGGCCCTTGATATAATCGAAATAGATATCAGAGCGGCGTACGAGGAGCTGGGGGAAATCATCGGGGAAACGGTATCTGAGGATATTATAGATGAAGTTTTCGCTAGATTTTGTCTAGGAAAGTAATAGAGAGTAGCGGGTAACAATGGAAAAATTTTTAATGGGAACATACGATGTTATAGTTGTGGGTGCCGGTCACGCAGGATGTGAAGCAGGTCTGGCGGCAGCCAGAATGGGAAAGAAGACCTTGATGCTTTCTATCAACCTTGAGGCGGTGGCTATGATGGCTTGCAATCCTTCTATCGGAGGGACGGGCAAGGGTCATCTCGTAAGGGAAATTGACGCTCTGGGCGGAGAGATGGGTCTGAATATAGATAAGACATTTATTCAGAGCAGGATGTTGAATACGGCCAAGGGGCCGGCGGTACATTCCTTGAGAGCCCAGGCTGACAAGAACGAATATCATATAGAAATGAAAAAAACTTTGGAAGCCGAGCCCAACTTGGATTTGAAACAGGGGGAAGCGGTAGATTTGGTTTTGGACGATAGAAAGGCCTGCGGAGTGGTTCTCAAAACAGGGGCTTTTTATAGGAGCAGGGCGGTGATTCTTGCTACGGGGACCTTTTTGGCGGGAAGGATATTTATAGGAGAAAGCGCCTACAACAGCGGGCCAAATGGTCTGGCTCCGTCTATGGAGCTGGCTGCTAAACTTCGTGAATACGGTCTCCCCATGCGGCGGTTCAAGACGGGAACTCCTGCACGAGCCTTGGCAGGAAGCCTTGACTATGACAAGATGATTCAGCAGAGAGGAGACGAAAAAATAGTTCCCTTCTCCTTTATGAACGATGAGCTGCAGCGAGACCAGATAAGCTGCTGGCTGACGTATACCAACGAGAAGACTCATCAGGTAATACGAGAGAATTTTCACAGATCAGCTCTCTTTGGAGGGCAGATAGAAGGGGTGGGGCCAAGATACTGTCCGTCAATTGAGGACAAGGTTAATAGATTTGCAGACAGGAAGAGACACCAACTCTTTATAGAGCCAGAAGGACTTTATACGGATGAAATGTATATACAGGGAATGTCTTCAAGTCTTCCTGAAGATGTACAGGAGCAGTTTTATAGGACCATAGAAGGACTGGAAAATCTTCAAATAGTACGACCGGCTTATGCCATTGAATACGACTGCATCGACCCCTTAAACCTTAAGATAAGTCTGGAAGACAGGCATATCAAAAATCTTTTTTGTGCAGGTCAGTTTAATGGTAGCTCCGGATACGAGGAAGCAGCGGCCCAAGGCCTTATGGCGGGGATAAATGCAGTGAGAAAAATAGACGGAGAAGAAGCATTCGTTCTTGATAGAAGCGAAGGGTATATTGGAGTGTTAATAGACGATTTGACTACAAAGGGGACTAACGAGCCATACAGAATAATGACCAGCAGGGCGGAGTACAGGCTCCTGCTGAGGCAGGACAACGCAGATCTTCGGTTGACGGAAAAGGGCTATGCCATAGGTCTTGTAACGCGGAGCAGGTATGACAGGTTCTTGGAGAAAAAGAAAATCGTGGAAGAAGAAATTCTTAGGCTGAAGAAAAAGATATTAAAGCCTGAGGAGATAAAGGACTTTTTGCAAAGCAGGGGCAGTACGCCTGTTAAATCAGCCCTGTCTTTTGCCGAACTTTTGAGGCGACCGGAAATCACATACGAGGACGCGGCGTCTATAGACGAAGACAGACCTTCTCTTTCGGAGCATCAGAAAACCATGATGGAGGTCAGGATAAAGTATGAGGGCTATATAGAAAAACAGGAAAGACAAATAGAAAAGTTCAAAAAACTTGAGATGAAAAGACTGGACGAGAATTTTGACTACGAGGGAGTCGATGGACTGAGAATAGAGGCAAAACAGAAACTGACCGATTTTAAACCTCTTTCCATAGGACAGGCATCGAGAATATCGGGAGTTTCTCCTGCGGATATCAATGTGCTTCTTATCTATTTGGAAAAGGCCAGAAGAAGGGAACATTCATGAATATACTCAAGGAAGTATTTGAACAACTGAATATAGAGGACTCAGGGGATAAGGTCAAAAAGCTGCAAGAATACATGAGCCAGATACTTTTTCTCAACGAGAGCGTCAATTTGACAGCTATAAAGACAGAAGAAGAGTTCATCAGGAAACACTATGTGGATTCCCTCCTCTGTGTAAGGTCCCGGGAATTCCTTGGAGCGGCAACCGTTGTGGATGTGGGAACGGGGGCGGGATTTCCCGGCGTACCTCTTGCAGTAGCCTTTCCAAACAAGAAGTTTATTCTCCTAGACTCCCTGAATAAACGGGTTAAGATAGTCAACGAGGTTTGCGAAAAGCTAGGAATCAATAATGTCAGGGGAATTCACGGACGAGCTGAAGAAGTGGCCAGGCAAAAGGATATGCGGGAAGCCTTTGACATTTGCGTTTCCCGTGCGGTGGCGAACATGAGCACTCTCTGTGAGTACTGTATGCCTTTAGTAAAGGCAGGAGGAACCTTTATCGCATACAAGGGACCCGATTGCAGTCAAGAGCTTGAGGCTGCCGGCAGAGCCATAGATCTTCTTGGTGGGAAATTTGTGAGACAGGAGGGGCCAGAGGATTGGAGAATAAAGGATTTGACCTTTGACCATAGATTGATATATATTGCTAAAGTAAACAGTACATCATCGAAATATCCGAGAAAAGCGGGAACTCCGTCAAAAGAGCCGATTCTGTAGGGAATTATGGCTCTTTTTGTTTTATAAAAAGACTTTTATCGTGGGAGGACATGCCTTAATCTGTAAAGAGAAAGGGGTGTGCCTATGTTTATAAAAAAAGCATCGGAGATTCCCATCAGCATGATTAAAGCAAATGCAGAGCAGCCGAGACAAGCTTTTGGGGAAGAGCAACTGCTGGAGCTGAGAGATTCCATAAATGAATTTGGAATTTTACAGCCTCTCATCGTAAGAAAGGAAAACAACGGCGATTATTTGCTTATAGCAGGAGAACGCCGACTTCGGGCAGCCACTCTGGCGGGCCTTAGCAAGGTTCCTGCCGTAATTAAGGAGGCCACGGAGGAAGAGGTTAGTCTCATCGCCCTTGTTGAAAATATACAGAGAGAGAATCTGGGATACATAGAAGAGGCTAAGGCTTACAAGAGGTTAATGGAAAAATATGGAATCAATCAAAGCGAGCTGTCCGAGAAGCTGGGGAAAAAGCAATCCACTATCTCAAATAAAATAAGGATACTGAATCTGCCTTCTGATATTCAGGAAATGCTTGTACAAAATAAATTGACGGAAAGACATGCGAGGGCCCTTTTGAAAATCGACGATAACAATTTAAGAAGGGTAATCATAGATAAGATAGTTAAGAACCACTTTAACGTAAAGCAGACGGAACGCATCGTAGACGAATATCTTAACAAAAAAGAGCAGCATGAAAGAGAAAAGAATAAAATCCGCCATATCAGCTATAAGCTTTATTTAAACACCTTAAAAAAGGCATTTAACGATATGAAGCTTGTAGAGCAAGGCGCTACCTTTGCCCAGGAGGACCTGGGCGAAAAACTCAGGGTGGTAATAACCATACCAAAGGGAACCGAAGAGGTAATTTAATAATTGCAAACATAATAGTTCCTGATATAACTCCTAGCAAACAGCAATGTTTCATGTGAAACATTGCTGTTTGCTTTTTAATGATTTTTATAAATTGTAAAATGTTTCATGTGAAACATCTGTGATTTTAAGTTAAATATTTGAAAAACAATAGTAAAATACAAAAGTGTGTTATATAATGATGAAAAGACAATGCAAAGTATTTAAGGAGGAAGATAGTGGGAAAAGCAATAGCAATATTTAACCAAAAGGGCGGAGTGGGCAAAACCACCACAAATATTAATTTGGCAGCATGCTTGGCATTAAAGGGTAAAAAAATATTAATACTTGATATAGACCCTCAGGGCAACACGACAAGCGGAGTTGGCGTGTCAAAAAAAGATTTGGAAATCACCACTCATGAAATATTAATTGAAGACGACCACCACCCGGAAGAAGCTGTAATACCTACGGGAATAGAGAACCTGGATATAATGCCTGCAAGCGTTCAGCTAGCAGGAGCAGAGGTGGAACTGATAGAGCTTGCAGGACGTGAAAAAAGGCTGAAGGGAGCCATCGATATTCTCAAGCCTAAGTACGATTACATCTTTATCGACTGTCCTCCGTCATTGGGCATACTCACCATCAATTCACTGACGGCAGTTGATTCGGTGCTTATTCCTATTCAATGTGAGTTTTACGCGCTGGAAGGTGTAAGCCAACTGATGAGCACTATTGATATCGTTAAGAGAAATATGAATCCAGACCTTGAAATAGAGGGCGTTATTCTCAGCATGTTTGACGGAAGGACAAATCTTTCGATACAGGTGGTTGAAGAGGTCAAGAAATATTTTAAGGAAAAAGTGTATACTACGGTTATACCTAGGAATGTAAGGCTTGCAGAGGCTCCAAGTTTTGGAATGCCTGTAATTCAATACGACCCTAAATCAGCGGGAGCACGTGCATATATGGACTTTGCAGATGAATTCCTGAGAAATGGGGAGGGGAAATAAGTGGCAGCACCTAACAAGACAAGAGGACTGGGAAAGGGTCTCGATGCTTTATTCGGAGATGCGGAAGTATCCTTGCAGCCAAGGCAGGCAGAAAAGCCTGTCGACACCATTGTCAGTGAAGAAAGGGTCGGAACAGCAAAAGCTAAAGCGGCGGCTCAAAAAGAGGCTCCGGGCAAAGCTGGGGGTATTACATACGTAGGAATAAACGATATAAAACCCAACTCCAACCAACCGAGAAAAACCTTTAATGAGGAGAAGCTGGACGAATTGGCAGCCTCGATAGAAGCTCACGGACTGATTCAGCCTGTAGTGCTGAGAACTGTTAACAAAGGCTATGAAATTGTCGCTGGTGAAAGAAGATGGCGTGCAGCTAGAAAGCTGGGAATCAAAGAGATTCCATGCATCATAAAGGAGCTGACGGACGAAGAAAATATGCTGCTGGCAATAATAGAGAATATGCAGCGTGAAGACCTGAACCCTATTGAAGAGGCTGAAGGGCTCAGCCAGATGATAGACACTTATGGGCTTACTCAGGAACAGGTGTCCAAGAGCATCGGCAAGAGCAGGCCTTATATTACCAATACCTTGAGACTCCTGAAGCTTCCAGAAGCAATCAGAGATTTTGTATCCGAGGGCTGCTTGTCCGTAGGCCACGCCAGAGCGCTTATCACTATAGAGGATGAACGCAGACAGATAGCTATTGCTGAGGAAGCAATGAGAGAAGGGCTTTCTGTAAGGCAAATAGAAAGGATGTCCAAGGAAAACAAGGGGACAGGCAGAGCCAAGGTCAGAGTAAAGCAGAAGGATGCTGACACGAAGAGAGTGGAGGAAGACCTGAAGGAAGCCCTGGGGACAAAGGTCACCTTAAATCAAAAGGGTAGAAAGGGCAGAATAGAGATAGAATACTACAGCAAGGAAGAGCTTGAGCGATTGATTGAGCTGTTGAGGGCGTTGAAGTAAAATGGTAAAAAAGGAAAACTTGGACGCTCTTTTAAAACAGGTCATCAAAGAGGTTCGAGATGTTCACATTCCCCTAACCTCAAATATATGTGAGCAGGTCCTTGTAAATCCAAGGCCAAGGAGGCGGTTTGGCTGTTGCAGAAGACAGGGTGGAAAATTTATTATAGAAATCAGCGAATTTATTCTTGGTGGACACGAAAGGGCTGTGAAGGGCGTGCTGGCTCATGAGGTATTGCACGCCTGTAAGGGTTCATATGAGCATGGAGCTGTTTGGAAAAAGTACAGGGATATAATGAACCAGGCTTACGGATATAATATCAAGAGAACCACATCCTTTGAGGAAATGGGACTTCCCGAAATTTCCATACCCGATAACAAGGTCAAGTACATTATTAGATGTCAGAAGTGTGGTAAGGAATATCATCGCCAGAAATTCACCTGTGTCATGAAAAAGATAAACGCGTACAGATGTAGATGTGGTGGTAAGCTAGAGTGGATAAAAATTGAAAAGTAGTTATAATTATTCAAGTTAAAGTGTTAGCGCTTTAAAGTGAAATCGATATATCACAATGCCATTTTTTAAAAAAAAGTGGCATTTTTCATATGTTTTTTGTATAATATAAGAACAAAGACACTAAAGGTTCGTAAATGAATAAAAATACATAAATACGTATAAATATTCAACATTTAAGGGAATCAGATAGAATGTATGTAAAGGAGAACAGTCATGGCTATTATGATTAATGGACGAGACCTTACTGTAGAAGAAGTTATCAAAGTTTGCAGGCAAGGCGAGCAAGTAGCTATTACGGAGGAAGCACAAAGGGCCGTAAAAAAAGCGAGGGATTATGTTGATAAAAAGTTGGAAGACGGAGCCATTATATACGGGCTCACCACCGGCTTTGGCAAGTTTTCGGATGTGTTTATTTCGCACGATGAGACAGCAGATTTACAGAGAAATTTAATCATAAGTCACACCTGTGCTTTGGGCAACGCCTTGCCTACCCCTGTTGTAAGGGGAATAATGCTCTTAAGGTGCAACGCTCTTTCAAGGGGAAATTCCGGAATAAGACCGGGAACATTGAACACTCTGCTTGAAATGCTCAACAAGGGCGTACATCCTCAGATACCTGAAAAAGGGTCTCTGGGGGCAAGCGGCGATTTGGCGCCTCTTTCCCATATGGTGCTCACATTGATAGGCGAAGGAGAAGCCGAATATCAGGGGAAAGTTAAGCTTTACCAAATTGTTGCACCATCCAGGGTTCAAGTATCAACATATGAACAGCTGAAAAG
>JAAZCE010000104.1 GCA_012513435.1 Clostridiales bacterium
TAACAATAGTCGCAGAACGAGTTATTTTGTGTGTCGCGGAAAGATTAGAATTTTGCACGGTCGTAAGAAGGGCATCAACTATCTCCCCATCTGGAATTATGCTTATGTAGTTTGCCATTATATCACCATTCCATATGATTGTAAGAATTTGTATAGAGAACCATCATTCGGTATTCCAACTTCAAAATAATCTAAGTACGGTGTAGTGAAATATTTGCCATCTGCCGTGGTAAAGCGTTTTTCTCCACATCCGATGCAGTCAGGGATTGAATCTGAATTGGTGTCCCGCGTTAAATCGCAGTGCGTGATTTGACCGTAGTAGATAAGTCCATTACCGGGGAATAAAATTAATTGCGTAATATATTTGTCAGTAACATTTACAAGAAAGTTTGTTTCGTCTGCTGTGACAAAGTTCACACCGTCAGCCGTTTGGAATTGCGCAGAGTTTATTACTACATTGGAAATTTTATATTGTAGTTTTTTAGGTTTGTGTGTAAATAAAAAAAAGTTTAATACTGTTTTAGCAGGATCATATAGAGCAATCCAAGGTTTTATCATATATTGTAATTCTGCATCAGTTAGCGTATATGTACCAATTTCAAGAACCTCTCCACTTCTGGAAAGTGTATACTCATTTAAGTTTGAGAGAATATCATGATTTCCTGTTGGAATTACTAAGGTTTTTCCTTCTGTCTCGATTGTTACGGACTCTCCTCGGAGGGGAACAGGAGAAAATGGGGCAGATGGTTTTGGGAGCCTCATTCAGCGCCACCTGTCTATTGTGCAACTGACATTAGCAGCGTTTGCTGTGTCTGAATTTGTAGCAACTGCATAAATAAAACTAGGGATTGCGTCTTTTTCGATATATCGCCCAGCACTATATGGAGCTTGTGCAGTGCCCGCGCCTAACGTAAATGTTGCAAGGTGTAATTTAATCGTCGATGTTTCTTTTGTTTTCCCATAGATGTATACAGTTACATTAGTAGACGGTCCTGCATTCCCAACATAAACATGCAATTTTGAAAGTTTACTTATTTTCAATATATTTGACGTTTTTGAAGGAGTTGCACCTCCTGAAACGGTTAATGCTTGACCTGTCATTAAATCAATTGAACCAATAACATGCGGATCAAACATGACCTCACACCTTAATATATTCTATATAGACGTTCCCCGCGAGAGCAGCAGCGTTAGCTATCAGGATTTTACCCGTGATGAATGCAGTAGTTCCACCTGCAACATCAAGCCTGCATAAACTTGCTCCATTGTTTCCCTTGTTTGTGATGTTATCAGCGCATATTACCGCAGTGGCAATATCAACCCCGTTTATGAGTTTATCCCCGGCAGTTGTCGCAGTAGCGGCAGGGCCTACGTCAAGCAGAGCCCCTGCAGTCGAGCTTTTTGTAGTTACGTCAACAACTACGCGCTGGACAATTATAGCTACACTTTCGGGGTTTTGCCAGGCGAACGCAAATGCATTAGCATTGCCGCCCTTGAGTGCGACTTTTGCTACTTTTACTCTTGATTCAAATTCAGTTTCAATCTTTGCAAATTCTGAGCCTAATTTTTCAGATAGTGACCCTGATCTACTTCTGAAATTACCTGCATTTATTGCTGAA
>JAAZCE010000105.1 GCA_012513435.1 Clostridiales bacterium
AAGAAATATAATTCAGAGAGCATAAAACAAAACTGCACATTGCGTGCAGTTTTGTTTTGTTTTTCTTCATAAATGAGTTTTCAGAAACGTCCCCAAAACTCATTATTTATAAACGTTTTTCTGTCCCGGTTTCCATGCGACACCTTCTTCACCCAGATCACCGAACTTTACGTCTGCCGGTTTTGTTGGATCCAAAGGATTTGCCTTGATGTCATCAAGAGCATCGTACATATCTGAACCCAGGAAGTATTTCTCCGGCTTGTTAGGGTTAGGTTCGCCCTTAGCAAGTGCATCGATACCAGCCTTAATCTTTTCAGGTCTGGCAGGGAGTTCATAGATACGAACGCCAACCGCATTGTTGATAGCGTTGATAACTGCCATGTGATCAGATGACTGGAATGCTTCTGAAGCTCCGGATGAACCAAAAGGCCCACGTGGGTCAAAGCCATCCATGTGGATGTAGTTGAATGCAGGGTAGTCAGGAACATCCTTGATGTAAGGAATTCCGGCTTTCAGCATGTTGTTGTGCTTTTTAACATCTTCATAGTCCTCGCTAAGTGCGAATCCGATAGCATGGGACATGCCGCCGTAAATCTGACCTTCAACAGCCTGAATATTACCTGCTGTTCCAATCCAGTCAACGCAAATCATACCTGTGCAGGTTGCTTTACCTGTTGCAACCTCTACATCCACTGTTGCCAAGAACAGTGCATATGTATATGTGTATGTAGGGTTACCTGAACCGTCATTAGGGTCAAGGTCATAGAAGTAGTTGTATTCATCAGTTGTGAACCAGTCGCCGTCGAATCTTGTTGGGATTCCTTCCGCAACCATCTCATCGTAAGTTCTGTAAGTGCCATCAGGCTTTCTCATTGAATCAGCCAGGCCTTTTGCTGCTACGATTGATGCTTTACCATTAGCATAGTGTGATCTTGAACCTGCAGATTCCCCAGTGTTTGGACAATACTTGGAGTCATCCTGAATCAGCTTGATGTCATCAGGTGTGATGTTAGGGAAGTAAGGCTTCAGTGCCTCCAGAGTACAGATAAGTGAACCCTGGTCTCCGCCCTGGCCCTGATCCTGCCAAGTGTCATACTTTCTGAAGGTGCCATCCGGCATGAGCTCAATAGCAACATGAGCTTCGTCAACAGCACCAAGGCCTACGTTGTAGCCACCCCAGGCAAGACCGACACCCTTCTTGATGTCGTCGTGATCTTTATTCCACGCTTCTGCTGCGGCCTTTGCCTCGTCATAGTGAGGCTTCAGCTTATCCATCATTTCTTCAATTGGATAGTGCAGGAACGGATACTGCTGCAGATTGGTATCTCCAGGTCTGGCCACATTTCTGTAACGGAACTCAAACGGATCGATACCGGCTTTTTCTGCCAGCATGTCAACTATAGCTTCTGAGCAGGTATAAGCCTGAGGTGCTCCGTATCCTCTGTACGCGGTTCCCCATGAGTGGTTGGTGAAGGCTACTCTTGATAAACCTGTGCAATTAGGAACATAGTACGGATAGAACATGAAGCGGGAGATTTTCTGAAGCTTGTCATCGCCCAGTTCTGTGAATGGACCATGGTCAAGACCTGCATCAAATTCGCCGGCGATGAACTTACCATCAGCGTCACAAGCCATTCTTGCGTTGAAGTTAGCCGGGGATCTCTTTCCGGATACTGCATTGAATTCTTCCCAAGTCAGTGACAGCGAGCAAGGTCTTCCGGTTACCTTTACGGCCATACCCACCATTGAATATGTATGAGCACTCATTGCCCAACCGAATGAACC
>JAAZCE010000092.1 GCA_012513435.1 Clostridiales bacterium
AACAACATCAGGCAACAAAGGATTCATAGAGCTATTGTTAAACGTCAGTCTGGTACGCTGAACGATAATATTACTGTATTGAATCGGAACACCAGGCACCAGCAAATCTTCATAGACACCTTTCGTCGTATGCCTCGTATAGCTGTTTGTATCAGCATTGTACGTAAAAGATGAACTGGTGTCGACGTTTCCTTTATGTATAACATTTACCCTGTTTGCAACTACACCCAATACAGGCATCTCATCGGTAAACAAAAAGGGGCGTTCTGGAAACGGGTAGTTCAGCGGTGCAACAACTTCATTAAACATTTTTTGCACAAACGCAGACACATTATGCGGTGCCCGATGGTATTTTACACGGGCATAGTAATCCTTGTAGCGGTTTCCTATGCCATCAAGGGCCAGTTGCTTATTATTGACACCATAATTCTTCAAGGCTTCGCGTAAATCACTGCCTGGTGCCGTTTGCTTGCCCCAGAATAGAAATGCAGCATCCCACTCTTCGCGTAAGTCAGCATGCAGAACGCGACCAGACCGTACAGGGCCAGCTTCAGCAGGATATGTATCGGAAAATAGAGCCGTTAACCGAGTCCACCCTTGCCCCTGAATGGGTGCTTCGTACATGATATCAGCAGAGCCTATCCCCCACTGTGAGAGAGCAGCCAGATTGTTATCAATCTGTACCATAAGGGGGGCGTACTTCGTGTTCGTTGTCGGAAGGCCTGTTGTGGTGCTTTCACCAGGAATTGTGACATTATTTCCCACAGAGGGGGTGACATTGACATTGCGGTTCATGACAACAGGCAATACTTCAGCAAATGCATTGAGACTTGTAAGCAACAAGCCAAGAACCAGGAGTAATGTTAATCGCTTTTTCATACGTACCTCTCTTCTAATGTGCTATATCTATCGAACCGACGAGAAAGTTAAGATTGGCAACCCCTCATTGTATTTTAGGGTGATATCCATATCATTTTGGCACCATGTAATATCGCCATTCTCGTCAATCAATACAGGATCAAAATACCGGATATATAGAGATATAAAGGCCGAGTAATAAACCTGATCAGAGTTAAAATTGTAGGTAACTTCGTCTAAATTGTTTTTATCAAAGTGAAATGTGACAGCCGCTGGAACGCGGAATATCTGCTCGTTCTCCAGCGTTATTTCATTCTCATTTATTTCCCTGCCAATAATTTTCCCCACTTCGTCAGCGGACATACCCAAATGCGTGCCGCGTAGTACTTCTGCATTTGTTTCGGCACCTAAAGCAGGATCCATCCCTTCCATGCCGTGGATATATTTTGAACGCTGACTATATTCATCACTATACTCTTTCGTTATACGGATCAGCTTCCATGTACCATTTACCTTTATATAGTGGTATCTTTCATTATAATACTCATACCAGTCTTCCTCTTCAAAGAAAAACATCAATACACGATAATCATACTCTTTACCGTTCAGGCGTATCTTGTATTCATTGTGTTCACTTTCCAGTAAGGA
>JAAZCE010000030.1 GCA_012513435.1 Clostridiales bacterium
AATCATGGTTGCTCTTGATTTGGCAACAGTGGTTCAGTGTGTAACAGGTTTTGGATTTGGAGCTTCCTCAATGGCCCTCTTCGGTCGTGTAGGCGGCGGAATATATACAAAGGCTGCCGATGTTGGTGCTGACCTTGTTGGTAAGGTTGAAGCAGGTATACCTGAGGATGACCCTAGAAACCCTGCTGTTATTGCCGATAACGTAGGCGATAATGTAGGTGATGTAGCTGGCATGGGTTCCGACCTTTATGAATCATATGTAGGCTCAATTATTTCCGCTATTACTTTGGCAGCAGTTGCAGCTACAGCTTCCGGTGGAGTATTTGATGAGGCGTCAGCAGCTATATTCCCGCTTATCATAGCAGCAGTAGGAATTCTGGCATCGGTTATTGGTATTCTCCTCGTAAGAGGTAAGGATGGTTCAAACCCTGCCAATGCTCTGAACATGGGAACATATATTGCCAGTGCATGTGTAGTGATTGTAGCCATAATACTTTCCAAGGTTATGCTGGGAAGCTTTGCTTTCGCAGTGGCTATAGTTGCAGGTTTGGTTGTAGGCGTTGCTATCGGCAAGATTACGGAAATATACACTTCCGGAGATTACAAATCAGTTAAAAAGATTGCAGAACAGTCACAGACAGGTTCCGCAACTACAATAATTAGCGGGTTGGGCGTTGGTATGATGTCAACGGTATGGCCTATTATCTGCATCGCAGCCGGCATATTCGCTGCTTACTACGCAACAGAAACTTGCGGAGAAGGCATGGGAATGTACGGTATTGCACTTGCTGCAGTAGGTATGTTGTCCACTACAGGAATGACGGTAGCAGTTGATGCTTACGGTCCTGTATCTGACAATGCCGGTGGTATCGCAGAAATGGCAGAGCTTCCTGAGGAAGTAAGAGAAATTACGGACAAGCTTGACTCCGTCGGCAATACTACAGCCGCTATCGGCAAGGGCTTCGCAATCGGTTCAGCTGCACTTACGGCACTTGCACTGTTTGCATCCTACGCTGCAGTTACGAAGCTTTCTGCTATCAGCTTGCTTAACCCAATCGTTATTATTGGCCTCTTTATTGGGGCAATGCTTCCGTTTATGTTCTCAGCTTTCACTATGAATTCAGTAGGTAAAGCTGCTAACCAGATGATCGAAGAAGTAAGAAGGCAGTTCAAAGGCGATGCAGGCATTATGGCAGGAACCTCCAAGCCTGACTACGCTAATTGTGTTGATATTTCAACAAGAGCAGCTCTCAAGGAAATGATTGTTCCGGGACTTATGGCAATCGTAGCTCCTTTGGCTGTAGGCATATTATTAGGACCTGAATCACTTGGTGGAATGCTGGCAGGTGCACTGTCATCAGGCGTACTGCTTGCTCTGATGATGGCTAATGCAGGTGGAGCATGGGATAATGCGAAGAAATACATAGAAGAGGGTCACTTCGGCGGCAAGGGTTCCGACCCTCATAAGGCTGCTGTTGTAGGCGATACCGTAGGAGACCCGTTCAAGGATACCTCCGGTCCGTCAATTAACATCCTTATCAAGCTGATGACTATCGTATCTGTAGTATTCGCTCCTGTATTCATAGCTATCGGTGGATTAATCGCATTCTAAAAAGTTAAGGAATAAACAGGGAAACAAGTTTACGACTACCGTATCAAATGATGCGGTAGTTTTTTTAGATGTTTATAAACTATGGTAATTATTGAACCGGGGCTGTATAATATAAAAAAAGCTATAAGGAGGGAATGTATATGAAAATCCAATTTTGCGGAGCATCAACCGGGGTTACCGGCTCATGCCATCTTATCACTACCGAAAATCACAAGATTCTCTTGGATTGCGGACAGTTCCAAGGCGGGAAGGCTCAGGAGGCTTTGAATTACGAACCTTTTCCTTTTGACCCTACCGAAATAGATTACATGATATTGAGCCATGCTCATATAGACCACTGCGGAAGGATCCCCCTTCTTATAAAGAGAGGATTCAAGGGACAGATATACTGCACAGATGCTACGGCTGATCTTCTGGACGTAATGCTGAAGGATAGTGGATACATACACGAGAAGGAAGCTGAATGGCAGAACAGGAAGAACGAACGAGCCGGAAGGCCGGCCATTGAGCCGCTTTACACATTTAACGATGCGGTGGACTCTTTAAAATACATCAAGCCGGTGCTTTATAATCAGCTGATAGAGTTGAACCCTGAGATGAAGATAGTCTTTAACGACGCAGGCCATATACTTGGTTCAGCCATTACAGAGCTTTGGGTAACCGAGGGAGAAAACGTTTCCAAGATAGTATTCTCAGGAGACCTTGGAGTAATGGAAAGGCCTATACTCAGGAATCCTACCATCATCAAGAAGGCGGACTATGTAATCATGGAGTCCACATACGGCAATAGGCTTCATCCCCAGAATTCCATGGATGTGAAGAAGCTGCTTGGCATTATCAAGGAAACGACGGAGCGTGGAGGGACGACGGTAATCCCTTCCTTTGCAGTAGGAAGAACTCAGGAGCTTATATACGAACTTAACAGGGTATATGATGGAAAAAGCGAATATGACAAGACTCTGGAGAATATCATGGTATATGTGGACAGTCCTATGGCCACTACGGCTACAGAGGTATTCAAGAGAAATGCTCAGGTGTTCGATGAAGAAACCAAGGAATTCATAACTAGGGGAGATAACCCTCTTGATTTTAAGAATCTTAAGTTTACGAGAACCAGCCAGGAGTCCATGTGGCTTAATGCCAACACCGACCCTAAGGTAATAATTTCTGCTAGCGGCATGTGCGAAGCCGGCAGAATTAGGCACCATCTTAAGCACAACCTTTGGAACAAGAAAGCCAGCATAGTATTCGTGGGGTATCAGGCAGAGGGAACTCTGGGAAGGATACTGGTTGAAGGAGCTAAGGAGGTTACCCTTTTTGGGGAAAAGGTACAGGTAAATGCACAGATACACAACCTGGAAGGGTTTTCAGGACATGCGGACAGAGACGGACTGCTCCAATGGTTGGGAGGCTTCCAGAAGGAGCCGAAGCACATATTCCTCGTTCACGGAGAGCCTGATGCCAAGGAAGATTTTGCAAAGACTGTGGAGAAGAGGTTTGGCTACAAGTCTATAGTAGTTAGCGGCAATTCCGAATTCACCCTTGAAAAGGATGAGATAGTAAGCAAGCAGCAGGCAATGGAGGAAATGGTAACCACGGAGACGGTTAACAAGACGAGAGATGAAATACAGGGTGTCCACAGAAGATTGGAGGATATCATTTACAATGCAGGCCTTGCTCTCAACGAAAGCATTCCGCCTGAAAAGCTGGCAAAGATAAATAATATCCTTCAGGAGCTTGAGAAATCTACTATTAATTTGGGCACAGCTGTGAACGAAGAGGAAAAAGAGCAAGAAAATCTTGCATAAAAACCAAAAAGTATTAAAAATGAGAAAAAATCTTTATTATAATACTAACAAGTGTGGTAAAATAGAATTAGGTATTTAGTTGAATTATTGTTAGTAGAGGGTGATAAAGATGTCTGTTTTAAGTGGCATTAAGCAAAGCGTTCAGCAGGTGGCTGAAGCTATCGGCATCGCTCTGGGAGTTGAAGTTGAAATTGTAGACGACCAGCTGAACATACTGGGCGGCACTGGAGCCTATCATGGCCGTATAGGTCAGAAGGAGGAAGGCGGAGACCTTGAAAGTAACTATCTCTATGCAAGGGTTCTTCGCACAGGCGTTACACAGTATGTTGAAGATGCAAAAAATTATAAGAATTACGATGCAACCGGGGAAGGAAGAACATTTTCGGGAGAGCTTGCCGAAATCTGTACGCCCATAGTCCTTGCAGGTGAAATCATAGGAATCATAGGTCTCGTTGCCTTTAACGAGGGGCAAAAGAGGATTCTGGTTGATACAACCAGAAACATGACGGATTTTGTGGAAAAGATGGCCGATCTTCTCGCTGCCAAGGCTGACCAGCAGGAAACGCTGGAAAACGTAGAGGTATCAAGAGATGAGATGTCGACGGTACTGGAGACAGCGCATGAGGGTATATTTGCTCTTGACCGCAAGGGGTACGTGAAGCACTGTAATAACAGAGCCGCGGACTTGTTTGATACAACCAAGCATGACCTTATCGGAAGACATATAAGCAAGCTTATGCCGGGAAGTCCTGCCATTAAGGTTCTGGAAACAGGCAGGGGATATACGGAAAACGAAGAAATATTCAAAGTAGACGGTGGTCAGCACCACTTTATCGTAACCGTCAAGCCTTTTTTGCTGGCAGACGAGATAGAGGGAGTGGTGGTTTCCTTCCGAGATATCGAAGAAGCTCAGAAGCTAGTCTACAATTTCAATACAAGGACTATCAAGAACACTGTTGACGACATAATAGGAATAAGCGAGAAAATAATGACGGCCAAAAAACAGGCTCTCATTACCGCCAGAGGCAATTCCACAGTGCTTATAACCGGAGAAAGTGGCACAGGCAAGGAGATGTTTGCGAAAGCGATACACTATGCCAGTGCAAGGGGAGGCAACCCTTTTATTACGGTGAACTGCGGAGCTATCCCTGAGAATCTTCTTGAAAGTGAACTCTTTGGATATGAAAAAGGAGCCTTCACGGGCGCAAGCGAAAAGGGCAAGGTAGGCAAATTCGAGCTGGCTGACGGCGGAACTATTTTCCTAGATGAAATAGGCGATATGCCTCTCCATCTTCAGGTAAAGATACTTCATGTTTTGCAGAATATGCGCTTTGAGCGTGTGGGAGGCAACAAGAGCATAATCGTAGACGTAAGGGTTATAGCGGCGACAAACAAGGACCTAGAAAAGCTTATAGCCGAAGCAGAGTTTCGAGAAGACCTTTACTACAGACTTAGTGTAATTCCTCTTTCCATACCGCCCTTAAGAGAAAGACGCGCGGATATAAAGATGCTCATGTACCACTTCCTCAAGAAGTACAACATCTTCATGAACCGAAACATACAGAAGTTTTCATCTGAGGTGGAGGAACTTTACATGAACCATGACTGGCCGGGTAATGTGAGAGAGCTGGAAAACGCAGTTGAGTACGGCACAAACATGGCCTTTGGAAACACCATAGACATAGAAGAGGTTCCTATAAGGATATTAAAGAAGGAAGAAGAAATAGTTAAATTCAGGAATCTGGACAAACCTTTGGCAGAGCAGGTACGACTTTACGAAAAAGAGATAATTACCAAGAAGCTCAAACAGCACAATGGCGTAAAAGATACTGTGGCAAAGGATTTGGGACTTTCCAGAGCAACATTATATAGAAAGCTCGCAGAGCTGGATATAAATTAAATTAATAAACATAGATAACAGTATGGAGGTTTATTATGTTAAGAGAAGCATTACCAAAAATCGTAACAGGAACTTTACCTGGACCAAAGGCAAAAGCAATTTTAGACAGAAGAGCAGAAGCCATACCTAAGGGAATCGGAACAGCGTACAAGGCTGTAATCGAAAAAGGCGAAGGAGCTATGTTCCAGGACGTTGATGGAAACATCTTCCTTGACTGGATTGGCGGCGTAGGCGTATTGAACATTGGCTACAGCTGTCCGGAATGTGTTGAAGCAGTTAAAGAGCAGGCAGACAAGTTCTTCCACTCAATGTTCAACATTACTACTCACGAAGGCTATGTAAAGCTGGCTGAAGAAATGAACAAAATCGTTCCTGTAAAGGGCGACAAGAAAAAGTCAATGTTCGTATGCTCAGGCTCAGAGGCTGACGAAAACGCTGTCAAGATAGCAAGAAACTACACAGGCAGGCCTAACATCATCGTATTCACGGGAGCATTCCACGGAAGAACTACTCTTACAATGACGATGACAGCTAAGAAAGCCTATGCAGTTGGTATGGGACCTTTCCCTGACGGAGTATACAGAGCAGAGTTCCCTAATCTTTACAGAGCGCCGGGTAACATGAGTGAAGAAGACGCCATCAAATACTATATCAATAAATTGAAAGAAATATTCATCGAAGCAACTCCTTATGATTCATGTGCGGCAATCGTATTCGAGCCTGTACAGGGTGAAGGCGGATTTATTCCGGCTCCTATCGAATGGGTTAAGGCAGTAAGGAAAATCTGTGACGAGCACGGAATCATGATGATTTGTGACGAAGTACAGTGCGGATGGTCAAGAAGCGGTAAGATGTTTGCTTCTCAGTATTTTGCAGATGCAGGATGTGCTCCTGATATCATGGCAACAGCTAAATCCATTGCTGGAGGATTACCGTTATCAGCTGTAACAGCAAGAGCAGAAGTTATGGATGCAGTAACAGGCGGAACTATCGGCGGTACATTTGGTGCTAACGCATTATCAGCAGCATCAGCTCTTAAGGTAATCGAAGTAATGAAAAGAGACGACTATCCTGCAAAGGCTAAGCACATAGCAGAAGTTGGAATGAAGAGATTCAACCAGTGGAAAGACAAGTATGAGTGCGTAGGCGATGTAAGAGGACTGGGAGCTATGATGGGAATTGAGTTCGTTAAGTCCAAGGCTACTAAAGAGCCTGATGCAGAATTAGTAGGCAAGATTGTTCAGGAAGCTATGGGTCACGGCCTTATGCTGGAAGCTGCAGGTACATATAGCAATGTGATCAGATTCCTCTGCCCACTTTGCGTAACAGATGCTCAGCTGGAAGCAGGATTGGAAATCTTAGAAAATACGATCAAGACTTGCGCTAAATAGCAAAAGCAAATATAATAAAGGTACGGCATTCGCCGTACCTTTACTATTTTCGGGGGAGAATAAAACATGAAAACATTGAATGTAGCCTTAATAGGCTTTGGAAGCGTAGGACAGTCATTTGCGAGGATATTGCTTGGCAAGGAGAAGGAAATAGAAGAGAAGTACCATACTAAGATAAACATAGTGGCAATAACCACCAAGACGCGAGGCAATTTGGTAGATGCCTGGGGGATTGATCTGCAAAGGATACTGAACAACATCGAGGAGACGGGAGTGTTCCCAAAAGCGCAGGAAACGATGCTCCAGAGAAATTCACTGGATGTTGCAGAAGCAGTGGAATACGATGTTCTCGTGGAGATGACTCCTCTGGAGTCCGCAACAGGGCAGATGGCTACAGACTATATTAAAGCAGCTCTTAAGCGAGGGAAATCGGTTATTTGTGCCAACAAAGGACCTTTGGCATGGCATTATAGGGAAATTGACGAGCTGGCGAAGAAAAACGACTGCCATTTTCTCTTTGAATCCACCATCATGGGAGGAACGCCTGTATTCAGCATAGTGAGAGACAGCCTGAAGATGTGTAAGGTGACGGAGATAAAGGGTATACTTAACAGTGCTACCAACTATATTTTACAGGGTGTGGAACAGGGCAAGGATGTTAAGGCTATCGTAACCGAGGGGAAAAAACGCGGATTTATAGAAGCCAACCCTAAGGATGATATGGATGGAAAGGAGGCCGCAGCCAAGGTTGCAGCTCTGGCCAATACACTTATGGGAGCTGACATGACTCCTTCTGATATTGATATTACAGGAATCGAAGATATTACCAAGGAAAAGATAGATGCTGCCTCGGCAAGAGGAAACGTGATAAAGCTCATATGCAGAGTTCACGAAAAAAATGGTAAGATATATGGAAGCGTAGCCCCTGAGGAAATAAGCAAGCTCAACGCTTATGCCACCGTTACAGGCACGTCTCTGGCAATTTCCATTACCACTGACCTTATGGGGACAATGACCATCATTGAGGAATCCCCGGAAACAGAACAGACGGGATACGGCATATTCGCGGACCTTTTGACCATAATAAAATAACCATGGAGTTATTCCATGGCTATACCTTTTGCTACTAAAGCTGCCTTAATCATATCAAAGGTGGCTTTTTCTTTGCACCCTATGGTGTGAATGTGGATGCCGCCGGTGAGACTGCTTATTGGAGCGGCGTTTTTTTCCTCCTCTACGGTTTTCAGGAAAAGATCAACATCGTATCTTGAGGAAAGGTCTAGCTTGCCGGAGATCTCCCCGTATACGGCGTGTTCAATAATAACGTCGATAACCGTAGCTCCGTAGTCTACGATGGTATAAAGCTCTTCCTTAAGTTGCTCTGACGAGTGGATACAGGTGAGTATGTCCACAAAGGGGAATTGAGATTTTACTGCATCATTTAGGAGGTAGCCCCTTGAGGCGGCTAGAACATCAAGGCCCGATGCCCTGAGTATAGCCACATCTCCTACGATTATTTGTCTGCTTACCGAAAGCTTTCCCGCAAAGTAGGAAGCGGAAAGAGGCTCCCTCGCCTCCTGCAATTCTCTTTTTATAAATCTTCTTCGCTCTTCCGAAGAGTATTCTTTTGTAGCTTTGCTCTGCTTTGTCATTTGATTTTTCATGCCTATATAATATCATATAAACAGGGGCATAGCAAATAACATATGCAAGTGTCTTGACACATATATATAGGCTCTGTTAGAATCATATAGATGTTTAGTATTGAACTGTTTATCAGAGAAAGCGAGGAGTGTACATAGTATACGGTACAGTAATAATTATGGAAGAAACAGCACAAAAGAAGGAAGGCTTTTTTAAACGAAAAGACATAGAGATATCGGCCAAAAGATATTTGCAGGATGCCTTGTCGGCAATGGCACTGGGCCTGTTTGCGTCCCTGCTAATCGGAGTAATCTTCGACACTATCGGAGTTCAGACGGCTAATTTGTTAGGAGAGAACATGGTTTCTGCGTTTTGCGTGGAAGTAGGCGCTCAAGCCAAGGCTTACATGGGAGCGGCTATAGGTGTGGCAGTTGCGTGGAGCCTTAAGGCGCCGCCTCTCGTGCTATTTACAAGTGTAGTTACGGGAATGATGGGAGCCACCATGACCGGCTTTGGCATAGAGGTTGCCGGAGGTCCTGCCGGTGCCTTCATAGCAGTTGCCTTGGGAGCCGAATTCGGCAAGATGGTTTCAAAGGAAACTAAGGTGGATATTATTGTTACCCCTGCGGTAACCCTTATTATAGGAGCTATGACGGCTAAGTGCATAGGACCTGCAATAGGATGGTGTATGATAAAGCTTGGTCAGCTCATCATGGTAGCTACAGAATGGCAGCCGTTCATCTTCGGAATAGTAATTGCAACCCTTGTGGGACTGGCTCTTACAGCTCCGATTTCCAGTGCAGCTCTTTGCATAATGATGGACCTATCAGGTCTGGCTGCAGGGGCAGCTACAGTGGGATGTTGCGCTCAGATGGTAGGCTTCGCAGTTGCCAGCTATAAGGAAAACGGAGTAGGAGGTCTGGTTGCTCAGGGAATAGGCACCTCCATGCTTCAGGTTTCCACCATCATCAAGAACCCTTGGATACTTCTGCCAGCTACTCTGGCGGGAGCCATTATAGGGCCTCTTTCCACCTGCGTATTCAAAATGACTAATATTGCAGTAGGCGCAGGCATGGGAACATCGGGACTTGTAGGCCAGATAGGAACATTTACCGACATGGGATTTACCCTGGATACACTCTGGAAGGTTCTGCTCCTTCAGATAGCACTTCCTGCTATTCTGACCATAATCATTGATAAGCTCATGAGAAAGTCAGGAAAGATAAAGGACGGAGATTATAAATTAGACCTGTAAAGAGAAAAACAAACAGGAAAGAGCCCGGTATACCCGGGCTTTTTCATTCACAAACTGCCTGGGATAATGTATAATGAAGAAAGATTTAGCTGGACTTTGGACAAATAAGGAGGTATGACAGATGAATATAGCAGTGGTTGACGGGCAAGGAGGAGGCATAGGCAGAGCAATAGTTGAGAAGGTGAAGAAGGCTTTTCCGCAGTTCAATGTTATAGCTCTCGGTACCAATGCGGTAGCAACAGGCCAGATGCTCAAGGCGGGAGCCGATGAAGGAGCAACGGGAGAAAACGCCATAGTCCATAATATGAATCACGTAGACGTGGTTATGGGCGTCATAGGAATACTCAATGCCAATTCTATGATGGGAGAGCTTACGCCGGCAATGGCAACGGCAATAGGCGGTAGCCATACTTACAAGATACTGCTTCCTATCAACAGATGTCACATCCACGTTGTAAGTGTAGAAGAAAAGCCCCTAGGCGGTCATATTGACAATGCTCTAAGGGCTCTCAAGGATTACTGTGATACTTTGTAAATGGTTTTTTTAAAGTATAAAATTTTTTAAAGGTCTTTGAAGTTAAATTTTGATTTGCCCGATGCGTAGTCGCCTACAATCTGCCCATCTCCTACAAGCCTGTACTTGTAGGTCACAAGTCCGTCAAGGCCCACAGGACCTCTGGCATGGAGTTTGCCTGTGCTGATGCCTACCTCGGCACCGAAGCCATAACGGAATCCATCTGCGAAACGGGTCGAACAATTTTGATATACACCTGCCGAATCAACGAGAGACATGAATTTGTATGCGGAATTCTTATCCTCTGTAATTATGCAGTCGGTGTGGTGTGAACCATAGCTGTTTATGTGGTCGATAGCTTTGTCTATGTTGTCGACTATTTTTATTGAAAGAATGTAGTTAAGGTATTCGGTTTTGAAATCTTCTTCCGCTGCCTGAGTGCAGTGTATAAGCGGGATACAGGTTTCATCGCCGCGATATTCTATCTTGTTGTCACTGGCATCTGCAAGAGCCGGAATGAAAACTTCAGCTATATCACGATGTACCAGAAGCGTTTCAACAGCATTGCATGCCGCAACGTATTGCGTCTTGGAATCTATGACTATAGGAATAGCCTTCTCAACACTGGCGGCACCATCAACGTAAATATGGCAGATGCCGTCTGCGTGACCCATTACAGGTATTTTGGAATTGTTCATAATGTATTGAACGAAGCTGTTGGAGCCTCGCGGAATAATCAGGTCAACAAGGCCGTCACATTTAAGCAGTTGGTCTATACCGGCTCTGTCCTCAATGAGCATTGCGAAATTTTCAGGCATACCGGCATTGACGGCGGCATCATAGATAATATCAAAGAGGATTTTGTTGGTGTGCTTTGCTTCGCTGCCTCCCTTAAGGATAACGCAGTTGCCACTTTTCATACAAAGGGTTGCTATTTGTACCAGGGCATCGGGCCTTGATTCAAAGATGACTCCTATGACTCCTATGGGACAGGTGGTCTTAGTCAAGATAAGGCCTTCGTCCAGCTGACGTTTCAGAAGCTCTCTAAAGAGAGGGTCAGGCAGACCGATAAGATCCCTGATGCCGGAAACGCAGCCTTCAAGCTTGTGAGAATCAAATTTCAGTCTGCTGACTATGGGTTCGGGAAGACCATCTGCGGCGGCGGCAGCAAGGTCCAGATTGTTAGCTGCAAAAATCTCATGGCTGTTGGATTCAAGAGCCGATATTACCGTCTCAAGTGCATTGTTTCTAAGTTTTTTGCCAAGCGAAGCGGTAACGAAGCTTTTTTCCTTGACATGTTTTATGCTGTCTATAATATTCATTTGCAATCCCTTTCTTAAATTGTATTCATGAATAAATCGATAAACGATTTGACCAAATGATTGATTTCCATATAATTCTTTTGAGGTTCATGGCCAGTGGATTCCAGTACAAGAAAGCCGCTGCTGCATGTCGGATATCTAGTAAAATTTTCTTTGTCCAACCCCAGAGCTTGGATGTCGGCTATGGCGTAGCCCGAATCCCATATGAGTGGCATTTTAAAGTGAAAGTCCCTTGTTTTAGATGTAAAGCGACTTTGCGCCGGACAATCCCCTAAGGAAAAGCCCATATAGTCAAAAGGATCTTTCAGTTGCCTCCCTCTTACTATTAGACCGTCCTTTCTGAGAGAGATATTTTCCACCATCAAATTCCTTGCGGGGAAGCCCATGTGGAACATGGCCTTGTGGAAATCACTTTTCATGATGACGGGTGTAAGCCTTGTAAGCTGTTTTACGTCGTCGTTGTTGTGAAGCAGTATTTTTTTCTCAAGATTTTCATCGCCTGTTTTTTCGTAGCGGTTGTAAAGCTCTACACTTTCGGCTCCGGAAATTTCATCTCTGCGGTCTTGCCAAAGGCCCATGTAATTTTCCA
>JAAZCE010000088.1 GCA_012513435.1 Clostridiales bacterium
ATATTAAAACAGTCGATGCCCAGGAAGTCGGAGAAAGTTCTGTCATGATTGGGGCAGGAAGAGCAAAAAAAGACGATCAAATCGATCCTGCTGTTGGAATTATGGTCAGAGTGAAAATTGGCGACAAAGTGGAGGTTGGTCAACGGATGTTTGATGTACATGTTGAAAAAGAATCTGACTTTGAGATCGTTTTTGAGAAATTAAAAAAAGCGGTTGAAATTACCAATGAGCCGGTTGAGGCGCCTCCATATTTTTGGGACGTTTTAGGAATGAATTAAACCCGGGCAACCGGGTTTTTTATTGGAATAATTACAGGTAAAACTATGAAAAGAATTAGAAATGACATTCGCAATATTGCAATCATCGCCCACGTGGACCACGGTAAAACAACCTTGATCGATTCAATGCTGCGCCAGGCTAAAGTCTTCCGGGAAAATCAAAAAGTCGCAGATCGTATTATGGATTCGAATGATCTTGAACGGGAACGCGGAATTACAATTCTTGCTAAAAATGCGTCAATCAGCATACCTGACACCCAGACTGGGGAATTGGTAAAGCTAAATATCGTTGACACTCCAGGTCATGCCGACTTTGGCGGCGAAGTTGAACGCATTATGAACATGGTTGATGGAGTATTGCTCCTCGTGGATGCAGCTGAAGGACCAAAACCTCAAACGCGGTTTGTTTTGAAACAAGCAATTCACAAGAACCTGAAAACGATTGTGGTGATCAATAAACTTGATCGTAAAGATGTCGATATCGAGCAAACGCTCAATGCAACTTTTGATTTATTTGTTGAGTTAGGTGCGAGTAATGAAATTCTGGAATTTCCGGTGATTTATGCTGAAGGATTGTTGGGAAAAGCGGGAACGCGTCCGCAATTGGAAGAAAACTTATTACCCTTGTTTGATTGTATTCTTCGAGAGATACCGGGTCCAATTGTGGATGTTGATAATGAATTTCAAATGCTGGTAACAAACCTGGGCTATGACGAATATAGTGGTGTTACAGCTACTGGCAGAATTTATTCCGGGAGTGTAAAGGTAAATGACCCTTTGATCCGTATCCTGACAAATGGTAGTCAAGAACGGATCAGTGCTAAATATATCTATACTTATGAAGGATTGGAAAAGAAACTTACCACACAGGCTGAGGCAGGCGACATCATCACAATAGGTGGATTAAAGGATATCCAAATTGGGGAGACGCTTACATCTCCTGATAATCCTGTGGCGCTGCCTTTAATCGAGGTTCAGCAGCCTACTGTTCGAATGACTTTTGGTGTTAATACCTCACCATTAACTGGGAAAGAAGGAAGGTGGAGCCCATCACGAAAACTGCTCGAAAGGCTTACTGACGAACTCCGCAGGAATATTTCTTTAAAGGTGGAGGAAACTGAACAAAAAGATGTGTTCCTGGTTTCTGGGCGCGGTGAACTGCACCTGGGAATATTAATTGAAACAATGCGTCGAGAAGGCTACGAGTTCCAGGTGAGCCGACCTGAAGCGATCATCGTTGAAGATGCAGAAGGAAAGCAATTTGAACCTTTTGAAGAAGTTCACATCGATGTTAACAGTAATTATGTTGGTTCAGTTGTTGAAATGCTGGGACAGAGACGAGGTCAAATGACAGACATGCGCAACAACCCTGACAACACAGTCCACCTGACCTTTACAATTCCTACAAGGGGCTTGCTTGGTTTTCGTTATCGTTTTCTAAACGCCACTCATGGGAAAGGTGTGATGAACAGTTTTTATATTGGCGATCGTCCACTTGAAGGCGTGGTTATCAACCGAAACAGCAGCTCGATCACGGCTATTGAAAGCGGTATTGCCTCAACCTTTGGCTTGAAAAACGCCGAAGAACGGGGGATCCTTTTTATTAGCCCTGGAGAAGAAGTTTATGAGGGTATGATTGTGGGTGAGACAGCAAAAGCACAAGATTTGGCAATCAATGTGACCAAAAAGAAACACCTGACTAATATGCGCCAATCCATCCGTGATATCGATGTGCGATTGGATCCCCCAAGGAAAATGAGCCTGGATGAGATGATAGAATACCTTGGACCAGACGACCTGCTCGAGGTTACACCATCGAACCTGAGACTGAGAAAACGTATTTTGGATACACACGAACGCCTGCGATTTGAAAAGACAGGAGATCGCGATTAGTTAAATTTGCAGTTCAATTTAACAACAATAT
>JAAZCE010000056.1 GCA_012513435.1 Clostridiales bacterium
GTGTAGAGCCGTCTAAAATAAGAAACATTTCGTAATAATTGTGCCAATGCTCAACAAAACGTTCTGTTTCGCTATGAATATAGCGCAGCAAAAAGCCTGTGGAGGTATCCACAAAGTCTTTTTCGTAGTTAAATTCCATGATTTATCACCTACATCACAATAGCACACTTATTATCACAAATCAATACACGATTTTAATTGGATTTTGTGTATAATTAACATTGAAGGAGAGTGGTTATTCCATGATACCTTTATTGAAAATGTTTATTTCTATTATTTTGTCGGTAATAAACCTGATTCCTTTTCCTTACTTCGGCGACTTCACAGCGCCCTACGCTCCCTTAGACGGCGAAACCGTACAGCTCAGCTTTGCGGCTATTTCTGATGTTCATGCGACAGATGAAACCGCAAGGCGCGACATGCTGAGGATTGGGCTGTATGACATGGAGCATGCTGCGCACAGGTTGGACGCTGTGGTTGTCGCGGGTGATTTGACAGATCACGGCTATATTGAGCAGTGGGAGAGGCTGGCAGAGGCATTTTCAGGCTATGACCCCGCGGAGACTATTTTGCTCGCCATCGGAAACCATGACACCTGGACCGAGGATGAATACGGAGAGGCCGACTTTCCTAAGGCAAGGGAATATTTTATAGAATATAATAAGAAAATTGCGCAACAGGATATTGCCGAGGTTTATTATGCAACTGAAATAAACGGCTACCCCTTCATTTTTCTGGGCAGCGAGGGTTCGCATACATATGCCTACATAAGCGAAGAACAAATTTCATGGCTGGCCGTTGAGATGCAAAAAGCCGCACAAACAGGTTTACCCATATTCGTTATCTCCCATTGGCCGATCAACCAAACGCACGGGCTGCCCGAAACTTGGGGAGAGGATGTGCCCAGCCCCGACGACGGAGGCTTGGGCGCGCAGTCTGATGCGGTTGAAGCGATTTTAAAGCAATATGAAAACGTGTTTTTCATCAGCGGCCATCTGCACAGCGGTTTTTCTAATTCCGGCAGTGAAAAAATATATGGCTATACCAGTGTTGAATCCGACGGATCCTTCCACAGCGTCAACCTGCCCAGCTATATGTATCTTTCGGGAAGGGGCAGGGTTGCCAACGGCACCGGCTACCATTTTGAGGTTTATGAAGATAAGGTGGCGCTGCGGGCCAGAAGTTTTACCGCGTCTGTTTGGTACACGGATTATGATGTGGAAGTTCCACTTGTGTGACGCCGGAGGGTTTATTTGAATCAGAATTTAACAATCTGTTTTGTGCGGCACGCGCAGTCGTGCCAAAACGCCTCTTTGGAATACCGGCAGGAGTTTCATGAGGACGATCCTCCCTTGTCTCCTTTGGGCGAGCGGCAGGCACTTGCGCTTGCACGGCGTTTCGAGACGGGCGGTATTGACAGAATTTTTTCAAGCACGTTGCTGCGGGCTGCGCAAACAGCGTTTCCCATCGCAGAGAAGCTGGGCCTGCGCATTGAGCTGCTGCCTGAGCTGATGGAGGTGAAAACCCGCATAGCCGGAACACCCGCGCATCTTCTTTGTGCAAGTGTGCCGCTTTGTGTGCCCTGCAATGGCGGCAAAAGCCCCACCGGCGCCGGCTGTTTTTTAGAAGAGGATTCACACGAGCAGCGCTGCCTGAGGGCAAAGCGCGCAATCGACTACATCTGCCGCGTGTGCCATGAGGACGACAAGGTTTTAGTTGTTTCACCCTGCGCGTTTTTTGGGTACCTGCTGCGCTATACATTGGGGCTCAGTCTGCCCGAGAGTTTCTGCTGGGCTGTGGATAATTGCGCTGTTACGCAAATTACCCTGCGAAAAGATGACATCCCCATTGTCGTTACCGCAAACGACGCCGGTCATTTGTTTTGATGTTAAGCTTAGTGAATCAGACAAAAGCTGTGAGAAGAGAGGGAAAAGAGCAATGGAAGACTTTGTGAAAAACCAAATTGTCTACGGCCTGAAGTATGTTCCGGGCAATCTTGTGAAATCCGTTTTTCGCCCGAAATCCTCTTCTGAAACCAGAACGCTGCGCGAGCGCGGATTCATTTGCGGCGTGTGCCACCCAAGTGAAAACTATGAGCAGATAAAGCAGGCGAATATTGGCTGGGTGCGTGTGGACATTCCTTTTCCGTTCAATAAAAACGGTGCGCTCAGTGAAAGCTATCTGCGGTTTAAAGCGCGTGCGGGAGCATATGTTGAAAAAGGTCTCCGAATCATGGCTGTAACGCCTTATCACTACAAATACACAGAACACGGCATTGATCTGCAAAGCCTGCAGGGCAAACAACA
>JAAZCE010000084.1 GCA_012513435.1 Clostridiales bacterium
AACTAATTTAGCACCTTCAATATTACCGCCAGTTTTAATTTTTAAAGCAACTGATGATGAACTTACCAAAGTTTTTCCGGTGGTATCATCGATTATTTGAGCAAAGATCTGACTATTTGAACGATATACATTTAATCTAGGCATTTCTTTAGTTCCAGAAATTTTCTCACGAATTCTTGTATGTCTTCTTAGTCTTGCAATATTATTTGATTCTTTTTTTATCATAATTATCACCCATTAAGCCGCTTTCTTACCTTCTTTACGACGAACATGTTCATCTTTATAACGAATTCCTTTACCTTTATAAGGTTCTGGTTCTCTTATCTTTCTCACATTCGCAGCAAATTCAGTTACTTCTTTTTTATCTATTCCACTAATAGTTATTTCTGTAGCAGAATCTTGAGATACTGCTAATCCATGTGGAACTTTTATATCTACTGGATTACTATATCCAGCTGATACACCAATTACATTTCCTTTTACATTAAACTTATAACCTACTCCTACTGCTTCCAAACTTTTTTTGTAGCCTTCGGTTACACCAATTATCATATTATTAATAAGAGAATTATAAGTCCCATGCAATTGTTTAACATGTTTAATTTCAGAAGTTCTTTCAGTAATTATCTTACCTTCTACTTCTTTAACAATTATACTATTGTCATAATTTAGTTTTAATTCACCTTTAGGTCCCTTTACAGTTACTAGATTATTCTCTATTGTAATTGTAACACCTGCAGGTATAACTAACTCTCTTTTTCCTATTCTACTCATAATTATTTTTCCTTACCAAATATAGGCAAGTACTTCTCCTCCCAGATTTTTACTTCTAGCTTCTTTATCTGTCATTAATCCTTCTGAAGTAGATATGATAGCAATTCCTAATCCATTTAGAACACGAGGAATTTCATCATTTTTGGCATATACTCGTAATCCTGGTTTACTAATTCTTTTTAGTCCAGTTATTACTCTTTCTTTTTTCTCAGCATATTTAAGAGTTATAGTTAATTTATCACCCTTATTACCTTTTTCATAATTAAAATCTACAATATATCCTTCCCTTTTTAAGATTTCAGCTATACCTAAAGTCATTTTAGATCCTAAAACCTCAACAGTAGAATATTTCATTTGATTTGCATTACGAATTCTTGTTAGCATATCTGCTATTCTATCATTTACCATTAATTATTCCTCCTTACCAACTAGATTTCTTAACACCAGGTATTTGACCTTTACTTGCTAATTCTCTAAAACAAATACGACATAATTTAAATTTACGAAGTACTCCATGAGGTCTTCCGCATCTTTCACAACGTGTATATTCACGAGTAGAAAATTTTGGTTTTCTTTTTGATTTAATAATCAAACTTTTCTTTGCCATTATTATGTCCCTCCATTACTTTCTAAACGGCATTCCGAACCCACTTAGTAGTTCGAAAGCTTCTTCATTTGTTTTAGCAGTAGTAACAAATACAATATCCATACCTGCTATTTTTAATATTGTGTCATAATCTATTTCTGGAAATATTATTTGTTCTTTAATTCCTAAAGTATAATTTCCAAAGCCATCAAATGAACCTTTAGAAATTCCTCTAAAATCTCTTACACGAGGTAAAGAGATTTTAATAAGTTTTTCCATAAAGTTATACATATTATCTCCACGTAAAGTGACTTTTGCACCAATACTTTGACCTTCTCTAACTTTAAATCCTGCTATAGATTTACGAGCTTTAGTAATTACTGGCTTTTGTCCGGCAATTTTTTCTAAATCTTTAATTGCAGCATCTATAAATTTAGAATCCTGAGCAGCTTCTCCAACACCCATATTTATAACAATTTTTTCTAATCTTGGAACTTCCATGATTGAACCATATTTAAATTTGGTCATTAAAGCCTTTTTAATTTCTTTATTATATAATTCTTTAAAAGTTGTCAAATCCACTCACCTAACTTTCCTTTACTTTTTTAGTTGCAGTTTTCTTTTTTGCAGCTGGTTTCTTTTCAGTTTTAGTCTCTTCTTTTTTAACAGGTTTAACTGTCTTTTCATTTTTTGAAGAAGAAATTACTTTAACATTAGAAACATGTATAGGGTTTTCTTTTTCAATGATTCCACCTTTGTTGTCAGATCCATTAGGTTTCATATGTTTTTTAACTATATTTAAACCTTCAACTACAACACGGTTTTCTTTTTTAAAAGTTTTTATTATTTTTCCTTCTTTGCCTTTTTCTTTACCACAAAGAATTTTTACTAAGTCTCCTACTTTTACTTTCATAAAGAACCTCCTATAACACTTCAGTAGCTAACGATATAATCTTCATAAAATCTTTTTCACGAAGTTCACGTGCTACTGGTCCTAATACACGAGTTCCTATAGGAGTTTTATCATCCTTAATTAGTACACATGCATTATCATCAAATTTTATATAAGAGCCATCATTACGTCTTACACCATGAACAGTTCTAACGATAACAGCTTTTACTACTTTTCCTTTTTTAACATTACTATTTGGAATTGCTTTTTTTACAGTTCCTACAACAACATCACCGATATTACCAAATTTTACTCTACTTCCTCCAGTAACTTGAATTACTAAAAGTTCACGAGCTCCTGAGTTATCAGCAACTTTTAATCTTGTTTCTTGTTCAACCATTTTAAAGCCTCCTTATAGAATTACAGCTTTAGAAACTATTTCTACAAGTTCATATCTCTTAGTTTTAGATAAAGGTCTTGTACTAACAATTCTAACTGTATCTCCAATTTGCGCTTCATTCTTTTCATCATGAGCATAATATTTTTTAGAACTTTTTGTTCTTTTCTTATATAGAGGATGGTTACGATAAGTTTCAACTAGAACAACTATGGTCTTTTCATTTTTATCACTTACTACTTTTCCTACTAATTCTTGTTTCTTATTCATTAGATCCACCTCTAATCTCTCTTTCTTTCTTTATAGTTAATAACTTAGCTATTGTTTTTCTTAAATCATGAATCCTGTAAGGTTTATCTAAAGATCCAGTTGCTTGTATTAACCTTAATTCAAATAATTCTTTTTTTAATTCAACTACTTTTGTATTAATTTCTGAATCACTTAATTTTCTTATATCATTAACCTTCATTAGATTCACCACCTATATCATCTTTTTTTACAAATTTGCATCTAACAGGTAATTTATGAGAAGCAAGTCTTAATGCTTCTCTTGCTATTGCTTCATCTACTCCAGCAATTTCAAACATTATTTTTCCTTCTTTTACTACTGCTACCCAGTCTTCAACATTACCTTTTCCTTTACCTTGTCTTGTTTCTAAAGGTTTTTTAGTTATTGCTAAATGAGGAAATATATTAATCCATACTTTTCCTCCACGTTTCATAAAACGTGTCATAGCTATACGAGCAGCTTCTATTTGACGAGCACTTATCCAAGACCCATCTTTACTCATTAATCCATAATCACCAAAATGTAATTCAGTATTACCTCTGGCATGTCCTTCATATGATATACGATGAGGTTTACGATATTTAGTTCTCTTTGGAATTAACATCTTTAGTCACTCCCCTATCATTTTTTTTCTTAGGAAGAATTTCACCTTTATAAATCCATACTTTTACACCAATAATTCCATATGTTGTTGAAGCTTCACTAGTAGCATAATCTATATCTGCTCTTAAAGTATGTAGAGGAACTGTTCCTTCAGTATAACCTTGAGTACGAGCCATTTCAACTCCACCTAAACGTCCAGATACTGATGTTTTAATTCCTTTAGCTCCAGCTTTCATAGCGTTTCTTATTGCTCTTCTTTGAGCACTTTTATAAGGTGCTCTATTCTGTATTTGATTAGCAATAGAATCTGCTACTAATTGTGCATTTAAATCAGGATTTTTAACTTCAATAATTGAAATGTAAACTTCTTCATTAACTAATTTTTTAATTGCTTTTCTTAATTTATCAATATCTTCTCCACCACGTCCAATTACTACACCTGGTTTTGCAGTATTAATTTTAATTTCAGTTCTTTTATTATTTCTTTCAATAATAACTGAGGCTACTCCTGCATCTTTTAATTTCTTAGCTAAAAATTCACGAATTTTAATATCTTTATTTAATAAAGTACCAAAATCTTTGTTTTTAGCAATCCATTTAGAATCCCAATCTTTATTTATTCCAATTCTATATCCAATTGGATTAACTTTCTGACCCATTAGTTTGCCTCCTTAACTCCGTCACTAACTTTAATAGTTATATGACTTGTTCTATGATCATGACGATTAACGTGTGATCTAGATCCCATTTTTACTCTTTTAATTATAGATCCTGGATTAATAAAGCATTCAGATATAAATAAATTTTCTTCTTTTGCTCCATTATTGTTAACAGCATTAGCAATAGCAGATTTTAATACTTTACTAATTAAACGACTTGCTTTTGTATTTGTATTATCTAAAATACCTTCTGCAGCTAAAACTTTTTTACCTCTTACTAAATCAAGAGTCATTCTTGCTTTACGAGGAGCAATTCTTGCAGATTTATGTATTGCATAAGTTTCCATTTATTTATCCTCCTACTTTTTACCAGCATGGCCGCTGAATTTACGAGTTAATGCAAATTCACCTAATTTATGACCAACCATATCTTCAGTAATATATACTGGTATAAATTCTTTACCATTGTGAACAGCAATTGTATGTCCAACAAAATCTGGGAAAATAGTTGAACCACGAGACCATGTTTTAATAACTTCTTTTTTATTGTTTTTATTTAATTCTTGAACCTTTTTTAGTAATCTATCAAACACATAAGGTCCTTTTTTTAAACTTCTAGACATTTCTAATTCCTCCTATTTCCTTTTGCTTTTGCGGCTTACAATAAGCTTTTCAGATGCTTTCTTTTTGTTACGAGTTTTATAACCTAACGCAGGTTTACCCCAAGGAGTGACTGGCCCTTTTCTTCCGATAGGAGCACGTCCTTCTCCACCACCATGTGGATGGTCATTAGGGTTCATAACACTACCACGGTTTGTTGGTCTTATTCCCATATGTCTTTTACGTCCTGCTTTTCCTAAATTAACAAGTTCATAGTCTTCATTACCAACTACACCAATTGTAGCAAAACATGTACCTAATATTTTCCTTGTTTCACCACTTTGTAATCTTAACATTACATATTTTCCTTCACGGCCAAGGATTTGAGCACTTGCTCCAGCACTACGTGCTAGTGCTCCACCTTTACCTGGTTTCATTTCTATATTGTGAACTTTTGTTCCTACTGGAATATTTTGAAGAGGTAAAGAATTACCAACTTTAATATCAACATTTTGTCCACTTACTACTATTGCTCCAGTTTCTAAGCCCTTAGGAGCTAAAATATATCTTTTTTCTCCATCTTTATAAACTAATAGAGCGATATTTGCACTTCTGTTTGGATCATATTCTATAGTAGCTACTCTAGCAGTAATATCAAATTTATTTCTTTTGAAATCAATAATACGATATTTTCTTTTAGCACCTCCACCAATATGTCTAACAGTCATACGACCTTGATTATTACGTCCACCTGTTTTACTTTTAGAGACTAACAATGATTTTTGAGGAGTATTAGTAGTAATTTCAGCATTACTTAAAGTAGTCATTCCTCTACGACCATTAGTCACAGGTTTATATTTTTTAATTGCCATACTAAATTTCCTCCTTAAACTTCAATTGAATCGCCATCTTTTAAAGTAATAATGGCTTTCTTGTAAGTTCTAGTCTTTCCAGTATACTTACCAACTCTTTTATCTTTAGGTTTAGTAATTAATGTATTTACTGAAACAACTTTAACACCAAAAATTTTTTCAACAGCATCTTTTATTTCATATTTATTAGCTTTTTTATTTACTTTAAATACATAAGTTTTTCCGTTAGCTGCTAAAGCAGATACTTTTTCAGTTACAACGGGTTCTAAAATAACATCTTTCATTATTTAAGTACCTCCTCTATAGTATTTATTGTTTCTTCATCACACACTATAACATCAGCATTAACTATATCAAACACATTAATCTCATTAGATAGAATAACAGTAATATTTGATAAATTACGAGTAGCTAAATATAATTTTTCAGCATCTGTACTAGTTACAAAAAGTATTTTACCTTCTAATTTTAATTCTGATATTAAAATCTTAACCTCTTTTGTCTTAACACTATTAATTGTTATATCATCAATTACAACTAATTTCTTTTCTTTATATTTATATGTTAATGCACTCTTTAACGCTAAAACTCTTTCCTTTTTATTCATTTTGAAAGTATAACTTCTTGGAGTTACTCCAAAAACTACACCTCCGCCAACCCAGATTGGTGATCTTCTAGATCCGTGACGTGCGCGTCCAGTACCTTTTTGTCTCCAAGGTTTTGCCCCTCCACCACGAACTTCTGAACGATCTTTTGTTTTATGAGTACCTTGTCTTAATGAAGCCAATTGTAAATCTATAGCCTTTTTCAAAACTATATCATTAACTTCAATATTCCAAACAGTATCTTTCAGATTTAAATCTTTTACTTTTTCACCTTTAATATTAATTAAGTTTACTTTCGTCATATTACTCAGCTCCTACCTCTGTTGAAGTCTCAACATTTTCAGTTTCTTCTGATGCATCAGCATCATTTTCAACAGTTTCGTTAGTTTCTTCAGTTTCTGCTACTTCATCAGTTGTTTCAACCATTTCATCAGCAACTTCTTCTGTGTTTTCGTTAACTACTTCTTCTTCAACAACTTCATTAACTTCTTCTTCGTATGTTACTAATTCTGGTATTTCTATTTTTCTAGAATTCTTAACAGCAGATTTAATTAAAACTAAAGATTTTTTTGGTCCAGGTACATTTCCACTTACTAATATATAATTTTCATTAACATTAACATCTACTATCATTAAATTTTGAATAGTAATTGTTTCTGCTCCCATATGTCCTGGTAATTTTTTACCCTTTAATACTCTTTTTGGTAACATAGTACCTAGAGATCCTGGACCTCTATGATATCTTGAACCATGTGTCATTGGCCCACGAGATTGATTATGTCTCTTTATTGTTCCTTGAAATCCTTTACCTTTACTTGTTCCAGTAACATCTACTATTTCACCTACTGTAAATAAAGAAGCATCAATAGCATCTCCTAAATTGTAATTTCCTTCGACATCTCTTATTTCTTTTAAGAAGCGCTTAGGAGTTGTGTTTGCTTTAGCCACATGACCTTTTGCAGCCTTAGTAGCGTTTTTGTCCTTCTTGTCAACTGCTGCTAATTGTATAGCATTATATCCATCATTCTCTTCTGTTTTGATTTGAGTTACGATATTTGGTAATACTTCAATAACAGTGACAGGAATAACTTTTCCATTTTTCGTAAATACTTCGGTCATCCCGATTTTACGACCTAAGATTCCTTTCATTTTCTTTTCCTCCAATTATAATTTTATATCGATGTCTACTCCGCTTGGTAAATCCAAATGAGTCAATGCATCAATTGTTTCTTTACTAGGGTCTTTAATATCTATTAATCTTTTATGAGTACGCATTTCAAATTGTTCCCTTGAATCTTTGTACTTATGTACTGCTCTTAATACTGTTATCTTATCGATTTCAGTAGGAAGAGGTACAGGACCAGATACTATTCCTCCAGTTCTTTTTACAGTTTCGACTATTTTTCCAGCAGCTTGATCTAGAATTCTATGATCATAAGCCTTTAATCTAATACGAACCTTACTATTTGACATTTTTCATGTCCTCCCTTCGTCTATATCTAGTATAGGCTTGCTCCGCAGCGAATAACCTAATACACTTAACAACTCACCCAAGCATATCAGCAACCTCGCGCATCTAAGCAGTTATACAGGCATAATTATACCATAAATTATATGTTTGTAAAGTACTAAATTTCACAAATTCAATTCAAAGTAAAAATTAGGCTAACAAAAAAGTATGGTTTAGATATCATACTTTTAAAAAGATAAATCATCGACTTCTTCTAGTTTAAGTAATTTTTTTACTGTTTCTTCTGTTTGCTTAAATACTCTTTCATTGATAGGATCAACAACTTGTCTAATTTTTTTCGTTTTTTTAACACATTAATTATAAAAATTTCAGTTACGCAAAAAATAAATCTTTTGATTTAAGATTTACTTTTGTAATACATAATAATAACATTTACCATTACTTTCACATTGATATCCTTTTGATGGATATGAACTTTTCTTGACTGAAGTAACTACTTCATTAGTTCCTGCTATTGTTTCTATATTTTGTTTATTTGACAATACATATCTATAATCATTTTGATCTGTACAAACT
>JAAZCE010000066.1 GCA_012513435.1 Clostridiales bacterium
AATCTTTTTTATTAATACAATAGTTAATTAAAATATACTCTTTTAGGAATTTTAACTTCTTATTATCCATGCTATCATATTTATCTTTTTCGACTTCTAAAGCAATTTCTAAATAATATAAATTCTTTTGAAATTCATCTGTATTCTTTTTCCCCTGAACTTCTAAATTATATAAACGACGATATAACTCCTGAATAGATTCAGCAGTTTTTATTATATTCTGTAAAAAATCATAATCTTGTTTTGAAAAACATTCCATAATAATCTCCTGTAAATGTTTATTATTATATTATATTTTCATAACAAAAACAAGAACATATTTTTATGCTCTTGTTATAATTTATTTTGCTTCTTCCTGTACTCTAGTTTCTCTTATAACTGTGATTTTAATAGTACCAGGATATTGCATTTCCTTTTCAATTTTTTCTTTCATTTCTCTTGCTATTCTATAACTGCTAGAGTCATCTATTGATTCAGGTTTTACTAATACTCTTACTTCTCTACCAGCCTGCATTGCAAAAGTTTTTTCTACTCCTTCAAAAGAATTACCAATGTTTTCTAGTTGTTCTAATCTTTTAACATAATTCTCCATAGAATCATTTCTTGCTCCAGGTCTTGCTGCACTTAAAGTATCAGCAATTTGTACTAAAGCAGATATAACTGAAGTATATGTAGTATCTCCATGATGAGAAGCTATAGAATTAATTATAACTTCATCTTCATGATGCTTTTTAGCAATATCTTCTCCAATTTCAACATGACTCCCTTCAATTTCAAAATCTATTGCTTTTCCTATATCATGTAATAACCCAGCTCTTTTTGCTAGAGATATATTTTCTCCTAATTCAGAAGCCATTAATCCAGTCAAATTAGCAACTTCTTTAGAATGCATTAAAGCGTTCTGACCATAACTTGTTCTAAAATTTAATTTACCTATTAGATTAACAATTTCAGGATCTACTTTAGATAAACCTAATTCATAAACTACTTCATTACCTATTTCAGTAATTTTAGAATTTAAATCTTTTGAAACTTTATCATATAGTTCTTCTATACGCGCAGGATGAATTCTTCCATCTTTAATTAAAGTTTCAATAGTTTGTTTTGCTATTTCTCTTCTTAAAGGATCAAAACTAGAAATCACTATAGCTTCTGGTGTATCATCAATTATTAAATCTACTCCAGTTACTGCCTCTATAGTTCTAATATATCTTCCTTCTCTTCCTATTAATCTACCTTTCATTTCATCATTTGGTAAATCAATAACACTAATTGTTTGTTCACTAGTTACATCATTTGAATATCTCTGCATACTATTAACTAATAAATTTTTAGCTTTCTTATCAACCTCTAATTTTGCAGATGCTTCTTCTGTTCTAATATAATCTGCTATCTCTACAGACATTTCTTTTTCAACACGTTCCATTATTAAATCATGTGCTTTTTCTTTAGAAAATTTTGCTACATTCTCTAAGGTTTTCATTTCTTCTTTTAAAAGTTCGTCCATTTTAGCTTCTTTTTCTTGGGTATCTTTTTGTTTTTTTATTAATTCTTGATCTTTTTTATCTAACATCGAATCACGATTTTGTATTATTTCTTCACGTTTATCTAGATTTTTTTCTCTTTGCATTAAACGTTCTTCACTATTTACAATTTCTGATTTTTTTTCTTTTATTTCTTTATCGGTTTCCTGTTTTAACTTAAAAGATTCTTCCTTTAATTCTAGAATACTATCACGTTTATATTTTTCTGCTTCTTTCTTAGCTTCTTTCATTAATTTCTCAGCCTTATTTTCAGAATGAGAATTTCTTATCATAAAAATTAAAAAAACAATAAGCGCACCTACACCGGCACCAATTATTAAAGATAAAATGGAGATTGAGTTATTCATAATCTTCTCCTCCATTAATTTATTTTATAGAAAATTCATATATTAAACAAATATCTATATATTTATTATAAAGTTTTTACAAGATAATTGCAATGTATTTATATAACCTTTAAATTTGGATAAAATAAAGAAAATATCTCGCTTTATTTATTATAATATACTTTTTATAAAAAGAAAAGACCATTAACCTTTGTCAACAGTCTGAATAGTCTTATTTTTTAAGACTAATCTTTTGATTTGGATTTTTCAGATTTAGTTACTATATTAAAATGATTTCTAATTTCTAATTCTAATTTATTTTTTATTTCAGGATGCTCTTTCAACCATATCTTTACATTTTCTTTACCCTGGCCTACTTTTTCTCCATTATAAGCATACCATGCTCCACTTTTCTCTAATATATTTATTTCACTAGCTAAATCAACAATTTCTCCCTCACGAGAAACACCTTCCCCATACATAATATCCACTGTTGCTGTTTTAAATGGAGGAGCTACTTTATTCTTAACAACTTTAACATTAGTTTTATTACCAACAATGTTTTCTCCATTTTTAATCTGTTCAGCTCTTCTTATATCTAATCTAATTGTTGAGTAAAATTTAAGTGCTCTACCTCCTGGAGTAGTTTCAGGATTACCAAATAATACTCCAACTTTTTCTCTTAACTGATTAATAAAAATAGCTGTTGTTTTTGTTTTAGAAATTGTTCCTGATAATTTTCTTAACGCTTGAGACATAAGTCTTGCTTGTAAACCAACATGAGAATCTCCC
>JAAZCE010000061.1 GCA_012513435.1 Clostridiales bacterium
ATTACTCTTTCTACACCATTAATGATAAAATTACCAGCTTCAGTCATTAAAGGCATATCACCTAAGAATACTTCCTGTTCCTTTACTTCTCCTGTCTCATGAATAAAAGCTCTAGCCTGAACTTTTAATGGAGAAGCAAAGTTTACCATACGTTCCTTAGATTCCTTAATTGAATATCTAGGTTCATCAAAAGAATATTCACCAAATTCTAGTGAAATATTTCCTGTGAAACTTTCTACTGGGAATAAATCTTCAAAGATTTCCTTTATGCCTTCCTCTAGAAACCATGCATATGATTTCTTTTGAATTTCTAATAAATCTGTCAACTCTAAGGTGTTCTTTGTTTTAGAGAAAGTTCTTCTTTCTCTATGGTCACCAAATTTTCTTACTTTGTATGCCACTGTTTCACCCCTATGCCTAAATTTTTAGTTAAAACGATTATTTAAAAAAATTAAATACGCCACCAATTTAAAATTATACCAACAATATTTTTATAAGTCAACGATTTTTGCTCTAATTATGTAAAAAGTTTTACTTTTTATGATAACTTCTAAATGATATTGTTTTTCTAATGTTTTAAGAGTACTTTTTAAACCATGATCTTTTTTCATTACAAACCATAATTCTCCATTTTTATTTAAATAATTCTTAGCATTTTCTAACATATCCATTACTACACTTTTTCCTGCTCTTATAGGAGGATTACATATTATATAATCATATTTATTAACTATATTTTCATAAATATTGGATTCAAACACATTACAATCAGCTTTGTTATTCTTTATATTCATTTTAGTTAAATGAACTGCTCTAGAATTAATATCACACATATCTACTTTACAACCATATACCTTATTAAGTACTATACCTATGAAACCATATCCACATCCTAAATCCAATACATTGGATACCGATTTATTGTTTTTTATAAAAGTTTCTAGCAATAATTTACTTCCATAATCTATTTTATCTTTAGAAAATATTCCATTATCAGAAATAAAACAAAAAGAGAAATCTTGATATTTATATTCAAGTTTTCTAAACTCGCTCTTTAAATTTTCATCATTTGTAAAATAATGAGACAAATAATTCACCTTTTCTAAAACGATTAACTGAATATAATTATATATTAATTAACTATTGAAGTCAATTAAAAAAAGCCTTCTTATAAGTATATTTTAAAAAAATAAGAAAAGACCTAAAAGGTCTAATTTTAACAAGTTTTATTTCTTTCTACTAATTAGTTTAAAGAATCTTTTAATTTGCTTCCAGCTTTAAAAGATGCAACAACTTTAGCAGCAATTTTGATTGGTTGTTTAGTTAATGGATTAATTCCTGATCTAGCAGCTCTTTTCTTTGCAGAAAAAGTACCAAATCCAACTAATGCAACCCTTCCATCTTCTTTAAGTCCACTAGCAATACCATCTAAAACTGCATCTAAAGCACGACCAGCGTCAACTTTAGTAAAACCAGCTTTAGCAGCGATAAAATCAACTAATGCTCCTTTTGACATAAAACTTACCTCCCATAAAATGTATTTTATAAGGCTTGATATCCTTACATTTAAAGATTAACATCTTTTATAAATAAATGCAATAAAAATCTGTTATTTTATGAAAAAATCGTACTTTTTACTTGTTTAATGCGTAAAATTAGTATATTAAACAAAAAAAATTAATAAACTTTATTGACTTCTTAACTCTAAAATGTTATATTATTGAAGTCCGATATAATGGGCGATTAGCTCAGTTGGTTAGAGCACCTGCCTTACAAGCAGGGGGTCGTAGGTTCGAGTCCTACATCGCCCACCATTTTTTTGCCGACATAGCGTAATTGGTAGCGCAACTGACTTGTAATCAGTAGGTTGGGGGTTCGATTCCCTCTGTCGGCACCACTTTTAATGGAGGGATAGCGAAGTGGTCAAACGCGGCAGACTGTAAATCTGTTCTTTCGGGTTCGATGGTTCAAATC
>JAAZCE010000106.1 GCA_012513435.1 Clostridiales bacterium
AGCCTCTTCTGGATATACGTCAGAAAACAGTGCTGTCATTCGCGTCCAGCCGCCCCCTTGGATTGGAGCTTCGTACATAATATCAGCATCTGCGATTCCCCATTGAGGCAGAGCGCCCAAGTTATTATCAATTTGAACAAGGATAGGTAAATACTCGCTGTTCTCTGTTGGCAACCCAGTGGTAGGGCTCTCTTTATCAATCTCTGGGTTCATGGGAAAGCTGCCATCAGGATTGCGGTCAGAAAAACTTATGCTCCTGTTCAATACGCCTTCTACATTTGTCGTAGTTGGCACCGCTTCTGCAAAGCCCATAGCCGAAGTTGCAAGAAGCATGATGGTTAGCGCGAGTATCATTGTCTTTTTCATCCTGATTAATTCCTTTCAAGTTGTAACATGGTAGTTTATTATTAAGAAAGCACCATAAACATTGCCATATTATTAGTACCATGAATTTATCATTTGATATATTGATTACATGTGTTACCGAAGTTTCTTTTTAATGGTATGTTGTGGTTGTTCATTTCGCCGGCTGTTCATGATAACAATTAAATATACCATAACAGTATATCCATACTTGGTGTTTAAGTCAATTATATCTCGTGTGGTGTAGGAGTACCATTGTGTAGGAGTACCATACATATTGGACAAGGAACCATGAAGGAGGGAAAAAAGCAGAGAAAGAGGTCAAATCGGTTAGACTGTTGTTACCACCACAACACTAACGAAAGGAACTCTTTCTCCATGAACAGTATAACCCAGGACATGAAGTATCGGCAATCACTGGTTGAATTCGCTCTCCGTCATGGTGTAGGGAAAGCATCACGGCGGCACAACAGGGCACGGTCATACATATATTTCTGGTTGTCACGTTACGACGGAAGCATTGAATCCCTGGCTTGTCAATCTCGAAGGCCACACCGCCATCCCAATCAGCACACTGAGCAGGAAATCAAACTGCTTCGGGATATGTGCAGGCGAAACCCAACCTTAGGCCGGGTAGAACTGTGGTGCAGGCTTCGGAAACGAGGCTACAGCAGGTCCTTAAGCGGTCTATATCGAATCCTGTACAAATTGAACCTGCAGAGCAAGCCTAAGAAGAAAGTTCACAAACCCAAGCCCTACCAACAGATGACCTTCCCGGGAGAACGAGTGCAAATTGATGTAAAGATTGTTCCCAAAGCTTGCAAGGTAGGTGAAGCTGCCGGAGAAAGACTGGTGCAATACACCGCGATTGACGAATTCAGCCGCTTACGTTACTTAAAAGCCTACAGGGAGCATAGTACTGATTCATCAAAGGATTTCCTGCTAAAACTGGTGGACTACTACACCCGGAAAGGTATTGAAGTCCATTGCATCCAGACTGACAATGGCCTTGAGTTCACCAACCGCCTGATTGCTAAACAGACCCATCGCCTAACAGCCTTTGAAATAACAGCACAGGCTCTGGGAATTAAGCTGAAGTACATCCGCCCTTACACACCAAGGCACAATGGCAAGGTAGAACGCAGCCACAGGGAGGATATGAAGCGGTTCTATAATCACCGCAAGTTCTATTCCTTCGAAGATTTTGCCAGGCA
>JAAZCE010000082.1 GCA_012513435.1 Clostridiales bacterium
CCTCAGAGTTTGTAACAAAATATACCGTACCAATATTTTTCGTTTCCAGCAAAGCTTCGGCAAATTTACCGTAGCAGTCTTCATCAAGGAGAACTGCAAAAGAGTTCTGCGGCAAAATCAACATATTCGGCAGTTCCGCACTGTCCAGTTCGGGGCGCTTGCCAATCGCTCCAGCTTTCAGCCATAGCAAGGGAAGAATCTCGGAGAATTGCTGACCGAGCGACCCGCTGTTTTTATCAAGAAAGCCAAGCTTGAAGTATTCTACATTAGCGGCGAAACCTTCGCTCATCGGCTTATTGTTTGAAAGGTAAGTTCCTTGTATGGGATTTCCATTAACATCAATCCCTTTAATACTACAAACAGTGCGCGGCCATGTTACATAGCGTGCAATGCCATACCTTTCCCACCCTTCGTCACCGGGATAGAACCCTTCTTTAGTCAGAGTTTTTGCTTCATCCTCTGAAACTTCATTGTTAGTGACCAAAATACAGCGGCGACAACCATCATCCATTGCATTTAAAAGATTGACAGCGTGTAAGGTTGTACCTGACCCTGCAAAAAAATCTAATATGAGAGCGTTTTTGTTTAAGTTTATAACGCTCAAAGCATCTTGTACCGCATACAACGATTTTGGATAAGGGAATTTTCTATCCACCAATATTTTGGTCAACAATTTTGCACCGTGCCATCCTGCATTGTGAGTTGTTTTATTCCATACTGTTTTTGGAGCCCGCACCGATCCACCAAATTTTTCTACAAGCTGTGCAGACCCCGAAGCATCAATATTTTCTACAATGATTTCTCCTTGTTCAATACGTTTCTCTGTTCCCTCGTTTACTGTTAAAACAGACCAACCGATTTCTTTTCTTGAAGTTTTTCCAAGACGTAAAAGTCCTTTGCTTAATCTGCGCCGCGCAACTTCAACCCCTGTACGCCAACGGGCCTCCCGGCCATCAGCGGTCATTGGCCATATCGCCAATAGTCCATCTGGAGCAGCAACACTTTCCTTGGGGATTCCCAAAGGTATAGGATCTCCAATAGATTCGATTTTCCCCTTGTTTGAATCAATAAATATAGGATAAAACAGGTTTTTAGAATTTTCTCGTAAATTTCCTTTGCCTGTCCGGACAAATTGAAACCATAGCTGACTTTTTGTGGCTGATAGACCTTCATTTAACATATCGTCCTCAGATTTGACAACCTCTGCATTTCCTAAAAACACGAAGAAAAGATACTCTTCAGCACGTGAAAATAACCCATCACGTGTTGAGCCTTGGCTACTAATGACACTGGTAACCATTTGAATTCTTGCTTCTGGGAACAACTCCTCTAATAAACATCCAAGATGGAGATATTCTTTTTCATCTATAGTACAAATCAGCACAGAACAATTAGGATTTAAAACCCTTTTTGCTATTAGCAACCGTTTTTTCATCATCGAAAGCCATTTGCTATGCCTGTAAGCATCATTGGAATCCACATAGTCGTTGTTATATTTCCAGTCCCTTGCCCCTGTGTTATAGGGCGGGTCTATGTATATGCAATCCACTTGTCCCTCGTAAAGGTACTCCAAAAGCTGAAGAGCATGGTAGTTATCCGCTTCAATAATCGTGTGCCAGAGGCTGTCATTCGGCGCATTTTCCACTTTAGCAATGGGTTCGAG
>JAAZCE010000031.1 GCA_012513435.1 Clostridiales bacterium
CTCCTTCTTCTCTTTCTCTAGTTCTTCTTCAAGGTCTGCCTCTGAAAGGAGCACATACCCTGTTTCCTGTATTTCTTCTGGTTCACCGCTATTTGTATCTGCTATTCCCATAATAGATATGGTATAATCCGCATCATCCGCATCACCATGCCTGAACACTTTCCCCTTCCCATCTGCTGTCATATCGATTGCCGGATGTTTTAGAAGATCATATTTAAGATCTTTTACAGGGCTTTCACCTCGTATGAACAGAAGAGCAAAGTGATTATCAAGTCTCCTGACCTCGTCAGGTGTCATCAGTTCCCTTCCGGACAACTGATAATTTGTAGAGTAGTTACCGCTCCTCCCTGTAGACTTCCCATAGGTGTTCATATCTATCGTTGCCTTACCAAGGAGTTCGCTCACATATTTATGCGTTGCCTGTTCATTACCACCGAGGTAGACAAACTCATCGCAGTTACCAACTATACTCTCCCACTGCTTTTCGAACAGCGCTTTTAGCTGTGCAAGATTCTGAAGGATGATAGATACTGATATGTTCCTTGATCTCATTACCGAAAGGATCTTGTCGAAGTCCTCAGGGAGCGAGACATTTGCGAATTCGTCCATGAGAAAGTGCACATGGACCGGAAGCTCGCCGCCGTATTTTTTATCCGCCACTTCGAACAGCTGCTGAAAGAGCTGCGTATACAGGATAGATATAAGGAAGTTGAAACTCGTATCGTTATCAGGTATCAAGGCAAACAGTGCCGTCTTCCTTTCTCCAAGAGATCCAAGATCCAGTTCATCTGTTATCGTCAGCTTTGAGAGGCTCTCTAGATTGAACTTCTCAAGTCTTGCAGCAAGAGTGATCTGTATGCTCTTTAGTGTCTTTGCGGCTCCGGCATGATATGCTCTGTAATACTTGAGTGCTATATGCCCGGGATCCGTTTTCTCTAGGTCGAAAAACAGATTGTCTAGCGGACTTGGCTGATTGTCTTCCTCATCGACATCCCCAGCCCTGAGCATTTCCATGACCATAGAAAAATTCTGCTCGTCCTCCGGTGCTTCGTACTTCAGATAAAAGATAAGCGCATGAAGAAGCATCTGCGCTGCGGTGTCCCAAAATGGATCGTTTGTCTGCGCTCCTTTTGGCGTGGTGCTCTTGAACAGGTTCGTCACAAGTCTCTGAACATCGTTGTCATCTTTCAGATATACAAATGGGTTATAGCAGTGGCTCCTGCTCATATCGATAAGATCGAGCACTCGTATCTCATATCCCTTTGCCCTGAGAAGATTTCCTGTATCTCTAAGTATCTCGCCTTTCGGATCTAGTATTGTCAAGGATGTTTCCCCTTGAATGACATTAGACTTGCAATAAAATCTGGTCTTCCCTGCTCCTGATCCGCCGATGACAAGCACATTGAGATTTCGTTTGTGCTTTCTCCCATCAAATCCGATCCGTACATGTTGCGTAAGGATCTTGTTTGCTTCAGGTGGTTTCTGTTCGTATCTCTTATTTATCGTGTTGGCATTTCCCCATTTGGCTGATCCGTGTTCCTCGCCTTTTCTGTAGTTCCTTTTAGTGGCAAGGTATATACCGATGCTCATGACATACACGGACAAAAAAATGAGAACAGTTTTGCCACTGTTCTCTGTTATCCGTATATTTAGTGGATGATCGATTATCTCATTCATATGTGCCAACATCTCGAATATGCTCTCTCCGGTATATGGTGCTGCAAGAAGACCAAGCCAGGCTACAGGTATCATCCCACACAGGAAAAGAATCAGTACCGTCTTTCTATCTGTATCTTTCATTTACATCCTGCCCTTCTGCTACACGAAAGCGTTTCTTCTTCGCTTCATATGTCTTGATCATCAGGTCATCCACCGCGTCGGTCGGTCGCTCCGTTGCTATGAGATTTGTCCTCATGTCGTTGAGCGCCTTGAACACAATGTTCTGTTCGTACTCATCAAGCTCTATGCTTACCTTCTTTTCTCCCATGTTGCTACCTTCCTCTCTGATCCTTCTTCACAGGCTTTTTGTGTTGGCTTCCTCTGCTCTTTTCTTTGCTCTTCGTTTTCTCACGAGATCTCTCCGCTTCCTTCCTGTACTCGTTCAGCTTCTCTCTGACTGATGCTCTACTTCTTTCCCCAGTCGACCCATCTGAGCGGTTTATTGGCTTCAAGCTTTGCCCGGACAGAGGTTCTTTTCCCGTCCGTGCCTGTGAGGGGTTTATGGCATTCTGTTCCTTCTTCATATATTCCTCTGCCCTCTTATCCATATCGATCTGGAGCTGATCTCGAACCGGTCTTTCCTTCCCCGGAAAGATCCTGTCTTTTTCCATCTCTCCTATCACAGATACCTTATCGACTGTCGCGAGCTTGAACCGCTCCATGATCCTCTGTATCTTTGAAGCATCATCCGCTCTTGCTATGACATCCACTATGGCGTTCTCGTCTTTGTTGTTCTTATCCTTCAGTACACAGTACAGAACGCCATATCTCTTCGCTTCCTGCGAAAACTTTTTTACATCCTTCTGCTGCACTGTGAACACCTTTAGTTCCTTGCCGGACTTAAGCATATTCGTAAGCCTGGCTTTTCCCTTCGTCTTCTGTTCCTCTTTCAAGACTGCCGCAAGTAGTATGGCAATGTTCTTTGCACCGTTACCCGTGATCTTTGCCGCGACCTCAACTCCTTCGAGCGACATTCTGACGACTTGCTCTGCTGCATCTCCTCCTGGATTCATCTATTTCGTACCTCCTTTTCTTGTTCCTTATCTACTTTCATCAAATTCTTTTCAAGTATCTCTGACCGCATACTGATATCCTCGCAAAGTCTGAGTTCCTTTCTGATCTCCTTGATGCTGCTAGTCAGCACCTTGATCTCGTCTTTGCACTTTTCTCGCGCTCCTTCAGGGATCTTCCTCTTTACGATCTTTCGAAGCTCCTCGCGCCTCTCCGACATCGTCTCAATTTTCTTTTCTCCCTCTGAGGTAAAAGAAAGAATATCTCCATCTGTGCTTATGTGATACTTTGAAAGAAGCTTTGCTTCTTCAGAATATCTTTCGCATTTCAGAAGATCTTCCTTCAGTACCTGATGGAGCATCGTGGCCTTCTGCATATACTTCGGCAGATATCCAAGTTCATAGCAGTATCTCAGATAGAGCTTTTCAATACCGCTCCTTCCCATGATCTTATCGATCCTGCGCTTCAGGTTATAATTATTCGGCATCCTATACGTCTGTCTGATCCGCTCGGTTCTTACAGATAGATCGTTTCCGCAGACTCGTTCCATGATCCGTTCCTTCGTGTATTCAGGTCCCAGATTCTTTGTCCTTATTCCCTGCTTCCAACCTGGCGGCGTAATGGTCCAGTACTTGTGATTGTCATTGAGCTTACATATATATCCTCGCTTCCTCATCTCATAAGCGAACTCTTCCTTGTTCAGACTGAGAGCTATCGCTTCATCGAGTGCCTGTCTCGCGACATTGTACCTTGTAGGCATATTAGCCTGCTCCATCTTGTAGAGATACTGATTGACGCCCTTTCCTTTAGGTTTATTGATGATGGAAAGCCCATGCTCCACGCAGATCCGGTCCGATGTCGTTCTCATCAATGCGTATGTGTCTCTGCAGTCGTGATATCTCTTTCCGTCTTTGAATGATACAGAGTTTATTACAAAGTGGTTGTGTAGGCACTTAGTATTAAGATGTGTCGCCACGACGACCTGAAAACGATCTCCCCAGAGTTCATTCGCAAGTTCCATTCCGATAGCGTGTGCTTCTGCCGGCGTTACCTCGCCTTCCTCGAAGCTTTGATATCCATGAAAAGCAACAATGCCTCCTTCTTTTGCAAATCGCTTTTTTGTTATGAGGAACTCTTCTCTTGCAAATGACTTATTGCAGTTGATAGTTGACACAAAGAACTTGTTCTCTGTCTTTCCTTCCTTAGCTGCATACTCTATTACATCTTCAAGCATCTGTTCTTTCTCGGACCATTTCGGATTAAGCGTTTTCTCTTCGTTCTCCACATATTTGATCGGAGCATCAAAGCTTCTGCTGATATCCCAGATCTTTGTCACTGCCATTTTTCATTTGTCCTTTCAGGGAGCAGATACTTCTTTTCCATGTCTAGCTGAAGAGCATGCCACTTCTTTGCCTCTTCTGCGATAAATGCCGCGTCCTCCGGTGACCTGCATCCATCCGAAATATGTTCTAATCTATCGCCCATCACCTTCAGCTGATCCATCGACTCATAGAACCTGTCATCGGGCACAGGCCTTGGGGTATATCCTTCAAGCAGCAATCGTATAAGCCGCGCCTCTGTCATACATGCGGCCTTGGCTTTTTTCTTTAGGCTCTGCGCCTCATCTCTTGTCATCCATACCTGTTTCTTTATAGTCCTTTTCATATTCTTGATCACTTCTCCTTTCTCGCGGGGTAGTAGGGGCCACCCCTACATATTGCCGGTCTGCTCAGTAGGAGCAGATAGGCAGTGCTTGTTAAATTATGCGGACACCTATCTTGTGCGTTTTACCTCGTCTGTTCGGCATTCTTTTCATCGGCTGCTGGGATGAACTTCATCGCCTTTATCCCTTCTGGTGTCCTGAAAAACTGTTCCGGGAACTGGAACTTCTCCTTGTATTTTGCTTCAAGTTCCGGCGTGAGACTGAGGAACTTTTCGCTTTCAATCGGCGCATAGCAGACGAAAAACGGACCGGCTATGATATCCTGCATCTCACCTTTCTCGTCAAATATCGCTCGGTTTGGCGGCAGATTTGTCATCTTTCCCTCCTCATTACACACAACAGCGACCTCATCCTCGAATGGCATATATTCCTCTATCATGCCTCCGACAGTCTCCTGCATCGCATCGAGGCTGTCCTCCATCTCGATCATCACAGCCTTTTCATCGGGCTTTACAAGTAGCACTCTGATCGTTTCTTTGTTCATTTCATCACTCATTTTCTGTTCTCCTTTCCTTCTTGCCCCAAAATATGAAGCAGATAATCGTTATAGTCCTTTCCAAAATCCGGCGGTCTCATCTGCACTTTGTAGTTCTCGCTAAGCAGCATCTTAAGTGCTTTTCCTGCATTCCTTCCTGCAAAATCATTGTCCAAGTGGAGCACAATCTCTCTGGTGGCTGTATGAGATTCAAGAAAAGTCCTTAGTGCTATGGGTACTTTACTCGATCTGATATCCGCCTTTGGCTGATACACTCCGGCAAGAGATAGGAGGTTTTCATCATCCCACTTTCCTGTTCGGATCTTTCTAAGCGTGGCATACGATAGGAGATCAATCGCACTTTCAAATATGTGTACCGTGTCACCTTCTCCCTCGATCCTGAAACAGTATTTCTTACTGCTGCCTGCAGCTTCGCCCATGATCCGTTCTTCCTTTGTAGCTCTGAATGCTGCATATCTTGCTGTTCCTTCTTCGTCTAGCCCCAGGAAGATGCAGTTATGATATGGTAGCGATTCATAGATAAGACCTCTTTTGATGCATTCTTTGATGATCACCTCATCGATTCCCCTTCCCATCAGATATGAGATCACCTGATCATTACTGCTGTTTCTTTCCGGAAGAAGCAGTCTCTTTGCCTCCATTTCTGCTTTTTCGAGCAACAAAATAGGAGGCCTTTCAGCCTCCTTACCAAGTATCATCTGCACCGCTTCGATAAACGAATGCCCTCGGACCTTTATGAGATAGTCAAGCGCGGATACCCCGCCTATTCCTCGCGACCACCACATCCACTTGCCGTTGGATATCTTCAAACTGTCATGCGTGCAAGTGCAGTATACATTTCCTTGGAGATGGACAAGTTCAAACGGATCGTAGCTTCTGAGATACGTCAGTAGATCCATTTCACGTGCTTTTTCTATTTGCTCCTTGCTATATATCGGCATTACATCACTCCTTTCCAATAGAAAAGGACGCCGTTAAGCGTCCAATGTAATGCCACTTTTATTATATTCATTATAAAGATCATGAATATAATAAACAAATCAAAATAGAAAAATATTAAATATAATGTGATTCAACTGGCGCAACAATAACTGGCAACAGCTTCTTGGTTACAATCAAATCACTAATTACTGTAAATGCATCAACAGAATTTTGTGTTTTCCCTGCATGAGCACTATCATTCCTCAATTTTCGTAATGGTTCAATATTTATAATCAATTCCCTAACCCATTTCTCAATCTTTTTTCTTGCAATAGTCTGTTCAGCAAATAGTTTCTTTTCACAAAACTCAACAAATATTTCATCAATTTCAATTCGCTTTTTATCGCCGTGGGTAGTCAAATATCGGAAATTACCAATACTGAATTCTGTCGATAACCTTTTGAATTGAAATTTCCCATTCTTGTAATAAAGGATTTTTCCTTTCTGGACAGCAACTTGCTTAGCTTTTTCTTTATCTTCCAGATCAGAAGATGGACAAATAGCTTGTGCATAACTTTTAGGATCATAATTGTCAGTAACGTATTCATAATAAGGTTCATAAAACACCTTTTTTAATTCAAGCTCCAATCCTTTCATAATCGGAACAACAGCAGCAGAAAAGTCAAAATCCTCTTTTGTATCTTTAAACATTGTATAGCACATCTCTGATGTTAGAATGCCAGTTTTTGTTTTCTCTTGAAAGCTTAACCAAACGTCATCTCCGCAACACGCTTTCACCTTGCTTAATGTATTTCCTGTGTATATTTTCTCTATCACTTTTTTTCTCTCCTCTCCTTCAACATTGAAATACGTTTATCTATCTGTTCCATTAATGAAAGAATATCAGTTGTATTTTCATCCTCTTTTATTTCTATATAGTCACACTTTGAAGCAAGCCACGCAAAATAAAAAGCAGTTTGTGATAATTTAGCCTCTTCAATTTTACTCGCATTCATATAATATAATCCTACAGCAATCCCTGCCTCAATAATCATGTCATAGTATTTGTAATGGTCAAATGGTGTATCGGCATAAGAAATTGAACCTTCATCATCATCTAGATCCGCTATTATAGCTTTAACTTCTTTTGAGTTTAGGAACTTCTCTAACCAAAAAATATCTTCATCTGAGGATGAATTAATAGCACCTGTGCTATACAACATTGCCAATTTATACATTGACTCTGGGTTGTTATTATTAGCCTCACTGACTAATTTATCATATTGATTTGCATTGTAATAAGACATAAAATTATTCCTCTCTATATCCATTCAAATACTGTGGTTGCTTCTTCGAAAATTTTTTTACATTAAAATTTCGATTCGCAGAACAAATTATTGTAGCCCTACAATATAAATATTATACCACAGGACTACAAATAACAGTTGTTTACTTAGGCCTCTATCTCTCCCAGTCTTTAGCCTTCTTCTCTTTTTGCTTAACCATATCTCTTGCGTTCATCATCTCTTTAAGATTACCCATTTCTTCTTCTGTAAGCGTTATGCCTCTGGACATGTGCTCATGCTCTGGATCCCATTCTCTGATGTCATACTTTGCAGGTCCATCGTTCCACGATATCTTATTGAGTTCCTTCACCCATCCCGTCTTATACTCTGCAATAACGCCGATCCTTTCAACTATGTTGAACGATATTTCATTTCTTGAATTCATATATTTTTTCTCCTTTACCTTTCAAAGTTACGCATATTCTTACCGTCCTCAAGGAGGCCCTCCGCCTTGAAGCTCATCATCTGCCCGCTTTCCGCCGCCACGATTATGTGATCCAGCATCCTGATATCCAGAAGTGCTCCGCATTCCTGAAGCCTTCTGGTGACCTCTCGGTCTTCACTGCTTGGAAGCGGCGTGCCTGAAGGGTGATTATGGAATGCAATGAATGCAGCAGCGTTCGACAGTATACTGCTCTTAAACACCTCTCTTGGACTCACCATAGACGAATTCAGCGTCCCTACGCTGCACACATTCATGTTTATCACCTGTCCGTTTGACTTGAGATTTAGTATCGCAAATACCTCTCTGTCGTAGTCTTTCATCTCGTTTGCTATCATATCGATCACATCCTGAGGCGTAGATATAGGATTTTCACTGTAAAGAGATGGTTCCTTCACCATGCGGATATTGACTACCTTGAGCTCATTTTCTTTCTTCTTTGGCACCGGATATCACCTCCTCAAGGTCGATCGATACAACTATGTCTTCTGGCATCTCATTGATGATCTCCTTGATCTCATCAGGACTGCATGCTTTAGTATCCGTATCCTGTAAATTCTTTTCCATTTGCCTCATCCTCTCTTTCATCTGCATCACTTTTGACATCGCTAAGGAACTCGATCACCTTGTGCTTTCTGATAGCATTCTGTAGCTCTGCAAGTATGATCATCTCTTGCTTGGATATGTCATCCATGCTTAGGATCTCGGTTATCGAAAGATCAGTGATCTTCTTTTCCGCATCCACTCCGTGATCTATCAGCTTGTTCAGCACTTTCATTCTCTGCTTTTCCATTCCCATCTTTATCACCTCCTTTATCTGAAAGTATCTTCATCATGCAGTACCCGCAGAATGGCGCCATCCTGCTCCGGTATCTGCAGTCCTCCGGACATCTATCCTTATTCATTTACAGTCCACCACGCTTCCATCATTTTTTCTCCGTAGCCTGTGAACGCGTACCAGTTCGTATGATCGAACCGGTCATCGTTGAAACAGCCCTTCAGAATATATCCTCTGTCTGAAAGCACTTTTATCGCTCTCTTTGCCATTGGTATCGATAAAAAAGGGAACTCGGCTGTCATCATCCTCGCGGAGCATCTGCACCAGTGATGCCCGTGTCTATTACAGGCATCGTCTCCTTCGGTCTCATTCATCAGAAGGTACCAAAGGTATTCGGCTATTATCGCCGGATTTATGCCGCACTGAACAGCGACATTGCTTCTGAACTTTGTCATTTCTATTCCTCCTCATCGTCTCCGCTATGCCTACTTATGAGCATAAGCACAACTGCTATTCCTGTAATTGCAAGCGCAAGGAACATGAATATCGGATCCCCATCATCTCCTGTTTTCGGTGTATTTATCGGATATGTTATGCTCTGCCCTTTATCTGATATATCTGCATGAGATCCTATCTTCACTCCTTCGTGGTACAGGTTTTCATACACCACTACCGTCTTACCGGCAAGATCTGTTGAATCAAGTGTAAAAAGAAGATCAACTTTGCCGGTCTTCTTTTCGGTAGTGAATGTCCTCTCAGCGGTAATCTCTTTCCCATTTACCAATAGTGGCTTACCTGTGGAACTATCCATAAGCTTGCCTTTTACCGTATACTCTTTTCCGACCACCAGGTTGTGATAGGATACTGCGTCCTTTATTACCGCATTCTTTGCAATCGTTCCTGTATTTATACCTGTCTTCTGATCCGTGGCTTTTGTACCGAGATCCGGATAATCTACGGTCTGTCCTTCATCCGAAATATCCGCATGAGACGCAAGCTTGACTTCTCCCTGATAGATATTCTCGAACACCACTACGCTCTCCCCTTTTAGAACAGATGAGTCAAATACATACCTGAGCTTCACTGTTCCTGATGATTTTTCCGGGGTGAATGTCTTTACTGATGTGATCTTCTTCCCGTTTATCTCTACAGGCTTTTCTGTATTCTTGTTCATAAGGACGCCCTCAATGCGGTATTCCTTTCCAGGTGTCAGCTTTTCATATGCCACTTCGTCTATCAGAACAGCATCCTCTGAGA
>JAAZCE010000032.1 GCA_012513435.1 Clostridiales bacterium
GCTACCTTCTCACCTAACTGATATCTCTGCTGCAGTGTAGTTGTGATTGCTGCTGTCAGTGTTGTCTTACCGTGGTCTACGTGACCGATGGTTCCGATATTGATATGCGGCTTATTTCTTTCAAATTTTTGCTTTGCCATTTTAAATCCTCCTACATAAATTTAAAACTAAAAAATTGCCCTGAGCATTAGCTCTGCAATTTCTACATTCGCTCCGCTTGCAAAATTCTCGCTCCAGCGAAGCATAATAATGGAGCTGCTGAGCAGACTTGAACTGCCGAACCTCCTCATTACCAATGAGGTGCTCTACCGACTGAGCTACAGCAGCGTATCAACACACCTATCCTACTATATTTTAATCCCTCTGTCAACCATATTGCAATAGGTTTGACATGTTAGAGACACATATTTACTGCCACAAATAACTAATAATTTTTTTTCTGGTTCTCTGCATTGCGTTGTCCACAGACTTAACGCTCTTGTCCAGTTTCTCCGCAATCTTTTGGTAATCATATCCCTTGAGAGCCTCGTTTAACACCCGCATTTCAAAGTTGCTGAAAATATCATCACCGTTATGTAGAATATAATAGGCCACATCCTTTATCACCAGCATGACCTCGGGATTTTCCACCATGTCGGCCCTTAGAGTATCTCCAACCGTAACATCTCCCTCGTCCTCCTTTACAGGATTACTCAGAGAAATATATGTATTCAGAGCCTTATGTTTTTCTCTTCCCGCATAACGTATTGCCGTGATTATCTGTCTGGTAATGCAGACGCTTGCAAAGGTTCCGAAGGAAGCGTCTTTTCCCGTGTCATACTGCCGTATGGCCTTAAACAGTCCTATCATTCCTTCCTGAACTACATCCTCTTCGTCTGCTCCTGCCATAAAGTACAAATTGGCCTTTATTTTCACCGTCTCCTTATACTTCCTGATCAGGGCCTCTTCGGCATTCATATCGCCTTCCTGAGCCATAGCTGCCAGCTCATCGTCCGAATAGCTCTCATATACATATTTTTCGCCCGAATAGCTGTCAATGTAAGCCTTCTCGCCCATATGTCATCCTCTCTGTCTCACGATTTCATACATCAGTATAGATGCTGCATTAGATGCATTTAATGATGAGATTTTACCTTTCATAGGGATTGAAACCACAAAATCACATTTTTCTTTTACGAGTCTGCTGACTCCGTTGCCTTCCCCGCCAACTACGAGGCAGACAGCTCCCGTCATGTCCTGCTTGTCATAATGTACTCCATCCATGTCACAGGCCCCTATCCATATCCCCTGCTCCTTCAGCTTGTCAATTTCTCTGGCGATGTTAGTTACCTTGGCACACAGCATATATTCACATGCTCCCGCCGAGGTTTTAGCCACCGTCTCCGTAACGGAAACCGACCGTCTCTTGGGAATAATGAGGCCGTGAACTCCCGCACATTCCGCACTTCGCAATATAGCCCCCAGATTATGAGGGTCTTCAAGACCATCCAGTACAAGTATAAAAGGCTTCTCGCCTCTTTCAACTGCTCTATCAAGTATATCCTCTACGCTGCAGTACTTGTAGTCCGAAACAACAGCAATGACGCCCTGATGATTCTCGCCGTCTGTCGCCTTGTCCATCCTGTTTCTTTCGCTATAGTACAGAGGTATCTTCTTGTCCTTAGCCTTGCCTATAATTTGCTTTACCGAACCGTCAGCACCTTTGGCCACCGTTATCTTCTCTATTTCTCTGCCGTTTTTTAATGCCTCAAGCACGGCATTTCTTCCAATTATTATTTCCGCCATTTTATAATTGCTCCCTCACATATTTGCAAAATCTATAAGTTACGCCCTTATCTTCACAGGGCTCACTCTGCCAGACCATCTCCATTCCCATATCATCAAGCCTGGGGAAATATCTGTCCGCTTCAAATTCCTCCTGAATCTTCGTCACATAAAAAGTATCGCAGAGGTCCATAAATTCCCTGTAAATCGACTCTCCTCCGGAGATAAAAATGTCCTTATCCTCAAATTCTTTAAGTCTTTCAAGGGCATCTTCCTTAGAATTGCAAAGGATACAGCCTTCGGCTCTGTAGCTTTCATCTCTCGTAATTACCAGGTTAGTTCGCCCCTGCAGGGGCTTTTGGCCGGGAAAGGACTCAAGGGTCTTTCTTCCTATTACCACTACCTTTCCCAAGGTCTTTTCTTTATAGTATTTCAAATCTCCGGGCAAATGGACAAGCAAATTACCTTCCTTGCCTATACCCCAGTTTTTATCTACAACTACTATCGCATTCATTTTGTCACCTACACTGCAATGGGAATATTGGCAATCTGAGGATTCTTCTTATAATCCTCGATTATCAAATCGTTAACTGTAAAGTCATAAAAATTCTTTGCCTCCGGATTAAGTCTGAATCTTGGAGCCGGATACTGTGGTCTGCCTATCATCTCTTTTATTATATCTACGTGTCTGTCATATATATGAGCGTCTGCAATGACGTGAACTAGCTCTCCCGGCACAAGTCCCGAAGCCTGAGAAAACATATGCAACAAAACCGCGTACTGAACTACATTCCAGTTGTTTGCCGCCAATATATCCTGAGAACGTTGATTGAGTATTCCATTGAGCCTGTTCCCTGTAACGTTGAAGGTCATGCTGTAAGCGCATGGTTCAAGACCCATCTCCATCAGGTCGTCGAACTTGTATATGTTGGTCATTATCCTTCTGGAATATGGAGTACTCTTAAGCTGCCACAGCACGTTGTCCACCTGGTCCATCTCTCCGTGGGGGAACTTGTATTTCACTCCCAGCTGATACCCGTATGCCTTGCCTATAGAGCCATTTTCGTCGGCCCATTCATCCCATATGCTGCTGCTGAGGTCCTTGATATTATTGGACTTCCTCTGCCATATCCAAAGCATCTCGTCAACCGCTGACTTGATTGCCGTAGGTCTCAGTGTCAATGCAGGAAATTCCTCCTGCAAATCATACCTGTTTACTACGCCGAATCTTTTAATGGTGTGGGCAGGCGTACCGTCCTCCCATCTGGCCCGAACGGTCTGCCCCTCGCTGGAAAAACCCTTTTCCAGTATGTCTTCGCACATATTCACAAATAGCTGGTCTGCTCTGCTCATATCTTCATCTCCGTTACAAAATCACGTACTTTATTACAATTCCCACAAGGCCCAGCACGATAACTGCCACGCATGTCTTTTCCATGGCATTAAGGTTTTTCAGCCCCTTGGTGCTGGCACCTTCTTCCTTCTGCCTCTGCCTGTTGTCCTTGTCGTATTCTCTTCCAGTCTTGTAATAATCACCAATGGCATCTCGTGCTTTGTTTCTTACCTGCTTTTTTTTCTTTGGTTTATTGGACATATCCGTTATTATCTCCCTACGATTTCAAAAGAGCGCTCAAGCACCCAGCTAAGTCTTTCTTCATCCTCCGCCAGGTATAAATACCCCAGCAGCGCCTCAAAGGCTGTTGCCCATTTATATGTAACAGGGTCGGCGTTCTTGGCCTTTGTTGTATACTTCCTGTTTCTGGCCCTCTTAACCAGAGCCTGTTCAGCTTCTGTAAGCTCATCAAAAAGTTCCCTTACCACCATTGCCTGAGCTCCCGCCTTTACATAGCCCGTAGCCCTGCGATGCAGCTTATTCACATCATATGACCCTTCTGATATTATATGCTCTCGCACTGCCTGTTCGTATACGGCATCTCCCATATAAGCCAAAGCAGTAGTGTTTATATTCTTTATGTTTTTAACTTTCATATCATTCTTTAATTATCTGTACCCCCTGAGGTGTATCCTTGAGAACTATTCCCTTGGCCTTGAGCAAATCTCTTATCTCGTCGGCTCTTGCGAAGTTCTTTGCTTTCCTAGCTTTCTGACGTTCATCTACAAGGGCCTGGATTTCAGGGTCTGCTTCCGTGACTTCTTCAATGGTTTCCTGCTGAAGAAGTCCGAGAATTGAAGCAAGCTCCACCAGCAGTTGAAGGGCCTTTTCTGCAAATTCCCTAGAGGTTCCGTCCTTCACAGCAGTATTGATAGCCGTTACCAGCTCAAATATTACCGATATTCCATCGGCGGTGTTAAGGTCATCATCCATGACTTGAATGAATCTCTCTCTATACTTGCCTAGATCTTCTAGGGCCTTCTGCTCCGCCTCGGACATAGTGCCGCTTCCCGTTGCTATGAGATGCTTCAAATTGCTCTTGGCATTTCTCATTCTTCCCAAACCGTTCTGGGACTGGGTAAGAATCTCCTCGCCAAAATCTATAGGGCCTCTGTAGTGTCCGCTGAGTATAAGGAAACGGAGAACCTCGCCGTCGTATACCTTGAGCAAGTCTCTGACGGTTCTAAAATTGCCAAGAGACTTGGACATCTTGGTGCCGTTAATATTGATGTATCCGTTGTGCATCCAGTAGTGTGCGAATTCCTTGCCGCTATGGGCCTCTGACTGTGCAATTTCGTTTTCATGATGTGGGAACTGAAGGTCTTGCCCGCCTGCGTGAATGTCTATAGTATCTCCTAAAAATTTTTTAGACATCGCCGAACACTCTATATGCCACCCTGGTCTTCCCATGCCCCAAGGGCTTTCCCATGCTATTTCAACTTCCTCCTTGCGGGCCTTCCACAATGCGAAGTCAAGAGGGTCCTCCTTCTTTTCGCCTACTGCTATTCGCGCGCCAGAAATAAGGTCATCTATATTTTTTCCGGAGAGCTTGCCATAATCCTGGAATTTTCTGGTCCTGTAGTACACATCTCCATCAACCTCATATGCATATCCCCGGTCGATAAGATCCTGAACGAATTTGATTATGTCATTCATAGTCTCCGTAACTTTGGGATGTACTGTAGCTTTCTTGACGTTGAGGGAGAAAGCATCCTTGTAATATTCATCTATATACTTTTCACTTATCTCAGGAGCAGATACGCCCTCTTCCTTGGCTCTATTTATTATCTTATCGTCAACGTCCGTGAAGTTCTGGACGAACTTTACTTTGTAGCCTCGGTATTCAAGGTATTTACGCATAGTGTCAAAAACCACAAAGGGTCTTGCATTTCCTATATGAAAATAGTTGTAAACGGTAGGCCCGCATACATACATTTTAACCTTTCCCGCTTCTATAGGGACGAAGTCTTCTTTTTTACCCGTCAAGGTATTATATATTTTCATCCTCTTGTTCCTTCCTTTCCTCGCTTAAGTGCACCTCATCATATATCTGGTCAACGGTTCCCTCTTCTATCTCCTGTGCTATATTGGCATACTGGCAGTCCTTCTCACACTGTATTATACTCTCTTCACCGAATTTGTTGATAAGCACCTTCTCAAGCTCTACTATCCTTCTTCTAAGACATTCCAGCTCAACTGCTACAGGATCCGGCAAATCCACCTGGTCAAGGTCCGTTGCCGGCCTGCCGTTTCTCCTTACTATAGTTCCCGGTATACCTACTACCGTACAGCCGTCGGGAACTTCCTTGAGAACCACCGAGCCTGCACCTATCTTCACGTCATCGCCTACCTTGAATGGTCCCAATACCTTAGCCCCCGTACTTATTACGACTCTGTTGCCAATGGTAGGATGCCTCTTGCCTGTATCCTTCCCCGTTCCGCCTAAGGTTACTCCCTGATATATGGTGACGTCATCTCCTATCTCACTGGTTTCTCCTATAATAATGGCCATTCCGTGGTCTATAACACAGCGTCTGCCAATTTTAGCTCCCGGATGTATTTCGATTCCCGTAAACCACCTAGACAGCTGTGAAATGACTCTAGCTAACATTTTGATCTTGTGATTATGTAACCAGTGAGCCGGTCTGTGCCATATGAGCGCCCATATTCCCGGATAGCACATCAAAACCTCGAACCCGTTTCTTGCTGCCGGATCCTGCTTTACCACTGCCTGTATATCTTCATGTATTTCCTTAAAAAATGCCATTGTGTTTCCCCTCGTTTATATGTTAAAAGCGGGTGGTTACACCCGCTCTACATGATACCATATTTGACCTAAATAATCAACGATAAGCCTTAAAAATCGAGAAGGCTGCTATAAGCCCAGCAAGCCTGCAGGATTCACGCAGCCCCCGTTGACTATCACCTCAAAATGGAGATGAGATCCCGTTGAGTTGCCGGTAGAGCCTACAAGCCCTATTACCTCTCCCCTTGCTACGCTCTGACCCTGACTCACCAACATTTTGCTGCAGTGAGCATAATAGGTCTGCATACCGTTTCCATGGTCTACCTTTATTACGTTGCCATATCCGCCGCTGACTCCGACAAAATACACTTTTCCCCCGTCTGCGGCATATATATTGCTGCCCTGCGCAAGAGCGAAATCAATGCCTCGGTGAAGCCTTCCCCACCTTTGACCGAACCAGGATGAAACATATACCTTGTCCACAGGCGTCCCTAGAGTGCTGTAAATAGCCGTCCTGTCATAGGAAACTCCTGCATCGGCTTCTCCGTATTCTCCGCCGCCGTAACCGTCATAGGTTCTGGTTCCGGCTAGGACTATCTGCTCCTGGGGTTCCTTGATAACCTCTTCGTCGGTTACCTCTTCATCTACTGTTTCTCCGTTTTCCTTTACTACTTTTTTCGTTACCTTCTTACTACCTTCCCTACCTTCAGTTTCAACTTTGGTTTCTCCAACGTACAGGTCAGGCTCGGCCTTGTATTCTTCCTCAAATTCTATAGTTTCTTTTTTTACCTGCTCCTCTGTGGTTACAACGGTAATGTACCCATCGCCGTCATCACCCTTCATAAGCTTTTCCTTGGCTTCACGCACTGTCATTATCTCTGGATTTTCATCCCCATGTTCGATTTTCATGGGATTTACTTCCGTAGTCTCTTTTATCTCTATATCAAGGACTACATTGTCTTCCTCGTTCTTACTGTTGTACTCTTCTATGATATCATTCAAAGTTTTCTGGGCTGCCTCCTCTGATTCAACAAGGGCCACCTTTTCTCCATCCACAGTTATATTCCACGGTGGAGTAATTACGCTTCCGTCTGCCAAAACAACAGGTATCTGCTTCTCATCTGTGGCATATACGAGGCCTGCGGCTATAGAAAAGGCCATAAGCAGCGCACATACCAGTACAAAAACTTTTTTCATCTTTCTTCCTTTGCGATTTTTTCCCTCCCGGGAATAGTATCCTTGTCTATTATTCCCAGTTTTTGCAAACACATACATACAGCAAAGGCTTGAGCTTTCTTGACATTATTTGTCCAATACTATAAATTAAAAAATTAGAGCAAATTTAAGAAAGAAATAAGGATATATTATTATGGAGACAAGAGGAAAAACAATTTTAAAAGTAGTTGGGATTTTATTATTATTTTGTGAACGATTGGTGTTATAGTCTATGCTTTAGGCTTAATAGGGCTTGGCGCATTTTCAGTTATGAAAGGTGCTGACGCTAACAGCATCACTATTATTGTCTCAATACTCATTTACCTGATTTGGGCGATAATTGAACTGATAGCAGGCATTTTAGGTGTCAAGAATTGTGCTAAGCCTTCAAAAGCAGGTACCTTATTTACCTTTGGCGTAGTATTGCTGGCATTTGCCGGCGCTTCCGCTATTCTGGGAATGATTGCAACAGGAGTTACTTTAACTGCTATTATCTCACTTATAGCCGGTTTAGTTTTACCTATAATTTTCATCTGCGGCGCGAAGAGAAATATGCCCGTATAGTGTAACCTTTATATACCACACCAAATAATGCGGAAATCAAAAAGCAAGACTGGAATGATGAAATCATAATCCAATCTTGCTTTTTAAGATGTTTATACTTTTTTATACCCACTCTAAATATCGACTGTTACCTCTGCTTTTATGAAATTTTTACCGTGAAAATCTGAGCCTCTAGTTATATGCAAGTGGTATTTTTCGGCAAGTTCTATAAACTTCAATGTCTGCCCATCGTTCTGGTCTGGATGATAACATTCCAGTCCCTTTAGTCCTTGCTTTTTCAATCTTCCTATTATGGTGTCAATGTTCATATAGAATTCCAGCGAATCTATTTCTCCAATTCCCCTAGTCTGAATAGGGTGTGCCAAGACAGCAATCCCCCCCGCTTCATTTATCAGTTCTATAGCTTCCTCTGTATGCAGCTTTTCTTTTCTTATTGCTCTGGCCTGTTTGCTCCCCAGAAACTCGCCTTCTTTGAAAGCGTCCTTCGGGTCGTCCAGGTAGCCCTTTGCAGTCAAAGTTCTTGCTATTACGGGCTTGCCGATAAAGTTATTAGGCTGGTGCTTTCTCAGATCCTCTAAGGATATGTGGTATCCCATTTCGTTGAGTACCTTGATAAGCCTCTCGTTTCTCCTGTTCCTTCTCTCTGTCAAAATCTGCAACGTTTCCTTGAGGGCTTCGTTTCCCATGTCAAAGTAGTAGCCCAATATGTGCAGTCCTATACCTTCCTCTGTTTCGGTGGCCAGCTCGATTCCCGGCACCACCTTCAAACCAACGGCTTCTCCTGCAATAAGGGCTTCCTTAACACCATCCACTCCATCATGATCCGTTATAGCTATTATATCGTAATCAAGTTCCTTAGCATTTTTGACTATGGCGGTAGGCGTTGCCTGTCCGTCGGAATAACAGGTATGAATATGAAAATCCACTTTGTACTGATCCATAATTATTACCTCCGGCCACTAAATATATCCTCTTAACGATCTTCTCGAAAATACGGAAGTCCTAAGCTTTCTGGTGGCTGATGTTCACGTTTTCTACGCATGCTGGTAATTATTAACACGATTATGGTTACTACGTAGGGAAGCATTTTATAGAGCTCCTTCGTAGCCATTCCTGTGCCTGGGATAAACAGATTCAGGATATAAAGTCCACCAAAAAGTATTGAACCAAATATTGCTATGTTTGGCTTCCATAGCGTGAATATAACCAGCGCAATTGCCAGCCATCCTCTATCTCCAAAGGCGTTGTTTGACCATACTCCGTTGGCGTAGTCCATTACGTAGAACAGACCGCCAAGTCCTGCAATCATGCATCCGATACAAATCGCAAAATACTTGTATTTGTTAACAGCAATTCCGGCAGCATCTGCTGTGGCGGGATTTTCGCCTACTGCACGGAGTTGAAGGCCTATTCTTGTCTTGGCGAGAATGAACCCTGTAACTATAGCAATAGCCACAGCTAGATATGTCATAAATCCATATGAAAGGAATATTTTGCCGAACCATCCGAGATCGTCTGCTATAGGCAAAGCCCTTCTAAAACATTTACTTGTCTCTGAAAGAGCGATTGACGGGACTGCACTTCCTGTAAGTTTCATCAACGAACCGCCGAAAAAGTTACCAAATCCAATACCAAAGGTTGTCATTGCAAGTCCCGTTACATTCTGATTTGCTCTCATGGTTACAGTGAGAAAGGCAAATATCAGTCCCATAAGAAGAGCGCCCGCAAGGCAGCATATGAACGGAATCATGATTGCCAGGAATGGATTGACTGCTCCTCCGCAAGCTTGTTCATATATAAACGCCCCTATTACACCGCAGATGGCGCCTACATACATTACTCCTGGAATTCCCAGGTTAAGACTACCTGCTTTTTCTGAAATGGTTTCGCCGGTACATCCAAACAAAAGTGGCATACCCTGAAGTATTGCACGTGGAATAAAAGAAACTAAACTAAACATTATGCGTTCTCCTTTCCTGATGCTTTACGAATGCGTACATTGTAATTTATAAAGAATTCAACACCGATTATGAAGAATATAATTATACCTGTAAGTATGTCCCCGAATGCTTCGTTCAGTCCGAATGCAGTGGCGATTTCTCCTGCACCCTGTCCCATAAATACAATGAGCAGACTGCAGAAAATCATTACTATTACATTAAACTGTGCAAGCCATGATACCATAATTCCGGTAAAACCCATGCCTCCCGAAAGTGTTGTTGTAATAGTGTGGTCAGTTCCCGATACCATAAGCCATCCGGCAAATCCGCAGACACCACCGGACAAAATCAGTGTACGGATGATTACCTTGTCAACACTTATACCAACGTAACTTGCAGTTCTCTGGCTCTCGCCCACTACTGATATTTCGTAGCCGTGCTTGCTGTAATTTAGGTAAACGTGCATTCCTATGGTGGCTATCAGTACAAAACCTATAACTAGTATATAGCTGTTTGTTCCTATATACGGAAGCCATCCTGACATTGTTGATTGATTAATGATCCCAACGTGCCCTGATCCTTTCGGAACTTCCCACTTGATTATAAAGAACGCTATCAGCTGAATAGCAACGTAGTTCATCATGAGTGTAAACAGGGTCTCATTGGTTCCCCATTTCGCCTTAAATATCGCAGGGATCATCGCCCATATTCCTCCGGAAACAATGGCGGCGATAAGCATGATTGCAATCAGAATCCCGCTTGGGACTTTGTCTCCAAGATAAATCATACAAAATGCCGAAGCCCATGCACCCATAAGCACCTGTCCTTCTCCCCCCAAATTCCAGAATTTCATCTTGAATGCCGGGGTAAGTGCTATGGAAATAAGCAAAAGCAATGATAGCTCTTTCAGCGTAATCCAGAACTTTCTGCTCGTTCCGAACGCACCCATCCATATAGTTCCGTAAACATCGATAGGGTTCATTTTAGCAACTACCATAATAATAATTCCATCGACGATAAGGGCTAATACTATTGAAATCGCCCTGATAGTCCAGGCCCTTTTTCTCTCTATGTCTTCCCTCTTGGACAGTTTAATGAGAGGCTCTTTTTTTATTTTCTTATCTTCCATGTTGCGCCTCCTCGCCACTGTATTTAGTCATCAGAAGTCCGACCTCTTCCTTCGTTGTAAATCTCGCGTCAACGATTCCGCTAACCTTGCCCTCGCAAAGAACCAAAATATAGTCACACAGTTCAAGAAGAACGTCTAAATCTTCGCCGACATACACAACTCCAACTCCCTTTTCCTTTTCCTCGGAAAGAATATTGTAGATTGTGTATGATGTGTTGATGTCCAAACCTCTTACCGCATAAGCTGTCATAAGTACTCTCGGTGCAAGGGATATTTCTCTTCCAACAAGAACCTTCTGTACATTCCCTCCGGAGAGTTTCCTTACTGGTGTATTTACACTTGGAGTAGAAACCTCCAGTCTTTCCATGATATCTTCTGCAAGTTTTGTCGGGCCCTTATCATTGGTGAATATCCCCTTCCCTTCGTTATATGAACGAAGCAGCATATTTCCGACCATGCCCATGTTTCCAACAAGACCCATTCCCAATCGGTCTTCAGGAACAAAGGCAAGTGATATGCCCAGGTTTTTAATGTCATTAACATCTTTGCCTATAAGTTGTATTTCATCATTGTTATCTATAGCTCTGTACAGAATGCTGCTTCCTTCCTCGGCCTTCTGAAGGCCGGCAATAGCTTCCAGAAGTTCTTTCTGTCCGGCTCCTGCGATTCCCGCAATCCCGAGAATCTCTCCGCCGCGAATTGTAAAGGATACATCGTCCAGAGCTTTTCTTCCATATTTATTGAGACATGTCAAATGCTCAACTCTAACCAGATCCTTAACATCCGTTGGTTCTGTTCTGTCTATATTAAGCTCCACCCTTTTCCCTACCATCATTTCAGTCAGTGAACTTTCGGTGGCAGCCTTTGTCTCCACTGTTCCAATGTATTCGCCCTTACGGAGAACCGAAACTCTGTCTGATAGTTCCAGTACTTCCTGAAGTTTATGAGTAATTATTACAATGGTTCTGCCATGTGCTCTCATTGTTCTGAGAACCGCAAACAGTTTCTCTGTTTCCTGCGGTGTAAGTACTGCTGTTGGCTCATCCAGAATCAAAATCTTCGCACCTCTATAGAGAACCTTGATGATTTCCACTGTCTGCTTTTCCGATACAGACATTTCATATATCTTCTTATTTAAGTTTATTTCAAATCCATACTTGTCAACGGTGGACTGTATATCTGCCAGAATCGCTTTTCTGTCCAGCTTAGCTTTCCCCGGCATTCCAAGAATGATGTTCTCAGCAGCACTAAATACATCAACAAGTTTAAAGTGTTGATGTATCATTCCAATCTGATAATCAAAAGCGTCCTGTGGAGACCTTATTATCGCTTCTTCGCCACCAACATAGATCGTTCCACCGTCAGGCGCATAAATGCCCGCCAGCATATTCATCAGCGTTGTTTTACCGCTTCCGTTTTCGCCTAGCAGGGATAGTATCTCACCTTCATATATGTCTATGTTCACATTGCTATTTGCCACAACCTTGCCGAATGTCTTAGTAACATTCCTAAGGGACACGGCTACTTTTTTTTCAATTGCTCCCAAAGGGGTGTCTTCCTTTCTACGTTAAAAAGCAAGCAAAACCCCGATACCGTGTCGGGGTTTTGCACTTTAATGTTTTTAAGAATTTAGAACTTCGTATCTAACAGCTTAATTCCATCGATCTCAACGTCAAAATAAGGCGCTGATCTATATTTCGATTCTTTGAAGATTCCGTTTTTAACAACCTGCTTATCTCCCTTCTGGTCACCAAGGTCTACGTCAGCCTTGTAGGAATCCAGAGTCTTGCCTCCAACGGTGAATTTTGCAGTATCGAACACCTGCAGATCGCCACTTTCCAGCTGAGCCTTAATTTCATCAAGCTTTTTAGCTGTGCCTTCAGCAGCAGCCTTTTCATTAACCTCTGTCAAAACAACTGAACCGGTTTCCAGAGTTCCAACCCAGTCAATATCAATTGCTTCGCCGTTCTGTGCAGCAGCAATTGCATATTCATAGTAAGGTTCCCAATTAATTCTTGAAGCAATGATGAATGTGTTAGGGCAAGCATCAACTGTGCTTCCGTTGTATGATACGTTAGGAACATCAGCATTTTCGCATGCAGTAGGGGCTCCCATTGAGTCAGCGTGCTGTGAAATGAGGACGCATCCGTTGTCAATCAGCTTGTTTGCGCCTTCCTTTTCAAGAGTTTCATCATACCATGAGCCTGTAAATGTAACTTCCATTGTGGCAGATTCACAGATTGAGCGAGCACCCAGGAAGAATGAAGAGTATCCTGATATTACTTCTGCATATGTGTAGGCACCAACGTAACCAATCTTAGCCTGGTCAGCAGTGATGTCGCCATTGTCAATCATTTCGTTCAGCTTCATCCCGGCAGCAACACCTGCAAGGTAACGACCTTCATAGATTGAAGCAAATGCATTGTGATAGTTGTCAAGCCCTTCTGTATGAGCCTTTATTCCTGTTGAATGACAGAACTGCACATCAGTGAATTCCTTTGCAGCCTGAATCATATAGTCTTCATGCCCGAATGAGTCAGCAAATACAATTCCACATCCAGCATCAGCAAGTTCTGCAGCTGCTTCGTAGCATTCCTGCCCTTCAGGGATGTTTGTCTTGATGACTGCTTCAACACCAAGCTTATCACATGCTTCGTTGGCAGCATCGATAAAGTTCTTGTCATAAGTTGAGTTTTCGTCATGCAGGCAGATGAATCCAACCTTGTAAGTTGAATCGTCGCCGCTTTCGCCGCAACTTGTCATAGTTACAGTGAAGGCAACTGCCATTATCAGCGTAAGAACCAATGCAATAATTTTCTTCATTTCTTACCTCCTGTAAGTAAAAATAATGATAAAAACAACAAAGACAGGCATCTTTGCCTGTCTGCCAATAAATACTCCACATTGAACCGAGTAGTCGTAATAAGGTGTTACGGTAGAGACGCACTAACCATTTCCTCGTGCTTATACTGGCAATTATTAAATTTTGCTGAGAAAAACCACTATATGATGTGTCTCTCTCATTAACTAAAGTGTACCAATAATAATTAACCATGTCAATATTTCTTCCTAAATAATTCACTCCTTTTAAAAATATTTTTGTTCGTGTTTTCTTATTGTGGTATAATCTAAAAGTAATTGTTGTTGCAGAAATATTTTTACCCTTATATTGTTTGAAGGAGGCCCTGAATTGTTTTACGAAATAGACATAGCCGGAATGAAGCGTAATCTTAAACTGTTTAAAGTTGACGATGATTTGCAAATCGCCGCTTTTATACTTTTTGGTGATGTTGAGATATGCAAACATTCTGCAGAAAAACTTCTTGAAAAAGCGCCTGAGTTCGATGTGATAATCACCGCCGAAGCCAAGAGCATTCCGCTCATCTACGAAATGTCCCGCCAGGCAGGTATAAACGACTACATCATTGCACGCAAAGGTGTTAAGGTATATATGGAAGATGTACTGGAGGTCAAGGTCAGGTCTATCACCACTCAGAGCGACCAAACCCTGTTTCTGGGAAACGACGAGGTCCAGCGATTAAAGGACAAGCGCGTCCTCATAGTGGACGATGTTATAAGCACGGGACAATCCATCGTTGCTATTCAGGAGCTGGTTGAGAAATCAGGTGGCAGTGTCGTCGGAAAGATGTCCGTACTTGCAGAGGGTGACGCCTTTGACAGAGATGATATCACAGTCCTTGCCAAGCTGCCTCTCTTTGACGGCAAGGGGAACCTGATTTAACCAGTATAGAGAAAAATAAAAAGATAAAGTGGGTAAATCCCGAACTTTATCTTTTTATTTTTTTATAACATTCGTGTTTACTGCTCTTCCTTGAAGATAATTTCGCCGTCTCTGAGCGCTTCAATTACAGCCAAAGACTCAAGCCTATATCCTTCGGCTCTCAGCTTCTCGCCTCCGCCTTGGAATCCCTTCTCAACGGCTATACCTATGCCCACAACATTAGCTCCCGCCTCTTCAACTATCCTCGTCAACGCCAGGGAAGCCTCCCCGCTTGCAAGGAAATCGTCTATTATCAGAACTTTTTCTCCCTGGGCAAGATATTTCTTCGACACTATGAAATCCGATACCTTTCCTTTCGTAAAGGATTTTGCCTCCGACGTATAATAATCGTCTGTCATAGTGTTAGGCGTGGCTTTTTTGGCAAATACTACGCAAGGGTACCCAAAACATCTTGCAGTGACAGAGGCTATTGCTATTCCGCTGGCTTCCACTGTCAATATCTTATCTACCTTGCAATGGTCAAAGCGCCTTTTGAACTCTCTCCCCATTTCTTCCATCAGTTCAATATCCATCTGATGATTAAGGAAGCTGTCCACCTTAAGTATTTCAGTCCCAATGGCTGTGCCTTCTTTAATTATTTTCTCTTTGAGGACCTTCATTCTATTTATCTTCTTTAAACAGCTCTTCCAGTCCATCAAAAGATATTTCACCAGGAGCTTCAGCATCCGCCGCAGCCGCCTCAGGCTTTTCTTCTAGATTAGGAAGGTCTATTGTGATATCACCAAAGGTCAGGTCATCAAGAGTAAATGCCTCATGTGGTGGTGCCTCAAGAGTCTCCTCTGCTACCCCTGCAAAAGCTGTGGGCGCAGATTCTGCTTCAAATACAGGCTCCGCAACAGGTATTGGTCCCGGTGCAATCACTGGCTCAGCTACGGCCGCCGGCTCTCCTGCAAAAAATACAGGTTCAATGGTTTCTTCCACCTGAAGTTCAGGTCCAGGGAACTCTACGCTTCTAGCCTCATCTGCAACTTCCCAGTTGATTTCGTTGTGCTCCGGAAGCTTACTCTTCAAGCTATCTATCTTCCCTGCAGTTCTGAGAATATTGGTCTTGATTTCCATAAATTCTTCTTCCATTGAGTTGAGTTGCTGGTTGTATCTGTTTTTCATTGCAAATACTTTTTCCTTCTCAGCCTCCAGCTCAGCCTTCATAGCAACCTTCTCAGCTTCAACGGCTTGCTTTGCCGCATTAAGCTCTTCTGCAATGGCTACCTTCTCGGCTTCCGCGTTCTTCTTCATCATGCTGAGTTCTTCTTCCTGCTGAGCAACTGCAGCCTTGCCCTCATTGAGAATAGTCTCTACTTCTGTTTTAGCCTGATTTATTATTTCATTGCTGCTTTTCTTTGCTTCCATGATAAGACTTACATACAGGTCATTGTTGTCATCGTACTTCTGATACTTGTCCTTAAGTATGATAAGTTCTTCTTCGTAATTATTTTCCAGTTCTTCTATATTTTTTTCATATAAATCACACAATTTCTGCATACAGTCGTACACATCTTCTCTGTCAAAACCACCCTCGGCACTTTTCTTAATATCCATGCCTTTAAGAAGGCCAATAACAGTCTCTCTTCTCTGTTCTGTTAATGCATTCTTGTCCATTTTTAAAACCTCTTTTTCCTGTTTTCACTAACTTAACACATATGCTATTATATTATAGCATTCTTGGCCTTATTTGTCTTCCTAAATTTTCTCAATTTAACATTTTTTGTTGACATTTTAACATATTTGAGGCTATCATGTAGTGAAGTCTCTTTTACAAGGGCACCATCGACGGATGTTGAACTTATAGAACAGGGAGTATGTTAGAATGAAAACTATTGAAGTAAAATCCGGCAATAATATAGCACAATTCACGACAAAATCGGTTACAGTCGAAGGTAGAGAATATTTTTACAGCAATATGACCGATATCGTCAACGAACCAGGGCGGCCTGCATATCACTTTACATATGAGGGTCGTATGTATTTATTGCCCTATGAAGAAAAGGATAGCAAAATACTGAGTGCTATCTTCGGGCAGGTGCAGGGACTGCAGCATCAGCCACCTCAAACGGCTGATGCCCAAACCACGTCTCAAGAGCCTAGACCACCTCAGGCAACCGGCGAACAACGGGTACTTCAAGCAACCGAAACACCGCCGGCATCTCAGACGGCTGAAACACAGCAAACACCTGACACAACTGAATCTCAGGCTGAATCCGAAACCAAGCAGCCTCAATCAGAGACCCAGGCTAAACCTGTCAAAGCCGAAGCAAAGTCTGATAAGGCTAAAGAAAAAGCAGAAAGGAAAGCCGAAAAAGAGGCCGAAAAAGCCAAAAGAAAAGCCGAAAAAGCCGAGAAGAAGGCTTCCGGCACGTCGAAAAAAAAGGCTCCTGAAAAGTCAGAAAAAAAGCCTATGGACGAAGAAAAGAAGGCCAGATTAAAGAAAAGCCTTATCCTCTTCGGATTAATAGTCATTATTATCGCCGCTGTTTCGGTAATATACGGGTTCATCTTCGGAACCAGCAGTGCACCCTCATCCTTAGGGCCTAATTCAAATGAGTCCCAGCAATACGATGAGATTGATGATTTAATAAACGATTTGCAGTAATGCAAATCGTTTATTTTTTTATTCAATATCTATTTTTTCTCCGACAATAACCTTGTTTATATATTCGGCAGCCTTAGCTATTGAGGCTCCATCTGGAACTATTACACAAAGCTCCGTTTCCGGCATTGAATAACATTCTGATGACATATCCTCTATGCCACTTACCTGATTACCTATCATATGCCACTTGCCTCCCTGACTCAGCTGCATCTTAGCAAGCCCTTGCAGGTCTTTAGCCTTCATGCTGGTTTCCATGCACTCTCCTGTTGCTTTTAATATCTTTGAATAGCTCTTGATTACCGAGGGCGATGTCACTTTTCTTATAATGCCCTTAACAACAGCCTGCTGATTTTGTACTCGGTGGGCATCGCCTTCAACGTAGGAATATCTTTCGCGAGCAAACCTGAGAGCTGTCCTGCCGTCCATTTTGCTGACGCCCTTCTTTATATAAACCTTTTCGTAGTTTATTTCTAGTTCTAGGTCTCTGTCCGAATACACCTTGATTCCGCCTAAGGCGTTTACTATTTCCTTTACAGAAGTAAAGTTCACCCTTGCGTAATAGTTTATATCTATTCCCATGAAGCTCTCTATAGTGGCAATGGATTCGTTAATGCCGTAGATGCCGGAATGAGTGAGCTTATCCTTTTGTCCATAGCTTGGCAGCGTAACATAGTAGTCTCTGGGTATCCCTGTCATCAGTATTTCTCGCGTAACGGGATTCACCGTCAGTATCATGTTCACATCCGACCTCGACACGGTAGACACCGGTCCTATGGTATCTATTCCTGAAATATAGATGTTGAATGGGTCGGATGTAACGTCTACGTGGTCCGCTTCATCCTTGATTCCCTCCGTTATCCTATACCTCCATATCACCCTTGTTTCCGAATCAAATTTTTTATGGTTTACTTCCAGCATGGATTTGTAGGCCTCATTGACTACTACAGCGTCCACAGTCCCCGCATAGAGAGCATCTGCCAGGGCTTGCATATCGGCCGCCCTTTCGACGTAAAGTGCTCCCTGCTGACGTTTTATTTCCTTCATGGTTATATCAACGTTTTTATCGGGCTCGCTACCTATTCCGTATTTCTTCCCCTTTAAATCCGAAAGTTCTTCATATTTGCTGTCCTCCATGACTATTACAGCCATGGCATTAGTCTGAGTGTCAGCTCCCGTAATTACATTCAAAAACGAACTTCCCTTTATTATGTAAATGCCTCCTATGACTATCAATATACTCAGCACTATACTAGTAATCTTAGGTATTAGCTTTGTCTTTTTTCCCTTTGACTTTTTTATCCACAAAGCAAGAGCGGCTGCCATCAGCAGTAGTACGAAAATCATTCCTACCATATAGCCTGCAGGCAACACGTTCAGAGCAAACAACGTAATCATAAAAAATATGCTTACAAGAACCTGTATTCCTATCACAATGTATTCTATAAGTTGTTTCTTATCCTCAAGAGCAAACACTTGTCTTTTTCCTTCCTCTGTTCATTTTGTTCAATTCTTTCTCCAATTAGTTCTACAATTTATTCTACATGACGACAATCTTTTTTCAAGTAGTATTTAATTCGACAGATAACATTTCTGGTTTAATTCGACAGAGAGCATCTATCTGGGATGACACCTTCCGCAAGGTTCATATCCGGCATCCTCTGCGGCAGAGTCGCTCATGAAGTATACTCGGTTCTGCTCCTCCGGAAGCCCCCCCGCAGGTGGGAAGATGATACTTCTTGGAATTTGCGTTCCCTATATATTTGGCGTCTTCTTCCGGCGTATAAGGTCTTGAAGCCTTTTTCCCGCTGCAGTTGAAGGTAATTTCCCTTCCGTTGTCTACGGCAATTACCGTCCCCTGTTCATCTGTACGAAATACCTCTGCTCCCAAATCGTTAAACCGACTCAAGGCTTCTTCGTGGGGATGTCCGTACATGTTCCCTTTCTCACAAGAAATCACAACGTATTTAGGATTAGCCTGTCTGAGGAAATAATAAGTATTGGACGTGCTGCTTCCGTGATGCCCAGCCTGCAAAATATCCACCTCCAAATCAAATCCAGCTTCAATCATTTCCCGTTCAGGTGCGCTTCCTGCATCTCCCGTAAAAAGAGTACTGTTGCTACCGTGAGATATTTTCAAACATATGGAATCGTCATTGGCATCGCCGTAGTCCTCAAAGGGCCCAAAAAACTCTATGCTGCATTCTCCCAGGGCCGTCCTTTCTCCGGGCTGCGGAGCCTGGTTCTCTATTCCTCTTGCCTCTATGGCCTCCTTAAGCTGACCTTCTATCCCCTCTTCGTATTCATCCAGCATGTATATTTTGTCAATTCCGAAACTGTCTACTACAGCTTCCCCTCCGCCAATATGATCCTCGTGAGGGTGAGTGAAAACTACGTATTTAAGCTTTTGGATGCCCAGCTCGTGAAGACAGCTTACTATGTAATCACCATCACCTCGATTTCCCGCATCTATGAGCATGGCCTCCCCTTCGGAAACAAGTATTGTGGAATCTGCCTGACCCACATCAAGAAAGTAGATAGTCAAATCCTCGTCTGCAGGCAATGTAATGTCTCCCTGACTGGAAGAGTTTTCCCCTTCCCACGCCGTGCAGGATGTAAACATTATAATAACCATTACCAACAGCAGCGACAAACATGGCTTATTGTTCTTTTTAAATATTTTTCCTTTTTCTATAAGCATATTACCATGTTCCTTATCACCATAGCATCTTTTAAAAATCACCTAAATTCCCCAAACATTTTTCGGCGATATTTCAATGTGTCTTCTTGACGAATTATTATCTCCATAGTACAATATGAATTGTGTCAAGCCACTGTAGCTCATCTGGCAGAGCAGCACATTCGTAACGTGCAGGTGGCCGGTTCGATCCCGGCCAGTGGCTCCAGCTTAAAATCACCGCGCAATAATCATCGCGGTTCTTCGGGGGATTAGCGCAGCTGGGAGCGCGCATGACTGGCAGTCATGAGGTCAGGGGTTCGAGCCCCCTATTCTCCACCAAATAGAGTCGTTGCAATCAGTGCATTGTAGCGGCTCTTTATTTATCGCAACAAGACAAATTGGCTCTGATAAAAATGGCTCTGTTAAAAATGTTGGGGTGGATACAATTCTGATTAGAACATGAGCCTTTTTCTTTTTTTGAAAATGTCGTATTTTCAAGACTCATCGTTAGGATATTCTGAGA
>JAAZCE010000073.1 GCA_012513435.1 Clostridiales bacterium
ATTTTTATTATATTATTATTATCATGAATAATCAAGATCCAAATAGTTGGGAATATCTTATAACAGAAGTAATGAGTGTCTACATCACTTGCTTAATACACGTGAATATTTTCACGTTCTTAATTCAATTTTCATGTTCATTCACAGATACATTATTTTACGCTTATCTGCTGACAATTTTTATGTACACAATGAAATGGCTAACGGGAGTACAAAAGATAGATTAGTATGGTTGATTTTTTATGTAATATAAGTCGGAATTTTGGGTGCAGTATTTTTCGCAATATGTGCACTACCACAGGTAATTAAAGCTGTAAAAACAAAATCTACCAAAGATCTTTCGTATTTCTACATTTACTTCTCTATCTTTGGTAACATTTTTTCAGCAATCTATATTTTTTATACGAATTATTCTAATGGCTTTTGGCAGTACCCTCAGTATTTTAATTATGGTATTGCTTTATCGCTGATAATAATTTTATTATATGTAAAAACAAAATACGATAATCAAACTCGAGAGGACGAAGAAATGAACGAAAAAATAATTGAAGAAAAGCAATACGATTACGAACCTGATACGGTTGCTGAGGCATTAAACTGGCTAAATAAGCAGTTTGAATTAGGTGGTAAAATTATTGAAGAAAAGGTAGAAGAAAATGTGTAGTGATGAAACAATTACTCTCTTAGATAGTGAATATCAAGAAATGAAAACAGTGTGCGACGAAGCAGAATCCTACGAAACTCACCGGACTTAAAGGTTGGAAGCGTGCAGTAATGCATTACTTACCTCACGGTAGTTCAGTAGCTTTCGCAAACAAAGTTCAAGAATTTTTAGATAGCATTACGAGAGTTGAATAATGGCAGAAGAATTTAAAGTAGAAGTATTGAGACATCCAACAGAAGAAGATTGGCAGTGGGTTAAAAAGCTAGCACTCAACACAGTTGGAAAAGATTATTTTATAGAAAAGGAAATGTCTCTTGAACTTAAGAAGAAATATCTTAAGTCTGAACATTCGCCTATTAGAACTTTGAATTTCATTATTAGAATGGAAATTCCTTATTGTGATTCTGTTTGCTTTGTTCGTCATAAGATTGGAACTGAACATTTTGTTCAATCTCAAAGAAATGACAGACAAGATAAGTTCGACAGATATGCAGAACCACAAGGCCACATGGTTACTCACATCATGTATGTAAACGCACAAGAATTGATGTTTATAGCAAGAAAAAGACTATGTGGAATGGCATCAAAGAATTGTCAAAAGATTATGCGAATGATTAAAGCAGAAGTTTTAAAAACAAATCCTGAATTTGAAGACGTTCTAGTGCCAAATTGTGAATACTTGCATAGTTGTCCTGAATTCAAATCTTGTGGTAGATGGAAAGAATAGTTATACATTTAAACTGTGAATTTATTATACTTAAATTATGCTAAAGAATACAAGACAAACTTTTATTGTGTCTGATTTGCACTTCGGACACGCCAATATCATAAATTACTGCAATCGTCCTTATGATGTTGTTAAGGGCAATAGAGCACCTGAAAATAAGCCAGCTCTCGCTGAAATGAAGGAAGACATCTTGAAGATGTTTGATTTCTTGCCAGATGATTGTGACATCTGGAATTTGGGTGATTTTTATTTTGCAGGTTCAGGCGATCCTAGAAAAGTTTCTGATGAAGTTGTTAAAGAACTTCAAGAAATTATTAATCGAATGAAGAAAACAAATCGTAGACTTTTCCTTGTTATGGGTAATCATGACAACATGCATAACAAAGGTCAGTCTCGAATTGATTTCTATTACAAGCTTGGTTTTGACAAAGTTTACGATGCACCAGTTTTAGTTGAAGACAAATTCATTTTGTCTCATGAACCTGTGTATCTTGCAAAGGGTAGCACTTTGGTCAACTTGTATGGTCATACTCACGACATTTCTGTCAAGGAAGATTATTTCTGCTACGACTATGAAAACTACGCAATGGAATGCAGAGTATTTGATAAGATGGGACAGGAACGTCCTAAAATTCAAATTCGCTATCCAGAACGTGAAGTTGATTTGAAAAACTATAAGAATATGTGTTTGGATTACAACAACGGTATTCTTGAATGGGTTGGCGATTATTTCAAACAAGCAGCACTTTGCTGGCGCAATAAGGAAAAGAAAGATGAAAACGATTCGTAATTCTGTTTTCGAAACAAATTCCAGTTCTTGCCATGTGGTTACAGTTCTATCTGACTACGAAATGGAACAATTGAAGAATGGTGAAGTTCTTCTTCTATTCTCAAAGCGTCAGAATGAAAAGGTCATAACACAAGTCATATCAGAATTTCGTTTTGAATATGAACTTGAACATGAAGATTTTTGTTATGATGATGAATGTGAATTAAAGTGCTGCAATACTGATAGAAAAGTAATGAAAGCACTTAGTAAAGATCTTTGGAAGTTACTTGTTGAAAATGCAACTAAAGATATTACGCAAGATTTTGGCATCAAAGAAGATGAAATTTTCGCAAAATATGAGCTTGATAAAGACTTCAAAGAATCTGTTCAATGCTTTATTCGCGAATTTGCAGATCAATACTATGTAGAACGTTTAACAAGAAACATGCAAAAGTATGAAATGCCAAATGGCGAAATTATGAATTTTAGTTGTCGTGAGGTAGAATGTTAATATGAAAACTATTAGAAACGGTGTTTTTGAAACAAATTCAAGTTCTTGTCATGTTCTAACTGTAGCAGATCAGAACGAATATGATTTGATTAAGAATGGACAAGCAGTCATTCACGTGCCAAGTTATAGCTGTGATGATAGTGACGTTTACGATTCTGTTGTTTTAACAAAAGACAAATACTTAGAATTAGTCAAGTCAAAATTCAGTGAGTTTGAAACTAAACGTGAATTTTTTGAAAAAGCATGGGATTTAATTTTTACGTCTAGTGTTATAGACGAAGATCTCGATAATCTTGCTGAAGAATACGATATGTCAGCAAAAACAAAAAATGATTTGTGTGAAGTTATTTGGCATTGTTCACATGAAGAAGATCCACTTGAAACACTAGATGGTGGAATTAAAAAAGAAGTTAACGGATCGGCTGTTTACGTAAGTTGCTGGTCAAAGTATTGTTAATATGAAAACTATTAGAAACTGTGTTTTTGAAACAAATTCAAGTTCTTGTCACGTTTTAGCTTTGCTAACAACTGAGGAACGTGAAGATTTGCTAAATAAGAAAGCAATTCTTCATATTATTCCTGGTGAAGGTTATGGTCCAGAAGATGCATTGACATCTGACGTCTTGAATTATGCTCAGTTTGTTCAGGCTGTATTTGATGAATTGTTTGCAGATAAAGAATTGAAAAAGTATCGTGAACAAAATGAAAAGCCAATCACGGCTATCGTAAAACAGTTTTGGAAAGATATTGTTGAAGATCGAGCAGCAATAACGGATAATGCATGTTATGATCATTGTTATGAACTTATGGCTGAATGGAACGATATTAAAGGCGAAAATGTTGAGCGCCGTTTATCAAGATATTTGCAATTCTTGATTCCAACATATACTTATGAACATCTTTTAGAAAACACGGCAGTTAAACACGTAAATCATAACACGATATATGCAGTATCGTGGGAGAAGGACTACTAAAATGAAAACAATTAGAAATAACGTTTTTGAAACTAATTCATCTTCAACACATAGTATCACACTCGTAGATCTTGAAGATTTCGAAAAGTTCGAGGAGTGTGAAATGCTTCTTAATGAGGGAACTCTAGTTCCTGCA
>JAAZCE010000033.1 GCA_012513435.1 Clostridiales bacterium
ACAAGCAATCTTATATGCTTCATGAGTTTCTTGTTCTGTTTTATAACGACCTAAAAAAACTCTTTTCTCACCTATTCTTATTTGTGCTTGATATTTCCCCTTAGATTTATTAAAATAGCAACCAAATAATTGACCTTCTCTATGTATTTTTTTGTTTTGATTATTCTGTCTACTAGTAACTAACCTCATATTGTTCATTGTGCTGCAAAGCCTATTGCCATTTTTATGGTCAATCTGCATACCTTCTGGAATGTCCTTACCTGTTGATAATATCCAAACTATTACATGGTAAAATACCATCCTGCCATTAAAATAAACTCGGCAGTATCCTTTACCATCATTGCTTTTGTTTTCTACAACTTTCCATTTACCGTCTGTTCTCCTCAAATCTATACGCTCTAATTTCCCATTGTTAATCCTAAATGTTTTCTTCAATTCATCAACATCAATCGGCTTTCTCTTTGGCATATAATCTCCTAGAAATAACAAAGGCTCCCAATAGCCACTACCACCTTTCGGCGTATCCACGTAGTAGCTACCAAGAGCCTGTCATTACCTTTCGGCGAATGATGTAAGTGGATAAGTTACACCATGCTCCGAACCTATGAACAGTGTATCATATCCCCCCACCTCCGTCAATCCTCCAGCCCATCGTTGTTAACCTCGCCCTTGTAACCTGGCGAAACTACTTCCATCTTCCCAGTGATAAGGTCGGAGATATCCACATTGAAAACCTCATCATCTATGCGTAGATTAATCGTTCTTTTCCACGCATCGAAGGAGAATCCATCAAAGTCCCTGCCACCAGTTTCCTGTGCGACTCGCTCCCACACCTTGGTAGAATCGCAGGGAACGATGATGTCACGCCCCATCCAGTCAAGAACCTTCATAATAGCCTCCCATATGCACGAGGATTGTCGCCAAGCCCTTCTTTGATGTAAGCGGTAGGATTACACCTCCTGCCGCTTTCTTTCGTCTTACAGGCTTTTTAGTGCTTTAAGATACTGTCTCTGGCTTATGCCATCTTCGTCATTTTCCCTGATTTGCCTGTCGCCAGGGCTCTCTCCACCTGCCTTGCGCTGTACAGTACAACCCTTGCGCCGTCCTGCACCACCACAAGCCCGCCTCTGGGCGTCTCCCTCGTACGCTCCAGCGAGAAATCTCCAAAGAGCATGTCGACCTTCAGCGCTGTGCCGGGCTTGGTGATGCATATGCCCCGGGCTGTCCAGTAGAGCTCTCTGGGGGACGCCGCCCTTGAATCCAAGGCGTAGCACTCCCACATGCACCAGCCGAGGCCGTAGGCGGGGTCTCCAAGGCTCTTGCATATCTCCTGTCGCGCCGCGTGACCCGTCAATTTTTCCATGTTCACTCCTTGTCCCATCTTCCACTCTCCTTTTCTCTCCGTTGCCAAGACTCAACTGATGTCCCTATATATCCGATTGCCTCAGGTGTTCCTGCTAGCATCCTGTTAACTATATCCATGTACAGGTCCATCTTCCTTTCCTCAGCAGGGTCTATTCCGAAATAATATTCCAAGTCATCTGGCTCGGTCCCCTCGAATACCTCGTCATCACACAGCTCCCGTCCGCAGTCATCGCACATGTAAGACGCATCAGACCCTTCATACGATACCATCGGAACCTCCCTATCACCATAAGGGACATAATCTACAAACTTTCTTACTTCCGGCTCATAAGAGCTTGCCTTTCCGCCACAATACTTGCACATCATATCGTTTCTCCTTCAGGGCTCTCTTGCCCTTTCCTTATGATTAATAATAACATAATCGTGATATCTTGTCAACACTTTTTTACAAATAAATGAAAGTTTTTAGATAAAAAAACCTCCACCAGGGAAAGGAGGTAACCCAGTGGAGGAAAAGGAGGAACTTATGAAGAAGTTCAACCTATATTATACACTATTCTTGTCTATTGTCAAACACATAATC
>JAAZCE010000053.1 GCA_012513435.1 Clostridiales bacterium
CTGTTTGTTGCTACTGTAAAAGAGCAAACTGGTATTCCACTTGGTAATGTTTTTAATTCTGGGTCTTTTGTTATATATCCAAATATAATTGCTTTATTCATATTTCTTTAATTTTTCTTTTAATTCTAATATAAGTTTTTTTCCGACTTCAAAACCATTTAATAATTTATCAAACATTTCCTTATCTGGCTCAATTCTAAACACTAACATTGACTTCTTAAAATTGGGGTTATAGATAACTAAATCGTTCCATTTTCTACCAGTTACAAGCATTTGCATTTGACATTGCCAAATATATTTTGTGTCAATCTGTCCTTCTCCAAAGATTAAGTATTTTAGATATTCTGTGTCGCTTGGAGATTTAATTTCAATAAGTCCATCTTCACCGATAAGTCCATCTGGGCTACAACCAACATATTCATTATATTCAATAAAAGTAACTTGCTCTACGCTTACATTGTTTTCTAGCTCGTATATACCCCTAGCAACTTCCTCTAATTCGTTTCCTCTCTCTGTGTGTTCGTTTGTAAAGTGTTCTTTTTCGGCTGATGAGTATTCTTCTGCAACTAAATCATAAACATAAGTTTCAAGTCCTTTTCCAGCGTTTCCTATTGCTTGTGCGTGACTAGCAGTCATCTTACCTTTTCTTATTTCAAACCATTCTGGCGATTGTTGTTTTATGTCTTTAATTATTTTCATCTCTATTTACTTCTTCTATAAACTTCTTTTGTTTTACGACCATTTTATCAAAACCAGAACCACTACCTTTATGTTTTTCTGCAACCTCTTTTAGCTGCTCAATTGTTGTTGCCTGTTCTATTTCTTGCTTTGCTTCAATACTTATATCAAGTGCGTTTTCTAAGTCATAGTTTTCGTTGTCTAATTCTTCAACCCTATGATATATGTCGTCAAAATGCAACTTACAAGCCTTTTTTATGACAGTTTTCAAAACCATCTCTTTGAACCACGACCGCCAGATATAATCTGTTTTTGCAACCTTTCTGTGTTTTGCTATTTCTTCTTTATTAAGTGTTGTGAGAAATTCACCACGAGTGTTTTTTATAACACAATAAGCACCAACAATGTCGTTGTTCTTAAACGGTTCTTTTATACTATGTTCATAACTAACACTTCCGTTTTCTTTTGAAAAACTAAATTCATCTTTATCACTAACAACAGAAACATCTATTTTACTTTCTGGATAAACAAGAAGCATTTTGTTTTTATATGCAATATAGTCATAACGAATACCAGTGCTTTGTAATGTTATGTGTTTTCCATCAAAAACCAAACCATCAGCTAAAACCCTTCTGAACAAATCAGAAAGTTCCTCTTGCTTTTTGTATTGCATAAATGGATTTTTTAATTTTCCATCTTTTGTTTTTTCCAAGAGAAGTCTTTGACAGTATGAAGCATAGTTTTCTACTGCTTCTTTTTCTGGTGTGTCTGAAAGAATACTAATTATTTTCTCCCTCATATTCATTTTTTATTTTATCTAAAATTGACAATGCGACTTGTTTTGTAGTTCTATCACAGAACTCATCATCAATACATTTTTTTAATAATTCCTCCAAAAGTTTTATTTCTTGTTTTGTCATTTTAATTTGTGATGTC
>JAAZCE010000060.1 GCA_012513435.1 Clostridiales bacterium
ATGTTGGATGAAGTAATTGATCTAAAGCTTTTGGTTCCACTTTAAGTAGAGCTTCTTTTTCAGTTATCTTGCCTTCTTTAACCATATCTACAGCAATTTTAATTGCTGCACTAGCTGTTCTTTTACCATTTCTAGTTTGAAGCATGAATAACTTACCATTTTCAATAGTAAATTCCATATCCTGCATATCTTTATAATGATCTTCCAATATTCCACATATACGAACAAATTCATTATAACAATCTGGCATTATCTCTTTTAATGTATCTATAGTTTGAGGTGTACGTATTCCTGCAACAACATCTTCTCCTTGTGCATTCATTAAGTATTCACCATATAACTGTTTTTCTCCAGTAGCAGGATTTCTTGTAAATGCTACACCTGTTCCACAGTCATCTCCTCTATTACCATAAACCATTTCCTGAACATTAACAGCAGTTCCCCAAGAACTTGGAATATCATTTAATCTTCTGTAAGTATTAGCACGATCATTATTCCAACTTCTAAATACCGCTTTAATAGCTTCTAACATCTGTTCTTTAGGATCTTGTGGGAAATCTACACCTGAATGTTTTTTATATTCTTCTTTGTAAATATTAACTACTTCTTTTAAGTCATCTGCACTTAATTCAGTGTCAAATTCTACACCTTTTTCTTCTTTAATTTTATCAAACAATCTTTCAAATGAAGATTTAGGAAATCCCATAACAACATCTGAAAACATTTGAATGAATCTTCTATAACTGTCATACACAAATCTAGGATTATTAGTTATTTCTGCAAACGAAATAGCCACTTCATCATTGATACCTAAATTTAATACAGTATCCATCATTCCAGGCATTGAAGCTCTGGCTCCACTTCTTACTGAAACTAATAAAGGATTTTTTGCATCTCCCATAGTCTTTCCAGTAATATTCTCTAATTCTTTTAATTTACCAAGTATTTCTTCTATAATAGAGTCTTCTATCTTTTCTCCATCTTCATAATACTTAGTACAAGCTTCGGTAGTAATAGTAAATCCTCTTGGAACAGGTAAACCAATATTAGTCATTTCTGCTAAATTAGCACCTTTTCCTCCAAGTAAATTACGCATTTCTTTATTACCTTCGCTAAATAAATATACATATTTTGGCATTAATTTTCCTCCTCTTCTTTTCCACCATGAAAGTATTATAACAAAATAAAAAAACCATTACAATTTATTAAGTGGTTTTTTACAATATTTTACGTTATTTTTCGCTTTTTCTTGGATGAGACTTCAAATATACTTCTCTTAACCTTTCATTACTCACATGAGTATATATTGATGTCGTACTAAGACTTACATGTCCTAAAAGTTCCTGTACTGTTTTTAAATCTGCTCCCTCATTTAATAAATGAGTAGCAAAAGTATGTCTTAAAGTATGTGGAGAAACGTTAGATTTAATACTTGTTAATTTAATAACTCTTTTTACTATATCTCTTACTCCTCTATCTGTTAGTTTACCTCCTATATGATTTATTAATAGATAATCACTAGTTTTATTCCTAAGTAGCTTTGGTCTAGATTCATTTAAATACAGATTTAAGGCATCTAAAGCATACTCTCCATAAAAACATATTCTTTCTTTATTACCTTTTCCTAATACTTTAATAGTCATTTCTGATTTATTAATATCCTCTAACTTAATATTAACTAGTTCACTAACTCTTACTCCAGTAGCATATAATAATTCAAATATCAGTTTATTTCTTATATCTAGAATATTTGAAATGTTAAAACTATTAAATAGTTCCTCTAACTCATTATAATAAATAAATGTAGGTAATTTTTTTTCTTTCTTAGGACTTTTTATTAAAAGAAATGCATTACTTTTTATATAATTTCTTTCTTTTAAAAAATTATAAAACGTTCTTAATGAACTGATATGCCTGCTGATTGAAGAATTCTTCATCTTTAATATATCTAAATAAACGAGATATTTTCTTATTATGTCTTTATCAATATTTAAAAAGTTAATATTTTTATCTTTTAAATAATTATTAAAAGATAAAATATCTTTATCATAATTTGTAACAGTAAATGAAGAATAATTTCTTTCATTAATTAAATAATTATTAAATTCATTAATTATTTTATCCATAATAAATACCTTCTGTTTATATTTTAACATAAAACAAAAAATTTATCTTAATTATATAATTAGTAAATAAACATTAGATTTTCAATATTTATGATACTTTTTTAATTATTATGTTTATTATTTCTATTAAAGTTTTAATATTCATGACAACTGCTATTTTCATGAATCTTAAAAATTCATAAATTATAATAGAAAAGGAGGATAATATATTAATATATGAATTTTCACGAAAAAACATTACAAGAAAATAGTAATAGATATAGAAGTAGTAATTGTTGCTGCTGCTGTATCGGGCCGACTGGACCAACTGGACCTTCAGGTGGACAAACTGGACCGACTGGACCAACTGGACCACAAGGTATTCAAGGACCTCAAGGTATTCAAGGACCTCAAGGTATTCAAGGTATCCAAGGATCGACTGGTCCGACTGGACCTCAAGGTATTCAAGGTATTCAAGGTGTTATTGGACCGACCGGGCCAACTGGTGCTACCGGATCTCAAGGACCTATTGGACCGACTGGACCTGCTGGAGGACTTTCAGCCTATGGAGGATTATATAATAATACTTCTCAGATACTTACTTTATTAGTAGGAATACCACAGCAAATAACATTCAATAATTCAATGCCTACATTAAATACTACTGCTTCTTCAAACCAAATTACTATCACAACTACTGGTACATACGAAATTAATTATAATATGATAGGTACTGCTTCTTTGGCAGTTGGAATTACTATGGCTATTAGAAGAAATGGTACAAACATAGCTTCAGCAACTAGTAATAGACTATTATCTGTTGGTGTTCAGTCAATTTACTCTGGAAGTGTCATTGTAAATCTAACAGCAGGTGATGTTATAGACATGGCTGTATCAGCTCTATTAGCTGCTACTCTTACTCTATCAAATGAAACAAATGCCACATTATCTATTAAAGGAATTTCTTAAGTAATTTTTAAAGATCTCAAATTGAGATCTTTATTTTTTTATATTTTTTTTAATTATATTTTTATTTTTCTTTAATCTTTTATCATCTGGATTTAGTTTTACCGCTTGTTTAATATATTCATAGGCTTCTTCATATTTTTTTAAATTAAAAGCACATACACTTAAAACATCATAAATTGTACTGTCCCAGCAAAAATTTTCGTTAATATAAATTTTACTTCGTTCTTCAATCTTTAAAGCTTCTTTAAGTACAAAATAAGCTCTGTTATAATTTTCATTAAAATATTCTAATAATGAAAGTTCTACATAGCCTTCTCTACCTTCTGGATATTCCATAATAGATCTTTCAAACCACATCATAGTTTCCTCTGTATAACCAAGTTCATTATAACAACGCCCCATAAATCTCATAGAGGCACATCTTTCAGGTTTCCATACAGCTTTAGGTAATTTTAAATGTTTATGAAATGTATTTATAGCTTCAAACCATTTCTGATTAAACATGTATTCTCTTCCTAAGTAATGCATATTTCTATCATCTTCAGGATCTTCTTCAACAGATAATTCTAATAACGAAAGATATTGAGAACGAGGTTTTGTATTATCTGGATAATGATTAACTGTAATTTCATTAGTAACTTTTTTTATTTCAGGTCCTTCTTTTGTAAACTTTAATACTTCATGAACTGGATGATACCACAAATAATTATGTCTATCATGTATTTTTTCAATATAGAAATTAACAGCTGGTTTTCCATACTTATCAAATGACCAGTTATAATTATAAGATAAACAATTTGTTTCTGGATCCCAAATCTCTTCTAACTTTTCACGCCACCCTGGTTCAATAACTTCATCTAAATCAGTACATACACATATATCACAGTCATCTGGAACTAACTCTAAAGATCTATTTCTGGCTTTATCAAAGCGCCACGGATTAAATACTTCTATTGTAACTTTAGCTCCTAAATCTTTTAATTTTTTAACAGTATCATCGGTTGATCCAGTATCTAAAACAAATACCTCATCTGCTTCTTTAACACTATCCATCCATCTTTCAACAAACTGACTTTCATTTTTACAAATAGCATAAACACATACTTTATATTTTTTCATCAATCATCTTCCTTCTATATAAAATATGCACTTTGTACAATATTGTTAAAAAGAAAAAAAGAAATCCATTAGATTTCCTTTCCACAATTCATACATTTATTTTTATCATTTTTTTCTACTATAACTCCTCCACAATCAGAACATTTATTAATCGTTGGTTTATCCCAAGATGCAAAATCGCATTTAGGATAATTAGAGCATCCATAGAAATCTTTTCCTTTTCTAGTTTTCTTTAAAATTATATTTCCATCACATTTAGGACAAGGAATAATAACTTCTTTTTTCTTTTCTTCTTTTTTTATGTATTTACAATTTGGATAATTAGAGCAAGCAGTGAATTCACCATATTTACCTTTCCTAATTATTAAAGCACTACCACATTCCGGACATAATTCTCCTGTTTCTACTGGTGGCTTTTTTTACATTTTTTCAAATGCATTTTTTAATGTTGGTTCAAATATATTATAAAAATCTCTCAACACTTTAATAGATTCATATTTAGCATCTGCTATTTCATCCAGTTCATTTTCCATTTTTGCTGTGTATTCCACATTAATTATTGAATTAAAATGTTCCTGTAATTTATCAGTTATTTCTGTACCAGTTTCAGTAGGAAAGAATTTCTTTTCTTTAACTATTACATAATCTCTTTCTTTTAATATTTCCATTGTTTTAGCATAAGTAGAAGGCCTTCCTATTCCTAAACTTTCCATTTCTTTAATTAAAGTAGCTTCAGTATATCTTGGTAATGGTTTAGTGTAATGTTGTTCCTTTAATATATCATCACTTATTATCAATTTTGATTTAGATGTAGATAAATCTGGTAATATTACATCTTCACTATCTTCATATTTACTATATACTTTTAAGTAACCATCAAAAGTTAAAACACTTCCAGTAGCTTTAAAAGTATATCCGTTATTTTCTAATATTATAGTTGTAGCATTAGTTTTAGCATCAGCCATAAGAGAAGATAAAGCTCTATAATAAATTAAACTATAAAGTTTATATTCATCGTTAGTTAAATATTCTTTAATAGAATCTGGGGTTTTATTAATATCTGTAGGTCTTATACCTTCGTGAGCATCTTGACTATTCTCATCCTTTTTTATTTTTTTTACATATCCTACATAATTCTTACCATAATTTGATTCTATATATTTAAATGTATCATTTATAAATACATCAGATAAACGTACAGAGTCTGTTCTCATATAAGTAATTAAACCTATAGATTCTTTTCCTATTTCAGTTCCTTCATATAATTTCTGAGCAATCTTCATAGTTTTAGAAGATCCAAAGTTTAATTTATTGGATGCTGTTTGTTGAAGTGTTGAAGTTTTAAAAGGATATTTGCTTTCTTTCTTCTTTTCTTTTGTTGCTACACTATCTATATTAAATGATTTAGATAGTTTATCTATAATATCATCTGCTTCACTTTCAGATGGTATTTCAAAAGTTTTTCCGTGATATTTATCTAATGTTGCTTTGAATTCTGGAAATACTGCATCTATAGTCCAGTATTCAGTTTCTTTAAACGCTTGTATTTCTCTTTCTCTATCAACTATAAGTTTTAATGCAACACTTTGACCACGACCTGCACTTTTACCTCCAGTTTTAGATTGAATTAGTTTAGATAACCTAAATCCTATAATACGATCTAGTATTCTTCTTGTTTCCTGGCTTTTTACTAAATCCATATCTATTTTTCTAGGATGTTTAAATGCATCTAAAATAACATCTTTTGTTATTTCATTAAAAACTACTCTTTCATATAAATCTTTTTTTATTTTCAATGCATCAAACAGATGCCAACTTATAGCTTCTCCTTCTCTATCTGGATCGGTTGCTAAATATATCATATCTGAATTTTTAACATCTTTTTTTAATTCAGTAATTATTTTGTTTTTTCCCTTTATCGCAACATAACTAGGATGAAAATTATTTTCTATATCCACACCAAGACCATACTTTCCAGTTGTTGCTAGATCTCTAATGTGACCTCTACTTGATACTATTTTATAATCATTACCTAAATACTTTCCTATAGTTCTAATTTTACTTGGGGATTCTACAATAACTAATTTTTTCATAAGTTTTCCTTTCTCTTAATCTGTATTATTAACTTCTGTTTCTATTTTTGGATATTTTGATTTTGCATTTGTTAAATAATTAAAATAATTATATCTAAATGCATTGTTTGACATTGTTATCATATTATTAATTTCTTGATTAATTTCAATTATTTTTTCATCACTTAAAATATCTTCATTAGAATTATATATTACTTTTCCACTTGATGCATTATAGAAAGCCTTATCACTTTGCCATGATCCATCAGCAAAAACAGCATAATTTTTATAATCACTACTAAATAAATCTTGACCTAAATAAAGTCTAGGATCATAATCTAAATTAAACAAATTAGCAACGGTAGGAAGTATATTAATATATGTATTATACTTATCAAAACTTTTTGCTTTTATTTTACTATTATATATAACAAATGGAGTTCTGTCTTTTTCATTATTTATTGATGTATCATGATTTATAACGCTTGATAACTGCGAATCACTTAATCCATATGGATAATGATCTCCAAAT
>JAAZCE010000034.1 GCA_012513435.1 Clostridiales bacterium
ACGGTACTGTTTTAGATAATCTAAATGCCGTTGCCCCCAGATGCCTATTGCCTGTTCTTCTTCGGCGGGTACAGTTAAGCACGGTATCAAATAATCCCCTTGCCTTTCGTATTTGCCGCCCAGTTCCTCAAATAATGATTGTACAATAGACAACTATTTATCTTTACCGGAAGGAAATACATATCCAACAATAGAGGAACTATTGACACATACTTCAGGCTATAAAGGATATTATTTAGAAAGTCCTATGGTTTCTAACTTTTTTAATGGTAGAAATGATTTTTATGGTGTTACAAAAGAAATGGTTTCTGACAAAGCAGGAAACTTGAATATGAATAAAGCAAGTTATGATTTCGTATATTCTAATTATGGTTATGCAGTATTAGGACTTGTTCTTGAGTCAGTATATGAAACGGAATATACAAGCTTGTTAAATGATTTTGCACAAAATGAATTATGTTTAACCTCAACACAGATTTCTGATAAAAGCGGAGACCTTGGAAAGTATTGGGATTGGAAAGAAGGCGATGCATATTTGTCAGCGGGAGCTGTCACATCAAATATTGAGGATATGCTTTTATACGCACAGATGCAACTTGAAGATAATTCATATTTTTCAGATTGCCATAATAGCCTGAAAAGCATTAATGCATCAACCGAAATGTATAAAACCATGGGTATTCATATGGATGAGATAGGAATGTCTTGGATTCTTGATAGTAAGAATAACATCATATGGCATAATGGTGGTACAGGAAATTATAATAGCTATCTTGGTTTTAATCCCGAAACAGGTACAGCTGTTGTTGTGCTTTCAAATCTCGCCCCGAATTATAGAGTCCCAGCTACTGTATTAGGTGTAAAATTGTTATTAGAACTTGATAATGAGAAGTGAAACTTTCAGTTTGGGCACGAGTTTGCCAGTAATCAAAAGTGAATAAAAATGACTTTAGAGCCATTGTAGAGAGATAAATCTACAGTGGCTTTTTTCGTGCAATAAAATGGCAGGGGTACTAAAAAGTCCTTGACATTTCGTCTCAGGCAAAACAGCAAAATCTATCCTTGTTTCGGCGGGAGCGAGGCTTGCTCCCTTCGATATCAAGGAGGTGAGGGACATAATGGCATATGACGACCTTGAGCTAGATACGCTCGGAGACAGGAAGACAGCCTTGTTCCTCATCATGTCAGATACGGACGGGACTTTTAACTTCCTTCTTGCAATGATATACACGCAGATGTTCAACCTGCTGTGCGAAAAGGCTGACGATGTTTATGGTGGAAGACTTCCGGTCCATGTAAGGTGCCTCATAGACGAGGCGGCCAATATCGGGCAGATACCTAATCTGGAAAAACTTGTTGCTACCATAAGGAGCCGTGAGATCTCAGCCTGTCTCGTTCTCCAGGCACAGTCGCAGCTCAAGTCTATCTACAAAGATAATGCCGATACGATAATAGGGAACATGGACTCACGTGTTTTCCTCGGCGGGACAGAGCCGACGACGCTCAAATCCTTATCGGAGGCTCTCGGGAAAGAGACCATAGACAGTTTTAATACCGGAGAATCCCGCGGCCAGCAGCAGAGCTATTCCATGAATTATCAGAAGCTCGGCAAGGACCTCATGAGCCAGGATGAGCTCTCTGTAATGGACGGCTCGAAATGCATCCTTCAGCTCCGCGGTGTCAGGCCCTTCCTTTCGGATAAGTATGATCTGACCCAGCATCCGAATTATAAACTGACATCGGATTACGACAGCAGGAACTGGTTCGACATCGACAAGTTCCTCAAACGGCGGATAAAGCTCAGACCGGAAGACAAATACCAGGTGGTGGATGCAGATAACATCAGTTAATG
>JAAZCE010000035.1 GCA_012513435.1 Clostridiales bacterium
CAACGAGATCATAAATGTGGCACAGCAAACAGGATGTGCGATCATCATCATAAGTCATATGAACAAGATGTCAGGAGCAAAGGCAATCTATAGGACATCGGGTTCTGTTGATGTGATCGGAGCTGCAAGGAGTGGTCTTACGATACAGAAACATCCTGATGATCCGCAGCTTAGGGTCATGGCAGTATACAAATCCAACCTTGCGGAATTAGGCAAGTCTATTTCTTTTTCGGTCGGTGATACTGTCGAGTGGATGGAACAGATCGACATGACCGCGGATGAACTCTTGGGAAATATCTTCTCGGCAAATGATCGTGGCGAGACAAAAAAAGAGAAAGCGAAAAGCTTTCTGACTGATTATCTGAAGAATGCTCCAAGACCTCAAAGCATGGTCATGGAGAACCTGAAGTCCACAGGCATAAGTCAACGGACTGCGGAAAACGCTAAGGCAGAACTCGGTATCAAATCCTTCAAAGAAGGAGCGGTCTGGTACTGGAAAATGCCTTAGCGGGGATGAACGCAACATTGCAAAGGTACACCGATAGGATCTGTACCTTTTGCATGATGCGTGACATCCCTAGGGGGTCCAGAGGGAACGTCTGGCCCACGCACCTATGTATAGGTGTAGTGGGTTACCCTTTATCTGACGCAGGCATATCTCAGAGCGGTTTCGGTGAAACCGTGCTGAGATTATGCCTTGCTGAAAAGGGATCCAAGTCCGCAACTTCTATGATATTTGTGGAATATGGATCTTGCGTCAGAGGAAGGGTAAAAGACCGTATTTACTACCCGAAAAAGAAAATACTGCTTTAAGCGGAAGAATGCATTTTGCGTAAGTGGCTCGGTATCACTATGCATTGTTGCGTTCTTTCTTTATTTGGAAAGGAGAAAAGCAGATGGCAAATTATTCAATAGTAAGAACCGAGAAAAGAAAGATAGGCTCGGTCACAGCTATATGCAACCACCATGAGAGATTAAAGGAAAAATATCAAAGCAATCCTGACATCGATCATGAGAGAACACATCTCAATTATCATATCGTTAAGCCTGAAGAAAAATACAGACCACTCGTTCAGAAGAGAATCGAAGAGGTCGGAGCAAAGCAAAGGAAGAACAGTATCGTCATGCAAGATGCTTTTGTATCTGCAACACCCGATTGGCTGAAAGCAAAGTCTGATGATGAGCAAAGGAAATTTCTTGAGTATGCGTATGATTTTTTCAAGGAACGATATGGGGAAGAGAATATCATTTCGGCTGTGGTGCATCTTGATGAGAGGACACCGCATATGCATCTGGTATTTGTACCGATCACGAAAGATGGAAGACTTTCATCTAAGGACATCATGGGTGGACCGGCAGGCATGAGAAAGCTTCAGGACGATTTCTATGCTCACATGAGCGAGAAGTATCCTGATTTGACAAGAGGTATTTCAAAAACAATTACTCACAGGGAACACATACCGACATATATGTATAAGAACGTGGCTGAACTGGATAAGAAGTATGACGATTTGGTGGCTGCCGTTCGTGACATCGGTATCGTTGGCAACGCAAAGAAGCGAGATGATGCACTTGTGCTTCTCGGACAGTATGCTCCTGAGATGGCTCAGATGAAAACTCAACTCAGTTCAACAGAAAAATATATCGAAGGCCTTGAACAGAAGATCTTGGCAAAGGAAGGACAGGTTGCAATACGGGATCACAAGATTAACGATCAGAATGTCGAACTCTTCCAGGCGAGAAGCGAAGTAAGAAGCCTGGAAGTCAAACTGAAAAAACTTGTCAAACTGACGGAGAAGATACCGCCTGATGTTATGGAGAAAATCGCGAAACAGGAAAAGGAAAGGAGACGGAGTGAAAGATGAAAAAGAAATTGACACCGCTGAAAGCTATAAGAGCCAAATGCATTGACTGTTCGGGTGGAGTACCGAAGGAAGTAAGGGAGTGTCCGATCAAAGACTGCCCTATATATCCATATAGGATGGGAAGAAGACCGAAGGACGAACAGACGAGTGACGCGTTTGAAGCTCAAAAACCATTAGATAGCTAAGGATTATGAAGAGATAGAGTTAAAGCCGATATTTGTATCGGCAGATGATAGTAGGAAGGAAAAAACAATGGGGAAAGTTACTTGCAAAATAACAAAGGAAGTTGCTGTGTTAAGCGAAAAACCTAATGACTTCACCAAAGAAGTGAATTCCGTTTCGTGGAACGGAGATGACGCTAAACTGGATCTGCGTTCATGGTTTCCTGAACACGATAAATGTGGGCAGGGCATCACTTTGAACGAAGAAGAATCAAAGAACCTTTACGAAGCACTGGGGAAAGGGATAGACCATGGGAACGAATGATGGATATGTTGAGAGGATCGGTCAGACAACATACACGGTAGAAGTGAAATCTGCCGATGGAACTAAAGATGTTCCTGCTGTGCTGATAGAAAAGCTCATCAGAAATGAAGCCATGAAGATAAACGAAAAGTCTGAATCGGGGTAAAAATCAAGGCAAATGGCAACTTTTGCTTTGGACTCGCACAAGTTTTTTGTGATGGCCTATCATAGCCAGTTACGGAATAAAATAAGCAGTTAAATGTAGGTAAGTC
>JAAZCE010000069.1 GCA_012513435.1 Clostridiales bacterium
ATATAATAGTTAACTACTGGTTCATCTCTTTTTTTAGGTTTTTCTTCCATATATTCTTTTAAAGGTGGTTCGCCTGAAAATGCTAAGGCAGCTAAAGTATCCATAACCATATTTATCCATAACATTTGAATAACAGTTATTGGCATATCAACTCCTATAAAAGGTCCTAAAATTGATAGTCCTACTGCACAGAGATTTATAGTTAATTGAAAAACAATAAATTTTCTTATACTTTTAAAAATTGTTCTACCAAATAAAACTGCTTTTGATATAGATAGAAAATTATCATCTAATATTACAATATCTGACGCTTCTTTAGATACTTCTGTGCCACTTCCCATAGCAAAGCCTACATCTGCTTTTTTTAAAGCAGGAGCATCATTTACTCCGTCCCCTGTCATTCCCACTACTAATCCTAACTGCTGAGATATTTCAACTAATCTACTCTTATCCTGAGGTAAAGCTCTTGATATTAATCTTATATCTGGTAATTTTGATTTCAAATTTTCATCACTTAAATTATTTAATTCTTCAGATGTAATAGCTAAACTTCCATCTTTTAAAATTCCAACTTCTCTTGCAATAGCAGTTGCAGTTTCTTTTGAATCTCCTGTTATCATAACAATTTGTATTCCTGCTTTTTGTGCAGTTTCTATAGCTTTGGGAACTTCTTTTCTAACTTCATCTCTTATTCCTATTACTCCTACTAAAGTTAAACCTTCAAGTTTTAAATCTTTATCCAATTTATCCTTAGTAGCTATTGCAATAAATCTAACTCCATTAAAAGACATAACTTTTATTTTATTATTTAAATCTATCCTGTTTGTAATACTTTTTTTATTGCCTTTTTCATCATAATAACTATTACAATATGGCAACATTTTATCTGGTGCTCCCTTAATTAAAAATATTTCTTCTTTGCCTGTTACCTTAGTAATAGACATCTTATTCTTACTATCAAAAATAAGTATATTTTCTCTTTGTAATTTTAAATTATCATCTTTATATGATGATATATATTCTAATAGTACTCTGTCAGTAGCATTACTTCCTATGGCTTTACCATCTTCCATGTATGAAGCATTATTATATATTAAAGATGTTTTTAGTATATTAAAAAGCCCACTCTTTTTAGCTATTTGATTAATATTAGCATATTCAATACCATTACCACTAATAAAACTTTTAACTTGAGGTTTTCCTTTAGTAATAGTACCTGTTTTATCTACAAACAAAATATTTACACTACCTGCAGTTTCTATTCCAACTAATTTTCTAACTAAAATATTATCTTTAAGCATCTTTTTCATATTCATAGATAAAACTAAAGTAACCATCATTGGTAATCCTTCTGGAACAGCAACTACTATTACTGTAACTGCTAAAGTAACTGCATACAATAAATGACCTACAAGTAAATGCATATTACTGACTGTTAAAATTATTCTATCTAAAGAAAAATTATTCTGTATTAAAATTACATTAAATAAATAAGAAAAAGATACTAGAAAAGCACCTATATATCCTAAATGGCTTATGGTTTTTGCTAACATTCTCAATTTTAATTTTAATGGGCTTTCTCTTTGCTCTTCTTGTAATCCTAAAGCAATATTTCCATAAATAGTATTGTTTCCTACTGAAGTAACTAACATCTTACATTCTCCAGAACATACAATACTACCTCTAAATAATTTATTATTATTTGTATTTTTAGATATTTCTTTTGATTCTCCACTTAAAGCAGATTCATCAACTCCAACACTACCAGAAATTAAAATTCCATCTGCTGGAATTTTATCTCCCACTTGTAGTAAAATAACATCCTGACATACTATATCACCTATAAAAATGTTCTTTAAATTACCATTTCTGAATACTTTACATTGCATCTGTGATGCTTCTTCCTGCAATTTTTTAAAAGAGGCTTCACTACCATACTCAGATAAAGTAGAAACTAATGATGCTAAAAAAATAGCAATAACTATACCGATAGTTTCATACCAATCATAACTACTAATTATAAATAAAGTTTTTAAACATACGGCAATAAGCAATATTCTTATAATAGGATCTCCTAAACTTTCTATAAAAAGTTTAAAAATAGTATTTTTTTTCTTTTCACTTATAGCATTAGATCCAAATTTTTCTCTAGATTTTATCGCTTGTTCTTCAGTTAATCCCATATCATTAGTAACCATAGAAAG
>JAAZCE010000036.1 GCA_012513435.1 Clostridiales bacterium
ATCGTCAGCCTTAGCCTCAACTTTATCGTCAGCCTTAACATCCTTCTTCGGTGCAGGCTTCTTCACTTCAACATCTACGGTATCGATAATCTTTTCAGGATTAGGCTCTGTATACTTAGGATTCATTACGAGGCAATCCTTAGGACACTCAGCAACACATTCCCCGCACTGTATACACTGCATTCTCTGTATTTCCCAGTAGCCTTCCTTCCTATCAACGGTTATCGCATTGGTAGGGCACTTTCTGGAACAAATTCCGCAAAGTATGCAAACTTCTTTATCGATATCGATTGCTCCCCTTGTTCTTTCCTGCCACTGTCTAGGTACTACAGGGTACATAAGAGTTGCAGGTTTCTTGAACAGACTGTTCATTACTGTTTTAGCAAATTTAAAAGCTCCCATAACTCTCACCTACCTTTCTGTACAGCTGATACAAGGATCAATGGTCAGAACGAGAATAGGCACGTCTGCCAAATCACAGCCTTGCAGAGTTTTAACTAATGCAGGTATGTTCATGTTGGTCGGAGTCCTTACACGCATTCTCTTAAGAAACTTAGAGCCCGCGCCCTTAGCATAGTAGAAGGCTTCTCCTCTAGGCTGTTCCATTCTTGTAGCGAATTCTCCTTCAACATTTCCCTTTACATCTACGCTTACAGGGCCCTCAGGAATTTTCCCTATAGCCTTGGTTATCAAATCGATAGACTGGAATATTTCTCTGATTCTAACCTTACATCTGGCATAGCAGTCTCCATCCGTTTCAATGCATGGTTCAAAGTCAAGCTTGTCATAAACGCCATGGCTGTTGACCATTCTGATGTCCTGATAAACGCCGGAGCCTCTTGCGACAGGTCCTACCGCGCAAAGATCTTCAGCTTCTTCTTTGGTAAGAACTCCAACACCGCACATTCTGCTCTTTACAGATGTGTCGTCCAAGAATACTCTCGTAACCTCTTCAATTTCAGGCTTGAGTCCGTTGAGAATCTCAACTATCTCTTTTAGCATTTCATCGTCGATGTCCTTACGCATTCCACCCGGCTTACAGATGGAGAATATAACTCTGCCGCCTGTTGTCTTTTCCAGAATATCAAGTATGGTTTCTCTGACTCTCCAGCAATGCATGAACAAGCTCTCAAATCCAAAACCGTCTGCCAAGAGACCTAACCACAGAAGGTGGCTGTGTACCCTTGATAATTCATGTAATATAGTTCTGAGATATTCAGCCCTCTCAGGAACCTTAACGTCCATTGCGCCTTCTACTGCTGCGCAATATCCCCAACCGTGGCCGAAACTGCAAATTCCGCAGATACGTTCAATAACGTATGCCATCTGATTGTAATCCTTTGTTTCCACAAGTTTTTCCAGACCTCTATGGATAAATCCGATAGAAGGAATGGCTTCCACAACTGTCTCATCCTCAACTACCAAATCAAGGTGAATAGGTTCAGGAAGTACAGGATGCTGTGGTCCGAAAGGAATTATTGTTTTCTTAGCCATATCAATTACCTTCCTTTCCTATTTCTTCGGATTCCATGGAGTAGGCTCTACAACCTTGAAGAAGTGACCTTCGTAATCAAGAGCGCTGTGGTTGAATTTAATGCCGAATAAATCATGAATTTCATTTTCATAAATAAATGCCGGCCAGCAATCTCCTGTAATACTTTCGACTTCCTCCCCCTCTGAAATATTTAATCTTAAGTTAACAAGCTCATGCTCCTTATCGAATGAATAGATAATCTCGAACTTTCCTTCTTCGATAGTTGTTGCACAGGCCTGAACAAATCTATATCCGTCTGCTTTTAGATTCTTAACCTCCGACAGAAGTTGGGAAAGCTCTACTTGTGTAAAGATTTGTTTGAATTCTACTCTTCCACTCATTATTTTTCCCCTCCTTCTTCATCTTTTTCTTCGGCAGCATCAACGGCTTTGACCATATTGTCTCTCTTTTCCTGGAGAACTCCAAGACCCTTTACAACGCCATCAATGATGGCTTCAGGTCTTGCAGCACAGCCCGGAACGTAAACGTCAACAGGAATCATGCTGTCTACTCCACCCAGGATGTTATAGCAGTCCTTGAATATGCCGCCTGAACATGCGCATATGCCAACAGCCACTACTACCTTAGGTTCAGGCATCTGGTCATAAATCTGCTTAACTACATCTTTGTTCTGTTCGTTGACGGAACCCGTAACGAGAAAGACGTCGGCATGTTTAGGGTTGCCAGTGTTGATAATGCCGAATCTTTCCACATCGTACATAGGTGTAAGACATGCCAAAACTTCTATATCGCATCCATTACAGCTGGATCCATCATAATGGATTATCCATGGTGATTTTGCTATATATGACATTTCCACACCTCCTTAAATTATCACATAAAGTACAAAGATATTAACTACGCCCAGAATAAGGGCAACGACCCAAGATGACTTGAATGCAACCTGCCACTTCATTCTTGCGAAGCTGTTATCGATAAGTACTTCTAAGAAATACGCCAGTAAACATACCACAGTGCCGATTACATAGCCCCAAGGTGTCGCGTTCGCGAAGAACATGAACACAAAACCAAGAAGAAATACATTCTCGTACCAGTGTGATATCTCTATAAAACCAAGAGTTCTTCCGGAAAATTCTGTCGTAATACCCTTTACCAGTTCCTGGTGTGCATGGTGTGACATGCTCAGGTCAAACGGCGATTTTCTGAACTTGATTGTCAAAATGAATATGAATCCGAAGAAAATACCTATCAGAGGCAGGAACGGCATGGACCCTCCTACGATGATATCTCTTACAGCAAAGCTGCCGGTGTACATATAGAATCCGATAGCAGTTATCAGAACCATTGGTTCATACGCCATCATCTGTAACAGTTCACGCTCTGCACCAACCTCTGCATAAGGCGAATTGGAAGAGTACGCAGCGATGATAAGGAACGCACTTCCTACTGTCAATGCGAATATAACCAGCAACAAGTCCCCTCCACCGAAGAATATTACTCCTGACGCTATGACAAAGATTACGAAAATCATTACATAGAAGTCCTGCACCCTTGTAACCGTAATGGATTCCTTTTCAAACAGCTTTAATACATCGTAAAACGGCTGCATTATAGGAGGACCTACTCTGCCCTGCATCCTTGCTGTAATCTTTCTGTCTAACCCTGCCAGGATACCTCCTACGAGAGGGGCTAAAATCAGGTATGCAATGATAGATATTATAGCTTTAATAATCATTATGCAACACCTCCTAACAAGCTGACGAGAGTTCCAATCATGAACCCAATGCCTATTACCAACATGAGAGTGGTAGCAATTACGCCGATGATATTCATTTTCTTTTCGCCGAAATACTCTTCCATATGCCAGTTTCTTAAGGCAAATTTAACATCCTTATCCATTGCACCCTTGTAAGTAAGGTTGTCCCCTTCGTTTACGCCGGATAGATAGATAGGAACTATTTTTTTCCTTGTCTTTCCGAAGAAGAGGCCTGCCAAAACAACTAGGGCAGCAACCATGATACACATTATTATCATGTTGTCGGCAGCAAATATCATTGATGACAATCCGCCGAAGACTGCCTCTAGATAAGGAACCAGCATGTACATGGAAATGAGAGGGAATATGAGGCAAACCATGATAGTAAGAACCACCAATGTACCCTGAACGAACCACTCTTCCTTATGTACATTTTCCTGTATATTCTTTTCATTGGCTACTATAGCGGACAATTTTCCCATCCACTTAATCCAGTAGAAAGCGGTCACAGCACTTCCGAAGCAAATGATAGCAACCAGTATTACGTTACCGGAATCAACAAATGCTGTCATTGCAGCCCATTTTGAAATCAACATACCGAACGGAGCCAGGAACATTCCTGCAATACCGATAATCATGAACATTGCCAATCTTGGCATCTTAACGAACAATCCGTCCATGTCTTCGATATCTCTGCTTCCGATATTATGTTCCGCAGTACCAACGCAGAGGAACAGAAGTGACTTGGTAACAGCATGGAATATTATGAGCATTACTCCTGCCCATACCGCTTCAGGGGTTCCAATACCGCCGCAGGCTACGATAAGCCCCAGATTTGCGATGGTTGAATATGCAAGAACTCTCTTGGCATTGCTCTGTGATACAGCAGCAAATGAAGCCATCAAGAAGGTTATGCCTCCTACCATCATTGTCATAATACCTGCGAAGTTCCCTATACCCAGTACAGGTGACAACTTAATAATCATGAACACACCGGCCTTAACCATTGTTGACGAATGCAGCAATGCAGAAGTCGGTGTCGGTGCGACCATTGCCCCCAGCAGCCAGCTGTTAAACGGCATCTGTGCAGCCTTGGTAATACCTGCAAATGCAAAGAATGCAGCAGGGATAGCGATAAGCTCGCCATATACGGAACCGATAAGAATCATAGTATGCAGTTCAACTGTTCCGAATACATTGCCCAGGATAAGTATACCAACTGCGAAACCAATTCCGCCAAGCAGGTTCATTATCAAAGCTCTGAACGCATTCCTCGTAGCTTCTGCTGTCTTCGTGTATCCGATGAGCCAGAAGGATGACAAACTGGTAATCTCCCAGAAGAAGTACATCCAAATCATACTATTGGACGTTACCAAGCCTACCATTGCACCCAGGAATATAAACATTACGAAGAAGAACCAAGGTCTTCTGTCTTTCTGGCCTGCATGGTGATGCTGAAAATCCTTCATATATCCTAAGGCATACACACAAATTAAGCTTCCGATAATTCCGATAATCAGTATCATGATTACCGAGAGTCTATCAACGTACATATTGTACTGGACTTCAATGCCATGTCCTTTAGTAAGCTCAAACCAAATCAACAGTGGAGTCTGGATGAGCGCAAAGAGTGATGCCAGATACTTCTTGTGTTTTACACCTATTATGATGATATAGATTGCAAGCAGGGCCTCAACAACCATCATGATATAATTAACAATCTCAGCATGGGCTTTGAAATATTGCCCACCTGATTTGAAGAACTGGACAGCCACAACGATGGAAGCAGCAGCGATTGCTATGGCAGCAGCCTTTACCACTATATCTCTGACTTTGTCCTCTTTATTTACTAAAAGAATCAAGGCAACGACTATCGGGAAAAAGATAAGAAATAGAATAGTGCCCATATAATCCTCCTAATAATAAATTATAACTTATGAAGTAAATACTTATAGTTTATTATACATACATAGGCACCGTATAATCAAGTCAAAATCAAAACGCAAAATACTCTGACAAATTCTTTCCCCCAAGTTTTTCAATTGTCTCCGTCTCCGAAAAGTGGCTACGCTTCCCTTGGGTCTCAATGTATGTCTCGTGGCCCTTGCCTATTAGCAAAACTACATCATCAGGAGAGGAAAGCTCTATGGCTTTTTCTATGGCTAGGGTCCTGTTTTCCTCTTCAATATAATCTACTCCCTGAGGGAATCCCTCTATTATGTCCCTATTTATGCTGCCTATTTCCTCATATCTTGGATTATCTGATGTGAGCACCAGGAAATCCACCTTTCCTCTCAAAACTTTGCCATACATGCTTCGCCTGTCCCGGCTCCTATTGCCTCCTGCTCCGAAAACGGCTGTGACCTTCTTATAGCCACCGCATTTTTTCACGGCCTCCATAGCTTCCTCCAGTTCCTTTTCGTTATGAGCATAGTCTATAATAACGTGGCATCCCTTAGGCATTACGAAGGTTTCCATGCGGCCTGCTACACGGACGGTCTTGAGCGCCTTACTTATCTTATCGTTTATTTCCACACCCATTTCCTGCAATACTGCAAGCGCGCACATGTAGTTATAGGCATTAAAGGTTCCTCTCATTGCCATTTCAAAATGACCTTCAAGTCTTCCCTCTGCATCAAAATTCCTGCACCCTATATCCTTTAGCCGGTAGTCGGAGCTGTTTACCCCGAAAGTAACTATCTCTCCTGTACATGCTTTCATTATGTCCTGCGCCCTCTCATCGTCTTCATTTATCAACGCTTTCTTACAGCGTCTGAAAAACTCCTCCTTACATCCAAAATATTCCTCTATGGTTTCATGCTCTCCCCCGCCTATATGGTCCCTTGAGAAGTTAGTAAACACTCCAAGATCAAATTCAATGCCTCTTATCCTCTCCTGCTGTACACCGTGAGATGAGACTTCCAAAATGAAAAAATCGTAATCGGAATCCTGAGCTATCTTCAAATATCTCTGTAGAATATTTGGGGCCGGAGTCGTATTTACCGTAGGAATATATTCTTCCTCAAGATATATCCCCATAGTCCCTACAACCGCAGCCTTCTTGTTGGCCAGCCTGAAGAGCTGTCCCGCTATCATAGCAGTAGTGCTCTTGCCGCACGTCCCTGTGATACCTATTATTCTCATATACATACCTCCCTTGGTAGTATATGCATATCTCACGAAAAAAGAGAGTCTTCTCACTGAGTTTTCAGCATGACGACTCTCTTAATCTTTGTATTGTTTTATCTACTGCTATACAGTCTTTTGGATTTCAGCCTTCTTAGGTTCAACCTTCAGCGATACTGCATACAATACTATGGCAATCACTGCGAATATTATTGCTGACCACAAAATGATGCTCAGCATCAAGTCGAAGTTTGCAAGGAACCCAGGATTACCACTTTCTTCTGCGTAATATTCAGCACCCCAATCACCTTCAAACCAGTTGAGCCACGGACGGCCGAGAAAACAGAATACAGAAAGAATAGCGAAGTTAAATGATATTCTTCTCGTGTCTCCCACACCAAGCTTAGTCTTAGGGTTAAGAGGATATCCAACCGGATCCTTCTTGGCAAGACCACCGTACATTCTCTTCCAAATGAAGTAGAGTATTGGCCCGGAAATTATACCAAGAACTCCGCCAATGAAGTAGTCTGTACCGTTGATAAAGAACGCCATAAATGCCACTACGCAAGGCACGATGCAAACGAAGCACAGTAATCCGTACCCACCCGGAACCTTGAACTTCAGGTCTTCCTTCGGAATTTTTCTTCTCAGAATCATTGCCGAAATGAATATCATAACGTAAGCGGACACCAGCAGGAATACATCCACAACTACTACTGCGGTAAATGCGAAGTTGCAGAGAATAAGGTTAACGATACCTACCGAAAGTACAGATATGTACGGAACGCCATGCTTCTTGTCACATTTAACAAGCATAGGAGGTGCCAGATGATCATCTGCAAGAGCAAAGAATCCTCTTGAACCTGACGCAATATACGTGTTGTAAATAGAGCACTGTGCCAGAACTGCAACTAATACGAAGAAGAGCCCAAAGGCCGGTCCCCAGTTGGCAGTTACAACGTCGGCGTAGCCCACCGTTCCGGGTTCTGTCCCCCAGAAGGCCCATGCACCGCCTGCGTCTTCTACCTCCGTAACGGAAATATTCAGTAAACCGGCAACCTTTTCATTAGTCAATGTTGCAAGCCCGGCGATGGTAGGGAAAATATACACAGCCATGATCATAGGTATGGTTATCATAGTTGCCTTTGGAATTATCTGAGGATCTTCCACCTCTCCGGCTATTGTAGACATAGATTCATATCCTGCATACATCCACATGCCTATAGCGATGCCCATGCCAATATAGTATATCCAATCTGCAAATGCGATTCCGGAGAATCCCATGATTTCTCCGTCTGCCGTAACAGGTATAACGGGACTTTGCTCCCAGTTAAGGAATCCGCACAAGGCAACCATGCCGAATGCAATAATAACCAGAATTGCCAGTATCGTACTTACGATACCAACGTCTCTAACTCCCCTAATATTGATGTAAGTAAATACAAGAATCATCAGTACCTTGAATGCGAATTCAACGCCCCAGCTCAAATCAAACCAGTTTGCAAGATATCCGCCTGCCAAAATAACATAGAGGGTATTGTCTATGTAGATGGAAATAGTTCTCCACCATCCTGCTTGGAATCCCCAATATTCGCCAAGAGCTTCTTGTACCCATTTGTAGTATCCACCTTCCTGCGGTCTTGCCGAACCAAGTTCTGATGCGACCAAACCGAGAGGGGTACTCCATATGATAGGTAAAACGATGAGCATGATTATGGTCAATCCCGGACCGGATTCGGGCATCATTTCTTCGATACCATAGCAGCCTGCCGCGCAAAGACAAAAAATCATGAATACTACTGTAGACACGCCGATTTTATGCTTCTTAAGTCCATGGTCTCCGACGCTTACAGAAGATTTGTGTTGCTGTTGACTCATTTCTCCTCCTCCTATAATATAAGTATATAATTACACTGTTATTATATCACGGATAAAACCAGTTTCAACTAGTTTAACCAATTTTCAGACAATTAAAAAAAAAGACAGCAACACTGTCCTTTTTTTTAATTAAACTAGTTACTCACACTCTGCCTATTTGTTGATAGGCGGATAAAGTTCATCGAAGGATTTCTCCTCAGGATTGAGAGTCTTAAGGTCCCTTACCTTCCCCTTTGACAATGCTACCTTGTATACGATCATAGGAATAATAACAGCTGATGTTGCTACTGTGAATATTATTATTCCACCGCCTGCATTACCCTCAGGGTCTAGGATATCTCCGAATGCCAGCATAAGTAGGCAGCACAGCTGTGCTATCATGGCAAACCACGGAATCCATGCCATTACCGGCTTTACTCTTGCCTTCAAAATCTTGTCTGGATCATAACCATTCCTCTTAAGTCTGACTCTGAATCTCTTCTGGGAAGCAATAATTCCTACCCATGCCAGAGTTCCGGTAAAGCCTGACATTGAAAGCAAGCTTCCGTACAGGTTGGAAAGAGTTCCCGTAAGCTCGGAAACAAGACCTATAATAAGTACAATCCACATGAACAGCAGTGTAAAGAGTACTGCTCTCTGAGGAGCCTGGTTCTTGCTGAGCTTTGAAAGGAACTTAGGTGCAAGACCTTCAACAGAAAGTCCGTACATACATCTAACAGTTCCGTAAAAACCAGTGTTTGCACAGCTGAACGCCGCTACGAGGACTACTGCAAGGAATACATATGAAAGACCCCCGAAGCCATATGCGTTCATTACATCTGCGAATATCGGACGTTCGTCCGTTGACCATGCTGTAGGGTACAGAAGGAGTACCAGTAAAATAGGCACAAGGTACAGTCCTACGATACGATATGTAACACTTCTGCATGCTCTCGGTACGGAATGTTCAGGATCCTGAGATTCCGAAGCAGCAAGACCAACGATTTCTGTTCCCTGGAAAGTTACAAGCACTACTACCATGAGGATAAGTACTACGGCGAATCCATTAGGGAATAAATCATGATACAGGCTGCCACTTCCGAAGTTAACGCCCATACCCTTGAATCCATCTTCTACAATGCCTACGAGTTCGCCTGTCGGGCTTCCCCATACGCCAATCCAGATTCCGAAGCCAACAATAATGAATAAAATAATGATAATTACCTTTGTTATTGCCAATCCTGATTCAATCTTCGCGAAAATATCAACTGCGCACAGATTGATACATGTCAATGCAGCCATTGTCCCCAATGCAAATGCTACATAAGCTACAGGACTGTTTATCCCTGTCAGCTCCTGCAGCACATATGACACTGCAATAGCTTCCGATGGACAATAGCATACCCAGTTGAACCAAAATGACCAGCCCATACCGACCGACAGCGTGGGGCCCAAGAATTCATTGGTGTATGCAACGAATGTCCCTTTACGCGGTAGGTTGACTAACAATTCAGCATAAGAAATCATAAGACCGAATACGATAAGCCCTACAACTGCAAAGGCCAGAAATACAGATGGTCCCATTACCTGAATAGTCCAACCTACACCCAGAAAGTAACACGAACCTATTACTCCGCCGAGACCTATGAAGGCCACCTGCCAACCTCTGATACCTCTTTTTAATTCTTTAGGTTCAGATGCAACAACTTTTTTTTCTTCTGACATAAATTCCCTCCTCCTCACATATTGAAAATATGATTAGTTTAGCCCGAAAATAATTATCCGCTAAGTTATACCAATTATCAAGAGATTGACTAAATTTTCAGACATTTCATTATAATGGAATTTCGCTTGCCCTGTCAATAATATATCAAATTTTCTCATTATTGAGTTTATTGTGTATCATAATAGAGACTGCAAATTAAAGAATATTAGCATCCCAACTGTACCTGGAATTCCTAAAATCCCTGTAATAAGAGCCGTTATGATGTTTACCGGCAAAAAAATTCCAAAATTTCCTCCAATCAGGTTTATAATCACTAGAACCACCCCTCCCACTATGCCGTTGAGCAGAAGCTTAGCAATAGTTTTTATGGGAAGGATAAACAGTCTTCCAAGAAAGTAAATGGCCAAAAGCCCCACTGCATAGGCCACAAATATGCCAGCTTCCATACCAAAATCCATACAAAACCTCCCTAAATTAATTGAGAGATGGAATTATCCATCTCTCAATTATATTCTCTCTATTCAATAATAATGACAAGCTGCGTAATGACAGGCTGCACAATGACAATTTACAACTCTCTGCGACCCTCTATGGCCTTGAGCAGAGTTACCTCATCAGCATATTCAAGATCACCGCCTACGGGTATGCCGTGTGCAATTCTGGATACCTTTATTCCAGAAGGCTTTATCAACCTGGCTATGTACATAGCCGTCGCCTCCCCCTCTATGGTGGGGTTGGTTGCGATAATCAACTCCTTTATACGCTCATCCTGCAGCCGGCTTATAAGGCTTTTGAGGTTGATATCCTCCGGCCCTATACCGTCCATAGGTGAAATAGCACCGTGAAGCACGTGATAATAACCTCTGTACTCTCGTATCTTTTCCATTGCAATAACGTCCTTGGAGCTTTCCACAACACATATAACGCTCTTGTCGCGGCTATCGTCTCCGCAGATAGAACATGGGTCCGCATCCGTAAGGTTGCCGCATAAGGTACAGTATTTCATGGCTTCCTTGGCACTCTTTATGGCTTCCGCTAGTTCAAAGGCCTCCCTGTCTTCCATTGAAAGGATATGAAAGGCTAATCTCTGGGCCGTCTTCCCACCTATTCCGGGGAGCTTTGACAGCTCATTTATCAACTTGTTCAAGGGTTTAGCATAGTATTTCATCGCTTTTAGAATCCCGGTATTCCAAGACCCGCAGTAAGTTCATTCATCTTGCCTTGTGATACTTCCTCCATCTGCCTCAGTGCCTCGTTAGTCGCCGCTATAATAAGGTCCTGCAGCATTTCAACGTCATCCGGGTCTACAACCTCAGGCTTTATCTGAATGTCCTTCAGTTCCTTGGCTCCACTCACCGTTACGGTAACAGCTCCTCCACCTGATGTTGCCATCATTTCCATTTCGTTTATTTCTGCCTGCGCTTCATCCATCTTCCTCTGCATAGCCTGCATCTGCTGCATTTGCTTCTGCATATTTCCAGCTCCCGGCGCCTTAGGCTTTTTACCGGCCTTCATTCCTTTTCCCATTTTCATTCCTCCAAATTATTCTTGTATTTCTATATTGATTCCCAGTATCTTCTCGGCTTCCGCTGCAGTTTTCTTTACATCCCTTTTCTCATTCCCTTTTTCTCCGTTGTTTAACAGTATTCTCATTGCCCTCGACATACCTGTATGCTTTTTCATAAGTTCTTCCAGCAGCCTTCTGTTTTTCTCAGCATGTTGCTTGACATGTTCCGTGCCGGCCTCTATGGTAAATGTGCTTTCTTCCAGCGCAGTGAGCCTTGCCCCGCTTCCTATTATATAAAAGCTACCTTTGGCTGCTTCTCCATCTTCAAAAACCGCCCTCCAAAGCGTGTCCAGGTCGTATCCGGCGCCAGCTCCGACAGCCATCCGCCCTTCGTCCTTTTTTTCGGAAAGGTCTCGGATCTCTTCCGGCTCAGGTGCCTGCTTAGACGCCTTAGCTGTACCAATGCTATCCGTTGCATTGGAAAGTTTTACTATGGCAAGTTCCAGCAGTATTCTCGGCTGAGTCGACCATTTGGCCGCAGTCATAGTCTCCGAAAGCTCCAATATACCTCTGTTTATATCCCCAAGGTCTAGAGCTTCGCCCTGCCTTCTTATTCGCTCTATATTTTCCACGGAAAGATTTACAACGTCCTGGGGATTTCTGACGAATTTGACCATGAGCAGATTTCTGTAGTGATTCAGCCAGTCTCTGATAAACTGCCGCACATCCTTGCCGTCGGAAAGCGCCTCCGCCAAAAGCAAAATAGCATCAGCCGTCTTGCCCTTTCTCGTAAAATCTGTAAGTTCGGTAAAGATCTCTTCTCCCGACGCCCCTAAAAACTCCAGAACGTCCTTTGCATCTACTTCTCTATCGCCTCCGGAAATGCACTGGTCCAGAATACTCAGCCCGTCACGCACAGAGCCATCTGCGTTGGCCGCAATGACCCTGAGAGCGTCCTGAGAAACAGAAATCTCACGCTTTTTGCAAATATCCTGCATTCCTTCTATAAGAACAGACTCCGGCACTCTCTTGAAGTCCAGACGCATACACCTTGAAAGTATAGTCGCCGGCAGCTTCTGAGGCTCCGTCGTGGCCAATATGAAAGCAACATATTCAGGAGGCTCCTCCAAGGTCTTCAGCAAAGCGTTGAAAGCCCCCGAGGAAAGCATATGAACTTCGTCTATTATATACACTTTTTTTCTGCCTGTAGCAGGCGGATACTTAACGCTTTCTCTAAGCTCTCGTATATTATCTACGCCGTTATTTGACGCCGCATCTATTTCTATTACATCCAGAAATGTTCCTTCTTTTATGTCCCGGCAAGCTTTGCACTCCCCGCAAGGTCTATTACCCTCTGAAACGCAGTTGAGCCCTTTTGCAAGGATTCTCGCCGTAGTGGTCTTGCCCGTACCCCTGGTTCCGCAGAAAAGATAAGCATGGCTGGTGCTGTCGGTGTTTATTTGATTTTTTAGTATCTTCACTATATGCTCCTGGCCCAGTATCTCACCGAACACTTCAGGTCTGTAAGCTCTGTAGAGGGCTGTATACATGCTTTTCCTCCCATATCATTTTAAAAAAATTGCCCTTTGAAAGCTCCGCAGGCGTAGGAAAAGGCTTATCTGCGGCACATAAGAGCTTCCGCTTATTGCTGCTTCCTTCCGGACCTGACAAGGTTCACGGCGTCCTATTGCGCAGGACCCAAACCAGGCAAGCGAAGCCATCAAAAGGCAATTTGTCCTATTTGATTATATTATCATTATGTTCACACGTCAAGAAATTTGAACCGAAAGTCAAATATTGTGTCTACTAATTTTCTTTCTTGTCTTTAGATTTTTTATTATCCTCAATCGGGTACATCACACTATTTATAGTTTTTCGCGCCGCTTCGACAGAGGCTTCGTCAGGAATGCTTACATACAGCTCTCTCATGCCCATACTGTATGTAGATTTATAGGCTCCGTTACCCACTATGGATATAGTCCTGATTTTCCATTTGCCCAAATCTTTGAGCTGCATCTTTACCAGCGCCGATATGTCTTTGTCGCTGAGGTTTGTCTGCATTTGCGTCTCCACCGCATCCAGTATCTGCGTGTATTGCGTCAGCAATGCCTTGCTTCCCGTAACCTTTTTAATCATGGCTTTGAGAACGATTTGCTGATTCTTTATCCTCTGCGCATCTTCTTCCTCAAAGGCCTTTCTTTCTCTGGCAAAATAAAGGGCAGCTCTTCCGTCAAGGTGATTCATCCCTTTGATATAAGTGTACTCCGAGACGGCTGATTTAAAATCAAAATCCGACTTGACGTCTATGCCTCCAATGGCATCCACAAGATTTACAAGCATGGAGAAATTGATTCTCACATAATAATTCATATCTATGTCTATCCAGTCTTCCACTGTCATTATAGTCTCATCCACCCCGTATATACCCGAATGAGTAAGCTTATCATGGGCTTGGAAGGTATGAAGCTCAACGTACGCATCTCGTGGTATGGACGTCAACAGGATCTCCTTCGTCTTCGGATTTACCGTCATAATCATATTCACATCGCTTCTCGAAACCTGGTCTATCTCCCCCCATACATCAATACCTGTAATGTAAATATTGAAGGGGTCTTCCGTCACATCTATACGCTTGGCATCATTGTTTGATTTCAGCTCCACAGAAATGGTATATAATATTTTAGTCTTCTTTTTGAATTTGTCTATATCTTCGCTAATCGTCCTATAATTGCTGTTGCTTACGAAGATGATTTCATCATGTTTGCCGCCGTTCTCATCAACCAGCTTGTGACCCAAGGCTAAATAATCCGTCTCAATTTGATATTCAACATCTACCTTGGTAACCAGCTTGCCCTTCGCCTCTTTGTATGTCTTAGTTTCGTTTTCCGATACATACACCAGCCTGTTTCTGATGTCATTTACCTTATCATAGCTTCCATTTTTTATTACGATAACATGAAATTTCTCTGTCTGTACTTTTTCCTCACTGATTTTAGAAAAGGTATCGTATGTATTATAAAGACAAAAGCTTCCGAAATTCAAGCTTATCAGCACTACTGCGGATAATATCAGTCCCAGCAGCCTTTTATAAGTCTCCTTTTTTCCGCTGTTGAGCAAGGCAACAACCAGAACATCCAGTGCCACCAGAATTAGAATTATAACGACTACAAACTTAGCCGGCAAAATATCCAACACCGCCAACAGAAATAAAAATAGAGACTCCGCAAACAAGACAATTAGGAATGTCAACGAAAGCCCTAGACAATCTGGTAATATATTTATTTGTTTCTTTTTTCTTTTATCTATCATATGCCTTACTAGTATAACAATTTAAGCCTTTAACATCAATACAAACTTTCCAAGCCTCTCTATTACTATTTCTCTTCTTGTTGCCTGTCCAACAAGCTATTTGCAAAACGCCAAAAACACCTTATCGGCTCCTATGTTGATGCACACCAATTTATTTCGATCCACACGCTCCATGCGGAGCGTGACGACTATCCTGCATGAGCGATTTCAAAACATCTAATGTTACTATTAATCAAGTTACCCCAGACAATAGTAGATGGAATTAAGTCATTTCAAAACATCTAATGTTACTATTAATCTTGTAAATACCTTGCCCAAAAGTAATGCCTGTTGGATTTCAAAACATCTAATGTTACTATTAATCCTTATGGAATATCCATATGCCGGGTTTGCCATTTCGATTTCAAAACATCTAATGTTACTATTAATCGAGTAACCTTATTACTCGTACAGCTTCCTAATATAATTTCAAAACATCTAATGTTACTATTAATCGTATATCCTGTGCAGTAAGCCCGCCGTATAAACCTATTTCAAAACATCTAATGTTACTATTAATCTGATAAACTGCTGAATTTTATAGCAGATCTGTATTTCAAAACATCTAATGTTACTATTAATCAGTAACGCAACAGCTTGGAACACGTAACTGTGTGGTATTTCAAAACATCTAATGTTACTATTAATCTACTCC
>JAAZCE010000093.1 GCA_012513435.1 Clostridiales bacterium
CCACACTTTTTCATTTTTGTCTAGTTCTAATTAAGATTAAAAGGTGGTATAATATATATATCCGATTTACAGACAATGGTTTTAGGGGAGCAAAACCCCTTAAAATATGAAATTATTAGTTAAAATAGCAGTTCTATGTGCGTTTATCTCCCTGCTAGGATTTCCTGCAAAGGTGATCGCCGAGCCACTAAAAATAGTGCCGAAAGAAGAAATCAAGGTCTATGCTTTTAAAAAAGTGCTAGAAACTTGGGGAAGCAAACAATGGGATCCGTTTGATCGGATTATTAGCAAAGAAAGTATTAACTGGACTGTTACTGATTATCATTACCCAGAAAGCAAAAAATCAAGTGCCTATGGGCTTTGTGGAACTCTTATTAAAACACACAAAATAGATGTAGATGGTTTTGATGTATATGCACAGGTTGATTGGTGTATAAATTACATATATGAAAGATATGAAACACCACAAAAGGCTTGGCAATTCCACATTAAAAATAACTGGTTTTAATGAAATATAAATGGAAAAAAATTGTATAATATGTAATGTATTGTTTGCAACAAAACCGGAATACACAAATCATAAATATTGTATGAAGTGTTCTTCTTCTAGGTGTCAAGTTTGTAAAAAGGAAATAAAAATAAAACCAAAAAGCAAGAATGTTGCTAAATTTTGTAGTAGAGATTGTTATTACAAAAGTATGGTTGGTAAAAAACAAAAATTAGAGGATGTAAAAAAAAGAGCCAAGTCTAATTCAGGAAGAAGAACTGGAAAAGAAATAATATGTGAAATTTGTGGTAAGAAGAAATATTATTACCCAAAAGTTTTTAAAGAAGGTAAGGGGAGATTTTGTAGCAAGGAATGTTTCTTTAAATGGACAAGAACTAGCGATAACCCAAACTGGAAAGGTGATAATTACCCAGAAAATAAAAGATTAAGGCAGAGTAGTAAATATAAAAATTGGCGTAGATTAGTTTTTGAAAGAGATAATTTTAGTTGTGTTATTTGTGGTTATAAAAGTAAAGGGGTTAGACCGTCTGACATACATGCAGACCATATAAAATCGTGGGCTTTATACCCAGAAGAAAGATTTAATTTAGATAATGGTAGAACGCTTTGTGTGCCGTGTCATAAAAAAACAGATACATGGGGAATTAATGCTAAATTTCATATCAAGAATAATTACTACTAATTCTTAATTTTAGGAACAAAAAAACAAGGGTTGATTTCTTGTTGTTTTTAGTGTATAATATATATATCAAACAGCATACACACGCTTATGGAATAAATGATGTTTTGTTTGGGGTGGTTGTCTCTATCACAACCACATAGCGAATTAGTTTTAATAGTAAAATCGGGAGTATAGCTCTCGGATATGGGTGCAACTCCCATATTCGCTGTATTTTCCACCGTTTCGTTTTTTTATTATTTTTAATAATTAAATGAAACAAATAAAAGTGAACTGGAGGAGGGGTTTAACCCCTGTTCCAGTATCAATTTGTTCTTTGAAAAAGAGGTGGGTGTTATTCTGGGG
>JAAZCE010000067.1 GCA_012513435.1 Clostridiales bacterium
ACTTAGATGGAGGTAGTTCAGTTCAATTATCTATTAATAACAAGTTAGTAAATAATCCTGTTAATATATATGGCAAACCTATTAATGGAAGGAATATAGTAAGTGCTTTTGTAGTAATGCCATAAAAATCATTTGTAAATTTTATAACAATTTACTTAAGCAAAATAGATAAATATAAAACACTCTTACATTTGTAGTTATATAAAATGAACATAAAATATATGTTCTTTTTTATATTGATTTTTCTATAATTTAATAGGGTGATTATATGTTTTTTAATATTATTCATACTAGAATTAGATATGTATTTGCAATATTAGTTTTAGTATTAATTACAGTAATTTTAAAAGTATTTTATATACAAGTGTTTCAATACAACAAATTAAGTAAATTAGCTAGTAGTTTATGGAGTAGAAATTTACCTATAAAGGCAGATAGAGGTATAATCACTGATAGAAATGGTAAAGTACTTGCAACGAATATAACTACTACCAGTTTGGTATTAATACCTAATCAGATTAGTAATAAAAAAGAAGTAGCTAAAAAGTTAAGTGAAATTTTAGGAGTATCTTATGATGAAATGTATAAACATGTAAGTAAAAAAACTTCAATAGAAAGAGTTCACCCGGAAGGAAGACAATTAAATTATGAAATTGCTAATAAAATAGATAAATTAGAATTAGATGGAGTATATTTAGTTAAAGAATCAAAAAGATATTATCCATATAAAGATTTATTGTCTCATACTTTAGGATATGTAGGTATAGATAATCAAGGTTTAAGTGGTGTAGAATTAATGTATGATAATTATTTAACAGGAGAAGATGGTGCTATAAAGTATTTTAGTGATGGTAAAGGGAATAAACTGGAATTAACTGAAGTATATGAGCAACCTCAATCTGGTGTAAATATTTCTTTAACAATTGATTTAGATATACAGTTATCTATAGAAAGAGAATTAGATAATATAGTGAGTAAATATAAACCAGATGATGCATTAATTATAGCAATGGATCCGGATAGTGGCGAAATATTAGGAATGGGTTCTAGACCTGATTTTGATTCTAATAACTATAAAAATTACAGTACTGAAGTAATAAATAGAAATTTACCAATATGGATGACTTATGAACCGGGTTCTACTTTTAAAATAGTTACTTTAGCGGCCAGTATTGAAGAAAAGCAAGTGAATTTATTTGAAGATAAGTTTTATGATGATGGAAGTATAACAGTAGGAGGAGCAACAATACATTGTTGGAAACCAGGAGGCCATGGAGAACAGACATACTTGCAAGTAGTAGAGAATTCTTGTAACCCTTGATTTGTAAACTTAGGACTAAAATTAGGAAAAGAAAAATTATTCAAATACATAAAAGATTTTGGATTTGGAGAAAAAACAGGAATAGATTTAAATGGAGAAAGTACTGGTATCTTATTTAAATTGTCAAATGTTAAAGAACTTGAACTTGCTACTACTGCATTTGGACAAGGAATAAGTGTAACCCCTATACAACAAGTAACAGCAGTATCAGCAATAGTTAACGGAGGAACTTTATATACACCATATATAGTTACTACTTTTTCAGAGCCAGAGACCAATAGCATTATTAAAGTTAATAAAAAGAAAAAGATAAAAGATAATATTATTTCTAAGGATACTTCTAGTTTAGTAAGATATGCTCTAGAAAGTGTAGTCGCTAAAGGTACGGGAAGAAATTCATACATAGAAAATTATAGAGTTGGAGGTAAAACGGGTACAGCTCAAAAAGTAAGTAATGGAGCATATATGGTAGGAAATTATATAGTTTCTTTTATGGGTTTTATGCCAGCAGATGATCCTGAAATAGTATTATATGTAGCTATTGATAATCCTAAGGGAGTTACACAATATGGTGGTACAGTTGCTGCTCCTATAGCAAAATCTATATTCAAAGACATTATTAATATCAAAGAATTTAAAATGGATAAGAATGGTTTATCAAAAGAATATAATTGGTTAGATGTTAAGTATAAAATGGTACCTAATGTTTTAGGTATGACTATAGAAGATGCCAAAAAGGAATTAAAGGGATTTAATATAGAATATTCAGGAGAAGGTAGTTCAATAATATACCAAAGTCCAAGTGCGGACATATTAGTGCCAGAATATTCTAAGATAAAAGTATTACTAGGATAGATGTAAAAAACATGTCAATAAAAGTCATATCGTAATAAATAAATAATGTGATGTAGTATAATTATTTAAAGAGGTGTTTTTTAAATGTTAATATTAGCAAAGGCAGCAATGGCTTTAATGCTTGGTTTTATTTTAGCAATAATTACAGGATTAATTTTAATTCCAATTTTAAAAAAATTAAAGGCTAAACAGCACGTATCACAATATATAGGAGAAAGGCACTTAGTTAAAGAAGGAACTCCTACTATTGGAGGTTTAATATTCATTATACCTACAATAATTAGTTTAATATTGCTATATATAAAGGGGAGTATAGAAATTAGTTCTAACTTGATTATAGTACTATTTGTATTTATTTCATATGGATTATTAGGTTTCTTAGATGATTATAAAAAAATAAAAGAAAAAAACAATAAAGGATTAAGTATAAGTACAAAATTAATTATACAGAATTTTATAGCATTAGTATTTTTCTACATATTTATGAATAATGGAGGAATTACAACTTTAAGAATAACAACACTAGGAATAAGTATTCCTTTAGGATGGACTTTTGGATTGTTTATTTTATTCTTATTAGTAGGTACAAGCAATGCAGTTAATATAACAGATGGTTTAGATGGTTTAGCTGGAGGTTTATGTGCATTAGCATTTATAGCATATGGCCTAATAACATGGAATACTGGCTGGATGCAGGGTTATGCTGAAGTGGCAATATTCTGTTTTATACTGGTAGGAGCCATACTAGGATTTTTAATGTTTAACAGTCATCCTGCTAAAGTATTTATGGGAGATACTGGATCAATGGCTTTAGGAGCTGCTTTAGCCACTATAGCTATCTTAACTAGACATGAACTTACATTAGCGATTGTAGGTGGAGTATTTGTAGTAGAAGCGTTGAGTAGCATTATTCAAATAATAGCAATAATAAAATTCAAAAGAAAAGTATTTTTAATGGCCCCTATACATCATCATTTTGAAAAACTAGGATGGGAAGAAACTGATATAGTTAAATTATTTTGGACAGTAGGATTTTTACTAGCAATGGGAGCAATAACATTTGGTATTTGGATATAACAAGGTATAAAAAGCCTTGTTTTTTAATATCTATTTATTAGGGTGTACTATGAAAAATAAAATAGATAGAGTATTGTTAATAAGTGTTATTTTAATGTCAATTTTTGGAATTATAATGATATATTCTAGCAGTTCCATATGGGCAGAATATAAATTTAATGACCCTTTTAGATATTTAAAATTTCAAAGTATTTTTTTTATCATATGTACTATAATTATGTTGATAATTAGCAAAATAGATGTTAAAATTTTTAAAGAAAAATCTAATTCTATATTATTAATATGTTTTATTTTATTAGCATTAGTGTTAATTCCAGGAATAGGAGTAATAAGAAATGGTTCTAGAAGTTGGTTTGGAGTAGGTTCTTTAGGAATACAACCCAGTGAGTTTGCCAAAGTAGGATTAATTATATTTGTAGCCAAATATTTAAGTAACAATCAAAGAGATATAAAAAAAATAGTTAGCGGAGTATTTCCAATACTATTCATTATAGGGGTATTTTTTTTACTAATAATGTTAGAACCTGATTTTGGAACAGGTATAATTATGGTTTCTACATTAGTAGTAATGCTTTTTATTTCAGGTGTAAGACTTTCTTTTTTTATGAATGTAGGTGTAGTAGGTTTAATAGGTATTACTGCTTTAATTGCTGTAGCACCATATAGATTAGCAAGGATAGTATCATTTTTAAATCCATGGAGTGATCCTTTAGGAAGTGGATTTCAAATAATACAATCATTATATGCTATAGGTCCAGGAGGTTTACTTGGTTTTGGTTTTGGTAATTCAATACAGAAACATTTTTATTTACCAGAACCTCAAACAGATTTTATATTTTCAATTATATCAGAGGAATTTGGATTCCTAGGAGTATTAATAGTAACATCGTTTTTTTTATTAATATTCTATAGATCTTTAAAAATTGCATTAAAAACTACTGATCTATTTTCTAAGTATTTAGTATTTGGTTTAATATTTGGAATAATGTTTCAGGCATCTTTAAATTTAGCTGTTGTAGTAGGATTAATTCCAGTAACAGGAGTAACATTACCATTTCTTTCTTATGGAGGAAGTAGTTTATTAGTAAGTATGATAAGTATAGGAATGATATTGAATGTAAGTAAAAATATATAATATTGTTAACTTATTTAATAAATAATTTAAATTTTATTAAATGTAAAATAGAATTTTAATTTAAATAAACAAGCAAAAATAATATTTTTGTAATTTTTCTTTTTGGTATTTATATATTATTATTTTACTAGAAAGGAAATAGGAATGTGTTAGAAAATAATAAATTAGATAATTATAATG
>JAAZCE010000037.1 GCA_012513435.1 Clostridiales bacterium
AAGGTGTACCTTTACTCAAGATACGTTCTATAAAACAGAAAATTAGCGGGGTTGACATAAGCGTATATGAAAAGAATTATATTGATAGTCGATGATCTCCAGCTGAATCGGCAAATACTCAACAATATATTGTGTTCCGAATACGAGATACTCGACGCAGATAACGGGAAAGAGGCACTCCATATACTGCATCAGTCATATAAGGACATCGCCGCTGTTTTGCTTGACATTATAATGCCGGTGATGGATGGTTTTCAGCTGCTTGAGCGAATGCAACAAAATCCTGCGTTATCTCAAATTCCTGTTATAGTCACGACGGGCAGCACCGATGACGAGACGGAACTCAAGGCCCTTGAGCTGGGCGCTTATGACTTTATGCAGAAGCCCTACAACTCTGCAATCATAAAGCAACGCATTAAAAATACGATTTACATTCGCGAAACGGCCGCTATCATGAATGCCATGCGAAAAGATGATCTGACGGGGCTTTATAATCGCAGAACTTTCTTTGATGTCGCCGGAAAAATGATTGCAGAGCATGAACCGGGGTATTATGTTTTGAGCTGCTTTGATATTGATAAGTTCAAGGTAATCAACGACCTTTATGGAAATGAAACCGGCGATAAAATACTAAAACTGGTAGCTTCCCTGCTAAACGAAAGATTTTTACCTATAGGCGGGATATGCGCCCGTATAACGGCAGATGATTTTGTCATGCTCTATCCAAAAAGCTTTATGGACTCAGAGGAAATGTCCAGCTTGCATCACAGTATCTCTCTTCTCGACGGAAGCATTCAGCCTATAGCCTTTAGTGTTGGAAGATATATAATCGAAGACCTGTCTGTTCCCGTAAGCGGTATGTATGACAGGGCTCTCTTGGCGCAGGAAGCCGCTAAGGGACGTTTTGATAGGAACATATCTGCTTACGATGAGTCTATGCGAGCACATTTACTGCGCGAGCAGAAGATTACCAGCGAGATGAAAAGCGCCCTCATAGAGGGACAGTTCGAAGTCTGGTTTCAGCCACAATACAACCATGCTACCGGCGCACTTGTCGGTGCGGAAGCTCTGGCACGGTGGCGTCATCCCATGGAGGGACTTCTGGTTCCTCCGGGAGAATTCGTTCCGGTATTTGAGCGCAATGGATTCATATATGAGCTGGATAAGTACATTTGGAAGGAAAGCTGTATTACATTGAAAAGGTGGTTGGACGAGGGTCAAGCGCCCCTTCCTGTATCCGTAAATATTTCACGATACGATATACTACGTGAGGACTTTATCAAAACCCTTATGGACCTTGTGAAACAATATCAGGTGCCTGTTGACCTACTACAGCTTGAAATAACCGAGTCTGCTTTTTCCGAATCTACCGACCGAATTATTACCGTGGTCAAGAAGCTGATAGACTACGGCTTTACGGTGGAAATAGACGACTTCGGCAGCGGATATTCATCCCTCAATACTCTTAAGGATGTACCTGCTCAGATTCTCAAGCTAGATATGAAGTTTTTAGGCAGCAGCGAGGATGCCGATAGAAGCGGTAACATACTGGAGTCTATCGTTCGTATGACTGATCAGCTCGGCATGACGGTCATAGCGGAGGGTGTGGAAACCCTTGAACAAGCAGACTACTTAAAGTCCATCGGCTGCGTTTACGTGCAGGGCTATTTATACGCAAAGCCTATGCCTACTGATGAATACGAAAGACTGGCAAAGACCATGGATAAGGAACACCGAGAAACCACTAAAAAAATGTGAATGGTGTAGGATTTTTCTCTGTCATGGTTTCCTAGGCCATTTTTCTTTCATTTTCAAGAAACTTCGACATCTCTGTGTATCCCTTATTAAAGGCTTCCAGATTCATTCCCGCTATACTTGCAGCAAAGTTGTGCTTTATTTCTTCTTCAATCTTGTCGTAATGTATCTTCGGAAGAAGCTTGGTTAAAGCTCCCAGTGTTACCATGTTTACAACAAAAGGCTTGCCCATGTCTTCAGCTATTTCCGTCGCCTCTATTTTGTAATCGTTGGGATTATCCGTTTCGACAAGAGTGCTGTTCACGAGAACGATGGCGTCCTCCTTGACAGTATCCTTGTATTTATCAAAACCCACCTGATTCAGGGCTATAAAAACGTCTGCTGTCTCCACCTTCATGTAATCTATAGGTTCATCGGAGATGACTACCTCTGCCTTGCATGCACCGCCTCTTGCTTCCGGTCCATAGCTCTGAGTCTGAGAAATATTGTAGTTCTCTCCCAATCCGTATCCTTTTGCCAACAGCACAGATGCCAATATAACGCCCTGTCCGCCTGCTCCTGCAAATCGTATGTTTATTCTCATGATTTATTACTCTCCTTCTACATCGATTGCACCGTCGGGACACAATCTTTCACACATTCTGCAAACCACGCAGCTTTCTGGTTTATTTACGTCTGGCATCGAAGTACCGTAGTTGTTTCGTTTTTTTGATTTAACAAATACCTTCTTTGGGCAAGCTGACAAGCATATATTGCAACCTTTACAGCACGCCTTGTCTATCGTAATGTTTGCCATTTTATTACCCTCTTTCTGCCGGTTCAAAATCTGGTCTTTCTATTCCGATTTCCTTAAGCTTTCGCTCTACCTTTTCAATATATTCTTCGGCCGCTTCATCGTGTCTGAATACTCCAATAGGAATCTTACCTTCCTCAGCAGGTTTTTCATCCTTAAAGAGATAGGTTCCTTCTTTATACCTATTCATAATGGCTGCCGGATTCTTCTCTCCGTAAACATTTTTTCCTGCCTGTACGGGACACTGTGTAAGAACCTCTATAAATGAAAAACCCTTGTGGGAAATACCTTCTGCTATAGACTTGGCAAGCTGCACAGGATGAGCTGTAGTCCACCTGGCAACATAACTTGCTCCGAGAGTCATTACGAGTTTACACCCGTCTATAGGTTCGTCTATGCTTCCAAAGGGCGATGTCTTCGTAACAGATCCTTTAGGTGTGGCCGGAGATTTTTGCCCGCCTGTCATTCCGTATATATAGTTATTTGCCAATACAACGGTAAGGTCAATATTCCTGGCTGCTGCGTGAAGCAGATGATTGCCGCCTATGGCAAGGCAGTCCCCGTCTCCCGTAAATACCAATATCTTCTTATCAGGCCTTGCCAGCTTCAGCCCCTCTGCAAATGCCAGAGCTCTCCCGTGCATGGTGTGCATTACGTCCAGCTTATAGTAACAAGGTATCCATGAAGAACAGCCTATTCCACTGACGCAGGCAATATCATGCTTTATCCCCAGCTCTTCCATGGCTTCCATAGCAGCTATCTGAATGATTCCGTTTCCGCAGCCCGGACAGAACAGGGTAGGAAGTGATTCCGTCTTAATATATTTTTCGTATAGCTTATTCATCTATACCCACCTCCTCTAATATTTTATCAAGTATTTCACTTGGAGTGTGGATATCTCCTCCGCACTTTGGCATATTGATAACGATTTTATCTCTAAGAACACGAGCCACTTCATTGCAGTACTTGCCTACATTCATTTCGGGAACGATAACGGTATCAACATCCTCTGTTGCCTGTATCAGCAGCTCTTCTGGACAAGGCCATATGGTGTTTATCTTGACCAGACCCACCTTCAGGTGAATGTAATCCGTGCGTATGGTCTCCTGAACGCCTTTTTTGAATAGGTCTCTAAAAATCCTGAATTTCGGTATTATTCTATCGTCCTTCACGCCTCTTGCAAGTTTGACCGCGTTCATAGCGGGCCTTACAACAGAACCGTAGGCGATAATGGCAACATCCGCATCTTCCATAAAGTAAGTGTCTATATCAGCAATAACATCTACGTTACTCTGTATTTTTTTATTGATATTATTTATGAATTCACCACTCTTGGTCGCTATGTGGCCGATACGTCTCCCTAAAGGGTCATGAAGCTGGCCTTCGACTAAAGTGTTTGCTCCCTTGAAAAAGTCCTCCTGAGGAGAAACAACGTATTTCTGTCTTTCGCTTTTTATGGTCTTGGCCCCGTCCTTAATGACAATTTTTTCTCTCATGTGTCCTACGACCTCGTCTGACAGAAGTATTACAGGGGTTCTGAACTGTTCCGCCAATTCAAATGCTTTCACCGTGAAATCGTACATTTCCTGAACCGATGAAGGGGACAGAACTATTATACCATAATCTCCGTGACTTCCGTATCTGGCCTGATATACGTCCTGCTGTGAAGAAAGGGTCGGCTGTCCCGTTGACGGACCGCCTCTTTGTACATTAACTATTACAATAGGAGTTTCGGTTACTGCTGCGAAGCCTATGGCCTCCTGCATCAAGGTGTATCCCGGGCCTGACGTTGCCGTCATAGCTTTACTTCCTCCCCAGCGCGCTCCTATAATGGCGCAAGCAGAGCCTATCTCATCCTCCATTTGAATAAAAGCCCCTCCGGATTTCTGCATTTCGCCGGACATCATCTCTATGATTTCCGTCGATGGGGTTATAGGATATCCTGCGAAAAACCTGCACCCCGCATAAAGAGCACCCTTGGCGCAAGCTTCATTGCCCTGAAGCACAACTTCCTTGGTTCCCGGATTGTTTTTTACTGCCTTACCACCGGTTTTAGGTAATTCTGTTTCCATTGTTGATATCTGACCTTTCTGCCTCTTGCGGCTTTGTTGATTTAAAGTGTAATTAATTTGCTGTTTTCTTTGTTAAATAATTATCTCTTTTATTTATACTATCATTGTATTCTTTTTGCTTCAAGTATAACCTATTGGAATTTCAATATCTATGCTGTTCTAAAAAGGCATATTGTATTATGGTATACAATTTCATCTCATTAAAACAGTGCCGCAAATTAGTTAAAAAATTTGGCGACATTTTACTGTCGCCAAATTATACCTTCCCATATTAAATTGTCTACGAATCCGTTATTTTCGTCCATCAGATTTAGCAGCATAGCTCGGATACTTTTCAAGGGTTCCTTCTGCATATCTCTTTCGCCATCTGGCTGCAGAACGTTCTATCCTTTTAGCACCAATACTCTCTGGGCCAAGGCCTGCCTCCCTAAAAATCTGCGTTGGTTTTCTTCCCGAAAGATATTCTTTCATGAAGTGAACCTTAAACTCATTGGAATAAATTATCCTAATCTCATCAACCGATACCACATTTGGATTTTCTTTTAAGAATTTCACCTCTTCAGGTGTCAGCTTCCCTTGCGCCATTCTTTACCTCCTAATGTGTTGCATATACGCTTTATGACTTTGCCCAATTAACACAGTCTGTTTAAAAAAAAGCTGCAACATTAACTGTTGCAGCCAGTCAATCATACGTGCATACGCTTAGATACTTAGCTTTGCGTCCCTGCTTTTCAGCAAGTTTGCCTTCCCATTTATTTAATTATACTATTTTGTCGTTATCTGTCAAGTGTTTTCTCTATCCAACGTTCTTCAGACCTGCGATTTGATGCGTCCAGATGGTCACCCACTCTCTTAACGGCAGCGTCTATATCACGGGACTTAATGGCATTAAAGATGCCCTCATGCTCCTTGTATATTTCCGACAGATCCTCTTCTTTCTTTAAGGTATTCTTCCTTGCCACATGAACATAGTCCTGATAGGACCTCAATATCTGAACAAGAAATCTACTGCCCGTCATATGATAAATCATATTATGAAAATCTTCATTGGCCTGAAGGAGTTTGTCATACAAATTCTGCTGGGTATAAAACCCCATAAGCTCAAGATGCTCTCCCAAGGCCTTGATTTTATTATCATCGGCGTTTTCCACAGCCCAAGTAGCCGCCAGTTGTTCAACAGCCTTTCGCACAGCGTATATGTCGGACATATCCTTTCTGCTGAACCCTTTAGCAAAACAGCCCTTGTTGGGAACGTATTCCACCAGCTGCTCCTTTGCCAGTTGCCTGAAGGCATCCCTCACCGGCGTTCTGCTAACCCTCAGTTCTTTGGCAACTTTATTCTCTATTAATTTGGCTCCCATAACGTACTCTCCGTTGATTATCCTGTCCCGAAGAATATCGGCGACTTCTTCAGCTAGGGAAGCATCAGCTATCAAGTTTTTTTCCCGCACCTTTTTCTCCTTTTACAGCAGGTGATTCTCAATTACCTGTACAGCAGGGTCAAAATCTTCAATCTGCAGATAAAATTCCGCTGCATCGAAGAGTGCTTGCATCGGAGCCAGGCCGATAAGCTCCGTACCTATTACAGGGACTCCATACCTTGCTGCTTCAGCCTTCACAAGCTCCGTTACTCTGTGAAGTGGGGTCACTGTGAAATCCGTCATGTTGATGGAAACCTGAGCAATGTTTCTGTCTTCCAGCATAACACCCATGGCCTTGACGCACTTAAGTCCGCCGCTTGATTCTCTGATTATTTTACCGATTTTTGTAGCTATCTCAAGATTATTCGTGCCCAAATTGATGTTGTATGCAACGAGAGGAGGTCTTCCGCCTACGCATACAGCTCCACCTGTAGGATGTATTCTCTGTCCACCGAAATCCGGTATCCAATCAGGGTCCTTTACCTTTTCAGCCATTCCCTCAAACTGCCCTTTTCTCACCTTAGCAAGATTCTGTCTATGAGGCGCTGTAGCTGATTTTTCGTAAAGGAATACAGGAAGACTGGCTTCCTCCGCTATTCTTTTGCCGACTTTTTTTGAAAGCTCAACACATTCATCCATTGTCGCTTCCTTGATAGGAATGAAAGGCATTACATCCACGCAACCCATTCTAGGGTGCTCACCCTCGTGCTGGGTAAGGTTGATGAGTTCAACAGCCTTCTTTGCCAGCTTAACGCTTGCTTCTTCGCATCCCTCAAGGCTTCCCATATACGTTATAACGGTTCTGTTGTGGCTTGCATCAGATGAGTAATTGAGAAGAGTGCACCCAGGGGTGTTCCTAATCTGATCCACACATGCTTCAATAACTTCCTGATTTCTACCTTCACTAATGTTTGGTACGCTTTCAATAATTTTCGCCATTTTAATTTCCTCCGAATTATAAACTTCCTTCTATCTCTGCATATAATCTGCCTGCAAGCTCTTCGCCTTCCGCCATCATCTTCCTGCCTTCTTCCTGGTACTGAGATGCCAGCTTCTCATCCTTGACTCCTGGCAGGTTAATCTTCACGTTAAGCCATGCGCCCTTCATACAGGTCATAAGGTTGAGCACCCCAACCCCCAGGTCGCTTCCGCAGTTAGGGTTTGAATGTCCTACCAGCATTTCGGCAACCTTAAGCCCTGATGCTGCCATTTTCATGACTCCGAAAGGAACCTTTGTGGATTCAAGGGTTCCGTCAGCTATCGCTTCTCTTCTGGCTGTCTTTTCATCTTGGGTTTCCTTAGGCATTTTGAAGGCTGCCGCAACCAGATTGAAGGCCTCTGTATCTTCATCGATAGCAGCAGCGAAATCTGTATACAGCTTCCCTGCCTTCTCCCTTGCTTCCTTACAGGTTTCATAGTCCTCGGCATACTTTTCCTTGGCCGTAGTCAAATCAGCTACCATTGCCATCAGCGCTGCGCCCTGAGCGCCTGCCAGCGCACTTACAGAACCGCCGCCGGGAGCCGGTGCATCCGAAAGCAATATATCCAAATATTCGTTGAGCTTCAAATCAATTAATTTCATTTAATAAGTTCTCCTTTTTTAATAATCTTATGGGCCAAATTGGAGCCAAACCTATAACAGAGCATTTCCATATCCGTGGCATTCCAAATAACCATATCCGCTTGCTTGTTCTCCTCCAGAGTCCCCACCATATCTCCTCTGCCAATGGCACATGCAGGATTTATGGTGACTGCGGTGAGCACTTCCTCTGGTGTCATCTTGTATTTAAGATATCCCAAATTTATGGTCAGCTGAAGATTTAGGGACGGACATGATCCTGGATTAAAATCGCTGGCTATTGCCACAGGAATCCCTTTTTCTATCATCCTTCTCGCCGGAGCATATGTTTTATCCAGGTAAAAGGACGTTGCCGGAAGAAGCATAGCCGTGGTTCCGCCCTCTGCCATAGAATCCATTCCCTCTTCTCCTGCCGCAATCAGATGCTCTGCCGATACAGCTTCCATTTCCCCTGCCAACTTGGAGCCTCCGATGTCCTCGATTTCATCTGCGTGTATCTTAAGGTCAAAGCCCTCTTGTCGTGCCTTTTCCATGTACTTTTTGCTTTGCCGTGCGTCAAATACGGAATCCTCGCAAAAGATATCGCAGAATTCAGCAAGGCCCTGTCTTCTCACTTGGGGAATAACTTCTTTGCAAAGCATGTCTATGTACTCTCCGCCGCGCCCTTCGTATTCGGGAGGAATGGCATGAGCCCCCATAAAAGTAGGAACTACATCCATAGGATGCTTTTCATCCAGAGCCTTTATAACCTTTAACATCTTTATCTCGTTTTCAAGGTCAAGTCCGTAGCCGCTCTTGGCTTCGCAGGTGGTAACGCCCAGTGCCAGCATTTCGTTTAAAAAGCCCTGACTTTTGCTGTAAAGCTCCTCAAAGCTCATGTCTCTCGTCTTTCTCACCGTATCCAGAATACCGCCTCCGGCGTTGAGGATATCCAGATATCCTGCTCCTGCCAGCTTCATAGGTATTTCATTTTGCCTGTAGCCGCCGAAAACCAAATGGGTATGACCGTCAACCAGTCCCGGTGTAACAAGCTTACCCTCTGCGTCTATAATCTTGTCAAACTCCCCCTCCGGCAGCCTGCCGCCTTCGGTAATCTGCTTTATTATACCGTCTTCAACGGCAACGGCGGCATCCTCCAGCTTAACGTTTCTCCCCTGCTTACTTCCCTTATGACTGTAGCTCCCCGTAGGGGTCTGTAGACAGCCTATATTTTTTATAAGTACTCTTTTCATAAAATCCTCTTTTATTCCCTTATCATTTCATCATGAGATTATTTGACATACTTGTCGACGGTTTTACTCACAAGGTCATCATCTGCAACATAAGGGATAGTAATGTGACCCTTTCCTTCATAGTTCTTATTGTATGCAATGGATGTTTCCAGGGCGTTTTCGTTTCTCGCCCAGTTTCTTCTAGCAACGCCGCCCATTACATCCCACATCATGGCTGATTTGATAATGGTATCGATTCTTTCACTTCCGTCAAGAACAAGACCAAATCCACCGTTAATTGACTTGCCGATGCCTACGCCACCGCCGTTATGCAGAGCACACAGTGACATTCCTCTTGCTGCGTTTCCCGCATAACACTGAATTGCCATATCCGCCATTACGTTGCTTCCGTCTTTGATGTTGGCAGTTTCTCTGAAAGGCGAGTCCGTACCGCTTACATCGTGGTGGTCTCTGCCCAGCATTACAGGTCCGATTTTGCCTTCTCTTACAAGCTCATTGAACCTCAGCGCAATCCTTGTTCTTCCTTCTGCGTCCTGATAAAGGATCCTCGCCTGAGTTCCCACGACCATCTTGTTCTTCTTGGCGTCCCTTATCCAGACCCAGTTGTCTCTGTCCTGGAATCTTCTATTAGGGTCTATGCAGTCCATTGCTGCCTGATCCGTAGCATCCAGGTCTTCGGGCTTTCCTGACAGGCAAACCCATCTGAAGGGTCCATAGCCGTAGTCAAAGAGCATAGGACCCATCAAGTCTTCGACGTATGAAGGCCAAATAAATCCGTCCTTTTCATCGTGCCCATTCTTGGAAATTTCCTTAACTCCGGCATCGTACATTGCCTTCATGAAAGAGTTGCCGTAGTCGAAGAAATAAGTCCCGTCTTCCGTCAGCTTCTTAATAGCTTCATAATGTCTTCTCAGCGAATGGTCAACCATTTCTCTGAACATTTCTCTGTCCTTATGAAGCATTTCCGTCCTCTTCTGGAAAGTAAGGCCTACAGGACAGTAGCCACCGTTGTATACGTTGTGACATGAGGTCTGATCCGAAAGCAAATCGATGTGGAAGTCCTTCTCCACAGCGGCTTCCAGAAGATCTACTATATTTCCCCAGTAGGCAATGGAAATGCTTTCCTTGGCCGCCTGCTTTTCCTTGGCCAGCCTAAATACTTCGCTTAAATCCGAGCAGATTACATCCACCCATCCCTGGTTATGCCTTGTTTCGATCCTCGATTTGTCAACCTCCGCGAAAATTCCCACTGCGTTGGCAATATTGGCAGCCTTCGGCTGAGCCCCGCTCATTCCACCAAGGCCCGATGATACGAAGGTATATCCGGCCAAATCTCCCTGTTCCGGAACACCAAGATACTTTCTTCCTGCATTGAGTATGGTATTGAACGTCCCGTGAACGATTCCCTGAGGTCCTATGTACATCCATCCGCCGGCTGTCATCTGTCCGTAGTTGGCAACGCCCATTTCTTCGGCTACCTCCCAGTCCTCCAGATTATCGAACATGCCCACCATGATAGCGTTAGTTATGATTACTCTCGGCGCCTCCGGCTTTGAAGGGAAAAGCCCCAGAGGGTGGCCTGATTCGATAACCAGAGTCTGATCTCTTGTCAGCTGTTCAAGATATTTCTTAATGAGTCTGTACTGAAGCCAGTTCTGACAAGGCTGTCCTGTTTCCCCATAGGTTACCAGCTCATAAGGATAAAGAGCTATCTCAAAATCCAGATTGTTGTCAATCATTACCTGGAAAGCCTTTCCCTCTATACAGTTGCCCTTGTATTCGTCAATAGGCTTGCCGTAAATTCTTCCTTCAGGTCTGTACCTGTAAGCATACACCCTCCCATACGTCTTAAGCTCGCTCATGAATTCGGGAGCCAAAGTTTCATGAAGCTCCTGTGGAACATAACGAAGCGCGTTCTTCAACGCCACCTTGGTCTGATCCTTTGTGAGTCTGAAGCCTCTGTCCGGCGCTCTTCTTATACCATTTTCAAACTTAGGGCCTTCCGGCAAAGTGTTGTCCAGTTTAATGGTCATTGCCTTGCCTATGGATTTGTTATCTAACATTTAACCTCCTCCTTATAATCATATTTATAAAAGGTTTACTTTAATTGTCCCGCTGCACTTTCTACTGCCTCTACGATTTCGTTGGATTTTATCATCTCGTCGAACTTCTCCAATTCGTAGTGCATTATAACGTCCTGGTCCACAGGTTCCACACTCTTTCTTATAAAGTCATATGCAGCCTGAGTTGCAGGCGAAAGACCCTTTTCACCTCTCAGCCATATACCCTGTGCTGCCGAGAAAAGCTCTATCCCCAGAACCTTCTGCGCATTATCAAGAATCATAGCTGCCGTTCTTGCTGCCGTCGTTCCCATGCTTACATGGTCTTCCTGATTCCCCGATGAAGGAATTGAATCAACACAGGCAGGATGAGCGTATATCTTGTTTTCCGATACCATTGATGCTGCCGCATACTGAGCTATCATAAAGCCGGAGCAAACGCCGCCATGCTTTGTGAGGAAAGGTGCCAGACCCTCTGAAAGCTGCGGATTGATAAGCCTTTCGCTTCTTCTCTCGGAAACGTCAGCAAACTCGGAAATTGCCATTTTCAAAAAGTCAAAGGCAAGAGCCATTGGCTGTCCATGGAAGTTGCCGCCGGAGATTACCTCGTCCTCATCTGGGAATATAAGCGGATTGTCCGTTACTGCATTTATCTCTCTTGTTACCGCATCGTACACGTATTTAATAGCATCTCTGGATGCTCCGTGTATCTGCGGGATACATCTAAGTGAATAGGGGTCCTGTACCTTATTAGGGTTAACTGCCTTAGCATTTTCGCTGCCCTTCAGCAAATGCCTGAGGTTTTCTGCCGCATCCATCTGTCCCTGATGTCCTCTAACGCTGTGTACCTTAGGGTCATACGCCTTGGTAATCCCATTTAAGGCTTCCGCCGTCATTGCAGTTGCTATATCCGCCACCTTAGCAAGGTTCATGGCATCGTAAAGAACATTGATGCCAATAGAAGTCATTACCTGAGTTCCATTGATGAGGGCAAGACCTTCCTTCGCAGCCAGCTGAACCGCAGTTATACCGGCTTTAGCCA